>DATFFM010000184.1:0-95454 GCA_035250005.1 Vicinamibacterales bacterium | reverse complement strand
GTTTCGCCGTTGTTGTTTGTCTCCTGCTCGCCGTGGTCGAGTCGTTCGCGCAGGATCCACCCGATCCCGCCGTCATCGTCACGACCGGGCAGGCCGAAGTGAAGATGCCCCCCGACCGGGCGTGGGTGATGGTCAACGCCGAGTCGCGATCGAAGGATCCCAAAGAGGCCCAGCGCCTCAACACCGACGCGATGAACGCGGTGATGGAGAAGTTGAAGGGGATGAATCTCGGCGCCGACGCCATCCGCACGACTTCCTACGAGTTGCATCCGGAATTCGATTATCGCGACGGCAGGCAGACTCTGCGCGGCTATGTCGCCCGGAACGCAATCGAGGTGCGCGTCGACGAGATCGCTCGGGTGGCGGACGTGCTCGGCGTCGCCGTCGGCTCCGGGGCGACCGCGGTGGGCGGGCTGCGGTTCGGGCTGCGCGACCAGGATGCGGTGGAGCGCGAGGCTTTGCGGCTGGCGGTGCAGGACGCTCGCGCCCGCGCGGATGCGGCGGCGGCCGGCGCCGGCGTCCAGATCGTGCGCGTGCAGCGGATCGAAGAACAGGGTGCCGCCGGCCCGGAGCCGCCGCGGCCGATGGTGCGGCAGATGACCATGGAGGCGAGCGCCGACATGGCGCCGCCGATCACGCCCGGCACCGTCGAGATCCGCTCGACGGTGAGGCTGACCGTGCTGATCAAATAGGCTCGACGGCAGCCGGTTCGTCGCGCGCGGCCGGCGCGGCCGACACGATCTCCGCCTCCACCGCGGCGTCGTCGAACAAACCCACGAGCTCCGGCGCGCCGAGCAGCCGCGGCGTCTGATCGATCGTTTCGATCTCCCTGAACTCTTCCGACGCCGTGACGCCCTTGTCCTTCAGCCGGCGGGCAGTGACCAGCACACGCGTTTCGAGCGTGCCGACGGCGCCGTTGTACGCCTGCACCGCCTTCGCCAGACTGCGCCCCACGTTCTCGAAGTGCTCGGCCAGCTTCGCGATCCGATCGTAGAGATTCCGGCCCAGCTCGCTGATCTCCTGCGCGTTCTGCGCGATCGTTTCCTGTTGCCACCCGTACGACACGGCTCTGAGGAGCGCAATCAGCGACAGCGGGCTCGCCAGCATCACTCCCTTGTTCATGCTGTATTCGAGCAGCGCCGTGTCGTGCTGCATCGCCGCCGACAGCAGCGACTCGCCCGGCACGAACATCACGACAATGTCGGGCGCCGGCTGAAAGTGCGCCCAGTAGCTCTTGTTCCCCAGCCGGTTGACGTGATCCTTCACCTGGCGCGCGTGGTCCTTCAGCTTCGAGTCGCGCTCCCCATCGTCCTCGCATTCCATCGCGTCGAGGTAGGCCGAGAGCGCCACCTTCGCATCGACGACGACGTTCTTGCCGCCGGGGAGCTTGACGATGACGTCCGGCGTCAGCCGTCCGTTCTCGGTCTGGGTCGAATCCTTCAAGTCGAAGTGTGTTCCTTCGACCAGGCCGGCGCTCTCGAGCACCCGCCGCAGCTGGATCTCGCCCCACTGGCCGCGCGCGTTCGGGGAACGGAGCGCCCGCGCGAGCTTGCTGGTTTCGGCGTGGAGCCCCTGCTGCGCCTGGGTCAGGGAGCGGAGCTGCTCCGACAGCTGCGCCTGCGAGGTCGCACGCCCCCGCTCGACGTCGTTCAGCTTGCTGTCCACGCGCGTCAGCGATTCGCGCAGCGGCTGCACGAGCGTCTCGATCGACTTGTGCCGCCCCTCGAGGTCCATCGTCGCGCTCTTCTGGAATTCGCCGAGCGACGTGCGGGCAAGTTGCAGGAACGACTCGTTGTTCTGCTTCAGCGCATCGGCCGAGAGCGCGGAAAACGCGTCGCGAAGCTTGCTCTCGGCGTCCTTCAGGAGCGCGACCTTCTCGGCTGCGCTCCGGCGCTCGGCCTCGAGCGCCGCCGCGAGCGCGGCCCGCTCCTGCAGCGCGGCTTCATGGGGCGCGCGGGCGCGCGACGACGACCATAAGGCCCCCAGCGCGACTCCGAGGGTCAGCGACAGAAGGGCGACTGTCAGGATTTCCACTGGACGAAGTTTAGGCGAAAGGTGCGCTAACCTCAACACCTGTATGCCGCCTGGGCAAGACCTGGTGGGCAGGCTGACCGCCCTGGGGGCAGGCCTGAAGGCTTGGGGCCAGGCCTGAAGGCTTGGGGGCAGGCCAAAGGGTCGGGGCAGGCCTAAAGGCTTGGGCAGGCCTAAAGGCCTGGGGCAGGCCAAGGCCTGGGGCAGGCCTAAAGGCCTGCGCTACGGGGGGCGGCAGTATCATCAGATCGTGGAACTCTCCCGGGACGAGCTCGTCCGGTTCAGCCGGCACCTCACGCTGGCCGAGCTGGGCGTCGAAGGGCAGGAGCGGCTCAAGGCGGGCCGCGTGCTCTGCGTGGGAGCGGGGGGCCTCGGGTCTCCGGCTGCGCTCTATTTGGCGGCTGCGGGCGTCGGCACGATCGGCCTGGTCGATGACGATGTCGTGGATGTCACGAACCTCCAGCGGCAGGTGTTGTACACCACCGTCGACATCGGCCGTCCCAAGCTGCAGGCCGCCGCCGAGCGGCTGCGCGCGATGAATCCCCACCTGAGCGTCGAAACGCACGACGTCATGCTGGATGCGTCGAATGCGCTTGCGCTGGTGTCGGCCTACGACGTCATCCTCGACGGGACCGACAACTTCACGGCCCGCTACCTGGTGAACGACGCCTGTGTGATGGCCGGGCGCCCGAATGCGTACGGAAGCATCTTCAGGTTCGAGGGGCAGGCGTCCGTGTTCGCGGCCAGGAACGGGCCCTGCTACCGCTGCCTGCATCCCGAGCCGCCGCCGCCGGGGCTCGTGCCCAACTGCGCCGAAGCGGGCGTGCTCGGCGTGCTCCCGGGGATCATCGGCACCATCCAGGCGACCGAGGCCATCAAGCTGATCGCCGGGATCGGCGAGCCGCTGATCGGCCGGTTCGTGATCTACGACGCGCTGCGGATGCGGTTCCGGGAGTTGAAGCTGCGGAAGGACCCGGAGTGCCCGGTGTGCGGGGAGCACCCCACGATCCGGGAACTGACCGCGTACGAAGGATATTGCGACGCCGGCCGGCTGAGGCCGGCCTCGACAGCCGTTGCGGTCGCCAGCCGGCCAGGGAACTCAATGGACATCACCGTCAAGGAACTCAAGGAACGCATGGATCGCGGCGATGCGCCGCGCGTAATCGACGTCCGCGAGCCGCACGAGCACGCGATCTGCAACATCCCGGGCGCAGAGCTGATCCCGGCTGCGCAGTTCGTCCAGCGTCTGGGGGAGTTCGACAAGGACAGCGAGATCGTCGTCCACTGCAAGAGCGGCGGCCGCAGCGGCCGGGCGGTGGAGATGATGAAGGCGCGGGGCTTCCGCAACGCCCGCAACCTCACCGGCGGCGTTCAGGCCTGGATCAACGAGATCGATCCGACGCAGCCAAAATACTGAGATCGTGGGATCGGCTGGTCGCGGGTTCTGCGCTCGGCGCTCATTGGCTGGTGGTGCATCATTCGCCTCGCGTTCTTTGCGAAATTCCTGGCGACGAGCCGTGTGCGGTCCGCCTGGGAATGACACCGCAGGAGCTCAATGTCCGCTCGAAGCGCCTGTCGGAAGCGAGGGCGCGGTCTGCGACGACGCGAACGAATCGTACGGCTGGCTGGACCTGCTGAAGTCGTCCGGCCTCGACAAATCGATGTTCTGGTCCTTTTCCCCGGTTTTTGCTAAACTACGACTGTAATGGTCGGAGATTGAGAGCGCTCAAGTATGGTGCAGATCAGCGAGAACGCGGCCCAACTCATCAGGAAGATGACCGCCAGAAACGGGTTCCCTGAAGGGGGGCTCCGGATCGGCGTCAAGGCCGGAGGCTGTTCCGGGCTCAGCTATACGTTTGCCTGGGAGGCCGCGCCTCGCGACGGCGACCACGTTTACGACGGTCCCGATGGCTCGAAGGTCTTCGTCGACCCGCGCAGCCATCGTTTTGTCGACGGCACCACGCTCGACTACGACACGAGCCTCGTCAGCAAGGGGTTTATTTTCAACAACCCGAACGCCAAGGCGTCGTGCGGCTGCGGCACCTCGTTCAGCGTGTGAATCCCTGATCCCTAATCCCTAATCCCTAATCCCTGATCGGTGATCGCTCATCGTTCTCGATCAGGATCAGGGATCCGGGATTAGGGATCAGGGATTAGGGATTCGATTAGGGATCAGGGATTAGGGATCAGAGATTCAAATGTCAACTTCCACCGAAACCATCGAACAGCTCGCCAACCGGGAGTACAAGTACGGCTTCATCACCGATGTCGATGCCGATACGATCCCCAAGGGGCTCAACGAAGACGTCGTCCGGCTGATCTCCGAGAAGAAGGGGGAGCCGGAGTGGCTGCTCGAATGGCGCCTCAAGGCGTACCGGCTCTGGCTCACGATGAAAGAGCCGAACTGGCAGAACGTCAAGTACGACCCGATCAACTACCAGGACATCGTCTACTACTCCGCGCCGAAGAAGAAGAAGACGCTCAACAGCCTCGACGAGGTGGATCCCGAGGTGAAGGCCACGTTCGACAAGCTCGGCATCCCGCTCGAGGAGCAGAAGCTGCTCGCGGGTGTCGCGGTTGACGCAGTCTTCGACAGCGTGTCGGTCGCGACGACGTTCCGCGAGAAGCTGAAGTCGTACGGGATCATCTTCATGTCGTTCTCCGAAGCGGTGCGCGAGCATCCGGAGCTCGTGAAGAAGTACCTCGGTTCGGTGGTGCCGTACTCCGACAATTTCTTCGCCGCGCTCAACTCGGCGGTCTTCAGCGACGGGTCGTTCGTCTACATCCCGAAGGGCGTCCGGTGCCCGATGGAGCTGTCGACCTACTTCCGCATCAACGCGAAAGACACCGGCCAGTTCGAGCGGACGCTGATCATCGCCGAGGAGGGCTCCCAGGTCAGCTACCTCGAAGGCTGCACGGCGCCGATGCGCGACGAGAACCAGCTGCACGCCGCCGTCGTCGAGCTCGTCGCGCTCGACGACGCGACCATCAAGTACTCCACGATCCAGAACTGGTATCCGGGCGACCGGGAAGGCAAGGGCGGGATCTACAACTTCGTGACCAAGCGGGGCCTCGCGGCCGGCCGGAACTCCAAGATCACCTGGACGCAGGTCGAAACCGGATCGGCGATCACCTGGAAGTACCCCGGCTGCATCCTGCAGGGGGACAACTCGATCGGCGAGTTCTACTCGGTGGCCACCACGAACAACTGGCAGCAGGCCGACACCGGCACGAAGATGATCCACATCGGCAAGAACACCCGGTCGACGATCGTCTCGAAGGGGATTTCCGCCGGCCACGGCCAGAACACCTACCGCGGCCTCGTGCGGATCGGCAAGAACGCGAAGAACGCACGCAACTACTCGCAGTGCGACTCCATGCTGATCGGCGACAAGTGCGGCGCGCACACGTTCCCGTACCTCGACATCAAGAACACGTCGGCCCGGGTGGAGCACGAAGCCTCCACCTCGAAGATCGGCGAGGACCAGATCTTCTACTGCCGCCAGCGCGGCATCGCCACCGAGGACGCCGTGAACATGATCGTGAGCGGCTTCTGCAAGGAAGTCTTCCGCGAGCTGCCGATGGAGTTCGCGGTCGAAGCGCAGAAGCTCCTGTCGGTGTCGCTGGAAGGGTCGGTCGGATAGTTCGAATTTCAACAGAGAAACCACAAACATGCTTGATATCAGAGACCTGCGGGTAACCGCCGAAGGCAAGGAAATCCTGAAGGGCGTGGACCTTCACGTGAAGACCGGCGAGGTGCACGCCATCATGGGGCCGAACGGCTCGGGCAAGAGCACGCTCGCGCGCGTCATCGCCGGGCACCCCGAGTACCAGGTGACCACCGGCGAGATCCGGTACGAGGGGCGCGACCTGCTCGCGATGGACCCCGACGAGCGTGCCCGTGAAGGCGTGTTCATGGCGTTCCAGTACCCGGTCGAGATCGCCGGCGTGAACAACGCCTACTTCCTCAAGGCCGCGCTGAACGCCAAGCGCAAGCACCTCGGCCAGCCGGAGCTCGACGCGATGGAGTTCATGCAACTGATCCAGGAGAAATCGAAGCTCCTCGAGATCAATCAGACGATGCTGCAGCGGGCGGTGAACGAAGGCTTCTCGGGCGGCGAGAAGAAGCGCAACGAGATCTTTCAGATGGCGCTGCTCGAGCCGAAGCTCGCGGTGCTCGACGAGACCGACTCCGGCCTCGACATCGATGCGCTCAAGATCGTGGCCGCGGGCGTGAACGCGATGCGCAGCCCGGCTCGCGCGATCGTCGTCGTGACCCACTACCAGCGGCTGCTCGACTACATCGTGCCCGACCACGTGCACGTGCTGAGCGCCGGCCGGATCGTCAAGTCCGGCGGCAAGGAACTGGCCCTCGAGCTCGAGGACAAGGGCTACGGATGGATTGAAACCGGCGCGCAGCCGGTGGGAGCGTGAGATCGATGACGCAGGTCGTGGAGAAACTGCAGCCCTGGATCGTCACCGTCGAAAGCCGCGCCCAGGGCGGGCCGCGGTGGCTGCAGGACGTGCGCGACAAGGCCGCCGCCCGGTTCGCCGCCCTCGGCTTCCCGACGGTGCGCGACGAGGAGTGGCGGTTCACGAACGTGGCGCCGATCGCCTCGACCGAGTTCGCTGCCGCCGGCCCGGCCGACGTGTCGATCGACGAGATCGATGCGCTGCCGTACGGCAACCTGCCGTTCCGGATCGCGATCGTCAACGGGCGGTTTTCCGCCGCGCTCTCGCGGCTGCACCACCTCCCGGCCGGCGTGCGCGCCGGCTCGCTCGCGGCGGCGTTCACCGAGCACGCCGACGTCGTGCCGCGGTACTACGGCCATCTCGCCGACTTCCACTCCCGCGCCTTCGTCGCGCTGAACACCGCGCTCGCGGCCGACGGCGCCTATCTGTATATCCCTGACGGCACCATCCTGGAGCAGCCGATCGAGATCCTGTTCGTGGCCGCGGGCGGCGGGTCGACCCCGGAGATGACCCAGGCCCGCACGCTCGTCGTCGCCGGCGACCGCAGCCAGGCGCGGGTCGTGGAGACCTACGCGACCCTGCGCGGCGGCGTCTACTTCACCAACAGCGTGACCGAGGTGTTTGCCGGTGAAAGCGCGGTGATCGACCATTACAAGGTCCAGCAGGAAGGGCTCGAGGCGTTTCACGTCGCGACCCTGCAGGTCAACGCGCAGCGGAGCGCGAACTTCTCGTCGCATTCGTTCTCGCTCGGCGGCCGGCTGGTGAGGAACGACGCGAACGCCGTGCTCGACGGGGAAGGGGCCGAGGTCACGCTCAACGGTCTGTACCTCGCCGACGGCGAACGGCTGGTCGACAATCACACCACCATCGACCACGCGAAGGCGCACTGCCCGAGCCACGAGGTGTACAAGGGGATCATCGGCGGCCGGGCGCGCGCGGTGTTCAACGGCAAGATCATCGTGCGGCAGGACGCGCAGAAGACCGACGCGAAGCAGACCAACCGGGCGCTCCTGCTGTCGGACAACGCGTCGATCAATACCAAGCCGCAGCTCGAGATCTTTGCCGACGACGTCAAGTGCACGCACGGCGCGGCAATCGGGCAGCTGGACGAGGACGCGATCTTCTACCTGCGGGCCCGCGGCCTCACCTACTTCGAGGCGCGGGATCTGCTGATCCACGCGTTTGCCGGCGAGATCATCGACCGGGTCCGGGTCGAGCCGCTGAAGCAGGCGCTCGAGGCGGAGCTCTACGCCCAGCTGGCAAAGGACCTGGCGGAACTGGACGCGGCATGAGCACGACCCTCGCCGGGCGACGGGATGCGGGACGCGAGAGGCCGGCGGCTGGCACCGACGCATCCGGGTTCGACGTGCAGACGATCCGCGCCGATTTTCCGATCCTTCGCCGGCGCGTGCACGGGCGGCCGCTCGTCTACCTCGACAACGCCGCGACGACGCAGAAGCCGCAGGCCGTGCTCGACGCGCTGACGCGCTACTACACCGAGACCAACGCCAACGTCCATCGCGGCGTGCACCACCTGAGCGAGATCGCGACGATCGGCTACGACGGCGCCCGGTCGAAGGTGCGCGCGTTCTTCAACGCGGCCAGCGACCGCGAAATCGTCTTCACCCGCAATGCCACCGAGAGCATCAATCTCGTCGCCCATGCGTTCGCGCGGCCGGCGTTGGCGGCGGGCGACGAAGTGCTGATCTCCGCGATGGAGCATCACTCCAACATCGTCCCCTGGCAGCTGGCGTGTGCGGACCGGGGCGCGCGCCTGCGCGTGGCGCCGATCGACGATCGCGGCGGGCTGATCCTCGACCAGTTCGAGCGGCTGCTCAGCGAGCGCACGCGTCTGGTCGCGGTCACCCACATGTCGAATGCGCTCGGCACCGTCAACCCGGTGGCCGAGATCGTGCGGCTGGCGCACGCGCGCGACGTCCCGGTGCTGGTGGACGGCTCGCAGGCCGCGTATCACATGCCGGTCGACGTTCAGGCGCTCGGCGTGGATTTCTACGCGGCGACCGGCCACAAGCTCTATGGCCCGACCGGCATCGGCGTGCTCTACGGCCGCGAGGCGCTGCTCGAGCGGATGCCGCCGTTTCTCGGCGGCGGCGACATGATCGCGTCGGTCACGTTCGAGAAGTCCACCTGGAACGAGCTGCCGTACAAGTTCGAGGCGGGCACGCCGCACATCGAGGGGGCGATCGGCCTTGGCGCCGCGCTCGATTACATCAGCGGCGTCGGCCTCGACGCGATCTCGCGTCACGAGGCGGATCTGCTCGCGTACGGCACGCGGATGCTCGAGTCGATGCCAGGGGTGCGTCTGGTGGGTACGGCGCCGCACAAGGCGAGCATTCTCTCGTTCGTGATGGAGCACATCCATCCCCACGACATCGGCACGATCGTCGACCGCGAAGGCGTCGCGATCCGGACCGGCCACCACTGCGCGCAGCCCGTGATGGACCGCTTCGGCGTGCCGGCCACCGCGCGCGCGTCGCTGGCGATGTACAACACCCGCGAGGAGCTCGACGCCCTCGGAGCGGCGCTGCGGAAGGTGCACGAGGTCCTCGGCTGATGTCGAACCTGAACGAGCTGTACCAGGAGGTCATTCTCGACCACAACAAGCGGCCGAGGAACTTCCGCACGATCGAGCCGGCGACGCACCGCGCCGACGGGTACAACCCGCTGTGCGGCGACCGGCTCTCGCTCTACCTCACGGTGGACGGCGGGCGGATCTCCGACGTCGCGTTCCAGGGGTCCGGCTGCGCGATCTCGAAGGCGTCGGCGTCGCTGATGACCGACGCGGTGAAAGGGCAGTCGCTGGCGGATGCCCGCGGCCTGTTCGAGCGGTTCCACCGCATGGTCACGACGCCGCCCGACCAGCCGGTGGAGGATATGGGCAAGCTCCTGGTCCTGGCGGGCGTGCGGGAGTTTCCCGTGCGCGTCAAATGCGCGAGCCTGGCGTGGCATACGCTCAAGGCCGCGCTCGACCGGCAGCCGGAAGTGTCGACGGAATAATCCCTAATCCCTAATCCCTGATCCCTGATCCCTGATCATGAAGAACTTGCCAGTGATTCAAGCCCCGCCGCCGGACGCGCCGGAGGCCACGAACGAAACGGCCGGGCTGGTCGCGGATGCGGCCAAGACCGCGCAGCTGAAGCCGGCGATCATCAAGGCGATCTCGACCGTCTTCGATCCCGAGATCCCCGTCAACATCTACGAGCTCGGCCTGATCTACGACGTCGTCGTCGATCCGAACGGCGTCGCGGGGATCCGGATGACGCTCACGGCGCCGGGCTGCCCGGTTGCGCATACACTCCCGGTCGAAGTCGCCACCAAGGTGAAGGGGGTCGAAGGCGTCGCCGATGCGAAGGTGGATATCGTCTGGGAACCGGCCTGGACGAAGGATCGGATGTCGGATGCGGCAAAATTACAGCTCGGAATGTGGTGACGTGGGGAAGTGAAATGCTGAGACTCTCCAAAAAAGCTGACTACGCGTTGATGGCGATGAAGCACCTGGCCACGCGGACGGACGGCGCGTCGTCGAGCGCCCGCGAAATCGCGGAGCAGTACGACATCCCCATCGAGCTGATGGCGAAGGTGCTGCAGCAGCTCGCCCGGCGCCGGCTGGTCACCTCGCTTCAGGGCACGCGCGGCGGTTACCGTCTCGCCCGGCCGGTGAGTCAGATTTCGGTCGCCGACATCATCGAGGCGATCGAAGGGCCGCTGCGGGTCACCGCCTGCTCCACCGAAGAGGAAAACTGCGGACAATACGCAAAGTGCAGCGTGCGCGACCCGCTGTGGAAGATCAAGGACCGCATCGTCGCGGCGCTTTCCGACTGCTCGCTCGAGGAGATCGTGTCGGATACGCTGGTGGAGCCGCCGATCCCGCTGGCTTTCTCGGGGAGCAGAAGCGCGGCCAAGAACTGATGCGGGCGTGCTGTCTCCGATGAACCGACCAATCTACCTCGACTATCACGCCACCACTCCGGTTGACCCCCGCGTGCTTGACGCGATGCTCCCGTATTTCACGGAGCGGTTCGGCAACCCCGCCAGCCGTCAGCACGCCTACGGCTGGCAGGCGCAGGACGCCGTCGAGCGCGCGCGCTCGCAGGTGGCCGAACTGATCGGCGCGACCGCTGGCGAGATCGTGTTCACGAGCGGCGCGAGCGAGTCCAACAACCTGGCGATCAAGGGAGCCGCCCACGCGTTGCGCGAGAAGGGGGATCACGTCGTCACGGTTGCGACCGAGCACAAGTCCGTGCTCGATTCCTGCAGAAAGCTGCAGTCGCAAGGCAGCTGCGTGACCCTCCTGGGCGTGGATCATGAGGGTTTCATCGATCTCGACGAGCTGCGCGCCGCCATCACCGAGCGCACGGTGCTGGTCTCCGTGATGGCCGCCAACAATGAGATCGGGACGCTGCAGCCGCTCGCGGAAATCGGCGCGATCGCCTCCGAGCGCGGGGTGCTGTTCCACACCGACGCTGCCCAGGCGGCGGGGAAGGTGCCGCTCGACGTGCGGGCGATGAACGTCGATCTGCTCTCGCTGACGGCCCACAAGTACTACGGCCCCAAAGGGGCAGGTGCGCTCTTCATCCGCAGACGGAAGCCCCGCATCGAGCTCGCCTGCCAGATCGACGGCGGCGGGCACGAGAACGGCTTCCGGTCCGGCACGCTCAACGTGCCCGGCATCGTCGGTCTCGGCGCCGCTGCCGAGATCTGCCGCACCAGCATGGATGCCGAGCGCGCCCGGCTCGGCTCCCTGCGCGATCGGCTCCTCGATGCTCTGCGACGGGACCTCGACGTCCACGTCAATGGCCCGCTCGGCGAGCGCCGGCTGCCGCACAACCTCCACGTCAGCTTTCCCGGAGTCGAGGGTGAGAGCCTGCTCATGGCCCTCGGGGATCTGGCCGTTTCCACGGGATCGGCCTGCAGCTCCGGGAGCCAGAACGCATCGCACGTGCTCGAGGCCATTGCCGCGGCCCCGCGCTCCCCGTCGACCCGCCCGGCGCCCGGTGCCTCCATCCGGTTCGGCCTCGGACGCACGACGACCGAAGAGGAGATCGATGCCGCCGCCGCCCGCGTCGCGAAGGTCATTGGATCCCTGATCGCTAATCGCTGATCCCCGAACCGGATCAGGGATTAGGGATCAGGGATTAGGGATTAGGGATTAGGGATTCACCACGATCCATCCCCCCGATCTCTCCCGCGCGCGAGAGCGCTGCACGAAACAGGACCGGGCCGATGAGCTGGTGGAGCGCAATCAGCGACACCACCAGGGTCTGAACCATCGTGCCCCACGTCGGGTACTCTCCAGCAATGATCAGTGTCAGGCCAAGCGTCACGCCAGCCTGCGATACGAGTCCCATCCAGACCATGTCCCCGATCGGTTGATCGATGCGGGCGTACACGGCTCCCGCCTTCATCGAGCCCCAGATGAGCGCCATCCGCAGAGCCGATACCGCGACCGCGACCCAGCCGATGGTGGCGAGAGCGTCGAGCTGCAGCGAGGCGCCGGCCGCTGCGAAGAACACGACGAGCACCGGCAGCGCGCCGCGCTCCACCGCTTCCTTGAGCATGTCCCCCCGCGGCGGCGCGATGTTCTCCACGACCAGGCCGGCGGCGAGCGCAGCGAGCAGGGGCTCCAGGTGCAGCTCCGAGCCGACGCCCGCTATGATGGCGCAGACCGCGACGAGCGCGACCGCGACCTCCCTGGCGACATAATGCAGGTAGAACGCGAATACCGCACCGACCGCCGCTCCGAAGGCGAACGATCCGAAGATCTCCCACGACAGGCTTACGAAGAGGCCGATCTCGCCGGTGCCCCCGAAGGCGTACCGCACGAACTGCATGACGAGCGTGAACACCAGGATCAGGATGAGGTCCGCCAGGATGACGATCGCCAGCGTCAGCTCGCTCAGCGGTCCGCTCGCCCGGCTCTCGGCGATCAGCGCGATCGTGACGGTTGGCGAGTAGCTGGCGACAACCGTCGTGAGGATCGCGACGATGGCGGCCTTTTGCATCAACGGGACGTCCGTGCCGAGCCCAAGCCATGGCCATCCCAACCAGAAGGCGACGAAGAGCCCTGCGTACAGGCCCAGCATGCCGATGCCGCCCAGCTGGAACATCGAGCGCAGCCGCGGCCGCAGGCGCTCGAAGTTCATCTCGAGGCCGGCGATGAATGCAATCAGAACGACCGCCACGCCGTTGATGAACTGGAGCTCGCGCGCCATCGGTCTGGTGATGACGTTGAGGATGTACGGGCCGCAGATCATCCCGAAGAGCAGGTAGCCGGTGACCCTCGGCAGACCGAAACGCTCGATCAGCGCGCCCGACAGCGCTGCCGCGATGAGCGAGAACCCCAGCGCCAGGGCGGTCACACGGGGGGCGGCCGGGACGATGCCGGCTCCGGCGACGACGAACCAGACGACCGCGATGGTGAGCCCGAGAGCGACCAGCCGACGCATCAGACTGGGTTGGGTCCCGGCGTCACGATGACCGCAAGCAGCTCGCTGACGATGGCGCCGGCCGACACCGCGAACACGATCGGGCCCCCCGCTTCGGGCGCGACCTGCAGCACGTTGAGCGCGAACGCGATCCCGATGACGCCCGGGGGAATCAGATACGCGCCGAGGTCCGATGGAGCCACCTCGGACGCGAGGCGCGACGCCATCCATCCGCCGGCAAGCTTCCCCGCCGTGCGGAACACGAGGTACGGCGCGAACAGCCAGATGCCGGCGGTGGTGGCCTGGAGGCTCGCGCCGGCGGTGATCAGGAGCAGGACGACCAGCGGATGCTGGACTTTTCGGAGATGCGTGGCGACGACCTGCTCGGTCTGGCCGGGCGCCCGGGCCCACAGCCAGCCGCCCGCCAGGCCGGCCAGCAGCGGCGACATCTCGAGGTATGCCGCCGACCCGCCGAGCAGCGCGAGCGTGCCGAGCACGAAGACGTCTCGCTCGGCTCCTGCGGTCCGCTCGAAGAGCAACCAGCCGCTGAAAGCGATGGCGACCCCGAGGCCGATGCTGAGCGCCAGGGCGGCGAGGGCCGGCGTGCCCGCTTCGCCGATCATCGCCAGGACGACACCTCCCACCACGATCGGCAGCACGTCGTCGAGGTCCGCCACGCGTGCGGCGACGCGGCGCGCCCGGTTGTCACCCTCGTCCACCGATGGGGCGGCTGAGGCCGAGGCGCAGAGCCCAAGCACCAGCGCGACCAGGACATAAGGGATCGGCGACGGCATGTCCCACGCGTGCATCAGCGCATAAACGGCTCCCGCCACCGCGAGAATGGTGACGGCCGCTTCGACGGTTGACGCGGTCAGCAGCCTGCCGACGGCGCCGCGCTGGGTGCCGGCGGCGATGCCGATGAAGACGCCGAGCGTCGCGAGCACGATCGAGATCACGACGTCGAGATGCCCGAGCGCGGTGAGGCTGATGAAGTTCGCGCCCCATGGACCGAGCACGATGCCCAGCGGGAGAAACACCGTGACCGGCGCCGTCACCGGCCGAAGGCCGAGCGCCGCGCGCGTGCGGAACGACGACGTCAGCCTGAAGAAGACCCCGCCGGCGGGGCCCATCAGTGCTTCTCCAGCGCGACCACGCGATACTGCTGGCCGCGCTGCACCGTCAACAGGAGGGCGGCGCCAGAGGCGGCGGAGCGAAAGCGACGCGCCAGTGCCGCCGCGTCGCGCGCAGGCTCGCCGTCGAGCTCGGTGATGAGGTCACCGCGCTGCAGCCCGGCGCGCGCCGCGGGACCGCCGCTGCTGACGGTGACGACTTCGATGCCGGCGCCGGCGATGTTCTGTCCGACGAAGCCGGGGTCATCCCCGGACAGTGCCACCGGACCCGCGGCGTCGCCGGCTTTCAGCGACACGGTAAATGGAGCGCGTCGCCTGGTGCCGGTGAGGGCCACCTCCGCACCAGGCGGTCGGCCGCGTTCGAGCTGGCGGAAGACCGTTGCGGACGTCACCGGCGTGCCCCCGATCGTCTGGATGACGTCCCCGGATTGCAGGCTGCCGTTCGCCGGCCCGGACGGGTCGACGTGCACGACCACCACACCCTGTGCCGCGCCCGTGGCGCGACGGAGTGCAGCCGTCAGCCCGTCGATCTCTACGCCGAGGCGGCCGTTCACCGGCGTGGCGACCGGCTGTGCGCTTTCGGCGGCGCTGCGCAGCGTTTCTCCGGAGACCAGCAGGGTCGTGTCGGCGCTCTCGCGGACGAGGCCGATGAACGCCCCCTCGAGCGTGAACACCGCCGCGCCCCGCGGCAAGGCGTGCTGAACGCCGGTCAGCGACAACACCGGCATGCCGGTCTGAGGATCCTGCAGCCCGTCGATGCGGCCGACGTAGACGGGCCTGACGGCCGGCCCCGCCGTGGTGGCTTCGACGACGCCGACGTAGCGCGGTCCGGACCGCGGCGCCCCCTGCCGGATCGCCACCGCCCCGTCGTCGACCGCCGGCACGCGCACCACGGCGATCTCGCGAGCGACGTCATGCGAGATGACCTCCTGCGTCCCCCCTCCGCTGCCCGCGCCGACGATATGCTCCCCCTCACGAACGAGCGCCGTCGCCCGGTCCGGCATCAGGCGCGGGGCCACCGTCAGCGAGGCTCGACCGTCCCGACTCTGCAGCCGGAGTACCGCCACCCGGGGCGCAAGGCGCCGCTCGAGGTCGGCCATAATTGACGCGAGCTCGTCGTACGCTGCGCGCGCCGCGAGCCGCTCGAGGGGTGCCGGTGCTGAGCTGACTGGCTGGCCTGCGGGTTCGTCCGGAAATCGAAACCGGGCCAACAGCAGCAGAACCCCAACCGACACCGCGATGGTCACGAGGAGGAGCCGGGTTTCTCTTCCGCCGCGACCGGTCGCTTCTGAGGTGCTCATCCTGATGGAGCGTACTTTACCCCTTCGGCCGGACCAACTCATCCTTTCGTCTCTTCCGTGGCAGCAACATTGCCTCTTGATCTGTAAATGACTGGTCCTTCTGCAGGCGTAAGGCGGCCTCCGTTGTTCGTGGTATCGAACCGCGAGCCGTACCTGCACACGCGGCAACCGGACGGCCGCGTCGTGTGGCGGCCGACGACCGGCGGCATGGCCGTGGCGCTCGATGCCTTGCTGCGCGAGCGCGGCGGCACGTGGATCGCGCACGGGGCCGGGGATGCCGACCGCGTCGTGGTCGATGCGGCCGATCGCGTTCGCGTGCCGCCTGACGCCCCTTCATACACGTTGAAGCGAATCTGGCTCTCGGCGGAGGAGGAGCGGCGCTATTACGGCGGTTTCTCGAACGAGGGCCTGTGGCCCACGTGTCATATCGCGCACGTCCGCCCGGTCTTCCGCTCGGAAGACTGGGCGGAATACCGCTCAGTCAATGCCCGCTTTGCCGAAGCGATCGCGGCGGAGCTCACCGATCCGTCGGCGCCCGTGTTCATCCAGGACTATCACCTGGCGCTCGTCGCGTCCGAGCTGAGGCGCCGCTGCCCTGCCGCGAAGACCGCGCTTTTCTGGCACATCCCGTGGCCCCACCCCGACCGTTTGCGGATCTGTCCGTGGCGCAAGGAGATCATGGCGGGACTTCTGGCCAACGACCTTCTCGCCTTTCAGCTCGAACGTGACCGCCGCAACTTTCTTCAAGGCGTGCGGGACGAGCTGCCGGCCGAAGTCGAACGCAGCGTGGTGCGCCTCGGGGGCCACTCGACGCACGTCGTCTCGGCGCCAATCGGCGTCGATTTCGACCGGATCACGCGGATCGCATCCGACCCGGCGCTCACGGCCGAAACGGCGAGGCTGCGGCACGACCTGCGGCTCGAGGCACCCGGCCTGATCGTGGGGATCGGCGTCGACCGTCTCGACTACACGAAAGGGATACCCGAGCGGCTCGCCGCAATCGACCGGCTTCTGACACGGCGTCCGGAACTGCGCGACCAGCTGGTGTTCGTCCAGGTGGGCGTCCCCTCCCGATCAAAGCTGGCCAGCTATGCCTCGATCGAGCGCGACATCGACGATCACGTGGCCGAAGTCAATCGGCGTCACGGCGACGGCCCGGACCGGGGACCGGTCCGCTACCTCAAGTCGGCGCTGAAGATCCGCCGTCTCGTTGCGCTGTATCGCCTTGCGGACTTCTGCGTTGTCAGTTCGCTGCACGATGGGATGAACCTGGTGTCGAAGGAGTTCGTGGCGGCGCGCAGCGACGAGCATGGCGTCCTGGTCCTGAGCGAGATGACCGGCGCGGCACAGGAGCTGACCGACGCCCTGATCATCAATCCTTACCACATCGACGGCTTCGCCTCCGCGATCGACCAGGCGATCGGCATGCCGGCCGACGAGCGGCGGCGGCGCATGCGCGCGATGCGCCGCATTGTCGCGGGACACGACGTGTTCGTGTGGGCATCCGACATCCTCGAAGGGCTCGAGCGGGTGACGCCGCGGCCTCGACTGATCCGCGGGCCGGAGGTCGCGCGGCCCGTCTCTCCCTTTCCCGTTTCCCGCCAGGCGTCTGCGCACAGCGATGCACGATACTGAACGGCCGTTGTCCGAGGAGGTGCGCCGGCGCGCCCGAGGCAAGCACCTCCTGCTGCTGCTGGATTTCGACGGCACCCTGGTCGAGTTCCAGGCTGACCCGCAGGCGGTGCAGCTCCCGGACTCGCGGCGAGCCATCCTGCGGCAGCTGCAGCCGCGCGCAACGATCGGGATCGTCAGCGGGCGCCGGCTCGAAGACGTCCGGGCCCGCTGCGCGCTCGACGGCATCATCGTGGCCGGCCTGCACGGCCTCGAGATCGAGGGTCTGGGCGAGCGGTACGTGCATCCCGACCTGGATGCGGCGGCGGGCGACATCGCGCAGGTCACCGCAAAGCTGCGTGAGGCCGCAGCCGGTCTGAGGGGCGTGTTCGTCGAAAACAAAGGGGCCTCGGTCGTTCTGCACTTCAGGGAGGCCGACACCGACGGCCAGCGGGCGGGCGTCGAGCGGTTTGCCGATGTCGTGGCGCCCTTCGTCGAGAACGGGCGCCTCCGCGTGATGCGCGGATCGTATGTGCTCGAACTGCTCCCGAACATCGACTGGAACAAGGGGGACGCCGTCGCCTGGATCGTGGACCGCGTGAAAGCGCGGCACGGCGACGCGTTCGTGGTCTATATCGGCGACGACGTCACCGATCAGGATGCGTTCGCCGCGGTGGAAGCCTCCGGCCTGCCGATCGCCGCGTCCGACCGTGTGAGCGCGAGCACCCGGCTGGATGGGCCCGTCGGCGTGGAGCGTTTTCTCGCGGCGCTCTGATAGGATGGCTTTTTCCAAGCGAGCCGATTTCTCATGTCCGACATCCGCATCACCGTTGCGCACAGCCCCGACTCCGACGACGCGTTCATGTTCTATGGGCTGGCGAGCCACAACGTCGACACCGGCGGCATCGTCGTGGACCAGGTGCTCGCCGACATCGAAACGCTGAACCGCGCCGCGTTCGACGGCACGTACGAGGTCACCGCGGTTTCGTTTCATGCCTACGCCCACCTGGCCGACAAGTACGCGCTGCTCGCGCACGGCGCGAGCATGGGGGACAACTACGGGCCGATCGTCGTCTCGCGGACCGGCGACGGCCCGCGAGAGGTCAAGGGCAGCCGAATCGCAATTCCGGGCACGTTGACGACGGCCTACCTCACGCTCCGTCTCTACGAGCCTGACTTCGAGTATGTCGTCGTGCCGTTCGACCAGATCCAGCAGGCCGTCATCGACGGCAAAGCGGACGCCGGCCTCCTGATCCACGAAGGGCAGCTGACGTACCAGGACGAAGGGCTCCGCAAGATCGTGGACCTCGGCGAGTGGTGGAGCGAGCGCACCGGCGGGCTCCCGCTGCCGCTGGGCGGGAACATCATCCGGCGCGATCTCGGTCCCGACATGATCCACAAAGTGTCGAAGATGCTGCACGACAGCATTGCGTACGCGCTGTCGCACCGGCAGGCCGCGGTTGACTACGCGGAGCAGTTCGGACGCGGGCTGGATCGCGCCAAGACCGACAAGTTCGTCGGGATGTATGTGAACGACCTGACGCTGGGCTACGGGGAGCGCGGCCGCGCGGCGGTCGAGCGGCTGATGGCCGAGGCGTTCGACAAGGGGCTGATCCCGCAGCCCGTGCCGGTCGTGTTCGCGACCTGAAAACCTCAGTTCTCGACCATCCTGAAGTGGACGCCTAACCTCCGCAGGTCGGCGTTGCGGGGGTCTCGGACGGCCGGCACGAACCAGGGGGTAATGCTGACGTCCACCCGATGCGCCGACCGCAGCGTCGTGAGCGCGCCGCCGGACAGCCGGACCGTCATGTACTGCCAGTCGATCGAATCCAGCGTGAGCTCGGCGGTCCTCGACCCGCCACGCACCCTGATGCGAACAGGCGCGGACCGGCTCGCATCGGGGCTGCGGAACGCGAATGCCACCGACCGGGCGTCAGGCCGCAGCAGCAGAACGACCCGGTCGCTGGTCCACCGGTACGGCTCCCCGTCAGCTCCCCGTTCCTCGTCGTACAGTCCCCACGAAACGACAGGCAGTTCCGCAATGCTGGATGGAGAAAGCCCGGCCTCGCACCGCTGCTTCTTTTGCGGCAGCCAGGCTCGAATCTCGCCCGGGAGCGCCCACCAGCCGGATGCTTCGCCGTCGGTGCTCAACACGCCCGGCGCGCACGGCTGGAAAGCCGCCGCCTGAGTTCGCGCCAGCAGTGCCAATGGCAGCGACGCCAGCACTGCGACCGGGAGCACGTATCGCGACACCCTGCCCGCGGCCGTTCGAAGAGCATCGACGCTGCCCGCCAGCAGCAGGACGGCGCCGAGCGCAACGAGGTGATACTGCTCGCGCTTGGACACGAGAGCGAACGGCAGGTTGAAGCCGAGCGTGATGACCAGCCCGGTCATCATGATCAGCACTGGCTGGTGGAGCTGTCGTGTCGCCGCCACGCCGGCACCCGTAAGGGTGGCGGCGATGACGACACCGCCGGCGATCCCCTGCCAGGCGATGAGCGGGTATGCGATCCCCAGGAACAGGGCAGGCAGTCTGGTTGACAGAATGACGATCGCTGCGCACCAGATCAGCGCGACGACTTTATTTCCCTTCCAATTCCCCCGGGCGAGCGCGACAGCCAGAGCGCTGATCGCGATCAGGCCGGCGACTGCCTGCCACGGCGTGCGGGTGGGCCAGAGCAGGAGCGCGGCGTCGAGACCCTTCCAGAACTGCGCCTGCGCCTGCTCCAGGCCTGGCACACCGTAGCCTCCCAGCTGCCCCAGCCGCTGATGCCGGAAACCGATCAGCGTTGCGAGCGCGAGCGTGACGACGGGGAGCATCATCACGACGCGCTTCCACTGCGTCGAGTCGACGAGCCAGCCTCGCTGCATCGTCAGAGCAAGAAGGATTGGGAGCAGCATTACGGCATCCTCCTTGATCAGAAAGGCCGTGACTGCCAGCGGGAGAAGGGCAACCGACCAGCGAGCCGGGCGATCCCGTACGCTTTGCCACGTCAGCAGCGCCAGAATGACAACCAGGGATTCGGCCAGGTGCATCTGGTTCGTCAGCCAGCTGACCTGCGCATAAGGAAAGAGAGGATGAACCGCGTAGAGCCACGCGCCCATGAGGCTGACGCCGGTCGGCGCCCCTTCCCGGCGCAGCAGCCACCCGACGCACGCGGCGCACAGAACGTGGCCGGCGATGCTGACCGCATGCAGCGCGAGTGTGTTCAGGCCGAAGGCCCAGAATCTCAGCGCGAACAGCCAGGCGGTGATCGGGCGGAAGAACGGGGATTCGATGCCGGTAGGGTCCCAGGAGCCGAACCACACGCGGCGCAGCTCGAGCTCGTGCACCGGGCGCAGAAAATGGTAGTCGTCGTAATACAGACCGGTGTCGATCTGTCCGCCGTAGACGAGCAGCGCACCCGCCGCCGCCACGATCACGGCGACTGCCGTAAAGGCTCGCGCCGTGTGCACCCGAGGCACCGTCATCGGGCGACGATCATCGGCGCGCCCCAGACGGCGACATCGTTCTGTGCGGTTGCGTTCTCGGCAGCGCCCGCGCGGGTATTCAACACGATGCTGATCGTCAGGCCGGCGAACTCCTCGAGATTCACCGAGATGTCGCGCCAATGCCGGTCGGCCGGCCGGCCGAACGCGTCGAGCGTCACCGAGGCCCTCGTCTGAAAGGAACGGCCGTCCGATACACCGACGAAAAACAGCACGCCGTCTCCAGGCTCGTTCCAGACGCCCGGGTCGAGCGTGAGCGAGGTTCGAAAGACGGCATGTTTCGGCACGGTGACGTGGGTTGTCAGACGGGTCGGCCCGCGGGCGACGATCGAGCGCTTGGTGACGCCATCAACCGTCACGTCCGCCCTCTCGAAGGCCGTGTCGGGCTGCTTCTTCGCGTCGTCGAACTGCGCGATCAGGTCGGCCACGAGCGCCTCGTCGCCGCGGCCGCTCGCAAAGTACAGCGCAGCCGCAGCGATCAGCGCCGCCGGCAGCAGATACACAGGGCGCCGCGACATGTCACCGGATTATGCCAGCCAATGGCGGTTGCAGCGCGAGGTCGGCGAACACGAAGCTGTCTCGCTCCACGATCTCGCCCAGGGTGACCTCGATCCTTCGAGACAGCATCGGGCCGGCAACCACGCAGGTGTGAAATTCCCCGCGCTCGCCGCACGGATCCACGCCGCGAGGCAGCGCCTCCAGCAGGTTCGGGTCGAACAGGCGGCCGGCGAGATCCGCAGGGACCAGGCGCGGGTCGACGCAGGTCACCCTGGCCTCGAGCCCGCCCGCAATCATCTCGCGCGCGAGGACGGCCGTTGGCCGTCCCCACAGGGGGAACAGTGGCTGGAGGCCGGTCGCGTGCAGCCGGTCCTCCCGGTATTTCCTGACATCCTCGAGGAACAGGTCTCCGAAGGCCACGTGCGTGAAGCCCGCCGCGACGGCCTGCTCCACGACCGCGCGCATGCGGTCCTCGTAGACCTCATTCGAACAGGGCGACGGCAGGAGGACGGTGATCAGCGGCAGGCCAGCGGCATCGGCCTGCGCCCGCAGCACGCTCGTCCGCACGCCATGCATCGCGACACGGTCGTGCGCCTCGCTCACGGTCGTCAACAGCGCGGCGGCGCCGCCGGGCAGCTCGCGCTGCAGCACGTGCAGCACCCACGCGCTGTCCTTGCCGCTGCTCCACGAGACCAGGACCTTCATCGCGCCCCGTGGAGGACACCGGCGATGAGCTCGACCCCTTCGGCGACGCGGGGCCCTGGGATCACCGTCCGTGCATCCTGGATGATGTGGACGCGGCTGTTACGGACGGCGGGCACCGATCCCAGCTGGCCCCAGGTCGCGACCTCCCTCTTCGCGTCCGAAAGCGAGAGCGGATCGGCGCGCAACTCGAGGATGACATCGGGACGCCGCGCGAGGATCAGCTCGGTGGTCGCCTGGACGGCCTCGCGCTTCACGTCGCCGAAGATGTTGTCGCCGCCGGCCGCCGTCACCATGTCGTGGATGAAGCCGTAGCCGCCGCTGGCGTAGATCCCCCGCAGCGTGAAGCTCTCCCGGCCGAAGACGACCAGCGTCCGCGGGCGCGGCCTCGACGCGACCCGCTGCCGGGTCTCTGCCAGGCCCGCCTCGATCGCGCCGGCCAGCTGCCGCGCACGCTCGCGCTGCCCGACACGGTCGCCGACCTGGAGAAGCGTTGTCGTGACATCGGCAAGCCCGGCATGACTGTAGACGAACACCGGCACCTGTGCCCGATCCAGCTGCCGGCGCAGGTCCACCTGACTGCCGTAGATCGCCACGAGATCCGGCCGCAGCGACAGGATCCGTTCCAGGTCGGGATCGAGGAGCGCCCCAACCCGCTGCAGCTTCTCGACTTCAGGAGGATATCTGTCGAAGCTGCTGACCGCGACCACGCGATCGCCCGCACCCAGCGCGAACAGCATCTCGGTCACCGCCGGGATCAGGGAGACGATGCGCCGAGGATGATCCTGCCCTCGCAGTGGCGGCCCGGCCACCAGCCACGGGAGCAGCACCAGAAACACGGAGAGGAGAAAACGACGATGCCTGGTGGCCATCATGTCCGCCTCACCAGCAACCAGAGAAAGAACGGGCCTCCGATGAGCGCCGTGATCACGCCTACCGGAAGCTCCAGCGGCGACATCACGGTCCGCGCGAGGGCGTCGCAGCCGATCAGGAACGCGGCGCCGAACAGCGCCGACGCCGGGAGCACGATCCGGTGGTCCGCGCCGACGAGCAGGCGGACCAGGTGCGGCACGACGATCCCGACGAACCCCACCGGCCCGCCGACCGATACCGCGGCGCCGGTCGCCAGCGACGCGCTGAGAAACGCCGCCCGCTGCGCGCGCAGGACGTCGAGCCCGCGGGCTTCGGCGGCATCGGCGCCGAGGTTCAGCAGGTTGAGCGGCCGGGCGAGCCATGCGAACACGGCAAAGGATATGGCGACCAGCGGCAGCGCGGTCACGAGCGGCTGGTAGCTGCTGATGTCGAGGTCTCCCATCAGCCACCGGAGGATCCGGAAGGTTTCCGAGAAATCCGCGAAGTACTGGACGAACAGGATGAGCGCCGAAAAGAACGCGTTCATCGTGACGCCGGCGAGCAGCAGCACGTTGGTCGAGAGCCCGTGGTGCCGTGCGGTCGCCAGCGCGTAGACGATCGCGACCGCCATCAGCGATCCGGCGAAGCTCGCCAGCGGTGCCGCCGGAGCTCCCAGCCAGGCCAGCGACCATCCGAACGTGATCGCGAGCATCGCGCCGAGCGCTGCTCCCGCCGACACGCCCAGCGTGAACGGCGTCGCCAGAGGGTTGCGAAGCAGCCCCTGGAACACGACGCCGGCGCTCGCCAGCATCGCGCCGACCAGTGCGCCGGCCAGGGTGCGCGGCAGGCGGGCGACGAAGAAGATCTGCGCGTCCGTATTGTCGGCGAAGGGGATCGATCGATCGAAGACGCGGGTCAGGCTGATCGGCGTGGACCCGATCAGCGGCGCTCCGAGGATCGCGGCCAGCGTAAGACCACCGAAGATCACCAGCGTCAGCGTCAGCCGCCGGCCCACGGTGCGGGCATTCGCGTCGCGCTGCGTCACTCCGTCGCCTCGTGCGGGCCGCAAGCGCTCAGCGCCACGACCGTCAGGTGACCGGTCCGGGGGTGGCGCGTGACCTCTGCGTCGACGCCGTACAGGTCACGGATTCTCGCAGGCGTCAGGACGTCGGTGACCGGGCCGGCGGCGAGCACCTGTCCGCCTCTGAGCAGCACGAGGGTCGTGCAGAGGGAGGCGGCGAAATTCAGGTCGTGAGTAGACACGACGACCGACAGCGCGTGTGCGTGGTGGAGCGTCCGCAGCAGCGATGCGGTCTCCAGCTGGTACTTGAGGTCCAGCGCAGCGGTCGGTTCGTCGAGGAGCAGGATCGCCGGCTGCTCGGCAGTCCTCTCGGAAGCGGAGATCTGCGCCAGCGCGGCGGCGATGATCACGCGCTGCTTCTCACCGCCGCTGAGCGTGGTGAAGTCGCGCGCCTCGAGCGCACCGGTTCCGGTCGCCGCCAGCGCCGTCCGCGCCAGCTCGATGTCGCGCGGGCCCTCGATCTCGAAGGCGCCGAGGTGCGGATAACGGCCCATCAGCACCACTTCGAGCACGCTGTAGTCGAATGCGAGGTGCGTCTCCTGCGGCACGACCGCCATCCGGCGCGCTACCTCTGCGCGCCGGATGGAGCCGAGCGGGGCGCCGTCGAGAAAGATGGCGCCCCGCTGCGGCTTTCGCGTGCCGGCGAGCAACCGCAGCAGCGTCGTCTTGCCCGAGCCGTTCGGACCGATGATGCCCACGAAGCCGCCCGCCGGCACCTCCAGCGACACGTCGCGCACGACCGGCGCCTCGGTGTAGCCGAACGTGACCTCAGCGGCCTGCAGCAACCCGCAGCCCCACTGTCGCGCGGCGCCCGAGCGCCGGGAAGCCGAGCGCTTCTTCGTAGCTCTTGTCGAGCAGGTTCTCGACCCGCGCGTACAGCTCGCCGATTCTGCGGATGCGCCACGACGCGCCGGCGTTCCAGACGCTGAAGCCGCTGGCGTCGTGGAGCCCGCCGAAGGTCCCCGTGGACGGCTCGACGTCGAGCACCCGGCTCCGCCCGCCGCCGCTGACGAAGGCGCTGAGCGGACCGGACGTTGCGGTGACCTCGGCGGAGACCTGGTGCCGCGGACGGCGGAGCAGCGGCTGGCCGACGGTGAACGGCGGCGGCGCCTCGTCGTCGCGGTCCACCGCCAGGACCTCGGAGTCGAGCCACGTGTAGGCGATTCGTCCGCGGAGGTCGATCGGGGCCCGTGCCTCCAGCCGCCGGCCTGCGCTCAGCCCGAGCTCCAGTCCGCGCGCGCGCGCGTTGGAGATGTTGTCGGTCGTGTACCGGCTCGACTCACGGAACGATCCGACGGCAACGATCAGGTCGTCGTACTGATTGACGAACGCGACCGCTTCGATCGCCGCCCGCCCGCCCGCAAACGTCTGCTCGATGCCCGCTTCGGCGCTGCGGCTGCGCTCCGGCTTCAGGGAGGGATTGTCGGTGAACGCGATCTCAAACGCTCCCGGCGGCCGGATCCCGGTCGCGGCCGACGCCCGCAGCCTGGTGGGCGTCGACGCGTCGTCATTGACCACCCAGGCGATCGCCGCCCTCGGATTGACCGACACGACGTCGTCATCGGGAAGCGCATCGAACGCCTCGCGCCGGATGTCGTCCACGCGCAATCCGCCGGTCACGAAGACCCGCTGCGCAGCCGTCCAGCGCGCTTCGGCGAAGTACCCGGCAATCGTCCGTTTCACGGGCACGGGTTCGAACGCCGGCCCGCCGGTGATGAACGTACTGCCGGCGCGCTCGCGCTGCAGTTCGGCGCCGGCCGACATCTCGACTGCGCGCCCGGCGGGGAAGTCCACTTGTGCGCGGCCCGACCAGCGCCTCGAGCTCGATTCAGACTCGCCGAACGGGCTCGCGAAATCGCTTTCGAGCCGGTGATAACCGGTCTGCAGGAATGCACGCACCCGGCCGCCGAATGGGACCGCGGCCGAAAGCGAGGCGATCGTCTGTTCGTTCTGGCCGCGTGACACCGTGTCGATGGCCGTGTAGGCGCCGACCGGATTCGAGCCGAAGGGGCCCGGCGTACCGCGCTCATCGGTAGCATGCCGCAGCTGCGCGCGCAGCGTGAAGCGATCATCACGCCACCCGGCCGAGACCGCACCAGAGGCGCGTGCGTAGTCGTCGTTTTCCACCATGAGCCCGGCCGCGGTCCGGCGGCCGTTGTACCCGTCGCTCGTCAGCCGCTCGCCCGAGGCGCCCCACTCGAGCCGCCGGGCGGACCCGGACGTGGCGGCGTGAGCGCGAAAGCCGCCGTATCCCCCCGCTTCGACACCGCCGGCGACCGCCGGCGATCCACCCTTCCGGGTCACGACCCGGACGACGGCGCCGATCGCATTCGATCCGAAGAGCGCGCTCTGCGGACCGCGAACGATCTCGACGCGATCCACATTCTCGGTCGACAGATGCGCGAAGTTGAACTCGCCGCCGAACGCCGTGACCGGCACATCGTCCACGAATACGAGCGTGAAGTTCGACTCGCCTCCGCGGGGGAACACGCCTGTGAGCGCGCCCGGTCCGCCGGTTGCCGACACGGCGAGGCCGGGCACGGTCCGGAGCGCGTCGGCAAGGGAGTGGATCTGCCGCGCCTCCAGCTGCGCGCCGGTAATGACGGTGACGGTCGACGAGGCCCTCGAAAGAGGAATCTCGACCTGCGCGGCCGAGACGAGAACGGATTCGGCGACCGCACTGATCGTCAGGCGGATGTCACCGAGGTCGCGCGGCTGCGGCTGCGCCTCGACCGACACCTCGCCGCGGAAGCCGGCCAGCGCGACGCGCAGGTCGAACCGGCCGGTGTCGGGCGCCTCGATCGTGAACTCGCCGCGGATGTTGGTGACCGCGGTGCGAAGCGGCTGACCGTCGCCGATCAGGATGACGGTGGCGCCCGGCACCGCGCGTCCATCGGGATCGACCACCCGCGCGGTCAACGAGGCCGCGTAAGTCGAGGCCGGGAGAAAGAGGAAGCTGAAGAGCAGAACGAGCAGACGGACGGAGTGGCTGATCACGCGGGCTCCTTTGCGGCGTGTAACGCGCCGTGGAAAAGGACGGTCCGCCTTCGCCGCGACAAACCGCGGCTTCGGCGAGACAGGTCCGCCGGCCGCCGTCAATGGCGGCTTGGGCGAGACCAGCCCGGCAGCCAGGTATCCTGGCTCGCAGGTCTGTTCGGCGTTCCCTGCCTTCCCATGCATTGCTGCACAGTGGCTTCTGCCGCCTGAGCTCACCGAACGTGAGCGCAGACGAGGGAACGCACTCCCTGCTTACAGTGGCGGCACCGCGTGGGCATTGCACCCACTTCCATGACCGCCGGGCGGAGCCGGTTCGTGCGAGCCGGCTCCTCGTCAGTTGCCTGACGAGAATATCACCTAAAATAAAAGTTGATGAGCAAGACCTCGACAGTGACGGTACGCCGCACGCCGGTGCAGGGCCCATCCTCGTCAGCCGGATCGCTGGTGGTCCACGCCGACACGGTCACGATTCAGACCCGCGAGCGGGTCGAACTGGTGGACCTGACCGGGCCGCTGGCGGCGTTCGTCGCGGGCGCCGGGGTGCGTGAAGGTGTGTTGAGCGTGTGGTCGCTGCACACGACCTGCGCGGTGTTCATCAACGAGGCGCAGCGGGCGCTGCACGCCGACATCAAGCGCGTGCTCGAGCAGATCATCGATCGCGATACCGACTGGATGCACAACGATCCCGCAGAGTCCGACTGCGACCGCCGCAACGCGGATGCGCACCTTCGCGCGATGCTGCTCGGCCACAGCCTGACGCTCCAGGTCAGCGGCGGCGAGATCGTTCTCGGCCAGTGGCAGCGCGTGCTCGCGGCGGAGCTCGACGGCCCGCGCGCCCGCACGCTGCGGCTGCAGATCATGGGTGTCGCGTGATCGAACGCCGGATCGCGGCGGCCGGCCTCGCCGACATCGCCGCGAAGGTGCAGGCGGGGCACCGCCTGACCTTCGACGAGGGCGTGCGGCTGTTCGAGTGCCCGGATCTTCTGGCCGTCGGCCACCTCGCCAACCGGGAGCGCGAACGGCGCCACGGCAAGCTGACCTACTACAACTTCAACATCCGGCTCGAGGCGACGAACGTCTGCGTCGCAAGCTGTCTGTTCTGTTCGTTCGCGCGCCTGACCCCCGACTCCCCCTCGGCCTACACGCTGTCGCTCGAGCAGGTCTTCGACAAGGTTCGCCAGCGTGCTCACCAGCCGCTCACCGAGGTGCATGTCGTGAACGGCCTGCATCCCGACCTGCCGTTCGAGTACTACACCGATATGCTGCGCGGCCTGAAGCAGCTGCGGCCCGGCATCCATCTCAAGTGCTTCACGGCGGTCGAGATCGCGTTCTTCTCCGACATCTACCAGATGACCGACCGCGAGGTGCTCGAGCGGCTGAAAGAGGCGGGCCTGGACTCGCTGCCGGGCGGTGGAGCGGAGATCTTCGCGCCGCGCGTCCGCAAGAAGATCGCGCACGACAAGGCGGACGCCGACCGTTACCTCTCCATCCACCGGCTCGCGCACGGGATGGGATTGCGGACGAACGTCACGATGCTCTACGGGCACATCGAGACGTACGCCGAGCGCGTGGACCATATGCTGCGCGCCCGGGCGCTCCAGGACGAGACCGGCGGCTTTCAGGCGTTCATCCCGCTCGCGTTCCATCCCGACAACAACCAGATGCGCAAGCTGCCGCCGCCGACCGCGACCGACACGCTGCGCGTGCACGCCGTGTCGCGGCTGATGCTCGACAACATCCCGCACGTCAAGGCGTTCTGGATCGCGACCGGAGTCGACGTCGCCCAGCAGGCGCTCTGGTTCGGCGCCGACGACCTCGACGGCACGGTGCAGGAGGAGAAGATCTACCACATGGCGGGCGCCCGCACGCCCGAGACCCTGAGCACCGCGGCAATCCGTCGACTCATCCGCGCCGCCGGGCGCGAACCCGTCGAGCGCGATACCCTGTACAACGTGGTCACCGGTCCGAATGAACCGGATGAGGTTCACGCCGCCGCGACACCATGGACATCAAATTACTGAACCAGGTCGAAAAGGAGAGCATCGGCGAGCGCCAGCCGCTCCCGGAGAAATACCTGCGTCTGTCGGACGACGAGATGGACGAGCGGATCGCGGCTGCCAAGCGGGCGCTCGGCAGCCGCGTCGTGATCCTGGGCCATCACTATCAGCGCGATGAGGTCATCAAGTTCGCCGACTTCACCGGCGACTCGCTCAAGCTCGCGCGCGCCGCGGCCACGAAGCACGAGGCCGAATTCATCGTCTTCTGCGGCGTCCATTTCATGGCCGAGAGCGCCGACATCCTGCGGGCGCCGCACCAGAAGGTCGTGCTGCCGGACCTTGCGGCCGGCTGCTCCATGGCCGACATGGCAGCGCCCGATCAGCTCGAGATCGCGTGGCGCGAGCTCGAGCAGATGGGCATCCGCACCGACGCCGTCGAGAACGGACGCCAGGGCATCGTCCCGGTCACCTACATCAATTCGTCCGCCGCCATCAAAGCGTTCGTGGGCGCCCACGGCGGGATCGTCTGCACCTCGACCAACGCCGCCGCCGTCATGACGTGGGCGTGGGAGCGCGGGGAGAAGCTGCTGATGCTGCCCGATCAGCACCTGGGCCGCAATACCGGCTGGAAGATGGGTGTCCCGCTCGCGGAGATGGTTGTATGGGATCCCCACGAGATGTGGGGCGGCGTCGCCGCGGAGCAGCTGCAGAAGGCCCGACTGATCCTGTGGAAGGGGCACTGCTCGGTTCACACGCGCTTCACCACCCAGCAGATCGACGCGTTCCGCAAGCAGTATCCGGAGGGCAAGGTCATCGCGCATCCGGAGTGCACGCTCGACGTGGTGCAGGCGTCCGATGACAGCGGCTCCACGGAGTACATCATCAACGCCGTGAAGAACAGCCCGCCGGGCACGACCTGGGCGGTGGCCACCGAGGTCCACCTCGTGAACCGGCTCACGAACGAATTCGCACCCGACAAGAGGATCGTGACGCTCGATCCGTTCGGCTGCCTGTGCTCGACGATGTTCCGGGTGTCGCCCAACCACCTGCTGTGGATCCTCGAGGGGCTGGTCGAGGGCACGATCCACAACCAGATCATCGTCCCGGAGGATCAGAAGCGCGGCGCCCGGCTGGCGCTGGATCGGATGTTGGGGGTCAGAGCTTGAATTTGTCGCCGCCATTTTTTTGGTGCCAAGATTGCTGGCATGATTTCTCAGGACCCGACAAATTCAAGCTCTGACCCCAATGACGACAGAAGGAGACAGCAGAGATGGCTCATGAAGTCCCGCCGCTTCCGTATGACTACAACGCGCTGGAGCCGCACATCGACGAACAGACGATGCGGATCCATCACGATAAGCATCACGCGGCGTACGTGAACAACCTCAACGCCGCGATCGAGAAGCATCCCGACCTTCAGCAGAAGAGCGCGGCGGACCTGATCAAGGGGATCAACAGCGTGCCCGAAGACATCAGGACGGCGGTCCGCAACAACGGCGGCGGCCACGTCAACCACACGCTGTTCTGGGAGATCATGGGCCCCGGCAAGGGCGGCCAGCCGACCGGCGCGATCGGCGACGCGATCAAGTCGTCGTTCAACACCTTCGACAGCTTCAAGGAGCAGTTCGCCAAGGCCGCGACGACCCGCTTCGGCAGCGGCTGGGCCTGGCTGCTGGACGCCGGCGGCAAGCTGGTGATCGAGAGCACCGCGAACCAGGACAGCCCGCTGATGGAGGGCAAGAAGCCGATCCTCGGCCTCGACGTCTGGGAGCATGCCTATTACCTGAAGTACCAGAACCGCCGCCCCGACTACATCACGGCGTGGTGGAACGTCGTCAACTGGGATGCGGTGAACAAGCGGTTCAAGTAGCCCCCGCTACGCCATTTCGAGCTCCGCGGTGAAGGCCCGTGCGCGGCGGTGCAGCGTCCGTTCGAGAACGGCGGTGACCGCCGCCAGCACGGCCGCCAGCGCGATCGTGCGTGCCGCGCTGCTGTAGACGAACGGGAGGAGCGCCGGGCCGAGCGACGTGAAGAGCATCCCGACGAACAGCAGGAAGAACAACCGGCCGGACTGCTCCGTGCGCTTCGGCTCTTTCGCGAACGGCAGCCCGGGGCTCAGGATGACGGAGGCCTGCAGCAGCATGTGCGCGCCCGCGCCCACGAACAGCGCATGGACCAGCGCGTGCCAGACGCGCTCGTAGAACATCGTCCAGAAGCCCGCCATCAGAAGCAGATACGAGCCGAGCACGAAGATCGCCACGAAATTCTTCGTCGCGACCAGCAGCCGGGCGGGATCCGCCGGCGTCGCCAGAAAGATCCACGACGCCCGCCAGTGGTCCGACACCTGGAGTGCGCTGTGGAGGATCATCGGCAAGAACGCGAGCGCCATGTACACGGGCGCCCCGCCGCCTTTGGCCCTGACGGCAAACGGATCCGTCCACAGCCCCTCGTCCCACCCGAGGAACAGATAGAACGCCGTCATCGGGAGGATCCCGAGAATCCCGAGCCGGAACCGCAAGTCGTTGCGGAACTGGGCGCGCACGAGGGTAGCCACGGCGTAGGCTTCTCCCCGGGAGAAGCCCGGGATCCGCTCGATGGTTCTGCGACTTCTGGCAGGCCCGGATGACGTGGCCTCCGACAGGTGCGACGCAAACTCCAGCGTGATACGGCCGCACGCGAGCGACAGGAGGATCGGGGTCAGGAGCGTGGCGCCGGCCGCGGCCAGCATCTCGCGCCCACTGCCGGTCCCGCCCAGGACCGGCACGATGGCCGCGAACCATGTCACCGGCACGTACCAGATCCACGCCAGATCGCCGAGCGAATACTCGCGGACGGTCGCGTTCTCGAAGCCTTTCATCACGACGAGGAACCCCGCCATCGACAGGACGGAGGCGAAGAGGTGGACGCCGCTCATGACGCGCACGAGACGCGACGGTGCAATCCGCGCGATCAGGTAGGTATACGCGGCGATGACGACGGCGGAGCCGGCGACCGCCGACAGCACGGTCGCGGCGAGTGCTCCGGCGAACGCCCCGACGCCCAGGCGATGCCACGCGAGGAAGACGAGCCCGGGCATGAATGACAGGACCAGTGAGAAACCGATGACGTAGACGAGCACGGCCGACAGCCGCGCGGCGAAGTAGGTGCGGGACGTCACCGGACGCGGTGCAATGACCCAGTAATCCTCGGCAGAAATCACCGAGCCGGTGAAGTCGAGCAACAGCAGCATCGAGATGGTCATGGTCGCCATCGTCACCATGCCGACCGCGGCGGTCAACGGGTCGCGGATGAGAAACACGAGCAGCGCGATCACCACGGAATTGATCGCCGCACCCACCAGCAGACCGGCCAGCGACAGCGCCGACGCGCTCTTCTGCGAGTCCTTCCGCAAGGCGCCGCCGCCGCGCCGCAGATCCATGCGCAGGTAGGCCACTGTCAGCGAGCGCCACTGAACCGGGTCGATGCCGGCGGCCGCGAGCAGGCCTGTCATCGGTCGCCGAACGAACGAAGGAGGTCCTGCGTGACCTGGGCGGTGTCGCGGCTGCCGGTGAGCGCGATGAACGCCGCTTCGAGCGAGGTCGTCCCCGTGTTGGCGGCGATGTCGCCGGAGGTGCCGTCCGCCACCACCCGCCCCTTGTCGATGATGACGATCCGGGCGCATATGCGCTCGACGACCTCGAGCACATGGGAGCAGAAAAAGATGGTTCGCCCCTGTGCCGCGAGGCTGCGGATCAGCTCCTTGACGATGAGCGCGGCGTTGGCGTCGAGCCCGGTCAAGGGCTCGTCGAGAAAGACCACGTCCGGGCGGTGCAGCAGCGCAGAGGCGATGAGGACCTTCTGCCGCATGCCCTTCGAGAATTCCCCCAGGCGCTGGTCCATGGCCGCCGAGAGATCCAGCTGCTCGAGCAGCTCGCCGATCCGCCGGCGGGCCTCGTCGAACGGCTGGTGATGCAGCGAGGCGACCAGCTGCAGGTATTCACGCGCCGTGAGCGCGTCGTAAAGGACGGCAGCCTCAGGTACGTATCCCATGCGGCGCTTGACCTCGACGGCCTGGGTCGCGACATCGAAGCCCGCCACCGTGGCGCGGCCCGCCGTCGGCTTGAGCATCCCGGCGAGGATCTTCACCGTGGTGGATTTGCCGGCGCCGTTGGGCCCAAGAAAGCCGAGGATCTCGCCCGGGTTCACGCGCAGCGTCAAGTCGTGGAGAGCGGTGGTCTTGCCGTAATCCCGCCGGAGGTCGTGGGTCTCGATCATGGCTGCGCGTTCAGTGTCTCGATGGCGGCGAGGATCTCGTCGTGCCCCGGGAACTCGTGCTGCCGGTCCGCGACGAACGAGAAGCGGATCCGGCTGGCTCGGTCCACGAGGAAGAGTGCCGGTCTGGCGATGTTCAACGCGTCGAGCCCGATCCGGTGCCACACGCCGTAGGCCCTCAGCACGTCACGCGACTCATCCACCAGGATGTTGAAGGGCAGCCCCGTCTCCTCGACGTAGCGCCGGACGGCCTCGGACTTCTGCGCCACGACCGCCACCACCTGCGCGCCGAGCGCGTCATAGGTTTTCGCGTGTCGTGCCAGCTCACCGAACCGGCTTCGGCAATTCGGTCACCAGGTGCCGCGGTGAAAGGCCAGCAGCACCGTCCCGTTCGCAAGGAACCCGGCAAGCGAGCGCATCTCCCCCTTCTGCGTCGGCAGCTCGAACGGCGGAGCGGTGGTCAGCGGCGATGCGTGAGACATTGACGTGTCACCGGGTCAGAACAGCTTCACTTCCACCATTTCGCCGGCCTCGACGATATCGGTCTGCGCCGGGATCTCGATGTAGCCGTCCGCGAGCGACATGCTCGTGATGTCGCCGGAGGCCTTGAAGGCCGGGACGGCCGAGCCGCCGGCGAGCCGGACGGTATAGAACTGGTGCCGCCCCGTTGTCGAGACGATCCGCCGCGCGAGCGGCGCCGTGACGGTGCGCGGCGTGTATTCCGGCAGCCGGGCGATCCGGCGGAGCATCGGCACGAGCAGCATGTACGCGTTGGAGAGACACGAGGTCGGGTATCCGGGCATCCCGAACACCGGCGTCCCGTCCACCTGGCCGAAGACCGTGGGCTTGCCCGGCTTCACCGCGATCCCGTGGAAGATCACTTCGCCGATCTGGCGGATCGCATCGAGGATCAGATCGCGCTCGCCGACCGAGCTGCCGCCCGAGAACACGACGATGTCGGCATCGGCGGCGCTCCGGATGGCGGTCACGAGGTCCTTGAGGTTGTCGGGCGCGGGCGGGTGCGCGATGGCGACGCCGCCATGCGACGAGACGATCGACGTGATCGTGAACTGGTTGATGTCGTAGATCTGTCCAGGCCCGAGCGGCCTGCCCGGCTCGATGATCTCGTTGCCGGTGGAGAGCACCGCGACCCTCGGCCGGGCGTAGACCTCCACCTCGATCACGCCGACGGCGGCGAGCGCGCCGATGCGACTCGCGTTCAGGACGGCGCCGTCCGAGAGCAGCGCCTGGCCCACCGCGATGTCGGCCGCCCGGCGGCCCACGTGCTGCCGCGGGTACACCGGGGTGAAGATGCGGACGCCGTCGGCATCGGCTTTTTCGGTCTCCTCGACCATCACCACGGCGTCGGCGCCGCCCGGCATCGGCGCGCCGGTGGCGATCTCGATGCACTCGCCGGGCGAGAGCGACCGTGTCGGGACTTCGCCGGTATAGACCTTCTCGATGCAGCGCAGCAGCTTCGGCTCGTATCGGCCGGCGCCGAACGTATCCGAGGCGATGACCGCGTAGCCGTCCATGGCGGCCCGGTCGAAGGGGGGCACATCCACCGCCGCGACCGCGGCGGCCGCGATCACGCGTCCGGTCGCCTCGCGGACCGACACCCGCTCGGTTCGGGTCGTCGGCCGCGCTGCTTCGTTAACCAGCGCGAGCGCTTCGTCCATCGGCAGCGTCTCGCGGATCGGCCGCATCGTCCTCATCGCCCTAGCCCCTGCACCGTCATCGACTCAACTCCCGGACGACATGGCCGAGTTCTGGCAGGATCAGCCTGGTCATCGCCAGGCGGACGGCATGCTCGGAACCCGGCAGCGAGAAGACCGCGGTGCGGCCGATCGTGCCGGCGCAGGCGCGTGACAGCATGGCGGCGGAGCCGACCTCCTGGAAGCTCAGCATCCGGAACAGCTCGCCGAAGCCGTCCAGCCGCTTGTCGAGGAGCCGCGACATCGCCTCGTAGGTGCTGTCGCGCGACGTGATGCCGGTGCCGCCGGTCGTGATCACCACCTGCGCCACTCCCAGGTTCGCGCGCAGGGCGTGCTGCACCGCGGCCGGGTCGTCTTTCACGAGAGCGCGCAATCTGACCTCGTGACCGTTCGCCCCGAGCAGCCCGACGATCGTGTCTCCGCTGATGTCGTCCGCCTCGGTGCGGGTATCGCTGATCGTGAGCACGAAACAGCGAACCGACGCCAGCGCCGCCTTCCGATGCTGTTCGATCGACACAGGCTGATTATATGGGTGGGGCCTGCGGCCCGCCCGCTGATCAATGCTGGTAGGATGACCGGATGCTTTACAGACTGCTGCCGACGCTCGGGGCATTGGCGATCGTGACCGGGCTGGTGACGGCTCAGCCGCCGCGGGCGCTCGACAACCGCGCCGAGAAGTGGGTGCAGGACACCCTGAAGAAGATGAGCGTCGAGGAGAAGGTCGGGCAGATGATCGTGCCGTCCTTTTCGACGACCTTCCTGAGCACCGACTCTGCGGAGTTCGACGAGCTGGTGAGAGCGGTCCACGAGTACAAGGTCGGCGGGTTTCATCTGTTCGGCGGCTCCGAGCGCGTCCCCAACGTCCTGCTCAATCCCACCTACGGCGCGGTGACGCTCGGTCAGCCGCTGGAGGCGGCGTCGATCGTCAACCGGCTGCAGGCGATCGCGCCGGTGCCCCTGCTGAACACCGCCGATTTCGAAGCGGGCGTCGGGTTCCGGATTGCCGGCGCCACGGCGTTCCCGCGGCTGATGGCGTTCGGCGCGGCGCGTGACGAGCGGCTCGCTCAGGAGGCCGGGCGGGTCACGGGCGAAGAGGCCAGGGCGCTCGGCGTGCACGTCAACTTCGCGCCGGTCGTGGACGTGAACAACAATCCGCGCAACCCGGTCATCAACACGCGGTCCTATGGCGAGGATCCGCAGATGGTGGGGCGTCTGGCGTCCGCCTACATCCGCGGCATGCAGGCGGCCGGCGTGTCGGCCACGCTGAAGCACTTCCCCGGCCACGGCGACACCGACGTGGACTCCCACCTGGGGCTGCCGATCATCAAGCATCCACGGGCGCGGCTCGAGCAGATGGAGCTGGTGCCGTTCCGTGCCGGCGTCGCGGCCGGCGCCGACGCGGTCATGACCGCGCACATCGAGCTGCCGGAGCTCGATCCGACGCCGAAGACGCCGACGACGCTGAGCGCGCCGATCGTGCAGGGGCTGCTGCGCAAGGACCTCGGGTTCGACGGCCTGATCTACACCGACTCCATGGGCATGGCCGGGGTCGCGGCGATCTACTCGCCGTCCGAGGCGGCGGTGCGCGCCGTCAAGGCCGGCAACGACGTGGTCCTCCATTCGCCCGACGACGCGGCGGCGTTCAAGGGGATCGTCGATGCGGTGAAGGCGGGAGAAATCCCGGAGTCGCAGGTCAATGCCTCCGTCCAGCGGATCCTGCGCGCCAAGGCGCGGGCCGGGCTGCACCGCAACAAGATGGTCAATCTCGACCAGATCTCCACCGTCGTCGGGACGCGGAAGAACCAGGCGGTGGCCGACCAGGTGAGCGAGCGGTCGATCACGCTGCTGAAGGACACGCGGAACCAGGTGCCGCTGAAGGCGCCGCGGGACGCGCAGGTGCTGTATCTCTCGGTGCTCGACTTTCCGTCGGGCTGGCGGATCGCGGCGCCGAGCCGCACGTTCATCCCCGAGCTGCGGAAGCGGTGGCCGAACGTGACGTCCATTGAGCTGTCGGACCGCACGACGCCCGCCGAGCTCGAGCTGGTGCGCGCGATGGCGCCGCGCTACGACGTGGTCATCGCGTCCATCTTCGTGCGCGCGGGCTCCGCCAGCGGCCGCATGGACCTCGCCGAGCCGCTGCAGCGGCTCCTGAACGGCTTCAGCCGCGGCAGCCGTCCGTTCGTGACGGTCTTCTTCGGCAATCCCTACGTGACGATGTACATGCCGGACCTGCCGGCGGTGATGCTGACCTACGACTTCTACGACCGCGCGGAAGCGTCGGCGGTGAAGGCGCTGGCTGGAGAGATCGCGATCGGCGGGCGGCTGCCGATCGAGCTGCCAGGGTATGCGAAGGTGGGTGCCGGGCTTGATCGGGCCGCGGCGACAACGATCCCGTCAGCGACGCGCGGCGGGTTGCGCTGAGGCAGCCTCGGCTCGTCGAGGTCTCCGGTCTGTGGGGCGATGTGCCCGTCGCTCTTCCCGCCGTCGTCCCCAGCCGCGCGGGTCCGCACTCACTCAGTAGTTCGTCTGCCAGAGTCGTTCGGTATTTGAACGTTTGAACCCAGCCAGCCGGTGGCATATAATCGTTGTTTCACACCACGGCCGGGGTGCCTTCCGAGCAGCCTCGTCCGGCCCTACGCGCCCTTAGCTCAGTTGGATAGAGCGTCTGGCTACGAACCAGGAGGTCGCATGTTCGAGTCATGCAGGGCGCGCCAATCTTCAGCAAGAAAGGACACCCTTCGCCTGACGGGGTGCCCTGTCTTGCTGCCGTCGCCTCTCTCGGTCGTTGTTTACTTACGAAACGTTACGGCTGTCCAACCCCAAGGCACATGTACTTCTCGGCCGGTTTTTCACCTTCGCCGACGAACGGACACTTTACGAGTACTTCCTCGTCGTTGGCGTTGCGGGGACGGAGAACGCCATGCTGAAACCCGCCGTCTTCAGCTAGCAGATCGCATTCCTCGCGCTTGAGGGCCAGCTCCGTCCGGTTCGGCACAAAGCAGTACGCCTGGAGAAAGACCGGTTCATCTGCGTCAACGATGCTCGATGCCGTGATGCCGGCTGGCTCCGCCGACACGATCGTGGCGGCGGCGCCCGCCGCAACTGCACACGCAAGTACGCAAGACAGAACAATGGTTCTTCTGTGCACGGAGTCCTCAATTCTTGAAAACGCGGGTTTCCTTCCGTCAGAACGACGGTGGCGGATTGAACGGCTGAGCTTAGTCCCTCGTCAACCGGGTGTCAACGACACGGGCGTGCGTGCGACACGGTGCGGGCGGGCGCGCTGCGACCGGTCATGCCGGCGATCTGCACGGGGCGTCCCCGGGATTGCGCTGGGCGATACCGGACAGTCCGCTGCTCGACGCTTTCTCATCCGCTGTCGTAACTGTCAATCCGCCAGACAGTTGCAGCAGCAGAGGTGTCTGGCGCGATCCTCGCTTGATGCGGCGGGGAGCCCATGATGCGTTATGCGATCCGTTCCGTCTTCAAACAGCCGCTCTTCTCGCTGATCGCGATCGGTACGCTGGCCGTCGGGATCGGTCTGAACGTCGCGTTGTTCGCCATTTTCAACGCCATTCTCTTCCGGCCGCTGCCGGTCCAGGATCCAGGGAGCCTTGTCGCCATTCTCTCGTCGTCGACCCGGCCCGACGGCCCCCGCGGCAACCTCACCTATCCCGATTTCGAGGAGGTGCGCGCGCGCCGCGACGCGCTGGCGGATGCCTTCGCGTTCGCCCCGGTGCTGCTTGGATTGAGCGTCGCAGAGACGGCCGTTCGTACGAACGGCCAGATCGTGACGACCAACATGTTCGATGTGCTCGGCGTGCAGCCCGTACAGGGACGCACGTTCGCGGCGCGGGACGAGCGCGAACCGGTTGCCGTGATCTCGTACGACTTGTGGCAACGGGTGTTCGGCAGAGCCGACGCCGCAGTCGGCGGATCGGTGAAGATCAACGGCCGCCCCTTCACCATCATCGGCGTCGCCCCGGAGGGGTTCAACGGCGCGAACCACCTGGAACCTTCCGATCTCTGGATCCCGCTCGGCATGCACGCGGTCGCGCTCCCGGCCGTGCGCAACGCGCTCACCCGGGATCACTGGTGGTTGGCGGTCATCGGCAGGCTGCCGACCGGTGCAGACGGGGACGACGCACGCAGGGTGTTGTCGGATGTCGCACAACAGATCGCGAAGTCTGCTCCCGTCACGCACGAGGGATTTCAACTCCAAGTCAGGAAGCACTCCGGCACCGACGAACAGACCAGAGGCCAGGCCGCGCCGATGGCCGTGCTGGTGCTCGGCGTCACGCTCTGCGTGCTGCTGATCGCCTGCGCCAATGTCGCCGCCCTGCTGCTGTCGCGTGCCGCGTCCCGGCAGCGCGAGATCGGCATCCGCCTCGCCCTCGGCGCGACGCGCGGCGCGCTCACGCGCCAGCTCCTCTCGGAAAGCCTCGTCCTCGCGCTCGCAGCCGGCCTGTGCGGATTGCTCGCAGCGATGTGGGGCGTCGATGCGATCGTTCGTTTCGCAGAGATTCCGGCAACCGTCGATCCGATCCCGGACTGGCGCGTCGGGGTGTTCACCGTGCTCGTCTCGCTGCTTGCGGGGCTGGCGTTCGGGCTCACGCCAGCCCTTCGGGCCGCCCGTCTGCCTCTCCTGCCGGCGCTTCGTTCCGAACCCGGCGCCGACGCCTCGAGCTCGCGACTCCAGCGCGTGCTCGTCGTCGGTCAACTGGCCATGTCGCTCGTGATGCTGGCGTCGGCGGGCATACTCATCCGCGGCCTCTCGGCTGCCTGGGGGGTGCCGGTCGGCTTCGAGTACCAAGGCCGTGTGGCGGTCTCGACCGATCTGCGGCTGCAGAATTACGACGCCGGCCGTGCCGCCGCGTTCTACGATCGCGCGATCGACGGCGTCAGGGCCCTGCCCGGAGTCGAGGCCGCGACGCTGGCCCAGCTCGTCCCGTTCGGCGGCCGCGTCTTCGTGTTTCGCGCCTCGCTGCCGGATCGCCCGGCCGAGCCCGACGAGTACCGCGAGCGGGTGTCGGTCAACTCCGTGTGGACCGAGTTCTTCACGACATTGCGGATCCCGATCGTCCGGGGGCGGGACTTCACGGCCGCCGATCTCCGTCCGGGGGCCGACGCCGTCATCATCAGCGAGACGATGGCGCGCCGCATGTGGCCCGGGGGAGACGCGATCGGTCAACGGTTTTCCATCGAGGGCCCTCAGGGCCCCTTCCGTACGGTCGTCGGCATCGCGAGGGACGTGCAGATCGACGAATTCACCGAGCGTCCGTGGTCCGCGGCCTGGCTGCCGCATTCGGGCGAACCCGGCGAAGTCGTGATCCTGGCGGCGTCTTCGCGTCCAGCGTCGCAGGTGATTCAGGAGATCGAGGGGATCGTCCGGGGGATCGATCGCGGCCTGCCGCTCTACTCGTCCCGCCCGCTGCGCGCCTATGTGGCCGAACGGCTGGACGGCGAACGCGCGCTGTCGAAACTGTTGACGATCTGCGGGCTCCTGGCGCTTGGGCTGGCCGGGTTAGGGCTCTATGGACTGACGGCCTACGGCGTGACTCTTCGAACGCGAGAGATCGGCGTGCGGATGGCGCTCGGCGCCGCGCGCGCGGACGTTCTGCAGCTGTTCGTTCGTGACGGGCTCAGCTTGGCCGGCCGCGGTGTCGCCTGGGGCATCGTCCCCACCCTTGCGGTGACCTACGCGCTGTCGGGGATGTTCGTCGGCGTGTTTCCCGTCGACCCGGTGACGCTCGTAGTGTCCATCCTGGTGCTCGCAGCCGCCACGTTGCTGGCGGCGTACCTTCCGGCGCGGCGCGCGACGCTGGTCGATCCGCTGGTAGCGCTTCGCATGGAATGACAATCGGATGAACTAACGCCCCTGCTGCCGCCGTATCTCGGCGCCTCTTCTGTAGCCCTCCAGACCGCCCTGTATCATCTTCGGCAGAAAGTACAGCGCCGCGAGTGCAAGCAGGGCGAGTATCGTCAGTGTCTTCTTACGATTCAACAGGCATCCTTCCGAATTCGGGCGCTTCCGGTTCTCGCATGGGGGTAGATCGAACGCGCCGCCGCGGCAAATGACGCTGCTGTCGGGCCGCGCGTCTGGTACGCGGGTCGGAAGACGCCAAAGGCACGTCAGCTCTGCGACGCCTCCGCCTCCGCCAAGGCTTCGGCGAGAGGCGCCGAGGAACTGACAGGCCTCCGCCGAAGCCTGTCCGCTACCCTGCGGCGATGGCTCGGCCGAACGGTTCGTCCATGCCGACGCCGGCCACCGCGAGGCTGGTTGCTTGGGCGGGCACGCTCGCAACTAATGCACGGAACACACGGAAGGGCCCAAATTCGAGACGCCACCACGCCTCGACCCATCAGAGAATAGCCTGAGAGGTAGCAGGTCAATTGGCCGATAACGACGCGAAGTCAAACCCCTCGGCCTCCGCGGCCGGGTTCAAGGAGCTGTTCCGATACCGGAAGGGGGACGAGCTTCGCATCTACAAGCTCCGCGTAGTCCCTCAGGGCGTGGAGCTGTGGAGAACCACCGAGAGGGACGGAGAGCCGCCGGTCTCGATCGAGGAGGACGACTTCTCGAGCGTGGACGACGCCATTCGAACGCTGGAGGAACTGGAACAGCGGCTGAACGCCGGAGGCTGGCGGCCGGGCTGACGAATGGATGGGCTCTGAGTTCGGTCGGCGTGGACTACACTTTGCACGTTCTGCAGGTTGATCCGAAGCGTCTGTTCATGAGTTCGGCGGGAGATACGACGATGGCGACTGAAGGCACGATCAAGAGACTGGTGGGGGACAAGGGGTTCGGGTTCATTGCCGCCGGCGGCGATGAGGAATACTTCTTTCACTCGTCCAGCTGCACTGGTACGCCGTTCGACCAGTTGCGCGAAGGTCAGCGCGTGAGCTTCGACGTCGGGCGCGGGCCGAAAGGGCCCCGTGCGGAGAACGTCAAACCGGCCGACTAGATCCCATCCGCGTCCCCCCGGAGCCCACGCCGCCTGAACGCGAACTGAATGACCGTGCGTCTTCCGCAGCTCAGCGTGGACATCGATGCGTGAGGTCCGCGCGGAGGCGCCCGGGCGCGTCAATCTCATTGGCGAGCATACCGACTATCACGACGGCTACGTGATGCCCTGCGCGGTGCCGCAGCGTACCGAGGCGCTGCTGGCCACGCGCGACGACAGGCGCGTCCGCGCCTGGAGCCGCCAGGCCGGTCCCCATCCGATCGAGTTCGAGCTCGGTCAGGAACGCCCGGAGCAGGACTGGGGTGATTACGTGCGGGGGCTCACGTGGGTGCTCGCACGGAACGGCTTCGACATCGGGGGATTCGACCTGCGCCTCGATTCGTCGGTGCCGGTCGGCAGCGGCCTCTCGTCCAGCGCCGCGCTCGAGGTCGCCACGCTGCGGGCGCTGCGCGCCGCCTTCGACCTGCCGCTGCCGGACGTGATGCTGGCCCGGACCGCGCAGCAGGCGGAGGTGGAATTCGTCGGTGCCCCGGTGGGGATCATGGACCAGATGGCCTCGAGTCTCGGGCAAGAACGCGAGGCGCTGTTTCTCGATACGCGATCGCTGCAGTTCGAACGGATTCCGCTGCCGGCCGGGCTCGAGCTGGTGGTGATCAGCTCCGGCATCGCGCACCAGCATGCGGGCGGAGATTACGTGGCGCGGCGGCGTGAATCCGAGGCGGCCGCCCGGCAGCTCGGTGTGCAGCGGCTGCGCGACATCCCGCTGGAGGCGCTGCCGAGGATCGAGATGCTCCCCGCGTTGCTGGCGCGCCGCGCCAGGCACGTGGTGACCGAGAACAGCCGAGTCCTCGACGCGCGGCAGGCGCTGCTCCACGGGAATCTGCCACAGCTCGGACAGTTGTTCAGCGCGTCGCATGCGTCGCTGCGCGACGACTACGAGGTGTCGGTTGCTGCCGTCGATCTTTTGGTGAGGCTTGCGGAGTCGCACCGGCACGTCTTCGGCGCGCGAATGACGGGAGGGGGGTTCGGGGGAGCCGTCGTGATCGCCGCCATCGCCGGGACCGGACAAGACATCGCGGATGAGGTCAGTACCGCGTATGCCGCGCGCAGCGGAAACGCGCCTGAAGTGCTGGTGCCTCCCCCTCGGTGATCCTCGCCGTCCGCCCACCTGGTTACCCGCCTCGCACTCGAACGCCGCGTGTTTTATAGAAGAACCTCCACGACGCCTCTGGTGAGGCTCGCCTCGAGCTCCGTCTTCGGCCGGCCCATGCGGTCGCACTACTTCTCCGCGGGGACGATGGAGATGCCGCCGCTTCTCTCGAGGACGGCGTACTTGATCTGCTCGAGGCGCTCGAGCCCGTGATGCTCGCGCGCGGCGGCGAGCACGTCGCTCAGGTCGATGCGCTCGTGGGCGATGCGGTCCTGGAGCAGTTTGCCGTGATCCACGATGATCAGCGGCACGCTGTCGAGGATCGGATCGAGCTTCGGCCACCATTCCTTGACCAGCGAGAGCACCAGCTCCAGGAACATCAGCGTGGCGATCACGATGCAGGCGTTGATGATCGAGAAGTCGTTGCCGAGCAGTGCCTGCTGCGTCGCCTCGCCGATGATCAGCAGCAGCACGAAGTCGAAGGCCGTGATCTGCGCGAGGGACCGTTTACCCGTGATCCGGAAAAGGAGGAGGAGGAAACCATAGATGGCGACCGCGCGAAGAACTGAGTCCATGGCTGACCTCTAGAAGTAGGCAAACTGCCGGAACGTCGCGGTCGCCCCGCCGCTCGTGGTGATCGAGGCCGGCAAGCGGCCACCCCTGAGCGGCTCGACGTCCAGGATGACGGTGAACGGGCCGCCGGCCTGCGTGTCGAACCGGAGGTCGACGTCGGCCGCGCCGATCTCCATGGCCGACGGCTCCGGCGTGACGTGCTGGATCCGGTTGACCTCGAAGAACGTCCGGTTCATTCGGAGCTGAAGGCGTCCGGCCGGCGCGGTCACGTGGATCACGAGCCGGGAGGTCTTGCCGAGCCGGACGAACCGGTCGTACTCGACCCAGAGCGGCGCGCCGGGTTCGGCCGTCCGCGCGTGGCTGAGAGGCCCGCTTCCGAAGAGGCCGAGGGCCGCCGCAACGACGAACGCCATGAGCACACACCAGCCCGCCCGCTGAAAGTGCCACTCCTTTTGCTGGAAGTCGCGGTTCTCATCGAGGTCGAGGTTGGACGTTCCCTTTTTCACGATCCGCGCGAGTGCACACGTCGGGCCAGGGCGGCTTACCTCGAGCGTTGGGCCGGTTGGCGCTGGTTTTCCAGCGTGTTACGATTACTTCTTGTCCTCAGGCGGACGAGCCGACGAAGACCTCATGCGTGCCGCGCTGGAACTCGGCAAGGAGGCGCGGCGCCTGGATGAGGTGCCGGTCGGCGCGGTGGTGGTGCTCGACGGCGTCGTGATCGGCGAAGGGTTCAACCGGCCGATCGGCTCGAACGATCCGACCGCGCACGCGGAGATCGTGGCCTTGCGCAAGGCGGCACAGCGGATCGGGAACTACCGTCTGACCGGCGCGACCCTCTACGTCACCATCGAGCCGTGCCAGATGTGCGTCGGGGCGATGATCCACGCGAGAATCGCACGGGTCGTCTACGGCACGACCGAACCGAAGGCCGGGGCCATCGAATCGGCCATGCGGGCCCACGAGCATCCGTCGCTGAACCACCGGATGGAAGCCACGGGCGGCGTGCTCGAAGCGGAATGCCGCGAGGCGATACAAGAGTTCTTCCGCTCGAGACGGCAGACGGAAGACAGGAGCTAGGAGCTACAGCGAGCGGCCGAAGCTGGTGGATCATCGGAGCGAAGCCTGGAGGTGGGGAATCGGCAACGGCCCCACCGAGCGTAGTAATAAACGGAGAGGTACCGAAGTGGTCGTAACGGGGGCGCCTCGAAAGCGTCTTGTCGGGTAACCGGCACGGGGGTTCGAATCCCTCCCTCTCCGCCATCCTCACACAGCGTCGAATCCCTAATCCTTAATCCCTAATCCTTAATCCCTAATCCCGGGTTCCCAATCGGCTTGCGATTCGGGACTCGGGATTCGGGATCGGACTGAAGATGAGGGATTAGGGATTAGGGATTAGGGATTAGGGATTAGGGATCGATCGCGCAGCCGTATGCCTGCGGTCCCTTCATCGGGGCGGCCAATGCCGCGAGGATCTGTGCGCGTTCGTCCGCCGGCAGACCTCTGTCGAGAACCCGCCGACCGAAGGGCTCGAGGAATCGTCCATGCGCCGCCAGCGTCTCGTGATCGCGTGCCGCGAACGCTTCCCTGAGATCGTCGAGCAGCTGCGGGGTCGCGACCTCCAGCCGTCCGACAAATACGCGCTCGACCACCCCCGGCACCGGCTGAATGTTCAACGGCAGCGTGTGATCGACGAGCGGTCTCGGCACGACATAGAACACCCGTGCCCCTTCCTCGAACCAGGAGCCGCTCCACGTCTCGACCATCGCCTCTGCTTCCCGCAGGTACAGACCCTCGGCGACCAGCATGCCGACAAGCGCCGCACGGACCGAGGCAATGCCGCTGTCGAGCGTGAGGGGCGGGATCGTGACCTGCCTGCCCGGTGACGTGCTCGTCCGAAAGCCGATGCGCCCTGCGCGGTTTTCGAAGACCATGAGCGCCGGCATCGGATCGAGTCCGGCATTCGTGATGTTGAAGGCCCGATGTGGATTGACCGTTGCCCGCAGCGGCAGCTCGAAGCCGCCGACACCTCGATAAAACAGGAAGCCTTCTCTTTGCGTGCCGACCTGTAGAGGCGTCGCGTCTGCCGCCCTGGCGGCGTAGTAGTGGTTGGGTGCCTCGTCGGAGGGAAAATCCACGGCCGCGCCCGGCAACAGCTGTATCCCGTTCCATTCGAGACGACTCATCGCCGGCCGGCCGAGCAGATCTGGACGGCCTTCGCGGATTGAGGTGGGGCGCGGAAAGAACTCGGTCACGACTCCCTGCCTGAAGCCGACGGTCACATCCACCGTGAGCGGCCGAGGCGCGTAAAAATAGATCACCGGCGTTTCCATTCTGACGGTTGTCACGAACGAAAGCTTCGGCGGCAGATCCGCGCGCTCGACAAAGCACGGCAGATCGACGGGACCATCGAGTGGCCGCCAGGCCACCGCACGGCCGTCCTCCCCCGCCACCGTGGTGAAGGTGCCCCATTCGTGAACGGCGAGCTCGCTCCGAACGTCAGGAATGGCGTCCGCCGCGGCGGCGGCAATCAGGATCGCGAGCACAACTCCCAGGCTCTGCTTGAACATGTCAACCCCCCAGCCCGCACGTGACGGGCACAGGCCTGAAGTCTCGCACCCGGCGCGCTCAAGAGGGAGTAACTTGCCGCGACGTAACCGTTACTTGCGGCCAGGACCGCCGCACCCGGGGCGTGCTCCGGCCCTCGAGCGGGTTCATACTGTGGGCATGCAGCCGCCGTCCGCCGAGGAGGTCAGGGACCAGCTCGAGCGAATGCTCGCGAGCCAGCCGTTCGCCACGACGCCGCGGCTCCGGACATTTCTCCGGTATGTGGTCGATCGCGCGCTTGCCGGCGAGGCCGGGCAGCTCAAGGAATACGCGATCGGCGTCGACGTCTTCGAGCGCGACGCGCAATACGACCCGCGCATCGACTCCATCGTCCGGGTCGAAGCCGGCCGCCTCCGGGCGAAGGTGGACGAGTACTACAGTGGCGAAGGGGTTGGCGACCGCGTCATCGTGCGCATCCCCCGCGGCGGTTACGTACCGCAGTTCGAGATCAGGGAAGCCGCGCTGCCCGCGCCGACTCCCGCCAGCCCGCGCGGAGCGTTCCGCTTCAGGTGGCCAGTCGCGGTCCTCCTGCTCGCCATTGTCGCCGTGCCGGGGATCGCGCTCTGGGGCCCTGCTGAACAAACATCCGCACGCCCCTCGACCGGCCTGCGCGTTGCCGTCCTGCCCTTCACGCACTATGCGGCCGGCGGTGCCGACGAAATGCTGGCGGCGCGCATCACCGACGGCGTTACCACCGAGCTTGCGCGCATCAATGTGGTCGGCGTCGTCTCGCGGACGACCGCACTGCAATTTGGCGGCGCGCGCAAGCCGTTGCGCGAGATCGCGGAGCTGCTGGGTGCGGCGCAGGTGATCGAGGGCAGCGTCTTCGGCGACGGCGACATCGTACGCGTGCGCACCCGCATCGTCGATGGCCGGACCGATCTCAAATCCTCCGTTCGTGACTTCGAAGGGCGGCGCGACCGCGTGGACGACCTCATTCGCGGCATCGCGGAGGGGCTCAGCATGTCCTTTCAGAATCGCCCGATGGAGTGAATTCTGGCGCACGATGCAGCCGTCCGAATCAAGCCAAAAATATATTTCGCGGGACCATTGCGGCCGAGCTCAAGGCGGAGTATTCTCCAGGCTCTCCTTTTTTTTCATGGTGCCCGGGGTGAACGTTCATCAACCGATGCGCGAGCGTCGGGGGCCCGACCGGCCCTCCAACGGCGACATCGCCGTGTGCCCGAAGTGCCGCAAAAACACCGTCGAATTCAACGAGCGCTACCGCCTGACGGTAGGCGAAGGTGTGGCGAAAAGCACGCCGGCGTGGGTGTGCGACGGGCCGTCGTGCGGGTACCGACAGCCGGCCAGAAGCGAGGATGAACAGCTTCAGGACACGCCGAAGCCCCGGATGGCCTCGATGAAGCTGCCCCCGGAGTAGGGCTGCCGCTTGCATCCCTGGCGGCCATGAATGGTCCGAGGCCGCCTGTGGTTGCGATTCTCAACACCAACGACGATACGGTCGAGATGCTTCGGGTGATGATCGAATCCGAAGGCATCGTCGCCGTCAGCGCGCACGTCGCCGACCTTCGACGAGGTCAGCTGGACTTCGGGGGCTTTCTCGAGGAGCACGACCCGCAAGTCATCATCTACGACGTCCCCCCTCCGTACGACCGCAGCTGGTTGTTCCTGCAGCATCTGCGGGCGCTGCCAGCCACCCAGAACCGAAAGTTCGTGATCACGAGCACGAACCCGGCTCGGGTGGAGCAGATCGCGAAGCCCGATGTGCCGGTCCTCGAGATCATCGGCAAGCCGTACGACCTGCAGATGATCATCGACGCGGTGAAGAAGGGGCTGTCGTAGCCGGCTGCCCCCACACACGGGCGAGCCAGCTGACGAGCACGAGCCCGAGGATCCGTCTGGGACCGATGGCGAATACCACGGCGGCGTTGAAGATGACGATCATGTAGAAAGCGCGCAGCGTCCAGGTCACGGCCGGAGGCCGGACCGCGCGCGGAGCGGCGCGCCACCACCAGGCGTCCGCGAGCCACACCGCGAAGAACGCGTAGTTCACGTAGACGCCCCATCCTGCCGGCACGCCGTACGTCGCCTGCGTCTGGAGCGCCGTGCTGCGCACGGCATCCGCATGGTCCCAGTCGTGGACGATGTGAAAGGAGAGCAGGGTGTGGATGAGGGCGAGCGCGAGCCCGAGCGTGAAGGCCCACCATGCCCATCCGGGGGGTGTCGATCCACGAACGGCGAACGCACGCCCCGTCTCCGCCGCGGCGAACAGCAGGAGCGCGATCCAGATCGTGAGGTAGAGGGCGGGCATCAGCCGGCCGTGTCGCCGGTGGGGTTCAGCGTGTTCAGGACCGGAGGTGCGTCCGGCAGCGACACGAGCAGGGCGGCGAGCGCGGCCGCTCCGATCACCGCGGACAGGATCTGGAACACGGCGGTGTAGCTCCCGGTCCACTCGAGGCACCAGGCCACCATTAGTGGGCCCACGGCCGATGCGAGCACCGTCAGCGCCTGTGCGACTCCCTGGATGCGCCCCAGGTGCAGGCGTCCGAAGACCCGTCCCCACACACTGAAGAAGAGCACCATCACCAGTCCGCCGCCGAGGCCCATGGCGACCGCCCAGGCCAGCACGTGGGCCATGGTGCCGACGAAGGGGAGCGCGAAGACGCCCGCGGCCAGGATGAACTGCGATACGGCCATCAGCCGCCCGAGCGCGATGCGCGCCGAGAGCCATCCGCCGAGGAAGTTGCCGGCGAGTGCGGTCATCGCGGTGACGGCGAGGGTCTGGTAGTAGACGTCCGGGCCGAACCCGCGCTCCGCCAGGATGGATTCGTTGAACAGCCCGATGCCCGAGGCCACGAGGCCGTAGAGCGCCGTCCCGATCGCAAAGACCCAGAACGACGGCATCGCAAGCGCCGCCGTCCAGGTGTAGCCTGCCAGCGCGTTGGCAGCCTTGGGGTCAGATCTCGATTTTTCGAGTCCGGGCGGTGCTTTCTCATGCCCGGACTCGAAAAATCGAGATCTGACCCCAACCGCCTCCGGGCTTCGGCGGACGATGAGGAAGGCGAGCGGCGCCAGGACGGCGGCGACGGCAAGCCCGACTCCCATCCAGGCGGCGCGCCAGCCCCAAGCCTGCACCGAGAACCCCACCAGCGGGAACGCGGCCATGAATCCGATGCTGATGACGACGCTGTAGACCGCCATCGCCTTGTCGATGCGCCGCAGGAACCAGTGCCCGACGATTGCCAGGGAGACCACCGACAGGGCGCTCTGCCCGAGCGCGCGCGTCAACGTGATCCAGACCGCGAGCGCCGCATATGAGCTCGAAAGACTCATCAGGCACACGACCGCACCGAGCGCGAACAGGACGCTGGTGAGCACGATCCGGCTGCCCAGACGGTCCACCGCGTAGCCGATGCCCAGCGCGCCCCCGGATCCGATCACCGTCGCCCAGAAGTTCAAGGCCGCGTAGCTGACGCGATCGATCCCGAGCTCCGCCAGGAGCGGCTCGGTGACGAGCCCCAGCCCCTGCGTGCGGCCGGGGAGCGATCCGACCATCGCCGCCGCCGCGACCAGCAACACGATCCACCTATAGGTGCGGCCCATGATTCGAGCTTAACGCGGATACGGCTTAGCTTGAAGCTCCGGGCCGGCCGGCGTTACGGTACCGGTTCAACATGCCTGTCACCATCAGCTGCCCGCAAGTTCTCGACGCCGCCACCCGTGCTGCGCTGGCCGACTCGGTGCGCGCAACGATCAAGCGCTGGCGTCCCTCGTTCGAAAGCTGGAAGCTGGCGATCTTCCGCTCGCAATCAGGCAAGGGATGGGACCTCGCCATCACCGGACCCCGCTTTCGAAAGGTCTTCACTCTGTACGGCCCGCTCGACGATCTGCCGGGCCTGGTCTGCGCGCACATCGACGCCATCCTTGCTCAACGCCGCCTGACGTAAACTGACGTCATGGCCGCCGGGCAGTGGATGAAGATTGTCGGCACCGTCACCACGCTGGCGCAGGTGGGGGCGCAGTTCCTTCGTCCGCCAGCCACGGATGTGAGCCAGGCCGGCGCCGGCTCGCTCGAACATCGCCTCGCCGGCGTCGTGGTCGCGGCGTTGAAGGAAGCCTTCGACCGCGACCGGACCAGAATGGACCTCGAGCGTGAGACGATCGAGGCCGAACGGTCGCGGGCCGAGCGGGCGCTGCAGGCGGAGCTGCGGCGGCAGGCGGCCGACCGCGCGCTCATGCAGATCAAGCTCATCTCGATCTTCGCCGGCCTGGTGCTGCTGATGTCGAGCGTGCTCGCGGCCTGGATCGGCGGCATGCGGCTGGGCACATCCGCGGTGCTGCTGACGATCGGCTGGGCGATGGCGCTCGGCACGCTTGGCTGCGTGTTCGCCGCGTGGCAGCAGGTCGCCGTCTGGGCGAGCGCCACCGAACCGCCGCCGGCAGGCAGCTCGAGCCTCGTCGCCACCGCCCCCTGGCTGCTTCTTGTCTCGCTCGTCTTCGTGGCCGGCAGCCTCCTGCTGGCCGGTTGACATCAGGGCCCGTTCGGCAGTCAGCTTTCAGAGTTCAGCATTCAGAGTTCAGAGTTCAGAGTTCAGCATTCAGAGTTCCCATGATCACTGTCTATGGCGCCGACTGGTGTGAGGATACGCGACGGTCACGGCGGCACCTCCGGCGGCTCGGTGTCGTGCATCGCTACTTCAATATCGACGAGGACGCCGGCGCGCTGGAACGCGCCAAGGCGTTGAATTACGGCGCCCGCCGGACCCCGACCATCGACCTCGGTGTCGGCGGCAGTGCGCTGGTCGAGCCCGACAACGATACCCTCACCGGCGCGCTCGTGGAGCTCGAGATGCTCACGCGGGAGGATGTGAAGGCGCGTCTCGCGATTCAGAACGTCGGCGACACCGAGCGCGCGATCCGGGCGGCGGTCGGCATGGCGCTGGTCCTGGCGGGCAGCGGCGCGCCGCGCGCCCTGAAATGGCCGCTGCGCATCGGCGGAGCCGTCACCGCGCTCTCGGGCCTCTCGGGCTGGTGTCCCGGCTACCACGCCGCCCGTGTCACGTCGATCAACGGGCCCGGCGACCACCCCGACGAAGCGGAGCGCGCCACGTGGCTGACGGCACGGTGAGCAAGACCCACAACCGGGTCATCTCAGACTACGACCTCTACCTTTTTGGCGAGGGCAACCACACCCGCATCTACGACAAGCTGGGCGCCCACGTCCTGACGCTCGACGGCGAGACCGGGGTGCACTTCGCCCTCTGGGCCCCCAACGGCGACCGCGTCAGCGTCGTCGGCGACTTCAACGCATGGGACGGCCGGAAGCATCCGATGCAGCCGCTCGGAGCGACCGGCGTGTGGGCGGCATTCGTCCCCGCGGCGAAAGAAGGGCAGCGCTACAAGTACGAGATCCACACCCGCCAGGGGGCGCTGTTGTTGAAATCGGATCCGTACGGCCTGGCGTTCGAGCTGCCGCCGGCGACGGCGTCCATCGTCTGCCACCCCGACTATGTCTGGAATGACCAGGAGTGGATGCGGCACCGCGCCGCGTGCGATTCGTGGTTCCATCGCCCGATGGCCACGTACGAAGTGCACCTCGGATCCTGGGCGCGAGTCCCCGAAGAAGGCGACCGGTATCTCACCTACGCCGAGATCGGCGAGCGGCTGATCCCCTATGTGAAGGAGATGGGCTTCACGCATATCGAGCTGCTGCCGGTGATGGAGCATCCGTTCTCGGGATCGTGGGGCTACCAGGTGACGGGCTTCTACGCGCCGACGAGCCGGTTCGGCAGGCCGCAGGATTTCAAGGCGCTGGTCGACGAGTGCCACCGGCACGGCATCGGCGTGATCCTCGACTGGGTGCCTGGACACTTTCCCAAGGACGCGTACGCGCTGGCGCAGTTCGACGGCACCGCGCTCTACGAGCATGCGGATCCGCGGCAGGGAGAGCACCGCGACTGGGGCACGCTGATCTTCAACTACGGCCGCAACGAGGTCCGCAACTTCCTCCTCGCCAACGCGCTCTACTGGCTCGAGGAGTACCACGTGGACGGCCTTCGCGTGGACGCGGTCGCGTCGATGCTCTACCTCGATTACTCGAGGCAGGAGGGGCAGTGGATCCCCAACCGCTTCGGCGGGCGCGAGAACCTCGATGCGATCGCGTTTCTGCGGCAGCTCAATACGCTCACGCACGCCGAACACCCCGGCTCGATCACGATTGCCGAAGAGTCCACGTCATGGCCGTCGGTCAGCCGTCCGACCTACGTGGGCGGTCTGGGTTTCACCTACAAGTGGAACATGGGCTGGATGAACGACATCCTCGAGTACATCAAGCAGGATCCCATCCACCGCCGCTGGCACCACAACCACATCACGTTCTCGCTGCTGTACGCGTTCAGCGAGAACTTCATCCTGCCGTTCTCTCACGACGAGGTGGTGCACGGCAAGGGATCGATGTTCGGCAAGGTCCCGGGCGACGACTGGCAGAAGGCGGCGACGCTGCGCTGCCTCTACGGCTTCATGTACGCCCATCCGGGCAAGAAGCTGATGTTCATGGGCTGCGAGTTCGGGCAGGGGCGTGAGTGGAACCACGACCGCAGCGTCGACTGGCACCTGCTGGAGCGGCCGCTGCACGCCGGTTTGAAGCAGTTCGTGGGGGACCTCAATCGCGTGTACGGCGCGGAGCCGGCGCTGCACGAGCTGGATTACGATCCCGCCGGGTTCCGGTGGATCGACTGCAACGACAACGAGAACAGCGTCGTCTCGTTCATGCGCCGTGCGAAGAGCGGAGCGCTCGTCGTCGCCATCCTGAATTTCACCCCGGTGCCGCGCGACGGCTATCGCATCGGGGTTCCGGTGGCGGGAGCGTTCGACGAGCTGATCAACAGCGACAGCGACGCCTACGGCGGCGGCAACCTCGGGAACCAGGGGGTCGTGTTCACCGAGCCGATCGCGTCACACGGCCACGACCAATCGCTGCGGTTGAATCTGCCGCCGCTCGGCTTCCTGCTGCTGAAGCCGGCGTCGTAGTCACGGTTCGTCTCTACGCCCCGCTCATCTTCACGATCCGCTCCCAGGTGGCCTCGTCGACCGGCATGACCGACAGCCTCGGCATCCGCGTCAACGGGAAGGCGGCGAAGAACGTGTCGGCCTTGATCGCCGCGAGCGTCACCGGAGATTTCAGCTTTCTGACCGGCACGACGTCCACGGCGTACAGCTTGCCGCTCTTGTCGGCCGGATCCGGGTAGGCCGGCGCATCGGCCTTCGCGATCCCGATCACGGCCTTCTCGCTGCCGGTGTGATAGAAGAAGATCCGGTCCCCCTTCTTCACCGCGCGGAGGTGTTTCTGCGCGAGCGGGTTCCTCACGCCGGTCCACGACGTCCGGCCGTCGCGGACGAGGTCGTCGTAGCTGTAGTTGGTCGGCTCTTCCTTGAACAGCCAGTTGCTCATGACCCGACATGATAGCCGCACATGGGAGCACCTCCGGCTCAAGGACCGGATCGGGCCCGGCGTGCGCGTGCTGTTCGTCGGGATCAATCCGGGCGTGCGCTCGGCGCAGACCGGGCACCACTTCGCCGGATTCTCGAACCGGTTCTGGAAGCTGCTGTGGGAGGCGGGGCTCGTCCCCGAGCCGATCACGTACGCGGACGACGAGCGGCTGCCGGAGTTCGGCTACGGGATCACGAATCTCGTGGCGAGACCGACGCCGGGGATCGACGCCCTCTCGCCGTCCGAATACGTCGCGGGGTGGAAGATGCTCGAGCGCAAGATCCGCCGCTACAAGCCCGAGGTCGTCGCGCTCGTGGGCGTGACGCTATGGCGCGCGATCCTGCCGCTGCTGGAGCTCGATCCGGAGGCGAGGGCGGCTTTGAAGGGCGTTGCCTGTCCGGGCCGGCAGCCCGTGACGATCCACGGCGCCCGTGTCCACGTGCTGCCGAACCCGAGCGGCCGTAACGCGAATTTCAGTTACGCCGAGATGCTGGCGGCGTTCCGGGCGCTTGGGGGAAACGGGGACACTCAACTTTACGGTAACTGATGATCCCGGCCGACCGCACGAACCGGGATCAACAGTTACCGTAAAGTTGAGTGTCCCCGTTTTCCTACGCGTGCACCCCCGGCGCCTCGTGACCGGTCCGCTGCACGTACTCGACGTACGAGCCTGGATATGCGTGCGGCTGCGCATCGACACCGCTCTCGCCGCCGAGCTCGAGGACGCGGTTGCTGAGCCCGCGCAGGAACGCCCGGTCGTGCGACACGAACAGCATCGTTCCCTCGAAATCACCGAGCGCCTTGACCAGCATCTCCTTCGTTGCCAGATCGAGGTGGTTGGTCGGCTCGTCGAGCACGAGAAAGTTCGGCGGATGGAGCAGCATCCGCGCCATGACCAGCCGCGTCTTCTCCCCCCCGGAGAGCGCCCGGACCTTCTTCTCCACGTCGTCGCCTGAGAACTGGAAGGCGCCGAGCAGGTTGCGCAGCATCCCGATGGACTCGTGCGGAAAGTCCTGCTCGAACTGCTCCCACACGGTGAGGTCGGCGGTGAGCAGGTCCAGCGCCTGCTGCGCGAAGTAGCCCATCTTCACGCTCGCGCCGACCTCGATCCTGCCCGAGTCTGGTGCGACCGCGCCGGCGATCATCTTCAGCAGCGTGCTCTTGCCGGCGCCGTTGCGCCCCATGACGCACCACCGCTCGCCGCGGCGGATGGTGAGGCTCAACCCGTCGTACACGACCCGCCGTCCGTACGCCTTGTGCACGTCTTCGACGACGGCCACCTGCTCGCCCGACCGCGCGGGCTGGCGGAAGTCGAAATCCACCACCTTGCGCTTCTTCGGCGGCTCCACTTTCTCGATCTTCTCGAGCGCCTTGATGCGGCTCTGGACCTGCGGCGCCTTGGCGGCCTGCGCTTTGAAGCGGTCGATGAAGCGCTGTTCCTTGGCGAGCATGGCCTGCTGCCGCGCGTAGGCGGCTTCCTTGTTGGTCTCCCGGATCGCGCGCTCGCGCTCGTAGAAGTCGTAGTTGCCGGAGTAGGTCGTGATCTCGCCGCCGTCGATCTCGGCGATCTTCGAGACGATCCGGTTCATGAAATCGCGGTCGTGCGACGTCATGAGCAGCGAGCTGGTCATCGTCTTCAGGAAGTCTTCGAGCCAGATGATCGACTCGATGTCGAGGTGGTTCGTCGGCTCGTCCATGAGCAGGACGTCTGGCCGCCCGAGCAGCACGCGCGCCATCGCGACCCGCATCTTCCATCCGCCCGAGAGGGCCCCGACGTCGCCGTCGATCTGATCGTCGGCGAAACCGAGGCCGTGCAGCACCTCGCGCGCCTGGCTCTCGAGGGCATACCCGCCGAGGTGCTCGTACTCCTCCTGCACGTGGCCGAACCGATCGAGGATCCGGTCCATCTCGCCGGCGCGCCCGGGATCCGCCATCGCGTGGTTCAGCGCCTCGAGCTCGTGATGAAGGTCGCCGACGCGGCCGCTGCCGGCGATCGCCTCGTCGATGACGGAGCGCCCGGACATCTCCTCCACGTCCTGCCTGAAGTAGCCGATCGTCAGCTTCTTCGGGACCGACACCTCGCCGTCGTCCACCGACTCTTCGCCCACGATCATGCGGAAGAGTGTGGTCTTACCGGCGCCGTTGGGGCCGACGAGACCGACTTTCTCACCGGGATTCAGCTGGAAGGAGGCGTCGACGAAGAGGATCTGGCGGCCGTACTGCTTGTTGATGCGGTTGAAGCTGATCATGGAAGAGGGCAGCGTACCACTGGAGGCGTGAAGGGTGCACGTGCCGGGTGCAAGGTGCAGGTGCGGTGCTGTGCACGTGCTGCAAGGTGCAAGGTGCGCTACTGCTCAGCACGGACTGCTCTGCACGTGCACCGCACCGCACCCTGCACCCTGCACCTGGCACGTGCACCCTTCGCCGCTCACATGCACCCGTCGCCGCTCAGGTACACTCAGACACATGTCCATCCTCCAATGGCTCGGCCTCGCGAGTGAACCGGAGCCGGATGACAACCGGCTTCGCGAGATCGAACAGGCGCTCGAGGCGCACGGTCCTGAACGCGCGCGGTACCTCGCGTGCTTCGCCTACATCCTGACTCGCGCGGCCAAGGCCGATCATCACGTGTCGGACGCGGAGGCGCAGTTGATGGAGCAGATCGTGGCCGAGCGCGCCGGCGTAGACGCCGAGCAGGCGGCGCTGATCGTCCGGATCGCGCGCGACGCCGGCCATTCCCGCGGCACCGACGACTACCTGATCGCCCGCGAGTTCGAGCGCGTCGCCTCTCGCGACGAGAAGCTGGCGCTGCTCGACTGCCTCTTCGCGATTGCCGCCGCCGACTCGCCGATCCTTACTCTGGAAGACAACGAAGTCCGCCGCGTCGCCAGTGAGCTGAAGCTGGAGCACGCTGATTACATTGCTGTCCGTCAGCGGCACGTGGAACACCTGAAGGTCCGGCGGCCCGGTCAGAGCGCATAGCCCGACGAGGACAGTTGGCACTGCCGGACCGGGTTGCCGTCATTTTTCCGGCCAACTTCCTTACCTCATCCGTGGCACGGATCCTGCCCCAGGCACCTCACAGAGGTGCAACATGTGCCGCATTCCAGTCGCTCTGAGCCTGTTTCTCGTCACGCCCGCCGCGGCGTTCGCGGCAGAGGCGGTGTGCGATGCGCGCGCCGTCCGTGATCAGGCGGAGACGGCGCGCTTCAACATCATCGCGGCCGTCGACGGCGCCGAAGCGATCGACGCATGGCGGCACGTCATGGCGAACGGCGGGGCGATTGGCTGGAGCGCCACCGAGTACAACGTCGACGCGCGAAGCACCTGGGTCTTCGCGTTCGATCGCGCGGCGCTGCGCGTCTACCGCAGCGGGGCCTTTGCGGCCCCCGACGACGCGCTGAGGGGCTGTCTCGATCCGGCGGTTCGGCCGGAGGCCGTCATCCCATGGGAGAACGTCCGCGAGATCGAGGCGGGCAACTGGGTGACGTGGTTCCGCCTCCGCCAACCCGTGGATCTCAGGTCAGACCGGGGCAAGCACGAAAGCGTGAAAGAGCTGAAGGTGTTCTTCCACGGGGCGCAGGGCGACACGCTCACCTATCGCTACGACCTGAAACCGGCCGGGCGTCACTGGTTCTGGGACACGACCGTGTATCGCGTCGAGAACCTCCGCGGGATCGCCGTCGGCCCGACCGATTTTCAGCGGCGGTTCCAGTTCGTCCTGGCGAATGCCGTCGATCCGCAAGGGCGCATCGCGCTCAAGCGACAGGGCAGGGGTGCGGGCTGGTAGGCGCGCCGGCCAGCTCATCGATTCGCACTCGCCCTTGGTGGTAAGGCATTACGGATCACGAACAACTGCGCAACGCCGAGCTGGTGATCAGTCCGAAAGCCCCGGCATCCATCGGCACACTGATTGCGGTCGTTACGTGTGATGGCGCCCAAGGCTGTGCTGCTTTGCACCGCGTTGCTGCTGCTCCCCGCAGGCAACTCCAGGCTCACTTCGACCCAGACCGGTGTGCAGCTGGAAATGAAGAATGTGCGGCTCCACGTCGACGATGGAATCATTCTCGACGTCAGCCGGCTCCGGGGCGTGATGGTCAGCCGGTCCGAGGGGTCGCCTCCCGTCTTCGACGACCAGCGCTCTTATGTACTGCACCTGCAGACCGCACGTATCTCGATGAAGATGAGCAGCCTGCAGAACCTGATGAACCGCCACGTCTTCGGCTATGAAGGATCACCGCTGAAAGAGCTGACCGTCGAAGCGGATGGTTCGCGTTTGAAAATGAAGGGCAAGCTGCGCAAAGGTCTGACGATTCCATTTTCGACCACGGCCAGCCTGTCGACGACGGCCGACGGGCAGATGCGGCTGCACGTCGAATCGATGAAGGCGGTCGGAGTGCCCGCGAAGGGGCTGCTCGACCTGTTCGGCCTGGAGCTGGACGACGTCATCGACATCAAGAAGCGTCGCGGCGTGGACGTGCAGGACAACGACATCGTCATTGCGGCCGGCGAGGTCCTGCCGCCGCCAAGGATAGTGGGCCGGTTGACCCGCGTCGTGGTCGAGGGGGACCGGCTGGTGCAGACGTTCGATGATCCGGCCAGGGGCCGTCCGGCGCCGCTGGTCCTCCCCTCGCCCGGCGCGCGCAACTACGTCTACTTCGGCGGCGGCAACATCACCTTTGGAAAGCTGACGATGCGCGATGCGGATCTGCAACTCATCGATGCCGACCCACGGGATCCGTTTGATTTCTTCCCCGCTCGCTACAACGCACAGCTGGTGGCCGGCTACTCGAAGAACACGCCGGCCAAGGGCCTCAAGACGTACATGCCGGATTTCAACGACCTGCCGAAGGCCGGTAAGATGACTAAATGACGCGCTTCGTTTCGGCCGCCGCCTCAGGAATCCTCCTCGCCTCCGCGATCGTCCTCTCCGCTCAGTCGGCGCCGGCCACGACGAAACATCCGGCCACGCCGGCAGGCGTCAAGGCTTTCCTCGACGAAGCCAATCGAGTCCTGCTGGAGCTTGGGACCGCCGAGAGCCGGGCCGGATGGACGCAGTCCACGTACATCACGCCCGATACCGAGATCATGGCGGCGCAGGCCAACGAGGCGCTGGTCAACGCGCAGACGCACTTCGCGACGGCAGCCGTCCGCTTCGACAAGGTCCAGGTCTCACCCGCCGAACGCCGGCAGCTGTATCTCCTCAAGACTTCACTGACGATGGCGTCACCGCCGGATCCGAAGGAGGCGCAGGAGCTGACGCGGCTGATCACGTCGATGGAGGGGGTCTACGGCAGCGGCAAGTACTGCCCGTCTGAAAAGGACTGCCTCGACATCGAGCAGATCAGCGAGATCCTCGCCGAGAACCGGGACCCGAAGCGGCTCCAGGAGGTCTGGGAAGGCTGGCACACGATCTCCGTGCCGATGAAGCAGGACTACGCGCGGTTCGCCGCACTCTCGAACAAGGGGGCGAAGGTCCTCGGCTTCACCGACACGGGCGCGATGTGGCGCGGCAAGTACGACATGCCGGCGGATGCGTTCGCAAAGGAGCTGGATCGGCTCTGGGAACAGTTGCGGCCGCTGTACCTCTCACTGCACACCTACACGCGGACGAAGCTGCGCGAGAAGTACGGCGACGTCGTCCCCGAAAACGGGCCGATCCCCGCGCACCTGCTCGGCAATCTCTGGCAGCAGGACTGGTCGAATATCTACGAGATCGTGGCGCCCGCCGGTGAACAGCAGGCCTTCTCGCTCACCGACAACCTGAAGGCGAAGAAGATCGACCCGCTGGAGATGGTGCGGATCGGCGAGCGCTTCTTCTCATCGCTCGGCTTCGATCCGCTGCCGAAGACCTTCTGGGAGCGTTCGTTGTTCGTCAAGCCGCGCGACCGTGAAGTGGTCTGCCACGCGAGCGCCTGGAACATCGACAGCGTCGACGACCTGCGGATCAAGATGTGCATCGACCAGACGGCGGAGGACTTCTCGACGATCCACCACGAGCTCGGACACAACTACTACCAGCGCGCCTATAACAAGCAGCCGGTGATCTTCCGCGACAGCGCGAACGACGGGTTCCACGAGGCCCTCGGGGACGTGCTCGCACTCTCGGTGACCCCCGAATACCTGGTGAAGATCGATCTGCTCGACAAGGCGCCCGACGCATCGGCCGACACCGGCCTGCTGCTGCGTGGTGCGCTCGAGCGGCTCGCCTTCCTGCCGTTCGGGCTGCTGGTGGACCAGTGGCGCTGGCAGGTGTTCTCGGGGCAGATCACGCCACAGAACTACAACCAGGCCTGGTGGGACTTGAAGCTGAAATACCAGGGTGTTGCGCCACCGGCAGCCCGCGGCGAGGAGTTCTTCGATCCGGGCGCGAAGTACCACGTGCCGGCCAATACGCCCTACACGCGTTACTTCCTCGCGCACATCCTCGAATATCAGTTCCACCGCGCGCTTGCGAAGGCAGCCCGATGTACGGCCCCGCTCCACCGCTGCTCGATCTACGGCAACAAGGAGGCCGGCAAGCGACTCAACGCCATGATGGCGATCGGCGCCTCGAAACCATGGCCCGACGCACTCGAAGCGCTCACCGGCCAGCGTCAGATGGACGCCACCGCCATGGCCGAGTACTTCGAGCCGCTCAAGAAGTGGCTGGACGAACAGAATCGCGGCAAGAAGGTTGGATGGTGACAACTTCAACTTCAAACTTCAAATTCCAAACGCCAAAGAAGCCACGAAGAGAGCGCCGTCTGGAGTGTGAAGTGTGAGATTTGAAGTTGCCGATCGTCAGAACGAGAAGGACACGCTCATGTCGATCTTCCGCGGCGCACCGACGTTCGTGGACTGCCGGAAGAACGGCGAGGTCATCGTGCCGTTCCAGCCGGTGTGGTTCACACGGTTGGTCAGGTTCTGCACGCTCAGACCCAGCGAGATCCGGTAGCGTGACTGAGCGGCGCCGGGCGCGCCGGCCATCACCATCCCGTCACGGATCATGATGCCCTGCGGGGCGTCGACTTTCCGCGTGCCGAACGGAATCGAATAGGAGGCGTTGGCGTTGACGTTCATGAGCGCCTCGCCGCGCTCGGTATTGCGGCCGACTCCCGCCGGACGGTCGTTGAAGACGAGGTCGCCGTTGTCGTCGGTCCCGGTGCGGATCGTGTAGGGCGTGGCCGACGTGTAGGTCATCGACACGAACATGTTCATGTTCTTCAGCGCCTGGCTGTTCAAGCCGACGTTGAGCCGATGGCGGATGTCGTTGTTGGCCGGACCCCACTCCCCGGCAGGGCTGCCGCTGAACGGGATGCTGAAGGCGCCGTCCGAGTTGCTGCGCTGCCTGGCGAGCGTGTACCCCATGTTCACCGAGCCGCGGCGCAGGTTGAAACGCGCCTGCTGCGCCGCGGGCCCGGGCGTCGCCAGGCTGATGCTCATGCTCGACGACAGCTGGTTCGTCCGCGACTCCGCATCGTCCCGGATCTGGATGACATTGGAGAAGCGCGGGTCCGGCCGCAGACCGCTGACCGGGGCATTGAGGTTCTCCCCGCGAAGCAATCCATGGTAGCGGGTGTTGGCGTAGGTCGCGCTCACGCGGATGCGCGGGGTGATGGTCTGCGAGACACCGGCGCTCAGCCGGTTCGTCCGGACCAGGCCGAGGTCATCGCCCATCAGGTATCGATTGGTGGCGTTGACGATCCCGGTATCGCCCGGGTCCGGATAGGTGGGATCGAGGATGTTCAGCTCCTGCTGCCTGAAGCCGTCCACGCGCAGCGTCTGCTCGTACGTCCCGGTGCTGAACCAGTCGTAGAAGATCCCCCAGCTCGCCCGAATGGTCGTTTTGCCGCTCTTGAAGGGGGCCCAGTTGACGCCGAAGCGGGGGGCGAAGCTGTTGAAGTCGTCGAGATGCGTCTGGAGCTCGTAGCGGATCCCCGGGCTGAGCGTCAGGTTCTTGCGAACGCGGATGTCGTCCTGCAGGTACACGGCGCCCAGCACGTTGTGGTACTTGATGTTCGGATCGCCGATGCGCCTGGTGTAGCTGCGGGGCCTCCCCGCGAGGAAGTCGTCGATGCTCTCGAACGTGTAGGTGCCGAGATAATTGGAGTCTTCGTTGGACTCGTACCAGCTGCCGTTGATGTCGATGCCGGTGCGCAAGGAGTGGATCCCGCGGACGTAGTCGAGATCCGACATGAGGTTCAGCCCACGGCCGCGGCGTCCGCCGCTCTGCTGGGCGCCGCCGGTGGTGCGGGCATCGACGATCCTGATCGTCGGCAGCTCCACGTCAGACTCCCGATCGCTGCGCTGATAGTGCAGCTGCAGCCGGGTGTTGATGAAGAAGCGCCGCCCGAGCGGCCCGGCCTCCTGGATGCGCACGGTCGTGCCGGTCTCACTCGTGGCGTAGCCGCGCTCGCGTTCGTCGAACTGTCCGATGCCCTGGTTGTCGCTGCTGAAGGACGACGTGTCGAAGCTCATTCGGAGGGTCTGGTCTTTGGTCAGCGCGTAGTCGAAGTTGCCGTAGGCATAGACGTTGTCGCGGCGGCGCTTGATCGGGAGTGTTTCGATGCGCCGCCCCTCGGGGCCCTGGCTGACGATCGTCGGGGCATCGTAGAAGCCGCCGCCGTTGATCGAGAGCGCGAACGAGCTCTTGCCCTTGATGAGCGTGCCGCCGAAGTTGATCCCGTAGTTGCGCGACTGCTCGGGCCCCTTGAAATTGGTCTGCGGGTTGGTGGCATTCAGCGATCGGTCGCGGAAGCGGAAGTTCGTGCCGCCGCGGATCGGGCCCATGCCGGGCTGCGTGATGATGTCGATGAAGTGGGCGCCGGCGTAGTGGCTCTCGGCTGCGTACTGGTCCCGCGTGATGTGGATCGACTTGATCTGCGCCTTCGGCGGGAGCTGCCCCCCTTCGAAGCTGTCGATGCGCAGAACGGCCTCGGGCGCCATGTCCATGATCTGGCGGCGCATCTCGTCGGGATCGTCCGACAGCGCCTCGATCTGCTCGCGCGTGAGCGTGGTGCCGAAGGTGGACTTCGGGTCCGCCGCCGCCGCCTGCCGGTCGCGGCCGACGGTGATCTCGTCCTGCACCCCCTGGATCGCCAGAATCGCCACCTGCCGGTTGTCACCCGCGCGCAGCCTGACCTCTTTCATCACCCGCGGCTCGAACCCCGGGAACTCCGCCCGGATCTCGTAGATCCCCGGTGCCAGCCCCTCGAGCGTCGCGAGCCCGGTGTCGATGGTCTTCACCGGCCCGATCGGCGTTCTGGCCGGATCGTCGGCGCGTGTCGCCGTCACGACGGCGTTGGGGATGACGGCGCCGGTCTGGTCCACGACCGTGAGCAGCAGCTTCGCGGGGCGCGGCTGTGCGTAGGCCGTGGTCGATCCGAATGCGGAGACCAGCAGCGCGAGCGCACCGCACACCAGGGTGGATGGACGTTTCATTTCCTGACCTCGAATCTGCGCGGATCGATTTTCTGGTTGAGGCGAAAACGATCGAAGGTGGTCTCTTCGGTGGTGTTCACGCCCACGCCACGGCGCAGCCGGAACGGGAGCTTGATGCCGTCCACGTCGCGGTAGTCGGCGAAGTAGAGACGCTGTTCCGGCGGCGACGGTGGCGCGGCCGGCGGTGCGGGAGGTGCGGCCGGCGGTACGGCGGCACCGGGGCTGGAGGGAGCACCCGGTCCGCCGCGACCCGCCGGCATCGGCCGGGCAGGCGTCGTCCACGACACCATGATCGGCAGATTCGTCTGGATGTCGATGAAGAAGCGGATCTTGAAGTTGCTCGCGCCGGTGGCCTCGAGCACGTTGGCCTTGCCCTGCGGCGCTTCGGCCTGGCCGACGTACTTGAAGGTCAGGGGGTACGCCTGAAAGGACGTGGCGAACATGCCGAGCATCAATCGCGCGAAGTCCTGCCGGGCGGTCAGCGTGCGCTGCTGGAGCATGGCTTCGAACTGGCCGGGCGGCGGCGCCGGCATGCCGGGTCGTGGCGTGGGGGGCGCCGGCGGCGGGATCTGCAGCAGCGCGTCGCCGTTGAACCCGATGGTCGTCGGATCGCTTTCCTGCGCGGGGATCTCGTCCTTGCGCAGGTATTTATCGGGGAGCTCGACCAGCATCTCGAATTCGATGGGCACCAGGTTCTCACCCTGGACGCGGCGGGTGCGTCCGGTGGTGGTGAAGCTTTTGATCGCCGACAGGTTCGCTTCGCCGCCGAGGGCGGCGCGCGCGTCGGCGAGCACCTTCGCGGCCCGTTCGTCGGGCGGCTGCGCGAACGCCACCGTCCCACAAACGCACAACACCACTGCGAGTTGTTCGAATCCGCGCATCTGGATCGTTTGGGGTCAGATCTCGATTTTTCGAAACTCCGCGGCGTTTTCACGCCGCGGGACCGAAAAATCGAGATCTGACCCCAGCCTCCGCCCGCTACGTGTAGACGAGCACCGCGCTCGGACGGTTGGTGCGGGCGGCTGATTTATGTGCCGCGCCCGCACGATGAGGGCGCCGTTGCTGTATACGACGGCAAGGGGGCAGGAGTTAACTCAGCGTGCGACAAATGCGAGGGGCGCGTGCACGATGCGGCCGGGCCGCTTCGAACGGATCTCGAGTCGATGCGCTGCGCCGTTCCGCTGCACGGGGGTGAAGCCGAACGCGTGCAGGCCGCGGAGCGAGGCCGCGGCCCCCTGGAACAGCGTGACCGCCGCCTCCTCCTGCCGCTCGGGGTAGGTGAAGAACTGCCCGCCTGTATACCGGGTCACTGCCTCAAGCGGCGCCCAGGGCTGAACCAGCACAGCGGTCTTCTCCCCCTGGAGGATCTGTCGTCCGATGTGCTTCGCCACGACGGTCACCGACACGTCGTTCGCCATCGCGTGGTCGGCTGACTCCGCCAGGCCGTAGCGGTTCCCGGTCGCTCGTCCGTCGGTCAGCAGCAGGACCGCCCGCGGCGGCGGCTCCCTGGCGAGGAGCGTGACCGCGTCGTGCAGGGCGTCCCAGATCGGCGTGTTGCCGTAGCCCTCTTCATGGTTCAGCGCCTGGCGGATGGCGCTTTGCAGATCGTGCTTCGCGGGCTGAAACGGAAGAGCGGTCGATCGCCCGCCCACGGTTGCGAGCATGAGCCTGTCATCTGGCGGGAGCGCGGCCGCGAACTGGCCCAGGTGCCGAGGGAGCGTCTGCGTGCTCCACGGGACCGTTCGGCTGGTATCGAGGAGCACCACCACCGACATCGCTCTGCGCGGGACGACAGCTTCCAGCGGTACCGCGGCGCGGTCGACGAGGACCTCGAACTCTTCGAGCTGGAGATCCGATGCCGGCAGGCCGCGCTCGTTCTCCACCCACGCATGGACCGTGACGCGGGGCACGGCCGGGCGACCACCGGCGTGGGGCAGACCGGCGGCAATCGCCAGCAACGTCGCGCAGGCTGCCGCGCGCATCACCTGCCGCCCGGTGCGCGATAGTTCTTGCGGGCCCGTGCGGTCATCCGCGGCTTCTTCACCTTCACGTCGACGTCGTGCATCTTGCCGTCCGCCTTCGGCGGCGCAAAGCCGATGACGTACTGATGACGCAGTTCCTCGACGACGCGAAGAAACGTGCGCGAGAGGTCGGCCCCCGTCTCCAGCTTGAAGAAGCCGCCGCCGGTGCGCTCCGCGAGGCTCGTGATGCTGGCGTCGAGGGGAGAGCCCTCGACGCCGATCGCGTACACCATGAACCCGTCATCCTCGGCCTTGTCGCGCGCCTGGCGCGACGAACCCTCGAGCCCCGGGAGATCCATGTTTCCGATCCCGTCGGTCAGCGCCAGGATGACCCGCCGCCCGCTTTCGCGATCGAGAGACTGCATGGCGCCGTAGACGCTGTTCCACAGCGGCGTGCCGCCCCCCGGCCACAATTCCTCGCTGACGACACGGTGGAGGATGCGCTTGTCGCTCGTCAGCCAGGGGCTCAGCGCCACCTCGACGCCGAATGAGCCGATCCGCGCCCGGTCGCCCGGCTGCAGCGCGTCGATGAAATGCCTCGTCGAGTCGCGGACGCGAAGAAAGTGGCGCTCCATGCTGCCGCTCATGTCGAGGAGCAGAACGACGGTGATCGGTTGGGGATCACTGGAAAAGACGGTGATCTCGACCGGCTGCCCTTCGTCGCGGACCTCGAAGTCGTCGCGGGTGAGATCCGGCACGAGATGCCCGTCGTCGCTGCGGACGGTGGCGTGGAGCATCACCGTCTGCACGCCGCTGCGGAACGTGGCCTTCTCCTGCGCCGGGGCCTGCGGCGGCAGCATGGTCAAAGCGGCGAGCAATGCGAAGCCTCGCGCCATGCGGGGAGTTATACACCGGCCAGCCGATTGGCCGGGCAGCCAACCCGCTGGCCTGTAAAAGTTGCCTATTGCAAAGCAGGATCGGGTTCGACAGCATGACCTTCCTCGCTTCAGCCCGGAGGCCGATCATGCCAGAACCGATACGGCGCCTCACTGTCGTGCAGTTCCGTCTGCTGCTGCCCGACGCGTCCGTGCTCGTGCGCACGATCGACGCCGTGCACGTGCACCACACATGGAAGCCGGAGCGCGCCGACTTCCGCGGTCTCGAGACGATCGAGGCGATGCGCCGCTTTCATCTCTCGCAGGGGTGGAGCGACATCGCGCAGCACCTGACCATCGACCCGCAGGGAGGCCTCTGGACCGGAAGGAACTGGAACCTGTCACCCGCCAGCTCGAAGGGGCACAACGGTACGGCGGCGGCCGGCCCGTTCATGATCGAGATCGTCGGGAACTTCGACACCGGCCACGATCCCTTCGACGGCGCGCAGCGCGACAGCGCCGCGGCGGTCGTGGGGCATCTGCTGAAGACCTTCAAGCTCCAGCTCGCCGACATCAAGTTTCATCGCGAGCTCAACAACAATCAGAAGACGTGCCCCGGCAGCGGGTTCGACCGGGCGCTCTTCGAGACGCGCGTGACGAAGGAGATCGGCCGGCGAGCGCCGGCAGCCGGGGTGTTTCCCCGGGAGTTTCTCGCCGGCGCTCCCGCGACCTACCCTTCGGCGATCACCGTGCCCGACACCGAGCAGGCGAACGCGACGGTGCCGGAACACGCCGCCGGCGCGCGTGAGGTGGAACGGCAGACGCGAAGCCGCGTGGCGCGGTCGCAGCGGCAGTACAGCCGTGATTTCTCCCGGCTGCTCGCCGATCCGTCCGCCGCCCGCGGCGAGGACTGGACCGAGCTGAAGCCGCACGTGGTCAATCTGAGCCGGGGCGAGCTGTCGGAGGCCGGCGGCGAGTTCACCACGTCGCCGATGGATCTCGACGGGATCATCGACGCGATCCGCGACCGGGCGTCGGCCGATCCGTCGCTGCGGATCCTGTTGTACGCGCACGGCGGGCTGGTCGGCGAGGCGGACGCCCTCGCCTACGCGAAGACGATGTACCGGTGGTGGCTGCCCAAAGGCGTCTACCCGGTCTTCTTCGTGTGGGAGACGGGCCTGCTCGAGACGCTTCGCCAGCGGCTCTTCGGAGCGAGGGACTTCTTCGACTGGACGAGCGACGCCGCAATCGAGCTCGCCGCGAAGGGGCCGGGCACGTTCATCTGGTCCGAGATGAAAAGCAACGCGCGCCGTGCGTCGTCAGCGGATCTCGGTGAAGGGTTCCCGGGCGGCGCGTATCTGTTTGCGTCGAAGCTGGCGGCGTTTCTGAAGACCGACCCGGCGGCGACGCAGGTCACGCTGCACGCGATCGGGCACAGCGCCGGCGCGATCTTCCACGCGCATCTGCTGCCGGCGCTCCTCCAGCTCGGCGCCGCGCGGATCGAGACGCTCTCGCTGTTCGCGCCCGCCGCGCGCACCGAGCTGTTCGTCGAGAACCTCCTGCCGCTCATCGAGGCGAAGAAGATCGCCCGGCACACCTGCTTCACGATGGAAGAAGACGCAGAGGAGCAGGACGACTGCTTCAAGATCTACCGCAAGTCGCTGCTGTACTTCATCTCGCACGCGTTCGAAGGCCTCAAGCGGCGGCCCATTGTCGGCCTGCAGCGGTCCATCCGCAAGGACGACAAGCTGCGCGCGTTCTACGGTCTAGACGATGAGGGGCGCCCGGTGCCCGGCGCGACGCCGGTGGCGGAGATCCAGTTCTCATTCACCCGCGACAAGCAAGAGAATCCGTTGACGAGAGCGCTCGCGCACGGCGCCTTCGACAACGATCCCAAGACCATGTCGGCGGCGCTCCGACGGATACTCGGCGTCGACGATCAGACCGGGCTGGGGGAGGCCGACTTCCCGTTTCCGCCCCTGCCGCGGACGTTCGAGCCGCTGCCCATGCGGCCGGGCGCACTCGTGGGCGCGTCGCAACCCGGGCGCGCGTATCCGGACGGTCCACCGCCAGCCCAAGACCAGCCCGGCGACGAGGAGGGCGAGCGCCAGGACCGCGGCCGCCGCGTCGCGCTGTGCATCGGCATCGACGACTATCCGGACCGCCCGCTCGACGGGTGCGTCAACGACGCCAATGCCTGGGGGCGCGTGCTGGCGGAGCTGGGATTCGAGGTCCGCTACCTTCGCAACAAGCAGGCCACCAACCGCCGGATCCAGAATGGCCTGCGCGATCTGCTCGCCGGCGCGTCGGCCGGCGACGTACTCGTGTTTCAGTACGCGGGTCACGGTACACAGCTCGCCGACGACAGCGGCGACGAAGCGGACGGTTTCGACGAGGCATTCGTGCCGGTCGACTACCGCGAAGGCGAGCTGATGCTGCTGCGGGACGACGTGTTCGCGACCGCGCTGGAGGGGCTGCCGGCCGGCGTCACGCTGACGCTGTTCATGGATTGCTGTCACTGCGGCACGAACAGCCGATTCGCCCCGGCGGTGCGCGGCGTGGAGACCGCCACCGACCGCGCGCGCTTCATGCCGCCCGACCTGCTCGGTGCCGCGCGCGAATATCGCAGCGCACGGGCCCGGTCGCGCGCGCTCCCGTCGTCGGCGCCCGGAGTGATCCATCTCGCGGCCTGCCGCGACAACGAGTTCGCGTGGGAGTCGAAGGGGCAGGGGGACTTCACCGGCGCCGCCACCGCCTTTCTGGCCGAGGCGGTCAGGCGCGGCGACACGAACGAGGCCTTCATCAAACAGGTGGCGAAGATCGTCGCGGCAAAGAAACGGCAGCATCCCCTCATGCTGCCGGCTGCAGCCGGGATGGCGCGCCGCCCGCTGCTGTCGGGCGCCGCCGCCGTGCCGTCTGCGGCCGTGCCGTCTGCGGCCACGCTGTCAGAACCCATGGCATTGTCGAGCATTGATGCGCAACTGCTCGCACATCTCGAGGCGGCCGTGCAGCTGCTCAGGGCCCGGGTGGATCGCTGAGCGTGCCGAAGCCACCGCCCGTCCACTACGAGCTCGGCCCGCGGGTCGAGCGTAAGGAGTCGGCCGAGCCGTTCATCGTTCTGCGTGAGCAGCAGAAATCGGCGGCGAAGCGGCCGGGGCAGGCCGACGAAGGAGCGCAGGCCTCGCCGATCCAGCTGCCCCCGCACCGGAAGCTGCGGGTGTTCACGCAGGACCCGGCGACGCCGACGGCCAGCGCGGCGGTCACCGAACTGGCCGTGCCCTACGAACCGCTCGAAGAAGGCCCGGTCGGATCGGTGATCGCCGTCCGGGACGTGAACGACACGACGAAGGAGGCCTACGAGCCGGTCGAGCTCGACGACCTCGCGGTCGTGATGACGGCGGGCCTCCGCCCCTCGACCATCGATCCGCGCTTCGCCCAGCAGATGACCTACGCGTTGACGACGGTGACGTATCACCGCTTCCGCCAGGCGCTCGGGCGGCACCCGCAGTTCTCGTTTCCGTCCCACGCCGACGATCGCATCGGGGACCGGCCGGTGGTCAAGCTGCACGTGCATCCGCACGCGTTCGAGGAAGACAACGCCTATTACGATCCCGATCTCGGGGCGGTCCGGTTCGGCTACACCCGCGCCAACCGGCGCGCACAGCGGCTCAACCAGCCGGGAGCGATCGTCTTCACGTCGCTGTCCCATGATGTCGTCGTCCACGAGATGACGCACGCGCTGCTCGACGGCATGCGCGCGCGGTTCATGCTCCCGACCAACGCCGACGTGGACGGCTTTCACGAAGGCTTCGCGGATCTGATCGCGCTGCTCCAGCGATTCAGCTATCGCGAGCTGGTCGGACGGGCGATCGCGGACGCCAGGGGAGCGATCACCTCCCGTCTGCTGGTGGATCTCGCGCGCCAGTTCGGCGAGACCACGGGCGATGGCGAGACCCCGCTGCGCACGGCGTTTCTGACCCCGGGCGACCTCGACGCGCCGGTCCCGAAGAAGGACCAGTACAAGCCCGGCCTCGAAGCGCACGACATGGGCGCCATCCTGCTGCGCGCGGTATTCGATGCGTTCCGGACGGTGTTCGACAAGAAGACGGAACAGCTGCGGAGCCTCGCGCCGGCAGACGGCGCACGTCTGCCGCACGCGATGGTCGATCTCCTGGCGGCGCAGGCGGTGCGGATCGCCGATCAGTTCATGACTCTCGTCATCCGCGCCGTCGACTACTGTCCGCCGGTCGATCTCCGTTTCGGCGAGTACCTCCGCGCGCTGCTCACCGCGGACTACGACCTGATCCCCGACGACGAGTGGGGGTATCGAGAAGCGATGGTGCGGGCGTTTCGCCGGCACGGCGTTCAGGTCGAAGGGGTGCTCGACCTCAGCGAGGGGGCGCTGCTCTGGCGGGGCCCCGAACGCCGGCTGCCGCGCATCCCCGGCCTCTCCCGTCGTGAACGGGACGCGGACCTGCCGCAGGTCCTGCGGTCGATTCTGAAGAACCGCCCGCAGTTGACCGAGCAGGCCCAGCAGCGCCGCCGCGCGCAACTCGTCGGCGCGTACGTCACCCTGCCGGGGCACCTTGTGTACTTCGGCCTGGCCACGCCGAGCGCGTCGAAGAAGATCGAGCGCCCGGTCGTCGAGTCGGTCAGGGAGGTCCGCCGCGTCGGGCCCGACGGCACGTTCAACGAGGATCTCGTCGCCGAGATCGTGCAGCGGCGCAAAGCGAAGGGGCGGTGGTTCTACGGCGGGTCCACTATCATCCTCAGCCTGTCGGGCGTGATCCGCTACGTGATCGCGAAGAACGTGATGAGCGCGAGGCGCGAGGCGCTGTTCCACGAGTACGTCGAGGCTGCCCCGAAGGCGTACGCGCGCTGTTTCACTGACGATCCCGGTGCGCTCGCCGAACGGCTGCGCTGCCTGCACCGCGGGCGTCTGGGTTCCAGGTTCTAGGTTCCGGCGTCCCGCTTCCGGAGGTCGTCGGCCATCAGGTCTTCCGGCTGTAATCTGGGGAGGAGAATCTGATGCGAGCCGCACGATTGCACGAATACGGCAAGCCTCTCATCATCGACGAGGTTCCGCGCCCGACGCCGGGCCCGGGCCAGGTGGTCATCCGGGTCGAAGGGGCCGGGTTCTGCCACAGCGACCTGCACATCATCTCCGGTGAGATCCAGGTCCTGCCGCGGATGCCGCTCACGCTGGGCCACGAGAACGCCGGCACGGTGGCGGCCATCGGCGGCGGCGTGACGGCGGTCAAGGAAGGGGACCGCGTCGCGGTCTACGGCGGCTGGGGGGACGGCTTCTGCGATTACTGCATTGCGGGCGAGGAGAACCTGTGCCCGACGATGCAGTGGGTCGGGCTGTCGCAGCACGAGGGCGGCTACGCCGAGTACCTGCTCGTGCCCCACGAACGGTACCTCGTGCCGTTGAAGACGCTGGAGCCGAAGGTCGCCGCGCCGCTCACCGACGCGGCGCTGACACCATACCGTGCGATCACGCGCGCGCTGCCGGCCATCAGGCCCGATTATCCGGTGCTGGTCATCGGGTGCGGCGCGCTCGGGCAGTTCGGCGTCAAGATCCTGCGGCTGCTGACCGGCGCCGACATCATCGCGGTGGACCTCGACGACCGCAAGCTGAAGACGGCGCAGGAGGCCGGCGCGACGCACCTGATCAACGGCCGCGACCCGGACGTGAGCGCCAGGATCATGGAGCTGGCGCGCGGCGTCGGCGTGTCGGCGGCGTTCGACTTCGTCGGGACCGACAGCACGCTGAAGCAGGCGCTCGCGAGCGCGCGTCCGGCCGGGCAGGTCGTGCAGATCGGTCTCGCGGGCGGCACCGCTCACCTGAAGGCGCTCGAATCGGCGAAACCGGAGGTGTCGTTGTCGGTCTCGTGGTGGGGGAATACCCGCGAGCTGCGCGAGGTCCTCAGCCTGGCCGAAAGCGGCAGGCTGACCTCGATCCCGCTCGAGTTCTGGCCGCTGGACAAGATCAACGAGGTGTACGGCCGCGTCAAGCAGGGGGAGGTCTCCGGGCGGGCGGTGATCACGCCGTAGGCGAGAAGGCGGCCTGCACCACCGGTCACCGGACGCATCTCCCGCATGAGTTTCGCGTCTCCGGAGCGTGCGCTGTGACGCCCGAGTTCATCGCGCGAGTCTTCGGAACGTGTCAGCCACGCGCCGGAACTCCGGGACCAGCGCCGCCGCGCGGGTGGAGGCCACCATCCCCTGCATCAATATGTATCCGCCGCTGTCCGGCAGCACGACCTGATACAGCGTGACGGCTCTGCCGGTCGCGACGTCGGTCCCTTCGGCGAGGAGCTCGTGCGCCGCGATCCCGTCGATCGTCGTCGGCCCTTCCTGGGTGATGCGGAGACCTTTCAGCTGCTTCGTCTGTCGTGCGCGCGTTGCCGCGAACGCCTTCAGATCCGTGAGGGCCACCGGCGCCAGAGAACTGCCCACCACGAACACCGCCGCCTGCGGCCCCTGTGGCTCGATGTTGCCGGACTCGCTCAAAACCAGCAGGTTGCTCATCCGTCCTGCGATCTTGAGCGCGGGGGTTGGGGAGATGCGAAACGGCAATCCTTCGAAGTGATCCTTCGGAGGCGTGGCGCCCAGCACTGCGGACAGCAGCGAAGCCTCGAGGGCTCCGCTCAATTGCCCCTCCGCCGATTTCGGGAAGGTCGCGACGATCATCACGGACGCTTTGGCGTCCCCGGCGACGAGCATCCATTTCAGAAAGTCGGTTCCGCCCGCCGACTGCGATACGTGGAGCAGGAGGGCACGCTTGCCGGGGATCTGCGGTGTGGACCTCGAGATCAGCGTCATCCCTCTGGTCGCCAGCCCGGCGGCGGTCATGCCCCCGGTGAGCTGGGCGAAGGGGCCGGGAACTTCAGTCACCATGATCGAGGCCTGGAGGTCGGCGTGCTCGAAGCCGGGAAAGCGCGACGACGGGGAGAATCCGGGAGGCGGCGCCAGCGCCACCGAGGTCCCAGGCACACGGACGGTCTGCGCGACCGGTGCCGCGGCCGGCAACAGGACGAGAAGGAGAGCGGCGGTCGCCCACGGCGTTGAACGTTTGCCTGTCACGTTGGCCCCCGAGATTTCAGCCATCGGTATCCTATGACAAGCCGTGCGGAGCGGCCGCGACATTGCAGGCGCGCCCAGCTGCAAAGAGACGCCGCCGCCGCAAATCACCGCGACGGTGCGATGGTGCGCGCGTCGAGGCCCGCGCGGACGAGTGCTTCGAGAGCGGACCTGAGAGTGGTCGACAGTTCCGGGTCGCCGAGGATCCCCTCCGCATCCAGCGATCGGCCGTCGAGCGGAACCGTGATCGATGCCGGAACGATCACGTTTGCCGACATCACGCTCAGCGTCTCTCGAAGCGACGTCCATGCATGGGTGGCCCGAGCAGACGCGTTGATCAAGGCGATCGGTTTGTCGATCAGTTCACCACTGGCGACGACCCAGTCCAGCGCGTTCTTCAGCACGCCGGGCACGCCGTGGGCGTACTCCGGGCTCGAAATCAGAACCACCTCGCACGCCTGCAGACTGGCCCGAAACCTGGTGACCGCCGCGGGCGTGGTTTCGCCTTCGAGATCCGGATTGAAGTGAGGCAACTCCGCGAGGTCGTGGGATATCGACACGACCACGGTCTGCGGACTGAGCCGGGCCACGGTTTCGACCAGCGCACTGTTCGAGGATCCCCGGCGGAGGCTTCCGGAGATCGCCAGGACCCGAAGACGTTTCTTCATGTTCACCACGGAAGGACAACCGGCCGAGTCCACAAAATAGTCAGTTCGTGCCCGAGGATCAGGCCGTCGGCGCGCAGCTGAAGCTCACACCGGCGCCCGCAGCCAGCCGATATAGGCCTCGAGCGCCCGCAGCTCCTCCTCGGTGACCTCCCCGCGAAAGGCTGGCATCCGAATCGACTGACGATCGAGGAAGAAGCGAGCCAGCCGGTTGGCTTGCAGCCGTTTCGGACGGCCATCGAGGATCCACTCTCTCAGCTCCCCCTCGTCCGCGACCAGCTCCGCGAAATCGCGGCCGTCCCACGGCGGGATGTAGCCTTTGAGGCTCCCCGGATTGCTGCCCGCGCCGCGCCCGCCCGGGCCGTGGCAGCGAAAGCAGCCGAGCCGTCCAGCGACGGCGTGTCCTTTCCGGGCGACCGGATCTTCCGGCACGTCGGCGCCGGCCGACGCGCGCACGTAGGCCACGAGATCGTCGACCTGGGCATCAGAGATGCGCCCCCGCCAGGCCGGCATCCGTATAGCCGCGGACGCGAGCGCCTCACGGAGCTCGGGGTCCTGCCGCACGCGCGACGGCATGCCGTCGAGAATCCACTCCCGCAGCGTGACCGGGTCGACGTCGTCGAGATCCGCGAAGGGGCGTGGGAGCAGCGGAGACACGCCAGGCCCTCCGTGGCAGCCCAGACAGCCCTGGGCCAGAGCCAGATCGGCGCCGCGCTGGACCGGGCCGACGTTGGCCCAACGCCACCAGATCACGGCCGTGACAGCCGCCACCGCGATAACGCAGAGGCCCGTCACGATGAAGCGCATGGACATCCAGGACGACCATTTTTTTTCAAAAGAAGACATCAGTCGCTGCTGACTCGTAGTCCGACCCGCCTGGCGTGGTGGTCTCCCTTCGTACCCTTCGTGTCCCTGGTGATCCACCCGTCAGCCCGTCCAGTCGGCGTCCCCGCCGCGCGGCACGTATAGGCACCAGGAGCACGAAGCACACGAAGGCCACGAAGAAGGTCACAACGACATTTTTTCAAAAGTCAAAACCAGTCGCTGGACTCGTAGTCTCAGCCGCTTGGCGTAGTGGTCTCCCGTCGTGCCCTTCGTGTTCTTCGTGTCCCTGGTGATCCACCCGTCAGCTCGTCCAGTCGGCATTCCCGCCGCGCGGCACGTATAGGTACCAGGAGCACGAAGCACACGAAGGCCATGAAGAAGGCCACAACGACATCGACCTTCATCGGCTTGCGTCCGGCTACCGGATCATCGCGCCGACGAGCGGGTTCAGGCTCTGGACCTCCGGCAGGCTGACCACGTCGAAAGCCGGCGCGGGAACCGTCAGATCGGCGAAGGCGATTGAAGCGCCGCTCTGGCTCGTGCAGAAGACCTGCTCGACATCCGTCACCCGCACCGTGACGACGATGTTCCCCGTCGCAGCCGAGCGGAACCGCACGAGAAACTGATACCCGGCGGACGGGCTGGCCTCCACCGTGCAGAAGTTTCCGAGCCCACTCACGTCCGCGGTGGTGATGCCCTGGGGGAACCCGGGAACACCAAAGGACAGGGCCGGAAGCCGGACACCGGTCGCCGGATCGGCAACAGCCTCGCGATCGGTCGCGCCGAAAATGATCGCGTCGACCCCTGGCCCTCCGATAAAGGCCTCGCTGCCATCGCCAGGCGCCCAGAGATTCACGTCGTCGCCCGGTCCGCCCAACATGACGTCGCTGTTGGGTGGACCGCCCGGTGCCGCCCCGCCGTCCGGCCCGCCAAGGATGATGTCGTCACCGGGGCCACCATCCATGACATCGTTGCCGTTCAATCCAAAGATGACGTCATTGCCAGGGCCGCCGTCGAGAATGTCGGTGCGGTTGAGCGATTGATTTGCGACAGCGCCAGCCTGAATCAAGGCGTTCGCCTGGTTGTCATCATCGAGTCCGATGAGGAGCTGAGGGCCCTGACCGGCTTCGACGAGCGCCGCCTGTGTCGGGTGTGCCGGGACCAGGACGACGCTCAGCAACGCGAGCGCGACACCGACGGACAATGCGGAGAGACTGAAACGCGGAACAAACTTCACCTGAGTCATGTTGGGTTGTATCCTCTGTTGAAATGTTGTGTTGTGATTGCGGCGGATCGCGTGCCGCTAGTACGGAACCTGCGTGCCCGGATCGAAGGTTCCATCCGAAAGCTGACCTCGGATCGCCCCGTCCGGATTACGCGCCGTGTGGACGTTGAAGTAGTGCCCCGCGCGGTTGCCGAGGATCGCCGCGGCTCTGTCGGCCGGCACGTTGATCCCGTTCTTGGTGACCGAGCCGCTGCCGTTGGTGATCGCCAGCTCCCCCGATGTCAGCGTGGTGTTGACGGCGACGCCGGCATTGCTGCCCGCTGCCCCGTTGTGGATATGCGCGTCGGTCACCGTCGTCCCGGCCGGAAATCCGGCAACGCTGATCTGGAAGTTCGCGGTTGCGGACGTGATGGTGCCGGCATCATCCCTGGTGACCGTCAGGGCAATGATGGCCGTGCCGGTGGCGGCCGCATCGGCATTGGTGATGGCGGGCACCTCGTTGGCCGGCGAGAGAGGCACCGTGAATGTGGAAGTGGTGATGGTTCCCTGCGACGGTGCGGAGGGGGATGAGCTCCCGCACCCGGCCGCGAGAACGCCGAGACCGACGACGAAGACTGAAAATCGATTCATGCTCTGCTGCCTTCCTGGGTATTCGCTCAGAAGAATTTCCGCGCGAGGTTGAAGCCGAGGTACAGACTGTCCGGGAGGCCGCCGCGCGCGATCTGTCCGAAGGTCGTTCCCTGGCCGTTGTTGACGTTGAGTTGAAACAGGTGACCGCCGGCCCGTTTCTCGATGGCGAACCCGTAGGCGGCCTTGTCGGGGCGGTAGCCGCCGGCACGGGGAGCGGCCTCGGCCACGAGGTAGACGGTGGAGCTCACTCGCACGCGGCCGCCGATGCCCACGAAGAACGTGTCGCGATCGATGTTCAGGATCCCGGCCGTGTTGTGAACCCACACCGGCGTGGCGTACAGGGCGAGCCGGTCGCTCACCGTCCGGGAAGCCACCAGGCCCAGCGCGGGCGAATACCGGTCCTGGAAATTGTCGACACCTTCGATTGAGGCGAGCGCCGAGAGCGACACCGGGATCGAACCGTGCTGGCGCACGGCGTCGAACTTGCCGTAGAACTGGAACGTCTGGTCGATCGCCGTCCGGTAAATGGCGGCCTGCAGATGTCGCGCGATACCGAACCGGTACTCGAAACCGACCACGGCTCCCTGATCGAGCCCGAACAGATTGCCGGCATTCTCGTTGAAGCTGCCCTGCCGAAGATTGCCGTCGAACCGATGGGTGAGCTGGAAGCTCGATCCGTGGCGCGGGAGCCTCAACGTGGACGGGAGGTTGAGAACGCGGAAGTCCGGCTCCGCCAGCACCACCTCTGCATCATCGTGGATGGCGGGTTGCGTCTCCTGTCCGGCGACAGAGGACGTCATGACGAGCAGCGCGGCGGCCGAGAAGACGATCGAGCGGTGTGTGACGAAGAACATGAATTGCTTCCCTCTCATCTGCGTTTACGTGCCTGGCGTTACGATCAACGTGGCCGTCATGCGGCCATGTCCGCGTCCGCAATACTCGGAGCACCTGATCCTGAACGTGCCGGCCTCCCTGGGCGTCAGCTCGATCGTCACCGGCTTCCCGCCAGCCGGGATTGGCGCGTTCAGCCCGAGCTCCTTCACCTGAAATCCATGCGCGCCGTCGGCCGAGACGATGTTCAGCCGCACCACCTCGCCAACCCGGACCTCGATGCGTTCGGGCGAGAAGGCGTAGCGTGAGAGCGTGACGTCGATGGTTCGGGTCGGGCCGGCTTCGAGCGCCAGCGCGACGACAAAAGGAAGTGCCAGGAGCACCCGGCCAAGGAATCCTGCCGCGCTCGTAGCCAACGTGGTCACCGTCGAGGGGTCGGTCATGTGGCGAGTGTGAAACGTGGCCGGACTGGAGACCACCTACAGCGCCCGCACATCACCCGTACGCCCTCCGTACGGGTGGCGTAAGATGAGCGAGTCATGACAGTCGGCGCTCCGAGAACCTTTGGGGCGCAGCTCAAAGCGCTCCGCCAGGCCGCCGGGTACACCCAGGAGGAGCTGGCAACGATTGCGGGCCTGTCGGTCCACGCGATCAGCGCCCTGGAGCGCGGGCAGCGGCGCCGGCCCCAGGTCGAGACCGTGCGGGCGCTGTCTGCCGCACTGGACCTGGCCGGTTCATCACGCGACGCGTTTGTCGGCAGCGCGCGGGCGCCCGCGCGTGCCGCGGCGATCGATGAACTGACCCGCGTCTCCCTCCCTCTGCCTCTCACGCCCCTTCTGGGGCGCGATGCCGACGTGCAGATGCTGCGGCACTGGCTCGCTGATCCTTCCGTGCGCTTCATCACCCTGACCGGCCCGGGCGGCGTCGGAAAGACCCGCCTGGCGCTGGAGCTCGCACGGGCGATCGCCGAAGAAGGCGCGACCCGCGTGGCGTTTGTGTCGCTGGCCCCGGTTAGGGATGCCGGGTTCGTCGCCGCGGCGATCGCCGAGGCTCTCGGGTTGGCGGACGTCACCGCGGTCGATTTGCCAAGGCGGGCACGCGCCGCGTGTCACGACCAGAGCAGGCTGCTGGTGGTCGACAATTTCGAACAGGTCCTGGACGCCGCGCCCCTGATCGCTGACCTCCTGGCGTGGGTCGCACCGCTCAGAGTGCTGGTCACCAGCCGCGCGCCGCTCCACGTACGTGGCGAGCGGGAGTACGCCGTCGGCCCCCTGGCTCTCGAAAGCGACTCGGAGTCGATGGCGCCAGCCGATCCGGCACTCGCTCCCGCGGTGCAGCTGTTCGTGGAACGGGTTCGAGAGGTGCAACCGGACTTTCGTCTGACCTCCGAGAACGCCCCCACGGTAACCGCGATCTGCCGGCGGCTCGACGCATTGCCGCTGGCGCTCGAGCTGGCCGCCCCGTGGATGAAAGTGTTGACGGTGGAGAATCTGCTTCGCCGGCTCACCCACGATGTGCTGTTCTCGACCGTCGGCGCCCGCGATCTGCCCGAACGCCAGCGGACGATGAACGCGACCGTCGCGTGGAGTTATGGGCTGCTCGCACCGGACGAGCAGTGCGCCTTCCGCCGCTTCGGCGCGTTGCCGGGCCTCTTTCCGCTCGACGCCGCCTCGGCGGTCCTCGCCGGCGGCGATAGTCGCGTGGAGAGCATCGACGAAGCGCTCGCCGCGACCGCTGCTCTTATCGACAAGAGCCTTCTCGTGCGGGCCGAGAACTCAGGGGTGGCGACGTGTCCGCTCTACCAGATGCTCGAAACCGTTCGGGCCTACGCGGCCCTTGAGCTCATCGCTGCGGGTGAGCGCGACGACGCCATGGAGGGGCTGGTGCGCTACGCCACCGCTGAAGCCTCCCAGGCCGCCGAGGGGCTGCGCGGGCTCTCGCAGATCGAATGGCTCGACCGCACGCGTGAGGATCTCGAAAGCTACCGCGGCGCCATGACCTGGCTCATCGATCGCGGCCGTTCCGCCGAAGCGTCCAGCATCGCGTGGAGCCTGTTCTTCTTCTGGGTCATTCGTGGCCACGCGGCCGAGGGCCTCCGCTGGTATCAACAGATCCTGCATGGTCCTTCTCTGCCGCCATCGGTCGAAGCGAAGATGCTCCTCGGAGCGGGTGCGATGTTGTACACGCGAGCCGAACTGGCGCAGGCTCGAGCCGCGCTGACCCGCGCCCTGGCACTGGCAAACGACACCGGCAACATGGAGATGGAGATGGCGCTGACCCAGAATCTGCTGGGCCACGTCGAGTACGCCGGCGGCAATATCGACGCGGCCAGCGAGCGCTTCGGCCAGGCGGTTGAGAGGTTTCGGGCCCTCGCGCTCCCCTGGGGGCTCGGGAATTCACTGACCGGGATGGCGGCGGTCGTGCTGACGACCGGCGAATCCGCGCACGCGGAACGCCTGCTCGATGAGGCCACCTCGGTGCTTCGGCACACTGGCCCATGGTTCATGGCGCTCACGCTGAATGTCCGCGCCATCCTCGCCGTGCGCCGCGGGCACGCCAGCGGGGCGATCGCGGTGGTGCGTGAAAGCCTCGCGCACGTCCGGGAGCTCCATGACAAGTTCGCCTTCGTCTACGCGTTGGTCCCTCTCGCCGCGGCGGCAGTGCTGGAGGGGGACGACGCGTGGGCGGCGCGCATCCTGGGGGCCCGGGACGCCGTCACCGAGCGCACGGGCGCGACAGTGGTCGATAAATCGCTGGACGATCTCCGAGAGCAGGCGGAACGCGACGTCCGCGCTCGTCTGGGACCGGCACGCTGGGCGCGCGCCTATGCGGCCGGGCGCAGTATCTCCATCGATGCGTTACTGCGGGACATCGACGGCGTCCTGCGGAGAGGAACACCTGCCGGTTGAGAGGTCGGCGGCTGACGGGGCACGCAATCTGACGCCTGGTCGACGCATCGTCGCGATATCCGCTTTTGTGAACGTCCAGTCTGCGGCGTGATTCTGTCGAATCTCCTCCAGCGTCCAGTTCGGCCGCATCAGTCCACGGCGTGTGTGCGCCGAGGTGTTCATGATCAGGTGCCCTAATTCGTGTGCGGCGACGCGGCCGAGAAGCACTGCGATCTCGGCCCCTGCCGCCTTCGCCAGTGACGCGACGTGATCGACGTACACGGAGGCCAGCACGCCGCAGCCTGCGCGGCGAATGACGCGGGCGTCGCCCAGTGTGGCCGACCTGTTCTGGCGAGCGGTTCCCTCGCGTGCGATCCGCAGCAAGAGTTCGCATGGTCTCAAGGGCTGGTCGCAGACTGAAGACCGATTCGGCCCGCTGCATCTTCTCCAGCGCACGTCCACGAGCGCCGTCCGCAGTACGACTTCGGCTTCGGCCAGGGCCTGTTGCTCGAGCGAGGAGGGAAGGCCGGCCGCCTGATAGACGCGAACCGTAATCGTGTCTTCGGGAACCTCGGCTGCCGTCAGTGCGGCCGCCGCGATCCAGGCTGCGCCGGCGAGTATCAGAGCGAGGCGATGAGTCGCCCGGTCTCTCAGCCGGTGCATGGTTCGGGTGTCGAGCCGGACGGCGAGCCCGTGCACGAGGGAGTCGACGCTGGCACTGTTGTAATGGTGCGGACCGGTGAGGTCGAGATACGCTGGCCGGCCGAGCGAATTTCTACCCGCATGCCGACGCCGATCCAGCCGGCTCTCACGATGCTTCCCCCGACGCTGGCCCCCTCGAGGCAGGCCGACGTCGGCTCGGGAAAAAAGACGCCGCCCTGCAGGCAGACTTCCCCTCCGCCGGTGATGACCATGCGGTACACGGAGTTCAGGGTCCGGATCAGGAGAGTGGTGAACGGCGGGAGGTGGAGCACGTCCACCCCATCTATTTGCTCCACCGCATGACCGAATCGATCGAGCGTGGCCGCGCAGCCTGACAAGGTGTCTGACATCGATGGCGCGCCCCCTTGCGCCCCTCGAGATGCAGTTGGTGAAATTGGCAACTGTGGCGCGGCTGATCATTCGCAGCGTCCATCTCACCTAATCGACAAATGCCGCTGGCTATTCCAGCGAGCACCGCTCCAATCACAGCGTTTTTGCTTGACAATCGTGTCGACGTCGGGTATGGAGGTTCCATACATCGAGACCGATCCCAACCTGAGGTTGTTCATCATGCAGACGCTCACACCTGTCGGCCGGGTCACGATCTGGTCCATCGTTGCCGTCTCCGCCATCATGGTCGTCACGCTCGTGATCCAGCTATGGTGAAGGCGACAACAGTGAGCCCACTTCGCCCTCCGACCTGATCCCCGGCCAGTCCTCCGACCCGACGACCCGCGAGCTCGCGCGCGATCACCGTGCGGGAGTCCGGGGGGCGTCACGTTCGTTTCACCACCTGCTTCGCAGACCCCGCTGCAACCGCCGTGCGACGCGCCGGACGTTCGATGTCGCCGGCTTGACCCTGGTCCCGGTTCGTGGATAAGATTCCGGCTTCGATCGACGGCATTCCAATCCTTCCCTACAACGAATTCATTGGGGGCCCTAGGATGTGGCATCACAGTTCCATCGCGAACTCGCGGCCGGGGCACCTGTCCTGCAGCGCCCCGGAGTCCTAGGCGTTGGCCCAGATCTTTCCCCCCTGGTGGAACAAGCTCCCGATCGTAGCCGCCCTCGCGGGCAGCCTCGGCCCACTGCTCGCGGTCGCGGGCGTCTGGTACTACTTTTCGCCTTGGTACACAGAGGTGGGCTATCGTCCCGCTCAGCCCGTCGCGTACAGCCACAAGCTGCACGTCGGCGAACTCGGACTCGATTGCCGGTACTGTCACGCCTCGGTGGAGATTTCTCCGGTCGCGAATCTTCCGCCGACCCAGACCTGCATGAACTGCCATCAGACCGTGAAGAGGGACAGCGAGATGCTCGCACCGATTCTGGCCAGCGCCGCGAGCGGCCGGCCGATGCGCTGGATTCGGGTCCACAAGCTTCCCGACTACGCCTATTTCGCCCACAGCGCGCACGTGGCGGCAGGCGTCGGCTGCGTCACCTGCCACGGCCGCATCGACGAGATGGAAACGGTCACCCAGATGACGCCCCTCAGCATGAGCTGGTGTCTCGACTGCCACCGCAACCCCGGTCCCAACAGACGTCCCGTCTCGGAGGTCACCAACATGAAGTGGACCCCTCCGCGGGACGCCCAAATGCTGATGGCGCAGCTCGACCGCGAACGACCGGTCAGTCCGCCGACTGATTGTTCGGGGTGCCACCGGTGAGTCGGACCTATTGGCGAAGTCTCGCGCAGATCGAGGAGCGCCCCGAATTCCGTGCGTTCCACGAGCGGGAATTTCAGGAGGGGGCCTCGGAGCTTCCCGACGGGGTCACCCGGCGCGACATGATGATGCTCCTGGGCGCCTCGCTGTCGCTGGCGGGGCTTGCGGGGTGCCGGCGCCCCGTCGAGGAGATTGTCCCCTTCGTCGCCGCCCCCGAGGAGATCGTTCCCGGGATCCCGCGCTACTACGCGACCACCATGCCGTTCCGCCGGAGCGCTTACGGCCTGATCGTCGAAAGCCACGAAGGGCGGCCGACCAAGATCGAGGGAAACCCCTCGCACCCCTCGACCCTCGGGGCCTCGAGCTCGCGCATTCAGGCGTCCGTGCTGGGCCTCTACGATCCCGACCGCTCGCAAAGAATCACGCAGAAAAGGGAGACGAAGGCCTGGAGCGATTTCGTGACCGCCTGGGGGCAGCTATCCGAGGCGCATGCCGCGGATGGCGGCGCCGGCCTGGCGGTCCTCTCCGAGTCGTTCTCCTCTCCCACCCTGGCGCGCCTGGCCTCCGAGCTCCGTACTCGCTACCCCCGGTTGCAGTGGGCGACCTACGAGGCGGTCAGCGAGGAGAACCGGCTCGCCGGGCTGCGATCCGTCACGGGGCGCGACGTCGACCTCACGCTCCGGCTCGATCAGGCGTCCGTCATCCTCGCGCTCGACGCCGATCCGCTCCTGACCGACCCCGAGATGATCCGTCACGCGCGAGGTTTCGCGGCCGGAAGGCGCGCGGGCGTCTCTTCGACCCTTCCAGAGCCTCAGGCTCGCCCCGAGCCAAGTCAAGGGGCGACGAGCTCGGGGCAGGCGATGAACCGGCTCTACGCCGTCGAAGGGGTCTACTCGCTGACGGGAGCCATGGCGGATCATCGGCTCCGTCTCGAGAGCCGCCAGATCGCCCCCTTGCTCGCGGCGCTCGCGGCACGTCTGGGTCTGCCCGCGGCCGGAGCCGCGAGCCTGGCGGCAGCCGGCGTCCCGGGTGTCGACTCGCGCTGGATCGACGCTCTTGCCAAGGACCTTCTGGCGAACCGCGGCAAGGGGCTCATCGTGGCTGGGGAACGGCAGCCCGCGGCCGTTCACGCCGCGGTCTGCGCGCTGAACACGCATCTCGGCAACACGGGCAGGACGGTCAGCTATTACGAGACGAAGGACGCGGCGCTTCCGAGCGTCAGCTCGCTCGCCTCACTCGTCTCCGCGATGCAGGCAGGCGCGGTCCAGACACTCGTCATTCTGGGCGGCAATCCAGTGTTCGATGCCCCCGCCGATCTCGACTTCCCCTCGGCGCTGGCGAAGGTCCCTCACTCGATCGCGCTCGGGCACACGGTCGACGAAACATCGTCGAGGGCGGAGTGGCATATTCCACGCGCGCACTACCTCGAATCGTGGGGAGACGCGCGCGCGGCAGGAGGCACGCTCAGCGTCGTCCAGCCGCTGATCCTCCCGCTGTTCGGCGGGCGAACGCCGGTCGAAGTGCTGGGGCTGATGGCCGGCGGCCAGGATCGTCCCGGGTACGACCTCGTGCGCGAGACCTGGAAACCGATTTTGGGCGAGGGAGAGTTCGACCGGAAGTGGAATCGCGTCCTGCACGATGGATTCCTTTCCGGCAGCGAGCTGCCCGAAATCGTTCCCGCTGTCACAGCGGAGCCCTTTGCGGAGCTCGGCCGCCTTCGCGCCACAGGCACTTCGGCGAGCCAGGCCGAGCCGGGATCTCCTGGTGACCTCGAGATCGTCTTCCTTCCCTCACCCTCGCTTCACGACGGCCGGTTCGCGAACGACGGGTGGCTGCAGGAGCTTCCCGATCCCCTGACCAAGCTCACGTGGGACAACCCCGCGCTCGTGAGCCCGAAGACCGCCGAGACCCTCGGTCTTGCGAGCCAGGATGTGGTCCGTCTCGATCATGGCGGCCGCTCGCTCGAGCTCCCCGTCTGGCTCCTCCCCGGGATGGCGGACGGCGTGGTTGCCTTGACGCTCGGCTATGGCCGTTCGCACGCGGGTCGGATCGGCTCGGGGGTCGGGTTCGACGCGTTCACGGTTCGAAGCTCCACAGCACCTGGCTTCGCCAGCGGGGTCAGACTCAGCAAGCTCGCGCGCACTTACCCGCTCTCGGCGACCCAGGAGCACGGCAGCATGGAGGGGCGCCCCGTGGTGCGCGAGTCGACCCTGACCGCGCTTCGATCGAAACACGCCGCCGCGGCGGTGCCGGCAGAGGGCGCGCATGCGCCGGATCCACATCAAGCCCCGAAGGGAACCCCGAGCGCTCAAGGTGTCTTCCCGGAGGACCCGCATCACTTCTCCCTCTGGAAGGAGCACGCCTACGATCAGGGGCACCAGTGGGGGATGACGATCGACCTGAACGCCTGCATCGGGTGCAACGCGTGCATGGTCGCCTGCCAGAGCGAGAACAACGTGCCGGTGGTCGGCAAGGACCAGGTCGCGAGGGGGCGCGAGATGCACTGGATCCGGGTCGACCGGTACTTCTCCGGCGAGCCCTCCGGCAGCCCGGAGATGGTCTTCCAACCCGTCCCCTGCATGCACTGCGAGGACGCGCCCTGCGAGCAGGTCTGCCCGGTGGCCGCCACCGTCCATGACGGCCAGGGCCTCAACGTCATGGTCTATAACCGGTGCATCGGGACCCGCTACTGCTCGAACAACTGTCCCTACAAAGTGCGCCGGTTCAATTTCTTCAACTTCACCAAGGACACGCCCGACATCCTCAAGCTCGCGATGAACCCGGACGTCACGGTTCGCGCGAGGGGCGTCATGGAGAAGTGCACCTACTGCACGCAGAGGATCAATCGGGTGAAGATCGATGCGAAGCTCGCGGGACGCGAGCTTCGTGACGGCGATGTCAAGACGGCCTGCCAGCAGGCCTGCCCGGCATCGGCGATCGAGTTCGGAGATCTGCGGGACCAAACGAGCCGGGTCGTGAAGGCCAAGGCCGATCCGCGCAACTACGCGCTCCTCGAGGAGCTGAACACCAGGCCCCGGACGACCTATCTGGCCAAGGTGCGCAACCCGAATCCTGACCTGGAGGGGGTTGCATGACCGCCGGCACACGGCTGGTCCGCCGGAGCTTCAGCGGAGGCGGACGCGTGCTGGGCGCGCTGGCGCTCACCTCTCTTGTCGCCTGCACCGGCTGCGCGCGCGGCTGCACGTCGAGCCGGCCTCCGATCCATCTCAACCCGAGCATGGACGACCAGCCGAAGGTCCGCCCGCAGACCGCCAGCACGTTCTTCTACGACGGCGCGTCGATGCGCCTGCCCGTTCCAGGAACGGTTCCGATCGGGGGGCTGAAAGAGGACGCCGCCTTCTTCACGGGCAAGGGAGCGGACGAGCAGTTCGTCGCGACGATCCCTGTGACCGTGGACGAGCGGCTGCTCGAGCGCGGCCGCCAGCGTTACGTGATCTATTGCCAGCCGTGCCACGACGCTCGCGGGGACGGCAAGGGGATCCTGTTCCAGCGGGGCAGTGTCCCCACCGCCACCTTCCACCAGGAGAAGGTCCTGAAGTACACCGACGGGCAGATCTTCGACGTCATCACGAACGGGTTCGGACTGATGGCGGGCTACCGATGGCCGATCCCTCCGGCCGACAGGTGGGCGATCGTCGCCTACGTGCGAGAACTCCAGCGCAAGCGGGCGGCCGGCGCCACGAGCGCCGCGCCGGCATCAACCAAATGAGGACGGCGCTGCAATGAACGGGGTGATGAACCGTAAGCTGCTCGTGCTTCTCGGCCCCCTCGTCGTACTGGTGATGTTCGCGGGGGTGGTCCAGATGGCCTCGTCGCTGATGAGCCGCGAGTACAGGGACCCTTACCGGGCCCCTTCCGCGGCCGCGGACCCGACGCCCCGCGCGGAGGGACTGGCTGCCGAGAGGGCGGAGGCGGAGGCGAAGGCCAAGGCGACGCCCTACGTGGAGGCCGAGTACCGGAGATTCCCCGTCGTCGGCAGCCGCGTGGCCATCTGGGCGGTCGCGCAGCTTCACTTGTTGTTTGCGGCGTTCGTCCTTGCCGTCCCGATCTTCGCCTTGATCATAGAGGCGATCGGCTACAAAACCGGAGATGCGCGATACGACCGGCTTGCCCACGAGTTCTCCAAGCTCCTCTCCGTGTCGTTCTCGCTCACCGCGACCTTCGGAGCGTTCCTGACGTTCATGCTCATCATTCTGTATCCGAAGTTCACGAACTACCTGATGAGCGTGTTCTCTCCCACCTTCCTCCCGTACGTCCTTCTCTTCTTCGCGGAAGCCTTTTTCCTCTATACCTACTATTACGGCTGGGGGAAGTTCCATCCCCTGGTGCATTTGGGTCTGGGGCTCGGCCTCAACCTGGTCGGCACGGGCATCATGCTGATCGCCAATTCCTGGCTCACGTTCATGATGTCGCCGCGCGGGATCTCGGACAGCGGGGCGGTCATCTCGGTCGTGGACGCGGTCTACAACTACACCTGGATGCCGATCAACGTCCATCGGTTCATCGCGAACATCGCGTTCGGCGGATCGGTCGCCGCCGCCTATGCGGCCTTCAAGTTCCTGCAGGCGGAGACCGACGAGGAGCGGGCGCATTACGACTGGATGGGATACATCGGCAACTTCGTTGCGATCAGCTCCTTTCTCCCGCTGCCCTTCGCCGGCTACTGGCTCGCGAAGGAGATCTACGCCTACTCGCAGACGCTTGGGCTGACGATGATGGGCGGGGCCTTCTCGTGGCTCTTCATCATCCAGGCGGTCCTGATCGGGAACCTCTTCCTCGCGGCCAACTACTACCTCTGGCTCGGGATGGGGCGGGTCGAGGGGGCGCAGCCCTTCCAGAGGTTCATCAAGTACCTGCTCGCCGCGATCGTGCTCTGTTTCATGATCTGGGCGACTCCCCGGTCGATCATTGCGACCGTCTCCGAGATCCGGGCGATGGGAGGCTCGGCGCATCCGGTTCTGGGCTTCCTCGGTGTGATGTCCGCGAAGAACACCGCCGTGAACATCCTGATCCTCACGACTTTCATGAGCTTCCTCCTCTACCGCCGGACCGGGAAGGTCGCGACCGTGTCGTGGGCGAAGACCGGCCATGCGGTGCAGCTGTCCATCTTCGCGGCGGCCGCGATCTTCGTCATCTTCCTCGGCGTCTACGGGTACTTCGTCGAGGCGAGCGTCAGGATCGGCCTTTCGGTGCCCCAGGTCGGAGCGGTCCTGCTCGCCATGGTGGCAATCACCGCGATCGACGTCTTTCTCTTCCGCCGGCCGAGGAACACCGGCGAGGTGCGTTGGGGAAGGATGCCGGCGATCTCCCAGTACGTGCTGATCTTCATCGCGGTCACCTTCACCTGGCTCATGGGGCTCATGGGCTACGTGCGGTCCGGGCTCCGCCAGCACTGGCATGTGTACGGCGTCATTCGAGACAACTCTCCCGATGCCTTCACGCCCACTCTCGGCTTCGCGACGCAGGTCGTCTCGGCGACCGTGCTCGTGTTCTTCCTCCTGATCGGTTTCGTCTTCTGGATCACCAGCCTGCACGACCGGCCGGATTTCGAGTCGCGGACGAGCAAACTGCCCCACGCCCCGCTGCTGCCCGGAGATGTGGCTGAAGCCGAGCGCACGTCATGACGATCCCACTCCCCGCCCGGATCGGCGTGCTCGTCCTCGCGACCACCGCGTTCTATACCTATGTCGGCCAGCTGGTGCCTCAGAAGGAAGTGCAGCCTCCTCAGGAAACCGTCCTGAGAAGTGACATGACCACGGCCGACATGGCCAAGGTCGGCCGCGAGATCATGGAGGGCAAGGGACTCTGCATGACCTGCCACACGATTGGCAAGAGCGGGGCGCTCCGGTTCCCCGACCTCGACGGGGTGGCCGTCCGCGCGGCGACCCGCATCCCCGGGATGAGCGACATCGACTACATGGCTCAATCGATGTACGAACCCGACAGCTACATCGTCGAGGGATTCAATCCGGGAATGCCCGCCATCAACAAGCCTCCGATCGGCCTCACCGATCAGGAGATCCTCACCGTGATCGCCGCCCTCCAGTCCCTTGGCGGCACGCCGACGGTCACGCTCCAGACGAGTCACCGCTACTACGGGGGGGCCGCCGCGCCGGCCGGGGCGGAGCCGCCCGCGGCGGCTCCGGCCCCAGACGCCAAACCGGGCGAGAAGCAGCCGCTGAAAATTCCCAAGAAGGGGGCGGCTCCGGGTCGTGATGGAGAGGTGGCACGATGAACATCCTGGTCGTCCTCGCCGTCGCCGTCGCGTTCGCGGTCCTTCGCTTCCGTCGGGCCAATCTGCTGCTGTGGGCCGGCGCCTGGCTGGTCGGGATCTACGTCCTCCTCCGATTCGGATTCACTGCCCCGATTCCCGCCTCCGTGATCTCGCTCTACATGGCGATCGTCTCGATTGCAATCCTGACGTACGTGTCCTCGAGCGAGGAGCGCCGCGAAGAAGTCTCTCGTCCGCTCGTCCGATTGATGACGGAGAAGAGGTACACACCTCTTCTCGCCGCAACGGTCGTCGCCATCCCGGCGCTCGCGGCGGCGAACGTCTACGTCCGGATGAACGTCCCGCTCGAGCCGCCCTTCTTCCCGCGCACGATCCATCCTGCATCGCCGTCGTCGATCACGGTTCACGACAAGAGGATCGACCTCGACGCCGGAGAGAATCCCTTCGTGCATCTCGAGAGGTCGAACCCGGACGAGTACCGCAAGCGGGTCGAAAACGGGCGCCGAACCTACTATCGAAACTGCGTGTTCTGCCACGGCGACACCATGGCGGGCAACGGCATGTTCGTGCACGGGCTGGACCCGATCCCGACCAACTTCACCGACCAGGGGGCGATCGCCATGTTGCGCGACACGTTTCTCCTCTGGCGGATCTCCAAGGGAGGCCCCGGACTTCCCGAGGAGGGCGGTCCCTGGGACACGGCGATGCCCGCCTGGGAGAAATTCATGACGGAGGAGGAGATGTGGGAGACGATCCTCTTTCTCTACGATTTCACGGGCCAGAGGCCTCGCGCCAAGGAGGAGGGGCACACGCAATGACCGCCCTCGCGAGGTCACGCGTGTGTCTCGCTGTCCTGATCGTCTCGGTGTGTGCCGCGCTGACGGTAAGGGTGCACGTGGCGGCTCAGGACGTCGGGACCGAGGCGCAGCGGGAATCGGGCAAGCAGCTCTACCTCAAGTACTGTGCGCAGTGCCACGGCGAGAAGGGTGACGGCGAAAGCTACGCCACACCGCACCTGTACCCCAGGCCCCGGAATTTCACGACCGGCAAGTTCAAGGTCCGGTCGACGCCCACCGGGGCTCTGCCAACCCATCAGGACCTCGTCAACATCATCAGGCGCGGCATGCCTTATACCTCGATGCCCGACTGGCCCACCCTCTCCGACCAGGAAGTGTCGGATCTCGCCCACTTCATTACGACTTTTTCCGCTGACTTCTCGAACGCCGAAAACGTCCCCCAGCCCGTGCCGCTCCCGAGCGCGCCGAGAATGTCGAATGAGTCGATCGAGCTCGGGAAGAAGCTCTACGTCGAGACCGGCTGCGTAAAGTGCCACGGTACGCTCGGTCGGGGCGACGGACCTTCGGCTGCAACCCTGGTGGACGACTGGGGGATTCCGCTCCGCCCGGCCAACCTCGCCCAGAGTTGGACCTTCCGGGGCGGGTCGTCCCGCGAGGATATCTTCCGGACGATGACCACGGGGTTCAACGGCACGCCCATGCCGGGGTTTCTCGAAGCCCAGACGCCCGAGCAACGATGGGCGATCACCGACTACATCGTCTCGCTCTCAGGAGAGAACGGGCCTGGCTATACCAACCTCGTCGTCGCCAAGCACGTTCAGGATCCGATCGATCTTGCCAAAGGAGCCGCGAGCTTCGCCTCCGCGCCGGCTGCCCGCTTTCCAATCGTCGGGCAGATCATGGAGCCCGGGCGCGCGTTCCATCCTCCCACGACCTCCGTAACCGTTCAGGCGATTTACGACGCCGAATCGATCGCCATTCTGGTTCGATGGCACGACATGAGCGCGGAGAAAACGGGGAAGAACGGACCGTCGCTTCCCGTGCCCCCGGAGGAGGAGGAGTGGGTCCCGGCCGGTGCCACCCAGGAGACCGAACAGGACCCGTTCGCCGAGGCGGCGGCGCCAGCTGCTCAGCAGCCCGCAAAGGACCCCTTCGCCCAGGAGGAAGCCGCGCCAGCCGGCCAGCCATCCGAGTTCTCCGACGCCGTCTCGATCCAGATTCCTTCGCAGGTGCCGACCAGCGCCCGCAAGCCCTACTTCATCTTCGGCGACCCCCAGAACCCGGTTGATCTCTGGTTCTTCGATCTGGCCCGCCCCGATCCCCTTCAGTTCACCGGCCGGGGGAGCGCGGACGTCGCTGCCAACGACACGGGCGATCTCACCGGTGTCGCGAGCTACGATCAGGGCGAATGGTCGGTCATCTTCAAGCGGCCCCTTCGCGCAACCTCGGGCGCCCCGTTCTTGCCCGGACAGTTCCTCCCGGTCGCCTTCTCGGTCTGGGACGGGCTCTCGCGCGAGCGTGGCAACAGGCGAGGTCTCACGATCTGGTACTCACTCTACGTCGAGCCAGAAGTGGTTCCATCGGCCTTCGGCCCGATGCTCACGACCGCGCTCTTCATTCTTGCCATCGAACTGGCCGTGATCGGCTGGGTCCGGTGGCGTTACAGCGCTCGGGCTCGCGGCGAGCGCGGCAGTGCCCGGAGACAGCGGCCGGTCACAAACGTTTAAACTGCCGGGCGATCCGGAGAATCTTATGTACAAGAGCATCTACGTTCCCGTCGATAACTCAGACCACTCCAACCGCGCCGTCGCCTGCTCCCTCGCGTTGGGCAAGGCGTTCTCCGCGAAACTGGTCGGCTGCCATGTCTACGCGGCCAAGCTGCACGACTATCGCTTCAGGCAGATGGAATACACCCTGCCCGAGGAGTACATCGACGAGGTCGAGCTGGAGCGCCAGCGGAAAATCCACGACAGCCTCATCACGATGGGCCTCAAGCTGATCTCCGACAGCTATCTCGATGGCATGTCGCGCCTCTGCAGGGAGTCGAGCCTCGAGTTCGAACCGCGGATGATGGACGGGAAGCATCACGCCGAGATCCTGAAGGACCTCGACGGCTCGCAGCACGATCTCGTCGTGATCGGCGCGCTGGGGATCGGGCGCGCCCGGGACAGCGTGATCGGCTCCGTCTGCGAACGCGTCGCCCGCCAGGCCGACCGTGATGTCTGGGTGGTCAAGCACGTTCCTGAACCGGGCGAACCCGAGCGTGACACGATACTGGTTGGCATCGACGGGAGTCCCCAGTCGTTCGGCGCCCTGATGACCGCGATCGACCTGGCCCGCGAGTTCGGCAAGAAGGTCGAGGCGATCTCCGTCTACGACCCCTACCTGCACTACTCGGTCTTCAACGGCATCGTCAACGTCCTCACCGAGCAGGCGGCAAAGGTCTTCCGCTTCGAGGAGCAGAATCAGCTTCACGAGGAGATCATCGACACCGGTCTCGCGCAGATCTATCAGTCTCATCTCGAGGTGGGCGAGCGGATGGCGAGCGAGGCGGGTGTCGAGATCAAGAAGACGCTCCTCGACGGCAAGCCATTCCAGAAGATCCTCGACCACGCACGCAAGACGAAGCCCTGGCTCCTCGTCCTGGGCCGTATCGGCGTACACAGTGCCAAGGACGAGCAGGCGCTGGGGAGCAACGTGGAGAATATTCTCCGCGGCGCGCCGTGCGATGTCCTTCTGTCCACGCGCCTCGAAGTGCCGCGGCTCGACGTGCGCGCCGAGGAGACCGTCCGATGGACACCCGAAGCCGAGGAGCGGATGAAACGGGTGCCCGAGCAGGTCAAGGGCATCGCCCGCACCGGCGTGCTGCGGCTGGCGCTCGAGAAGGGGCATTCGGTGGTCACCAGCGCGGTGATCGACGAAGCAATGGATCGGTTCATGCCGAAGGGCGCCTCGGTGGCGACCAAGGCGCTGGCCGAAGCGGTGGCGCTCGAGCGGGCGAAGTCCGGGTCCGTGTCGATGTGCCGGTCGTGCGGCGTCACGGCCACGCAGAGCGACGCCGTGAAGTGCACCGTCTGTGGCGCCACGGATTTCGAGGTGATCTCGCGAGAGATGATCGAGAGGATCGCGGAGGTGGAGGGAGGTCTCGAGGAGGAGACCACTTACGACGGCCGCAAGCTCCGCTGGTCGGAGGAGGCCAGGAAGGGCCTCTGGACCATGAAGAACGCTTATCAGCGCCGCCGCGTCAAGGCGCGGGTCGAAAAGAGCGCGCGTATGAAAAGGCTCGACGCGATCACGCTCGACTTCGCCCGACAGGTGATCGAGGAGGAGACGGGAACCCCCCTCGAGATTGGCGTGACAGCGGTTCCTGGCGTGAAAGCGGCGCCGCCGGCCGCAACCGGTGACAATGGCCCGGGTGCCAGTACCGAGGCACGCCTGATCGCTCGCGACGACAAGAAGAACCCCTTGATCTCGACATTCGACTGGACGAACGACGCAGTGCAGAGGATCTTCCGCGTTCCGGCCGGTTTCATGCGAAGCCAGACGCAGCAGCGGATCGAGGAGCTTGCCAGGGAGCGCGCCGCAGCCTTGGGCGAAGGCGGGACGGCGATCGACCTTGCGCTCGTCGAGGATGGAATCGAGATCGGCAAACAGATGATGGCCGAGATGATCGCGACCTACACGTCGCAGGGCAAAAGCACTGGACCCGCGACGGCGGCGCCGGTTCCGGCGGAACCCTCCGCCGGGGCCGCCGCCGCGCCAGCGGAGGAAGCCCCGGGCGCGGCGGGTGGAGGGTACCTCAACGAGGTGAGATCGCGGTGATGTCTCCAAGAGGGTAAACGGACGATTTCAGCCCGTTGCCGCCCTCCATCGCCCTGCTACAGAGATGTCGGCATACCGCTTCTGCCGCACGGACGACATCGGCCTTCTCGTCGACGCGCTGAATCGCTGCTGGTTTCCGTACTTTCCCGACGAGCCGCCGATGACGCCGGCCGCCTTCAAGCGGTCGATCCGCGACCTGCAGGTCTGGTGCAGCAGCTGCATGGTCGCCTTCTCGGGCTCCGACCCGATCGGCGTCCTGATCGGCGCCAAGCGGCCGTCCGCCACCCTCGTCCACAAGATCGCCGTCCATCCCGATCACCGGCGGCAGGGTCACGGCCGCCACCTGCTCGACTCGCTCGGGTCCAAGCTCGCGATTCTGGGCCCCGCGAGGATCGTCGCCGAGGTACCGGAGGCGCTGGCGGCCGCCCATAGGCTTTTCAACGCGGCGGGGTACTCCGAGGAAACGCGGCTCACCGATTACGGTTGCACCTACCCTGACCCTTCGACAGACTCAGGGTCATCCCGAGCGGTGTCGAGGGATCAGCGAGCGCCGCAAAGCGGCGCGAGTCAATGGGTGATTCCGATCACGGTCGATGATCTCGAGGCCAATGGCCTCCTGGACGCGGATGACCGGCAGACCTGCTGGGAGCGGTCGGTCGAGACCCTGTTGGCCAGGAAGGACGAGATCGCGGGGCTCGCCATCGCCACCGAGGAGCGGATCGAGGCGTATCTCCTGTATATCAAGGAAGCCGGCACGATCCTGAGCCTTCGTAGCCTGGTGGAGGACGGAGGCGCCCGATTGGCGCGGCTCCTCTCAGGGCTGCGAGAGGCGGGCCCGGGCGCTCTCAAGTTCCCGAAGGTCCATCCGGCCGAACTCCCCGTGGAAATCCTCGAGACGCTCGGTTTCCGCTCTTCCGGCGCCCATCTGCTGTACGCCGCGTCGGCGCGGCCCGAGTAACGACTAGTCTCTCAGCACGATCATCGGATCGACTTTGGTGGCGCGCCGGGCGGGCAGGAACGTGGCGAGCCCGGCGCTCACGAGCAGGACGCAAGCCATGGCGGCGAACGTGACGGGATCGAACGGACCGATGCCGAAGAGCATCTGCCGCATCGCTCTGGCCACCAGGGCCGCGGCGGCGAGGCCGACGCCCAGGCCGATGGCCGCCATCGTGAATCCATCCCGCAGCACCGTCATCAGCATGCGCCGCGGCGTCGCCCCGAGCGCCAGCCTGAGGCCGAACTCGCGCAGTCGCTGCGTGGTTGCAAACGCCATCAGGCCATAGACGCCCAGCGCGGCAAGCAGCAGCGCGGTGGCCGCAAAGCCGGCGACGAGCGTCATGCGGAAACGCTCTTCGGCAACCGCGGCCGCCATGACAGCCGGCATGGTGCGGGGGAGCGCGATGGCGAGCTGCGGATCGACGCTCCAGACCGCGCTCCGTACCGGTGCAATCACGGTTTCCGGTGCGCCGCTGGTCCGCACGAACACGTACATCGATCCGGCTCCTGCCTGCGACAGCGGGAAGTAGAGCTCCTCGCGGACCGGAATCTTGAACCCCGATCGCCGCGTGTCGCGCGCGACACCGACGATGGTCAGCCATCGCACGGGCTGCCCACCCGTGTCGAATCCGTCGAAGGTCACACGCTTGCCGGTCGGATCCTGATCCGGATAGAACCGTCGCACGAAGGCTTCGTTGACGATGACTACCGGCAGACCGTCGGTGACATCGCCAGAGTTGAACATCCGGCCGCGTGTGATCGGCACCCCGAGCGTCTCGAAAGCGGTCGGCGTGATGACGTCCATTGTCACCGGCTCGTTTGGCGTGCCCGGTGGCGGCGGCGTCGCGCCCTCGATGCGAACCGACGCGGAACCCGAAGACCGCGACAGCATCGGGAAGCTCGTCGCGCCTGCCCGCTCCACTCCCGGGAGCGCCTCAATCTTCTCGATCAGGCCATTGAAGAACGACCGCGACTGCGCGCCGGTGGGATAGCGCGCCCCGGGCAGCGTCAGGCGCATCGTGAACAGACGCTCGCGCTCGAATCCCGGATCGTCGGACTGCATCGCGGCGAAGCTGCGTACGAGCAGGCCCGCACCGGTCACGAGCACGCACGCCAGCGCGATCTCGGCGACCACGAGCACGCGCCGCATGCCGTGTCCGCTCGCGCCGACGCTGCCTCTCGCATCGTCACGCAGGCCGCCGCCCGGATCGCGCCGGAGCAGGCCGACCGACGGCAGGAGGCCAAAGGCCAGCGCCGCCAGGAGGCTGACGGCAATGCCGAAGATCAGCGTCTCGATGCTCAGATGAATCTCGGTGGCTCGAGGAAGGTTGGCAGGGCGCGCGGCCAGCAGCGCGTCGAGCATCCACGCCGCGACTCCAATGCCTGCCGCCGCGCCGGCTGCGCCGAGGAGGAGGCTCTCGACCAGCAGTTGCCGAATCAGATGCCCGCGCCCCGCGCCGATCGCGACGCGGACGGCCATCTCGCGCTGGCGCGCCGA
>DATFFM010000183.1:0-7776 GCA_035250005.1 Vicinamibacterales bacterium | reverse complement strand
TTCCACCGAAGTCCCTTCAGCTGGTCGAGATTCACGTTCCCCCCGCTCAGGACGGCAACCACTTTCGCCCCTGCTGGCGCTGTGACGAGCCCGTGCAGCAGCGCCGCCGCCGGCGCGGCCGCGGCCCCTTCGACGACCAGCTTGGCGTGCCCCATGATCCAGATCATGGCCTCGAAGATCTCCTCGTCGGGCAGCGTGACGATGTCGTCCACGAACTTCCGCACCACCTCGAACGTCGTCTCGCCGACCCGCTTCACGCGCAGGCCGTCGATGATGCAGTCCACGCGGTCGAGCGTGACGACGTGCCCGGCCGCAACGCTGTCGCGCATGCCGGGCGCGCCGGAGGATTCGACGCCGATCACCTTGACGGACGGCTTGAACGATTTCAGCGCCTGGGAGATGCCCGAGATGAGCCCGCCGCCGCCGATCGGCACGACCACGACATCCACCTCGGGCCAGTCACGGATGATCTCGAGACCGACCGTGCCCTGGCCGGCGATCAGCTGCATGTCGTCGAACGGATGGATGTAGGTCAGGCCGCGGTCCCGAACCAGCTCCTTCGCCTTCTCGTTGGCTTCGTCCCAGATCGTTCCGTGAAGGACGACTTCGGCGCCGTAGCCGCGCGTCGCCTCGATCTTCGACGGCGTGGCGTTCTCGGCCATGCACACCACCGCCTTGATGCCGTGGATCTTCGCGGCGAGCGCGACCCCCTGCGCGTGGTTCCCGGCCGAGGAGCACACCACCCCGCGCCGGCGCTCGTCATCGGTGAGATAGGTGAACTTGTTGAGCGGACCGCGGATCTTGTACGACCCGGTGCGCTGGAAGATCTCCGCCTTCAGCCGCACGTCGAAACCGGACGCTTCGCTCAGCATGCGCGACGACAGCAGCGGCGTGTGGTGGATGTGCGGCGAGACCTTCGCATAGGCGGCTTCGAAGTCTTCGCGGCCGCAGAACCTCACGGCTTCACCGCCGTCATCATGATCTCGACGACGGCACCCGGCGCGACGAGCCCGGTCCCCACGGTCGCACGCGCCGGAAAATCCCTCTCGAAGAACGCGCGATACCCGGCGTTCATCTGCGGAAAGAGCGAGAGATCCGTGAGGTACACCAGCCCGTCGACGACGTCAGCCGGCGTGTAGCCGGCGGCGTCGAGCGTCTTCCGGATCCGCGCCATGACCTCGCGCGTCTGCGCCGCGGCGTCAGCGGCGTTCTCAGCCGTCTGGCCCAGCACGCCCGACAGGTAGAGCCGGTTCCCTGCCTTGATCGCGGCGCTGAGGTTCTGGCCCGGCCCGATCGCTTCGCGCGGCGAAGACGACGCGACGAACGTCATTTCGACGCCGTACTGGCTGCCCGCGAGCCCCGCCTTGACGGTCGCGCGCGCGGGCGGCGGCGCCGAGGTGAAGTAGCCGCGGTAGACCTCGTTCATCTGCTGGAACCCGGATGCATCCGGCAGGTACACGCGTGCGCTCACGATGTTCGCGTAGGTCATGCCGGCCGCCTTCAGCAGCTCTCCGGCATTGTCCATGACGGCCCTGGTCTGGACCGTGATGTCGCCGGTGACCGTGCTGTTGTCGCGGCCGTTCCGCGGCACGAGTCCCGACAGGAAGACCGTGTCGCCCGTCCTGATCGCGTAGCTGTACGGGTTCGGCGACTTGACCCACGACGCGGGGTGGAGCACGGCGCGCTCGGCGCCATTCGGCACCGCGATCATCGAGATCTCGACGTCCGCATCCAGCAGCAGGCTGGTGATCACGGTCGTTCGCGTGGGCGGATCTTTCGGCCAGAACGTGCGATACGCCTCGTTCATCGCCTGAAAGTCGCCGGCGCGTTTGAGGTAGACCGTCACCGACACGACCTGCTCGAGCGACGAACCGGCCGCCGACAGGATGCCCCGCATCCGCTCGACAATGCGCCGGGTCTGGGCTGCCGCGTCGCCGGGGGCTACGAGCGCTCCCTTGTCGTCCTGCGCGAGCGTGCCCGACACGTAGATCAATCCGCCGGCCTTGACCGCGGGGCTGTAGGGGCCGACCGGCGCCGGATCGGCACGAACGATCTCTCTTTTCTGCATGGGAAGCCACGGGAGGGCCGCGCACACCGCGGCGGCAAGAACGATGCGGAGCATGCGCGATTCTAGCCGCTGGCGCCAGGTTTTGCTCAACCGCTGAGTTGGGCGGGCGTGCCGCCGCCCTCCCAACCCGGCCGCGGCTTGGTAGAATGACCGGGCGGTGCGGCACGCATCGCGGCTCCCCTGGAGGAAAACCGATGAGACGTTCGTTGATCGCCGGCGCGCTGGCGCTGCCCCTGATCGCCGTGCTCGGCAGCCCGCTTGCGGCCGAAGTGAAGACCCGTGAAAAGACCCAGATCAAATTCGAAGGCATGCTCGGCCGCGTGGTCGGCATGTTCGGCGGCAAAGCCGCAAAAGAAGGCATCGTCTCGACGACGGCCGTGAAGGGCAACCGCAAGGCGACCCTGAACGACAACACCGGCCAGATCATCGATCTGGGTGAAGAGAAGCTGTACGAGATCGACTTCAAGAAGAAGCAGTACCAGGTCACGACCTTCGAAGAAATGCGCCGCCGGATGAAGGAAGCGCAGGAAAAGGCGAAGGAGGACGTGGCCCGCGCGGAGGGCCAGAAGGAAGAGGCGAAACCGGAGGAGCCGCGCAAGGAGTGGGAAGTCGACTTCGAGGCGAAGGAAACCGGCCAGCGCCGGCAGATCGCCGGGCACGACGCCCGTCAGGTGATCATGACGACGACCGTGCGCGAAAAGGGCAAGGCGCTCGAAGACGGCGGCGGCTTCGTGATGACCGCGGATTCATGGCTGGGCCCCGAGATCGCCTCGCTCAAGGAGCTGAGCGACTTCGACCTCCGCTACTACAAGCAGCTCTACGGTGCCGACGCGCTCGGCCTCGCCGCCGAGCAGGTGGCGATGGTCATGGCGATGTACCCGATGTTCCAGCAGGCCTCGGAGCGCCTCAAGCAGGAGGGGGACAAGCTCAAGGGCACGCCGCTCGCGACCACGACGACCTTCGAGGCGGTGAAGTCGAAGGCGCAGATGGCTGAAGCCGCCAACCAGAGCAACTCCGGCGGCGGCGGGCTCGGCGGCATGCTCGCCCGCAAGATGATCAAGAAGGGGGAGACGACGCAGCGCGGCACGATCTTCACCGCGCAGCACGAGTTCCAGGAAGTCTCCGCGGCGGTCGCGGGGACCGACCTGGACATTCCGGCGGGTTTCAAGGAAAAGAAATAACCGCTACTCCGGGGCCTGGGGCAGGTAGACGGCGAACGTCGTCCCCTGCCCCTCGTCGCTCTCCAGATAGATTCCCCCGCCGGTCTGTTTCACGATCCCGTACACCGTCGCGAGCCCCAGACCGGTCCCCTTGCCGAGCTCTTTGGTGGTGTAGAACGGCTCGAAGACATGGGCTTGGACGACCGCCGGCATCCCGCTGCCGGTGTCGGTGATCTCGATCACCGCGTACAGGCCGGGCGACAGACCCGGCCGGGCCGCCGAAAGCTCCGCCACCCGCTCGTTGCGCGTCGCGATCGTCAGTTGACCTCCCTCGGGCATGGCGTCGCGCGCGTTCGCCGCGAGGTTCATCAGGACCTGTTCCATCTGACCGGGATCGGCGTGCACGGCCACGAGCTCGGGATCCGTCCGGATCGCAAGGACGAGGTCCTCCCCCACCAGCCGCTGCAGCAGCGTGCGGATCGTCGCGATCACCTGATTGAGATCGAGCCGGCGCGGCTGCATGATCTGCTTGCGGCTGAAGGCGAGCAGCTGGCGGGTCAGGGAGGCCGCGCGCTCGGCGGCGCGGCGGATCTCCTGGAGGTCGGCCCGGCGCGGATCGTCGAGGCTGAACTGGTCGAGCAACAGGTCCGTGTACCCGTAGATCGCGGTCAGCACGTTGTTGAAGTCGTGGGCGACTCCTCCGGCGAGGCGGCCGATCGCCTCCATCTTCTGTGCCTGCCGGAGCTGTTCTTCGCTGTGGCGGAGCGCGGTCTCGACCGTCTTGCGGTCGGTGACGTCGCGGTGGTTGACGACGATCGCCCGCACCGCCGGGTCCGCGAGCCGGTTGACGCCGACCGCTTCACCCCACCGCCACGAGCCGTCCTTGTGCCGGAACCGGTAGTCCGCGTGCAGGATCTCGTCGGGGTGGCCAAGGCAGTAGGCAAACCGCTCGGCGATCTGGGGTACGTCGTCTTCGTGCAGCGAGGTCCCGAGGTCCTGCCCGAAGCGCTCCTCCGGCGTGTAGCCCATCACGCGCTCGATCGACCGGCTGTCGTAGGTGACGCGTCCGTGTTCGTCGAGGAGGGTGATCGCGTCGTAGCTGTTCTCGACCAGGGCGCGGAACCGCATCTCGCTTTCGAGCAGCGACTGGCGGAACGCGCCGCGCTCGCGGGCGTACCGCAGCGACCTGACCAGCGCGCTCGCGTCGGCGTCGCTCTTCAGCAGGTGATCCTGCGCGCCCCGCTGCATCGAGAGCACCGACAGCGTTTCGTCGTCGTTCGCCGTCAGCACGACGATCGGGACGGCGCCGGCCGCCTCGTGCATCCGCCGGACGGTGTCGATGCCGCTGCTGTCGGGCAGGCCAAGGTCCAGGAGGATCGCGTCGAAGCTGCGCCGCGGAATCTCGGATGCCGCGGCGGCGAGCGAGCCGGCCTGGTGGAGGTCGATCGCGGCGCCCTGAAGCTCCGCGGCAATCAGCGCGGCGTACGATGCGTCGTCTTCCACGAGCAGAACGCACATCGGAGCGTCGGCGGTCATACGCCCGCATTCTACCCGGACGGGCGTTGTATGCTATCGCCACCTGGAGGCTCCATGCGCCGAAAAGACAGCCGCCCCGAGGCCCGGGGTGTGGCCCGCCGACGATTTCTGAAGACCATCCCCGCCGCCGTCGCCGCGGGCCTTGCCGCGCCCGCGGTCGCGCAGCAGTCCCAGCAGCCGCAGCGCGCCGCCGCGGCCATCAGCCTCGAGACGCTCGACTGCGCCGAGAAGATCTTCGGGGTCGATTTCGGGACGGCCGAGGACGAAGCCGCGCTCGGCGGCGTCAACCGCAACCTGAACACGTACGAGCAGTTGCGCGCGCTCGACGTGCCGCTCGACACCGAGCCGGCGGTCACCTTCCGTCCGTATCTGCCGGGCAAGCGGCCGAAGCCGGGGGCTACACCGGGAGCGAAGATCAAGGTCGCGCTCCAGCCGCCGGCGGGCCGGCGCGGCTCGATCGAGGACCTCGCGTTCCTGCCGGTGACCGCGCTCGCGCCGCTCGTGCAGCGGCGGGAGGTGTCGTCCACCGACCTCACGAAGATGTATCTCGAGCGGCTGAAGACGCACGGCGCGCGCCTCAACTGCGTCGTCACCCTGACCGAGGAGCTGGCGCTTGCGCAGGCGGCCGCCGCCGACCGCGAGATCAGAGCGGGCCAGTACCGCGGGCCGCTGCACGGGATCCCGTGGGGCGCGAAGGACCTGTTCGCCACGAAGGGGATCCCGACGACGTTCGGCGCAGGGCCCTTCCAGACGCAGGTGATCGATTACGACGCGACGGTCGTGGAACGCCTGCGGAACGCGGGAGCCGTGCTCGTGGCGAAGTTGTCGATGGGCGCGCTCGCCCAGGGGGACCGGTGGTTCCGCGGCCAGACGCGCAACCCGTGGAATCCGGAGCAGGGGTCGAGTGGCTCCTCGGCCGGGCCGGGTTCGGCGACGGCCGCGGGTCTGGTGGGCTTTGCCATCGGCACCGAGACACGCGGCTCGATCATTTCTCCATCCGCGGTGAACGGCGTCGTCGGCATGCGTCCGACCTACGGACGCATAAGCCGACACGGCGCGATGGCGCTCAGCTGGACGATGGACAAGATCGGTCCGATGTGCCGGTCGGTGGAAGATTGCGCGCTGGTGTTCAACGCCATCTACGGCCCCGACGGACGCGACGACACCGTCGTCGACGCGCCGTTTGCGTGGAACCCGGACGTGCCGCTGTCGAAGCTGCGGATCGGCTACGTCAAGGCCGAATTCGAGCCGCCGCAGCTGGGGGGGCGAGGGGACGAAGGCGGGCGTGGACGAGGCGACGCTGCCGGGCGCGGGGACGCGGCCGGACGCGGCGAAGGCCGTGGTGAAGGCCGTGGCCGCGGCGGGCTGTCGCCGGAAGAGCAGCGCAAACGCGCCGCCGAGCGCCTGAAACTGCTGAACGACGCGCTCGACGTCTACCGCAAGGCCGGCGCGGCGCTCGAGCCGATCGAGCTGCCGCCGAACCGGCTGTCGAACATGCTGAGCTTCCTACTCAGCACGGAGGCGGCGGCCGCCTTCGACGATCTCACCCGCAGCTCCGACATTGCGGATCAGTCGCTCGGCTCGTGGCCGAACACCTTCCGCACCGCGCGGTTCGTGCCCGCAGTGGAGTACATCCGCGGTCAGCGGGCGCGCACCCTGCTGATGCGGCAGATGGACGCCGTGATGTCGAAGTGCGACGCATTCATCACGCCGACCAACAGCTCGAGCCTGGGCCTGACGAACCTCACCGGGCATCCGGCGGTGGCGCTGAAGGCGGGATTCGTCAACAACACGCCGATCGAGATCATGGTGACGGGCCGGCTCTATGACGAGGCCACGATGCTGCGCGTGGCGCTGGCGTATGAGCGCGCCACGAAGTGGCACACGATGAACCCGACCTTGTAGCTCAGCGCTTCTCGGCGCGGACGAGCGCGGCGAGCGTCCGGCTGCGCTCGTAATCGCCGAGCCGTTCGGCGGCCCTGATGTAGGCCTCTCGCGTCGCGCCGCTGATCGTGTGCGAGCGGCTGGCAGCAAGCAGGACCTGCGCGGTCTCGTAGTCGCCCCCGACCGTGCCGGCCGCGGTCACCGCGCCGAGCAGCGTGTCGGCGGAGAGATCGGACCGGCGAAGGAGTGCCTGAAGCACCCGACCCTTCTCATACGAGGACTCGATCGTCTCGAGCGCGCTGAAGAACGGCTGACGCACCGCCCCTTCGATGGCGTGCTGCTGCACGATCTCCAGCAGCAGCGATGCCGCCTCGTAGTCGGAGCCGAGGTCGCGTGACGCCTCGAGGACGCCGGCCATCAGCCCTGGCGTGATCGTGCCCCGCTTCAGCGCGGCGCTGTAGACCCGCCGCATTTCGTAGTCGGACTCGATGTTCCGGGCGGCGTCGAAATAAGCCTTGCGGGTCGCGTCGTCGATCAGGAGCTTTTCAGCGGCGGCGATCAGCGTCGTGGCGAGCTCGTAGTCGGAATCGATCTCCCGTCCGGCCTGTTCCAGCACGCGCCGGGCGGCGGCCGCGTCGAGAGGAGCCTGCATGAGCAGCTGGAGGAAGTACACCTTTCTGCCATAGTCGCCCTTGATGAGGGAGATCTCCTCCAACACCGCGGGCACGCCCCCCTTCGCGAGCAACCGTGCCACCCGCTCCTTCGCCGCGAATCCCGTCTGCCGGACGAACCGCGGCAGCACCTGGGCGAGCCAGAGCCGGCCCTCGGGCTCGTACGGGCGCTCGTCATTGCCGACCCGGAACCGCCGCGTGATGTTGCCCGAATCATCGGCCGTGAGCTCGAGCGACCGGCCTCGGAGCCATCCGCCCTCGCTGATCTTCAGGTAACCGCCCGGCGATACCCGCGCGATATCGGTGTCGGTGTCGTTCAGCGTGAACGCCCCGCGATAGTTGATCGACAGCTTCTCGCCGTTCTCCGACCAGGTAACGTTGCCGGACGTCTGCCGGGTAGCCTCGCGCTCCTGGGTTGCGGCCGTTGCGGGCGGCGCCGGGGCCGGGGACGGCACCA
>DATFFM010000182.1:0-10607 GCA_035250005.1 Vicinamibacterales bacterium | reverse complement strand
AGGTGGCCGGCGACGTGAAGAAGTTCTACATCACGTCGACCGAGAATCATCCGGGCGAGCGGCACCTGTACACGCTGGGGCTCGACGGCGGTGCGCGGACGAAGATCACCTCGATGACCGGCTCCAACGAGGCCACGGTGTCGCCCGACGAGTCGAGCCTCGGGCTGATTCACTCCTACAGCACCAAGCCGCCCGAGGTCTACGTGATGCCGAACAAGCCGGGCGCGCAGGCTAGACAGGTCACCACGACGCCGACGGCTGCCTGGCGGGCCTTCAAGTGGATCGACCCGAAGGTGATCACGTTCAAGGCGCGCGACGGCGTGGACGTCTACGCACGGCTGTTCACGCCGGAGATGATCGGTGCGAAGCGGGATCCGTCGAGGCCGGCGGTCGTCTTCGTCCACGGGGCGGGCTACCTGCAGAACGCACACAAGTACTGGTCCACCTACTTCCGCGAGTACATGTTCCACAACCTGCTGGCCGCGCGGGGGTACGTCGTGCTGGACGCCGATTACCGCGCCAGCTCCGGCTACGGGCGCGACTGGCGCACCGCGATCTACCGCCACATGGGCGGCAAGGACCTCGAAGACGTCGTCGATGGCGCGAAGTATCTGGTGGACCGGGAGGGCGTGAACCCCCGGCGCATCGGTGTCTACGGCGGCAGCTACGGCGGATTCATCACCCTGATGGCGATGTTCACCACCCCCGACGTGTTCGCCGCGGGAGCGGCCTTGCGGCCGGTCACCGACTGGGCGCGCTACAACCACGGCTATACCTCGAACATCCTGAACATCCCCCAGAAAGACGCGGAGGCCTATCGCAAGAGCTCGCCGATCTACTTCGCCGACCGGCTCAAGGGAGCGCTCCTGATCTGCCACGGCATGGTGGACGTCAACGTCCACTTCCAGGATTCCGTGCGCCTCGCCCAGCGCCTGATCGAGCTGCGGAAGGAGAACTGGGAGCTCGCGGCCTATCCGGTCGAGGACCACGGGTTCACGGAGGAGACGAGCTGGGCCGACGAGTACAAGCGGATCCTGAAGCTGTTCGAGAGCCATCTGCGGGGAGCCGATCGGGCCGTCGGCACGTCGAACGGATCGAAATTGCGATGAGCGACGTTCTGGATTTCTTCCGGCAATCCGGCGCGCTGCTGGAGGGCCATTTCCGGCTGTCGTCCGGGCTTCACAGCGAACGATACCTGCAGAGCGCACTGGTGCTGCAGTACCCGGAATTTGCGTCGGCCCTCGGCGAAGCGCTGGCGGCGCGGACGCGGCACCTGGCCGCGACGGCGGTGCTGTCGCCCGCGCTCGGCGGCATCGTGATCGGGCAGGAGGTGGGCCGCGCCCTCGGCGTCCGCGCGATCTTCGCGGAGCGCCAGGACCGCACGCTCATGCTCCGGCGCGGTTTTTCGCTGTCGTCGAACGACCGGGTGCTCGTCGTGGAAGACGTCATCACCACCGGCGGCTCGACGCGTGAGACCGTCGAGGTCGCGACCGCGGCCGGCGCGACGGTGATCGGCGCCGCCGCCATCATCGACCGCGGCCGGAACGACGCGACGCTCGGCCTGCCGTTCTACGCGCTGGTGAATCTGGAGGTGCCGACGTATCAGCCCGAATCCTGCCCGCTGTGCGTCCGAGGCGAGCCGCTCACGAAGCCAGGCTCGCGGGTCTGAGCGGGCGAGCGTGTCAACTTCAAAACGTCAACTCCACACTCCAGAACTCCAGGAAGCAAACCGTCCGTGGTGGGGCTTTGGGCCTTTGAAGTTTGTCGTTTGAAGTTTGTCGTTGTGTGCATGCGAGTCCTGAAACTCCTTCTTCAGTACGATGGCACCGAGTACGTCGGCTGGCAGCGCCAGGCGACCGGGACATCCATTCAGGGGCTGCTCGAGGACGCGCTTCGGCCGATCGAAGGGGGCGACGTCACCGTGCACGGCGCCGGCCGGACCGACGCCGGCGTTCACGCGCTGGGGCAGGTGGCGAGCGTCAGGCTGACCGCATCGATCGAACCCGACACTCTCGCGCGCGCTTTGAATGCGGTGCTGCCGCTCGACGTGCGGGTCGCCCGCGCCGAGGTCATGCCCGACGACTTTCACGCACGATTCAGCGCGACCGGCAAGGTCTACGACTACCGCATCGTCAACGGTCCCTTCGCGTCGCCGCTGGTGCGGCGTTACGTGTGGCTGGTCGTGCCTCCCCTGAACGTCGCGGTCATGCGCGCGGCGGCGGCCGGGCTCGTCGGGGAGCATGACTTTGGCGCGTTCCAGGGACCCCGATCGAACGTCCGCACGTCGGTCCGGACGGTGCGGCGGATCGAGTGGCAGGGGACCGGCACTTCCGAGGATCCGCTGGTGCTGCGGATGGAAGGCAGCGGATTTCTGCGGCACATGGTCCGCACCATCGCCGGCACGCTGGTGGAAATCGGCGTCGGCCGCCGCTCGATCGAGGATCTTGGGGTGATCCTCGCGTCGAAAGACCGCGAACGCGCCGGGACGACCGCTCCCGCGGCCGGGCTGATCCTCCGCGAAGTCCTTTATTCGCATAAAATAGCGACATAGATGTCGCTCGACGATCTGCTTGCAGTGGTGCCGGCGGGATCCCCCGAAGAGGACCTGGCGCGGCAGGTGAACTTCGAACGGCTGCCGCAGCACGTCGCCGTGATCATGGACGGCAACGGCCGCTGGGCCGCCCAGCGGCACCTCCCGCGCGTCGAAGGGCACCGCGCCGGCATCGAGTCGGTGCGCGACATCGTCGAAAGCTCGGCGCGGCTCGGCATCCGCGTGCTGACGCTGTACGCGTTCTCGGTAGAGAACTGGAAGCGGCCGGTCACCGAGGTCTCGACGCTGATGTCGCTGCTCAAGCGCTACCTGCGGCTCGAGCTGAACACGCTGCTGCGCAACAACATCCGTTTCAAGGTGATCGGCCGGTTCGAGGAGCTGTCGGCCGACGTGCAGACCGAGCTCAAGGCCGCCGAAGACCGGACGGCGTCGAACACCGGCATGCAGTTCAACATCGCGCTGAATTACGGCGGCCGCGCCGAGATCGTCGAAGCCGCCCGGCGGATGCTGGCCAGCGGCGTCGATCCCGACGCGCTCGACGAGGCCCGCTTTTCCGGATTCCTGTACACGGCCGGTCAGCCCGACCCGGACCTTCTGATCCGCACGAGCGGCGAGATGCGGGTCAGCAACTTCCTGCTGTGGCAGATCGCCTACGCGGAGATCTGGGTGACCGACACCCTGTGGCCCGACTTCCGCAAACGCCACCTCCTCGAAGCGATCATCGACTACCAGAAGCGCGATCGGCGTTACGGCGGCATCACCCAGCCGGTGGTCGCCGGCCGCTGATGGCGCGCGTTCTCAGCGCGCTCGTCCTGCTGCCCCTGGTGATCGGTACGGTCTGGTACCTGCCGCCGGCGGCGACCCTCGCGCTTGCCGCCGCCGCCGCGCTCCTGGCGTTTTTCGAGTACGCCGCGATCGTCGAGGCGCTCGACACGCGCCTGCCGCGCCTGATCGTGGCCGTCGCCGTGGTCGCCGGGTGCATCGCGGTCGGGGGGGCCTATCTGTCGGCCGAGCTCATTCTGATGAGCGCGGTGATCGCCGCGGGCGCGCTGGCCGTCGCCCGGGGCGCTCCCGGGCCGGGGGTGCTGCGCGACGCCGCGGCCGCGATCCTGCCGATCGCCTATATCGGCCTGCCGCTCGGCGCGATTGCCGCGGTGCACGGATTCGCCGGGCGCGAAGCCGTCCTGCTGCTGCTCGTGACGATCGTCATCAGCGACTCGGCCCAGTTCTATTGCGGGCGGGCGTTCGGCCGCCGCCCGCTGGCGCCGGCGATCAGTCCGAAGAAAACGGTCGAAGGCGCGATCGGCGGGCTGGTGTTCGGCACGCTGGCGATGACGATCGGAGGCCGGTGGGTGTTCCCCGACGCGCCGGCGGTGCTGCTCGTGCTCGTGAGCGCCTGCATCACGGCGCTCGGGATGGTCGGCGATCTCTTCGAGTCGATGCTCAAGCGCAGCGCCGGCGTGAAGGACTCGTCGCACATCATCCCGGGCCATGGCGGCGTGCTCGATCGCATCGACAGCTGGCTGTTCGCGGCGCCGTTGTACTACGCCTTCGTCCGGTACCTCCGCCTCTGATGAAACGCGTCGCCATCCTCGGCTGCACCGGCTCCATCGGGCAGAGCGCGCTCGCCGTCGTCGCGGCGCATCCCGACCGGCTCTCCATCGTCGCGATGGCGGCAGGGGAGAACATCGGCCGGTTCGTCGAGCAGGTGTGCGAAGTCCGGCCGCACACGATCGCGATGGCCTCGCCGGCGGCGGCCGCGGAGGCCGAAGCGGCATCCAGGCGACGCGGCGCCGGTCCGGCGCGCGTCCTCAGCGGCGCCGACGGGCTGATCGCGGTGGCCACGCATCCGGAGGCGGACATCGTCCTGTTCGCCTCGTCGGGGACCGCGGCCCTCGACGCGGTCCTGGCGGCGATCGCCGCGGGAAAGACGATAGCGATCGCCAACAAGGAGATCCTCGTGATGGCGGGGGCGATCGTGATGAAGGCGGCGCGCGAACGTGGCGTCCTCGTGCTGCCCGTCGACAGCGAGCACAACGCGATTCACCAGTGCCTCCACGGGCGCGAGACCGGCGAGATTCGGCGGCTGATCCTGACGGCGTCGGGCGGCCCCTTCCGGGGCCGCTCGGCAGCCGATCTGGGGATGGTCACCCCCAAAGACGCGCTGCAGCATCCCACCTGGAGGATGGGGCCGAAGATCACGATCGATTCCGCAACCCTGATGAACAAGGGGCTCGAGGTGATCGAGGCGCATTGGCTGTTCGACGTGGGCCGCGACCGGATCGACGTCGTCGTGCATCCGCAGTCGGTCGTGCACTCGATGGTGGAGCTCACGGACGGCTCGATCATCGCCCAGCTCGGCGTGACCGACATGCGCCTGCCGATCCAGTACGCCTTCTCCTACCCCGAGCGCTGGGCCGCGCCGCTTCCGCCGCTGGATCTCGGCCGCGCCAGCCGGCTGGACTTCGAGCCCCCCGATACGGCGCTGTTCCCGTGCCTGGCTCTGGCATTCCGGGCGCTCGAAGGGGATGCCGGGCTGCCGATCGTGCTCAATTCGGCGAACGAAGTGGCGGTCGCCCGGTTCCTCCTCGGGGAGTTGCGGTTCCCATCGATCGCCGACCTGATCGGCCGGGCGATGGACGAATACGAGCGGACGGGTGCGCGGCCCCTGCAGAGCCTGGCAGACGTCCGTGGCATCGACCGCTGGGCCCGCGACTTCGCGATGGCCGAGGCCGTGCGGTAAAATCAGAGGCGGGACGACACGGTCACTCGCTGGCTGTTTTTTTGCAGCCAACGCCGAAAACCGGAAGACAATTCCGGCTAAGTCCATGCAGGGGAATAACAAAGACGGTTCCCCCGATGGCCAGCCGGCTTCCACACATACAGAAAGATCCGCGTGACAACGATTCTGTCATTCGTTTTCGTGCTCGGCGTGCTGATTTTCGTACACGAGCTCGGGCACTTCCTGATGGCGAGGCGCATCGGGGTTCGCGTGCTGACGTTCTCGCTCGGGTTCGGTCCCAAGCTGCTGACGATCAAGCGCGGCGACACCGAGTACTGCATCAGCGCCATCCCGCTCGGCGGCTACGTGAAGATGGCCGGCGAAAACCCTGAAGACAATCGCACCGGGGCGCCCGACGAGTTCCTCTCGAAAAGCAAATGGCAGCGGTTCCAGGTGCTGGTCATGGGGCCGGTGATGAACCTCGGCCTGGCCATCCTCGTGATGGCGCTGGTCATCTACCAGGGCGCGCCCACCGCCGCCTACGAAACCGACCCGGTCGTGATCGGATCGTTCGCCAACAGCTCCGTTGCCCGGGACGCGGGCCTCGAAGTTGGCGACCGGATCGTCGCGGTCGATGGGAATCCCGTTCCCAACTGGAAGGACTTCTCCCTGGAGATCGCGCCGAAGGCGAACCGCGTCGTGACGCTGCAGGTCGAACGGAACGGCAAGACGTTCGAACGGCGGATCACCCCCTCTGCCTTGAGCAAGTTCGAGATCGGCGACATCGGCATAGTCCCGGTGCTCAACCCGGAGGTGCGGCAGCTCAGCCCGAACGAAGCCGCCGAGCTGGCCGGTCTGAGACCGGGGGACGTCATCCTCGGCGCCGCGGGAGAGTCGAACATCCGGTACGACCGCCTGGTCGAGATCATCAAGATGCATCCGGACAAGCCGGTGGTCTTCGATGTCAGGCGTGCGAACGGCACGGTCGAGCAGGTCACCGTGATCCCACGCACGATTGGTGACACGGTGCGCGTCGGAGCGCTGTTCTGGGGCTCCGAGGTTCGACACGCCGACCCGACGCTCCCGGGCGCGTTCAAGCTCAGTCTGATCCAGAACTGGGAGTGGACGAAACTGATCATGAAGACCCTGAAGGGGCTGTTCACCCGCGAGACGCCGATGAAACAGCTGATGGGGCCGATCGGCATCGCGGAGATGTCGGGCGGTGCGGCACAGCAAGGGTGGCTGGAGCTCTTTACCCTGATGGCGATGATCAGCCTGAACCTGGGGCTCCTGAACCTGATGCCGATCCCGGTTCTGGACGGCGGCCACATCCTGATCCTCGGGCTCGAAGGGGTGTCGCGCCGCGACTTCTCCCTGCAGGTGAAGGAGAAGATGCTGATGGTCGGGTTCGTGCTGCTGGTGACGCTGATGGTGACCGTCATCTATAACGACCTCACCCGCGTGGAGTGGCTTCAGAACCTGAACCCCTGGAAGGCCTGAACCGGATGCGGCGGCTCGCGGCAGCACTGCTGGCGTGTGCGCTTCTCCTCGGCGTCCCGGTGTACCCGCAGGCGCCAGCTCCCGATCCGGTCGCGACCTTCTCCATCCTCGGATACGACCCCGCCAGCGGTGAGGTTGGCGGCGCGGTTCAATCGCGGGTGTTCTCGGTCGGCAACGGCGTGCTCTGGGCCGAGGCCGAAGTCGGTATCGTCACGACTCAGGCGATCGTCGACGTCAGTTACGGCCCGAAAGGGCTGGCGCTGCTGCGCGCCGGCATGAAGCCCGAAGCGATCATCACGGCCATCCTCGACAGCGACCCCGATCCCGGTTACCGAGGCCAGCCCTGGCCCAAGGCAGGGCGACAGTTCGCAGTGATGGACGCGCAGGGGAATTACGCCGTTCACACCGGGACCGGCGCGACCCCGTGGGCGGGTCACAAAACGGGGAAATTCTGCACCGCCCAGGGGAACATCCTCGCCGGTGAAGCAGTGGTCGCCGATATGGTGGCGGCATTCGAAAAGACCGAGGGGCACCTGTCAATGCGGCTGATGGCGGCGCTCGACGCGGGGCAGGCGGCCGGCGGCGACAAGCGCGGCATGCAGTCGGCCGCGATGCTGATCGTGAAGAAAAACGGCGGCGTCTGGTTGAACAACGACGTCGTGCTGCGGCTCCAGGTCGATGAGGCCTCCGAGGCGGACCCGCTCAAGGAGCTGCGGCGGCTCGTGGACTACTGGAACAGGCGGCAGCGGCCGCGCCGGTAGAGGTCAGCGTCCCAGGCGTTTCGTCCTTCCTTCAGGGCACCGTCCCATCGTCCCTTCGAAAACCTTCGAGAAATCAGCCCGGCACGTCTGGCACATGCGTTGCGCTTTGGCGGCCGTTCGGGAGGATGTCTCATGCGTCGTGCCGGTCTGTTCGGTTTGGCCATCGTTGCCGCGGGTCTTCTCACTATTCTGCCTGCCGACGCCGTCCGGCAGGTCCCGGCTTCACCTCAGGGGCCGACGTGCGACGAGACCGGGATCATGCCCGACAGCTACCGGCTCACGACGGAAGCCCAGTCGATGAACGTCCTGCGGCCGCGCGAGCCCTGGTGGGAACCGTTCGGCGTCTGGAAGGAGCCGCGGGAGATCGGCAACCTGAACCAGGGATCCGTCAGGCTCGCCGAGCGGGCCAGGGAGCTCGACGAGCGGAATCTGCTCGCCCACGGCTACCTCGCGCGGCAGTACGTCGTGATGGCGGTCGATGCGACGAAGGCCGAGCGCGCATGGGAGCGCGTGCTCGACAACGGGAGTGCGATCGTCTGGACTGCCACGCTGCTCGACATCGATCCGCGGAGCTTTTTCCTGGTCGCTTTCGATCGGGAGAGCATTCGGATCTTCCGGTTCGGGCAGATTGCCGGTCCGCTGCGCACTCACTTCGGAGTACCCGACTTCCCGGGGCCCGAGCGAGTGGACCTGTGGCGTGCGCTCGGTGGCTGCCTGCCGGTCGGCGCCGTCCCCGAAGCGGAGTTTCCGTGGAGCAGCGTGCGCGAGATCAGGGCTACCCGTTGGGCGCTGCGCTTCGAGCTGGACGCCCCGATCACCGTCCGTTCGGATCGCGGCGAGCGGCGGAGCGACGATACCCTCGAAATCAATCTGCACGGGCAAACCGGCGGCGTCGACTTTCGGTTCGCGATGACGCCGTTCGCACGCGCCCCATTCAACGGCCGGCCGATCGCTCTCGATCCTGCCGCCTATCAGAACCGGGTGCTGCAGATGCTCGGGAAGTTCTTCGACCCGGATCAGCGCCTGCGCATCCGCGCGAGGTCGGCCTCGGCGGCGATGTAGCCGAAGCCCGCCCATTGCGTCGTCGCGTTCTCCGCGACGATCTCTTCCAGGATCTTCCGCGCGGCCGGCTCACGGCCGTTGTAAAGATGCCAGTTGGCGACGCCGTACCCGATGGTCACGGCATCGAGCGCTGCTGCCTTTGACGCGGCACGCAGCGCGTCGGCATCGGCCGCCCCCTTGTACATCATCAGCAGCTTGTGATACGAAGCGTTCTCGATCACCGGCATCCCGCCGGTGATCGGTTGGAGCACGCTGCCGGCCTCGGCGTCGCGGCCGAGCCGGCGCAGCGTCATGTATTGCCAGTGCGCCGTCGCGACCTGCATGTCGGCGTTCTTCGAATGGGCCATGCACAGAGCGTAGGCGTCCGCCGCCGGCGCGAACTCCGCTTTCAGGTAGTGCGCGAGCCCGAGGTGGTAGTAGATGTTCGTCTTCAGCGTGCTGGTCGGGAGGTTCCTGGCGTTGGGCTGGCCGTCGGGCTCCACTTCGTCGGGCCGTCCCGCTACCAGCGCGGCGGCTTTCGAGAGGTCCGCGATCGCGTTGTCGAACTCGCGGACGCTGATGTAGCGATGGCCGCGGTGCCGGTACAGCCGCGCGTCCGTGGGATGGTTCTGGATGGCGGCTGAGAACACGGCGATCGCCTCGCGATAGCGTCCGAGATACGCGGTCCGGCGTCCAAGCCAGATCGACGCATCCACGCTGGCGGGGTTCTTCTCGAAGTCCGCCCGTGCGGCGGCCAGGTTCTTCTCCAGTGCCGCGCGGGTTTCGGCGGACTGTTGAGGCGCGAACAGCGGCGCACCGAGGAGCGACGTCGCTTCCGGTTTCGCCGGCTGCTGAATGCCAATGACGAAGACCGCGGTCAATAGAAGCACTGTGTGAGGCATCCAGCGAAGCATACTCCGGCGTCCCGGTACAATTCACCCTGGATGCTTCCCGCCATCAGCACGCTTCGCGCCGAGTTCCGCCCGATGTTCCATCTCGCCCTGCCGGTTGTTCTCGCCGAGTTGGGCTGGATGGTCATGGGCATGGTGGACACGCTGATGGTCGGCCGGATCAGCCCCGACGCGATCGGCGCGGTCGGCCTCGGCTCCTCGATTTTCATGGGCGTCAGCATCTTTGCGATGGGCCTGCTGCTTGGCCTCGACACGCTCGTGTCGCAGGCCTTCGGCGCCGATGACATCGACGAATGTCATCGCTGGCTGGTGCACGGCGTGGTGCTGGCCGTTGGTCTCAGCATCCCCATCACCGCGCTGCTGCTGTGGATCGTCTCAGGGCTCGATCAGTGGGGGATCGCGCCGTCCGTCCTGGTGTTGACCAAGCCATACCTCGCGATCGTGGCGTGGAGTGTGCTGCCGCTGCTGCTGTATGCCGCGTTCCGGCGGTACCTGCAGGGCATGGGGATCGTGCGGCCGGTGATGATCGCCCTTTTTGCCGCGAACCTCGTGAACGTGGTCGTCAACTGGATGCTGATCTACGGACATCTCGGCGCGCCGGCGCTCGGCGTCGCGGGGGCCGCATGGGCGACGGTGCTGTCGCGTGTCGCGATGGCGGGGTTTCTGCTCGCCACGATTCTCTATCGTGAGCGCGAGGCGAAGACGAGCGTATTCGGCTCGCTGAAGCTGGAGGCTTCGTGGTTTCGCCGGCTGCTCGAGCTCGGGCTGCCGGCGGCGTCGCAGGTGACGCTGGAGGTCGGCGCGTTCGCCACGGCGACGGCGCTGGCGGGCCGGCTCGCACCAGCGTCGCTGGCGGCCCATCAGATCGCGATCAACTACGCCGCGCTCTCTTTCATGGTCCCGCTCGGCATCTCGTCGGCCGGCGCCGTCCGCGTCGGCCAGGCCGTCGGGCGCCGCGACCCGCACGGTGCGGCCCGCGCCGGGTGGACGGCGCTGCTCTTCGGCGTCCTGTTCATGTCGAGCGCGGCAGCGGTCTTTTTGTCGGTTCCTCGACCGCTGCTGCGTGCGTTCACCTCGGATCCCGGCGTGCTCGAGGTCGGCGTGACGTTGCTGTTCGTGGC
>DATFFM010000181.1:0-2161 GCA_035250005.1 Vicinamibacterales bacterium | reverse complement strand
CCCGGCCTGCACGAGGTACTGGAAGAAGAACATCGTCAGCCCCCCGGTCAGCTGCCTGTTGCGCAGCATCGCCGGACGCACGAGCGGCTCCGCGCCGCGCGCCTCGCGCCGGGCCTCCCAGCGGAAGAAGACCCAGATCACGAACAGGCCGGCCAGCACCAGCCACACGGTCGGCGACAGGCCCGCCCACGACGGTCCGTCGGCCTTCGGCTGGATCCAGCCCCACTCGCCCGAGCGCAGGACGCCGAACACCAATGCGGCGAGGCCGAGCGCGGACAGCACCGCGCCGACCACGTCCAGCTGCGGGCGCTGCTCGACCGGCGCATCGGCGATCCGCCGGGTCAGGAGCAGGATCGCGGCCACGATCACGACCTCACCTGCGAAGACCCAGCGCCAGGAGAAGTACGTCGTGCAAAAGCCGCCGATCAGCGGGCCGACAGCGACGGCCACCGCGCCGGCCGCCGCCACGAGCCCGTACGCGGCAGGCCGTCGCTCGGCCGGGAAGTTCCCGGCCACCAGGGCAACGATCGCCGGCAGGATCAGCGCCGCGCCGACCCCCTCCAGAAACGACCAGCCGAGGAGCAGCACCGGCAGGCTCGGCGCGATCGAGGTCGTGAACGACCCGCAGCCGTAAACGACGCAGCCGATCGCGAAGGCCCGCTTCCGGCCGATCAGCGCGCCGACCTTCGCCCCGGTGATCATCAGGGCTGCCATAACGAGCGTGTACGCCGTGATCGCCCCCTGAATCCCGGTGACGGTCGTCCCCACGTCCTTCGCGACCGTCGCGATCGAGACGTTCATCACCGAGGTATCCAGCGTCATCAAGAACTGGCCGGCCGCGAGCGTCAGCAGCACGAGCGTCGCGCCGCTCGCGCGAGCCGTGGACGCAGTCTCAGCAGTCGTCATCGCAGCGAGTTCCGAGCCTGTGCGCGCCCAGTCAGCGGCCGGCGGACGGCGCGGTGGACAGCGCATCGGGCTCCTGCCGGGGCCCACGGATTCGCTTCCAGACGAGATCGAGGAGTACTGCGAGCGCGGCGATGGCGACGATCGCGACGAACGTCTCGGGGGCGTTGCGGAGCGTGTCGATCGCGAAGAAGACGAGGACGATCGCGGTCGCCGCCATCCCTACGAGGACGATCGCCCCGATTGAACCTGTCTCCGATCTCAGCCGGTATCCGGCGGCGCCGACACTATCGCTGCCCTAAGGACACGATCCTCTCGGCCATTAAGCCAGCGCCTTTCGCTTGATCGCGTCGAACTCCTCCTGGGTGAGCGCGCCGCTGTCGAGAAGCCCCTTCGCCTTCTCGATCTCCGCCGCGGCGCCGCCGCCTGCGGTCTCGCGCACGTAATCGTCGAGCTGTGCGCGCTGGGCCGAAGCCCGCTCAAGGTTGCGCCTGGTCATTCCGCGGTTCTGCGTAACCAAATAGATGAACACACCGAGAAACGGTAGGACGATCGTGAAGATCAGCCAACCGGTCTTACCCCAACCGGAGAGGTCGTCGCGGCGAAAGACGTCCCCGAACACCGTGATGAGAAGCCAGAACCACGTGATCCAGAGGAAGAAGACCACCATCGTCCACATCACGTCGAGAAACGGATAATCCGCGGCGAACATGTGACCTCCTCTGCGCTTCGGACGGGTAGCGAACGGCTGTGGCGCGTTGATCTAAACCGATTTACATCCGAGTTACAAGCAACGAACTTGACTTGGGTCGCCGCCCTCCCTCGACCTCAGAGCAGCGGCGACAGGCCGGCAAACAGCGCGGCCTTGGCCCGTTCCCTCGTCCCGGTGAGCCGCCGACCCGGCGCGGACGCCGCCTCGGCAGGGACGCTGAACCGGTGGTCGAACCGGGCGGCGAGGGCGCTCGACCAGACCTGGAGGTCGATCTCGAAGAAGCGCTTCAGGCTCCACGCCTCGAGATTGCACGTTCCCGCCAGCAGCTCTTCGCCGTCGCGGACGAACGCCTTCGCGTGCAGCATCGTCGGGTACTCGAGGATCCGGACGCCAGCGTCCAGCAGTTTCGGGTGGTGGAACTGCTGCGCGGCCGCGCAGGCCCAGTTGTTCGCGTTGGCGGGGACGAACAGGCGGACGCGAACTCCGCGGCGGGCCGCACGCTCGATCCGCCGGATCATCCCGCGGTCGGTGACGTACGGGTTGACG
>DATFFM010000180.1:0-43274 GCA_035250005.1 Vicinamibacterales bacterium | reverse complement strand
CGGGCCCGGCCGCGCCGGCGGTCCCGGCGGCGGGCGCGGCGGTGCCCAGAGCTTCGCCGCCCAGCGCACGCAGTTCTTCAAGGATGAAGGCGTCGTCGGGCTGATCACCGCCGGCCGCGGCGACGGCGGCACGATCTATCTCGGCGGCGCCACGGCCAACCGCCAGCCGACCGTCACCGATCTCGGCCTGCCCCAGATCGTCATCGCGATCGAGCACTACGGCCGCATTGCGCGCACGCTCGAGAAGAACATGCCGGTCAGGATCGAGGCCGACATCAAGAACACCTTCCACGACGACACCTCCTCGTTCAATGTCGTGGCGGATCTGCCGGGCACCGACAAGGCCGACGAGATCGTCATGCTGGGGGCCCACTTCGATTCCTGGCACGGCGCCACCGGCGCGACCGACAACGCCGCCGGGTCGGCGGTGATGATGGAAGCGATGCGGATTCTGAAGCAGAGTGGCGTCAAGCTGCGTCGCACCGTGCGGATCGGTCTCTGGGGCGGCGAGGAACAGGGCTTGCTGGGCTCCCGCGCGTACGTCCTGCAGCACTTCGGTGACCCCGTGACGATGGCACTCAAGCCCGCCCACGCAAAGTTCGCCGGCTACTTCAACGTCGACAACGGCACCGGCGCCATCCGCGGGGTCTACCTTCAGGGCAACGAAGCCGTCGCGCCGGTCTTCGACGCGTGGATGAAGCCGTTCCATAACATCGGCATGAACACGCTGACGATCCGCGACACCGGCGGCACCGACCATCAAGCCTTCGACGCCGTCGGGCTCCCCGGCTTCCAGTTCATTCAGGATTCGGTCGAGTACGACACGCGGACGCACCACTCGAACATGGACGCCTACGAGCGCATCCAGGAAGAAGACATGCGCAAGAACGCGGTCATCGTCGCCGCGTTCGTGTACCACGCCGCCAACCGCGACCAGGTCCTGCCGCGCAAGCCGCTGCCCCGGCCGCGGGGCGCAGGGCGCGGCACGCAGTAGATACGGGCAATGCTGAATGCTGAAGGGTGCTTCAGCATTCAGCCGTCAGCCTTCAGCATTGCGATATCTCACCTTCTTCCTCGCCCTCGCCGTCGCCTGGACGTGGCCGGTCGCGGCGCGGATCTCGTGGCGCATTCCCCACGATCCCGGCGACCCGCTCCTCAATGCCTGGATCCTCTGGTGGAACACACAGGCGGTTCCGTTCACCGACGCCTGGTGGAACGCGCCGATCTTCTACCCGATGCCGGGGGCGTTCGCGCTGTCGGAGCACCTGGCCGGCATCGCGCTCTTCACGGCGCCGCTGCACGGCGCGGGCCTCAATCCGCTGGCGGCCTACAACGTCGCGCTGATCCTCTGCTGCTGGCTGTCGGGGTATTTCGCATTCCTGCTGGGTCGTCGGCTCACCGGATCCGCGGCCGCCGGCCTGGTTGCCGGCATTGCCTTCGGGATCGCGCCGTATCGCGCCAGCCAGCTCTCCCATCTTCAGGTCCTGACGGCGCAGTGGATGCCGCTGGCGCTGCTCGCCATGCACGCGTACCTCGACGAGGGCCGCCGGCGATGGCTGGTGCTGTTCGCCGCCGCCTGGCTCGTGCAGGCCCTGTCGAATGGCTATTACCTGCTCTTCTTTCCAGTGCTGGTCGGCCTCTGGCTGCTGTGGTTCGTGGACTGGCGGCGCGGCTGGCGGCGCGGCATCGCGCTGGCGGGAGCCTTTGCCGCGTCCTCGCTGTTACTGGTCCCGGCGTTGCTGCGCTACAAGGGGATCCACGATGACCTGGGCCTTCAACGCTCGTTCGGTGAGATGCGGCAGTTCAGCGCCCGGCTCGACTCGTTCGTGCAACCTGCGCACCTGCTGACGTTCTGGCCCACCCTGGCGGCGGAGACGCAGGAGGGATTCCTGTTCCCCGGCGTCACGGTCATCGTTCTCGCGCTGCTCGGCGCCGCCGCGCTCCTCGGCCGGCGGCAAATGCGCCGGGCGATCGCGCAGCGGTCCCCCGCGCTGTTCTACGCCCTGGCCGCGGTCGTGCTCTGGTCGTTGTGTTTCGGCCCGGCCGAAGAAGGGTCCGGTGCGGCGTTGCTGCTGCGGCCGTACACGCTCCTCACCTGGCTGCCCGGCTTTGACGCGCTGCGCGTTCCCGCGCGGTTCGGGATGGTCGCCACCCTCTGCATCTCCATCGCCGCTGCACTGGCAGCCGCCCGGCTCGCCCCGGCCGGCACCGTGCGCCGGGTGCTCGCCGCGTCTCTCGTGGCGCTCGGATTGTTCGTCGACGGGTGGATCGACTCCATGCCGATCGCGCCGGCTCCGCAGCGGGTCATGATCGATGCCCCCGCCGGCGCCGTCGTGCTGGAGCTCCCGGCCGATGAACCGTCGGTCAGCCTCGGCGCCATGTATCGCGCCATCGGGCACGGCCGTCCGGTCGTCAATGGTTACAGCGGACACACGCCGCCGCATTACGGACTGCTGTCATACGCGCTGCGCCTCCGGGACCCCAGCATCCTCACGCACTTCGCCCAGGGCCACCCCCTGGTCGTCGTCGTCCACCGCCGTCACGACACCGGCGGCGAGTGGCGGGAACTCGTTCGAGAGGCGGGCGGAGTGCTCCAGGAAGAGTCGGGAGTCGGTTCGGTCTTTCTCGTGCCTCCGCAGCCGCGAGAGAGGGTGCCGCCGGTGGGGCCCGTGCTGCCGCTGACACGCGTAAGGAGCCCGGCCGCTTACGCAACAGTCGATCTGGGAGCCGAACAGGTGGTGCGCTCCGTCACGATCGCGCTGCGATGGCGGTATGCGGAAGTCGGACCCCGCATGGCGATCGAAACATCGAACGACGGGCTCGCATGGACCAGCGTCTGGGAGAGCTGGACGGGCAACGCGGCGCTCACCGCCGCCCTCCAGGACCAGCGGGTGGTGCCCATGACGATCTACCTGCCGGACGTTCGCGCGCGTTACCTGCGTCTCAGCCCTGTGCCGCTGTGGGTGGAGCGCGAGATCAGCGTGCGCGGCCCGGGATAGCTACCGTGGCTTCTGGCCGGGCAACCAGTCCGGCTTGAAGTCGGAGTCCGCAAGCCAGCGGATCGGATCCAGCATCGACCGGATCGCGTCGGTCATGTGGGCGAAATCGATGGTCCCGATCTCGTCGGATGCCTGGTGGTAATCCTTGTGCAGCCCGAAGCTCGACACGGTGTGGGCGACGACGCCGCGGCGGGCGAACTGAATGTTGTCCGAGCGCGTGAAGAAGCTCTGCTCGGGATGCGGATCCTGCACCAGCTTCGCGCCGCGCCTGGCGAGTTCCGGCCCCAGGTTCGAACGCTCGTAGCCGGTGAGCCACAAGGTATGCGGCGGGACCTTCGCGTCGGGCCGACCGATCATTTCGAACTGCAGGTTCGCGACGATGCCGTCGAGCGGCACGACCGGCTTGTCGGCGAAGTACCGTGAGCCGGTCCCGCCCACCTCTTCGCTGCCGAACCACGCGAAGATGATGGTCCGCCTGGGACGAGGCCCGGCGGCCATCGCCTGCGCCAGCTCCAGCACCGCAACGCTCCCCGAGGCGTCGTCGTCGGCTCCGTTGTAAATGGTGTCGCGTCCGGCAACCGCCTGGCCGCGCCCGGTACCCAGATGATCGATGTGGGCGCTCAGCAGGATCATCTGCTGCGCCTGCCGGGGGTCGGAGCCGGTCAGCCGGCCGACCGCGTTCCACGTATTCGTCGTCTGCACATTCTTGACTGGGCCCTCGAGGGAGACCTTTGTGCCGGCCATCAGTTTCTCAGCTGCCGCGTAGGTTTCGGGATCGAGCGCGACGCAGGACGGCCGCGACGCCGCGGCCGGCGCTCCGACTGTACGGGGCGCGACGCGTGGGAGTGCGCCGGCCTGGGTACGGACCGCGCCACATCCGTTCGATCTGGCAAGTATCAGGGCCACGGCCGACACGCCGGACGACGCCTCCCGCGTCATTTCCGGTACTACGATGACGCTGCCCCTCGGCGCCGGAGCGCCGGCATCGAACGTCGCGATTGCGCCCGCGATGACCGGAGCGCTCATGGCCGAGACGGTGATCTCCTTGCCGTGGGTGTAATGGCGATCCCCGATCGTGAGCACAGGCGGCGCACCCAGCTCGGGCCGTTCGATCTGGATGGTCTGGACGTAGCCACCGTCCTCACCCATCGGCTCGAGCCCCCAGCGCCGGAGCTGGGCGGCGACGTACGTGACGGCGATCCATTCGTCGCGCGTCCCGCTCGCCCGCCCGTTCAGCGCGTCACTCGCGAGAAACTCCATGTGGGAGCGAACGGATGTTTCGCTGATGGCAGACTCAGGCGTCAGGGCATCCTCGGTACCGGCGGGGCCCGAGCTGCGGACGGCGCAGCTGGCGGCAACGACGACGAGGAGCGCGACAACAGGAATCTTTTTCACGGGCGCAATCTTACTGGATGCGGGACGGCTCAGGCATTGCTTGAAACGGGAAGGAAGGAGCCCGATGTTGGTACGCACGATTGGTCTGTTGAGTTTGGCGGCCCTGATGGCGGCACCCGTGAGCGCCCAGCAATACCGTGCCCGGTTGCGCGGCACGGTGGTGGATCCAGCGGGCGCCCCGGCTCCCGGGATCCCGCTCCGCATGGTCAGCGAATCCACGGGCGAGTCGCGAGTCTTTACGTCAGACGACAACGGGCGCTACACGGTGACGGGGCTGCTGCCAGGCACATATCGCATCGCGGCAGATGACGAGCGCTACCGGACCTTCGCGGTGCGCACGTCCCTGTCGGTCAACCAGGATCTCGAGCTGGACCTCCGCCTCGGAATCGTTCCGATCAGCGTCGGTGCGGACCTGCGCCCTGCGGCTGTTCCCATCGACCGTCACTCACCCGCTTTGACGACGCGCGTTGACCCGTCGCTGATCACGAAGCTGCCGCTCGACGGCCGGAACTATCTCGACCTTGCGCTGCTCGCACCCGGCGTGATGCCGGGGTTCCAGGCACTGGCAAGCAACGGGACCTCCGATCTGTCAACTGGATACCTCCTCGACGGCATCTACGACATCGAAGCGCGCCTCGGCAGGCCCGCCGCCCGTCCTGCACTGGATGCCATCAGCGAGCTCGAGGTCCGGACGTCTACGTACGACGTCTCGTTCGGCCGGGCCGCCGGCGCACAGGTGAACGTCGTCACCAAGTCGGGAACGAACCGCGCGGCCGGGGGCGCATTCGCGTTCGTCCAGTCGGATGGCGACCGCTCCCAGCTCGGAGGCTTCGCCGGCGGTCCGCTGGCCGAGAATCGGACGTTCCTGTTCGGCAATTACCAACACTCCCGCGCCGGCGATGCTGCCGGCACTGACGAAGGCGGCCACCTCCTCGGAGGACGCCTGGACCACATCTTCAATGGCTCGTCACGAATAACAGCCCGTTACGGCCTGGACGACGGCGGCGCCTTCGATCGCCGCGGCCAGAATGTCGGCGTGAGCTTCCACCACGTGCCGGCATCCGCGGTGACCAACGAGCTGCGCTTCGGCGTGGCTCGAGTCGACGTCGGCGACCTGACCGACGTGATTGGCGTGGAGTCGCAGTCGTTCCAGCTGGCGAACATGGCGATGTGGTCGAAGGGCCAACATCTGGTCTCGGCCGGAGCCGAATGGTATCGGCTCGAACGGGGGCTCGTCGCCGACTCCGCCGGCAGCTGGGGACTGTTCGTCCACGACGACTGGCAGGCGCTGCCGGCGGTGTCGCTGTCGGCCGGGGTCCGCTACGATCGGGCATTCCGGCCGGAATCCCCGGCCCCTCCGCCGGAGGAGACTGATGCCGGCGACACGTTCTCGCCCCGCTTCGGCGTCGCCTGGACGGTGGATCCCGCCGGGCAGACCCTCGTCCGCGGAGGCTACGGCGTTCATCACGACTACGACCTCATTCGACCCGACCTTCGCCGCGTCGACCACTGGACCGCCAGCGTGTTGCGTCGGATCGGGTACGCTCGCACCGTCGAGGCGGCTTACGTAGCCACACGCGGAAGCGACGTTGCCGGCGACTTCGGCACGTCCCGGTACGACGCGATGCAATTGAAACTCGACCAGCGATCGGAAAGCGGGAACACGGTATTTGCTTCGTATACCTACGGAAAGTGGACGGAAGAGCTCGGCGATGCCGATCGTGTACCGTCGCCCCTCGACGCCCGTCACCGGCTCACCCTCGCTTTCATCGCGGCGTTGCCGTTTGGCGTCGAGCGGCGATGGTTTTCGGAGGGAGTCGCCGCAACGATCCTCGGCGGCCTGGAACTGTCTGGAGCGTACACGCTGCAGAGCGGTTACCCTGACGCGGACATACCCGGCGAGGAAGGCGCCGATCACCGGAGCCTGGATCTCGCTCTGCTGAAGAATCTGGACCTTGGCGACAGACGCGGCCTGCAGCTGCGGATCGAGACGTTCAATCTGACGGATCGCACGAACCGGCAGCGTGGACGCCGCTACCAGTTCGGCGGACGGTTTCTATTCTGAGGACGGAACACTAGTTCCCGATCGCAAACAGGTGCTTCTCGCCGCGGATATAGATCCGCCCGTTGGCGAGAGCGAGCGACGCGTAGACGGGTTCGTCAACGGTGTTCGTGCGGATGATCTCGTGCTTCGGCCCGGCCTTGAGCAGAAACGTGTCGCCGTCCTCGCTGGTCATCGCGATCATGCCGTTGTACGCCACTGCCGAACCCATGAAGTGAGTGGGCTTCGGCGGCCGCCCGCCCTCGTAAACGATCTTCCCGGTCTCCGCCTCGAGGCACGTGACGATGCCGTTGTCGGTCGAGAGATACACGTGGTCCTGGTAGAGGATGTTCGAGAGCACGTAGCCCGTCCCCTTTGCGTACTGCCAGGCGATCCGCTTCTCGGCCGGCTGATTCCCCGGCCGGATGGCGATGATGCGCTTGGCGGGGAATCCCGCCGTCACCACCACGAGCCCCTTGCCGACCAGCGGCGTGTGGATCGCATTGCTTTCGACCCCCTTGGTCTTCCACAGCTCCGCTCCGGTCTTGGCGTCGTAGGCGATGACGTTTTCGGTGCCGTTGGTCACGAGCTCCGTCTGCCCGCCGGCGTCCACGAGCACGGGAGTCGACCAGCTGATCTGGACGGGCCGCTGTGTCTTCCAGATCTCCTTGCCGGTCGTCTTGTCGTAGGCGACGACTACCGACGTCTTCTCGTCCTGATCGCGCTGGATGATGACCGAGTTTTCGAACAGCACCGGCGACGTGCCGGTACCGAGCCCGAGCGTGTGGAACTTCTCGACGACCTTCCAGGCGAGCTTGCCGGTGAAGTCGTACGCGTAGAGGCCCTCGGGGCCGAAGTACGCATAGACCATCGTCCCGTCAGTGACCGCGCTCGGGCCTGCGAACGTGCTCCGGCGATGGCGCGCGTCGAACACCGGCCCCTCATAGGCCGTCTGTTCCCAGACGACCTTGCCGGTCTTGGTCTCGAGCGCCAGCACTTTCAGTGTGTGCTTCTTGTCGCCGGCGACCGAGTCGGGGTGAGGCTGCTGAATGCGCACCGACTCCGGCACGACGCCCGGCACGACTTCCCCTTCCATGGCGGCTGTCAGAAAGATGCGGTCTCCCCAGACGATGGGGGAGGAGTAGCCGTGGGGCAGCGCCGTCTTCCAGGCGATGTTCCGATCAGGTGCCCACTCCACCGGCAGCTGAGTTTCGGTCGAGATCCCCTGTCCCCGCGGGCCGCGCCACTGGGGCCAGTTCTCGGCCGCGAGCGCGGAGGTCAACGCAACTGACAGGGCGAACGTAATGGACACGAGACGGTGCATGAAAGCGGACTCCTTGCCCGAATTATAGGCGCGGCATCATGCAAACCCCGTCTGTCGTGACCAGTTGACCTGTGCGACGGATGAAGCGGGCCCTGCCGGGGATTGGACGCGAGCTGCCGGCCCGGTGTGTAGTGGTCGAGCCTGGACAGCCGGCGCCTGAAATTTCGCGTCAAAAGCGAGTGTTATCCTTGAGGACGCTATGTCTTTCACAATTTCGCGTGGTGTGCGTGTGTGGGTTGCGGCCGCCCTGCTGTTGCCGGCAACCGCGGTGCTGAGTGGCGCGGACTGGCCGGAGTGGCGTGGGCCCTCGCGAACCGGCGCATCCGCGGAAACAGGTCTGCCCGAGAAATGGTCCCCGGCGGGCGAGAACCTGGCCTGGCGCGTGCCGATCGGCAGCCGCTCCGCTCCGGTGGTCTTCGGCGACCACCTCTACCTGCAGACCTCGTCCGGGCAGGGTCCCACCCTACAGGAGCGGCTGATCTGCTTCAACGCCGACACCGGAAAGCAGTTGTGGGAGCACCGGTACAACATCTTCACGAGCGACGTCCCCCCAGGGCGCATCGCCTGGGCCTCGCCGGCGGTAGACCCCTCGACCGGAAACATCTTCGCGATCAGCGGCGGCGGTCTGTTGATGTCGCTGTCGAAGGACGGCAAGCTGCTGTGGGAGCGCTCCCTCGCCGAGGAGTTCGGCATGTGGACGACGCACGGCGGACGCATGTCGTCGCCGGTGGTGGACGGCGAGCAGGTGATCGTGAGCGGCCTGACGTTCATGTGGGGCACCTCCGCCAATGGCGCGCATCGCTTTCTCTCGTTCGACAAGGCGACCGGGCGCACGATCTACGTCAGCGCCCCCGAAGGCCGGCCCACCGACACGGTCTACGCGAACCCGTACATCGCCGACGTCGGCGGCGTCCGCACGTTCTTCTCGGGCGGCAGCGATGGGGCGATGCACGCGCTGAAGGTCAACACGGGGGAGAAGATCTGGAGCTGGCGGGTCAGTCAGCGGGGTCTCAACACGGCGGCGCTCGGCGTCGGCTCCGACATCATCGTGACGCACAGCGAAGAAAACCTCGGGTCGAGCGAGATGGGGATGGTCGCGGCGGTTCCGATGACCTCGAAGGGAGACCTCACCGACAAGGACGCGCGATGGTTGACCCGCAGCGTGCAGGCCGGCTACGCATCGCCTGTAACCGACGGCGAGCGGTTGTACCTGGTCGACAACGGCGGCGTTCTGATCGCGGTCGACCTCAAGACCGGCCAGCCGGCCTGGAGCGAAGGGCTGGGGACGATCGCCAAGGCCTCGCCGGTCTTTGCCGACGGCAAGCTGTACATCGGCACCGAGAATACCGGCGATGCCGGCGGCAAGTTCTTCATCATCCGGCCCACGGCCGCGAAGGCAGAGATCCTCGATCAGGATTGGCTCGGCACGCCGGAGAAGTCGGAGCTGATCATCGCCTCGCCGATCGTCGCGCGCGGCCGGGTGTACCTCGCGTCGATGGACGCGCTCTATGCGATCGGTCCAAAGGGGACGCCCAATACGACTGCAGCGCCGGCGCCTGCGAAGGCCGCCCCCTCGGCCGCCGGGCCGGCGACGGTAGCGCTCGTGACACCGACCGAGCTGATCCTCGAGCCGGGCGAGTCGATCGCGCTCACCGTGAAGCTGTTCGATGCCAACGGCAACCCCGTCCAGGGAGGGCCCGACGCCGCGTGGACGCTCGAGAATCTGAAGGGCAGCGTTGCCGCCGGAAAGTTCACCGCCGACGCGGCCGCCGGCGCCCAGGCCGGTGTCGTGAAGGCGGCGGTCGGCGGCGTCACCGGGACCTCGCGGATCCGCGTGATCCCCGATCTGCCCTGGACGTTCGACTTTGAGAACGCCGCCGTGCCGGCCCACTGGATCAATGCGACGGGTAAGTTCGCCGTTCGCGACCTGGACGGCGGCAAGGTGCTGGTGAAGCTGGCCGAGAACCCGTTCGCGTTTGCCAAGCGCACGCGTCCGTTCTTCGGTCAGACCGATCTGTCGGATATCACCATCGAGGCCGATGTCCGCGCGATGGAGCGCCGCCGCCAGATGGGGGACCTCGGCCTGGTCGCGCAGCGGTACGAGCTGGTGCTCTTCGGCACACATCAGCGGCTCGAGCTGCAGCCCTGGCAGCCCGAGACCACGCGAACGCAGAAGGTCGCGTTCCCGTGGGAGAAGGACCGCTGGTACACCATGAAGCTCGAGGTCACCAACCTCGACAAGGGGCGCGTGCGCGCGCGCGGCAAGGTGTGGCCGAAGGGTGAGGCGGAACCGGCGACCTGGACGATCGAACGCATCGACCCGATCGGCAGCACGCACGGCACGGCCGGTATTTACGCGGACGTACCCTCGAACCCCGCGGGCGGTTCCGAGGTCTACTACGACAACATCAAGGTGTATCGGAATACGAAATGACGATGAAAACAATCAGCCTTTCGGTCCTTGCCGTTGCGACGGCCGGTTCACTCGCCGCCGGCGCCTTCTCCGACCCCGGCCCCGAATGGCCCATGTGGGGCGGCACCCCCGACCGCAACATGGTGTCTTCGATGAAAGGGCTCCCGACGACGTGGGACCTGAAGACGAAGAAGAACGTGAAGTGGATCGCGGAGCTGGGATCCCAGACCTACGGCAACCCCGTCGTGTCGAGCGGATACGTGCTCGTCGGCACCAACAACGAGGCGATGAAGGACCCGAACGTCAAGGGTGACAAGGGCATCGTGATGGCGTTCCGCGAGGCCGACGGCCAGTTCATGTGGCAGGCCGTGCACGACAAGCTTGCCGCCGGCCGCGCCAACGACTGGCCCTTCCAGGGCGTCTGCTCGTCGCCGCTGATCGAGAACGGTACGGCCTACTACGTGTCCAACCGCGGCGAGGTGATGGCCGTGGACCTCGACGGCTTTCGCGACAAGACCAACGACGGCGCCGTCAAGGACGAAAAGCTCGCCCGCGAAACCGACGCCGACGTGATCTGGCGCTACGACATGATGGAGGAGCTCGGCGTCATGCAGCACAACATGGCGAACTCCTCCCCGGTCTCGTTCGAGAACCTGATCTTCGTCAGCACCTCCAACGGGCAGGACGAAAGCCACGTCAACGTGCCGGCGCCCAAGGCGCCCGCGCTGATCGCGATCGACAAGACGACGGGCAAGCTCGCCTGGGAAGACCAGGGCGTCGGCGAGAACATCCTCCATGGCCAGTGGTCGTCCCCGGCGGTCGCGAAGGTCGGCGACGTCGTCCAGGTCGTCGTGGGTCAGGGTGATGGGTACGTGCGTGGATTCGAGGCCAAGACCGGCAAGAAGCTCTGGGAGTTCGACCTGAACCCCAAGGACTCGGTCTGGCCGAAGACGCGCAACGAGGTGATCAGCACGCCGATCATCATCGACAACGTCGTCTACATCGCGAACGGGCAGGACCCCGAACACGGCGAGGGGGTCGGGCACCTGTACGCGATCGACGCGACCAAGCGCGGCGACATCAGTCCGGTTCTGAAGAAGGCCGACAAGGTCGAGAAGAACCCGAACAGCGGCCAGATCTGGCACTACGGCGACATCCGGCGCTCGATCTCGACCGGCGCGCTCGTCAACGGGATCCTCTTCTACTCGGACTTCAGCGGGTTTCTGCACGCGGTGGACGCGAAGACCGGCAAGCAGGTCTGGAAGCACGACATGTTCGCCGCGATCTGGGGCTCGCCGATGGTGATCGACGGCAAGGTCTATCTCGGCGACGAAGACGGCGACGTCACGATCCTCAACGCCGACCGGACGATGAAAGTGATCGCGGAGAACAACATGGGCAGTTCGGTGTACTCGACCGCGGTGCCGGCCAACGGCACGCTGTTCGTCGTCAACCGCAACCAGCTGGTCGCCCTGTCAGAGGGCAAATGAAGGTTGCGGCCGGCCTGCTGTGGGTCGCTCTCGCCGGCGCGGTGCTGTCGGCCACCGACTGGCCGCAGTTCCGCGGCAAGGATGCCAGCGGGGTTGCGGTGGGCGCATCGGCTCCTCCGGTGGCGTGGAGCCTCGAGCCGGCCAGGTCCATCGGCTGGAAGATCCCGATCCCCGGCCTGTCACATTCCAGCCCGATCGTCTGGGGCAACCGCGTTTTCGTGACGACCGCCGTGGCTGCCGAAGGCAAGCCGGCGCTCGTGCTCGGCGACGTGAGCCAGTCCGGCATCGACTCGGCCACCGACACCGGGCGGCACGCCTGGCGGCTCATCGCGCTCGACAAGCAATCCGGGAAGGTCGTGTGGGACAAGGTCGCGCACGAAGGCGTGCCGCGGATGAAGCGGCATGTGAAGGCCAGCCATGCGTCCGCCACGCCGGCGACGGACGGCCGCTACGTCGTGGCGCTGATGGGATCCGAGGGCCTGTTTGCCTTCGACATGAACGGAACCCAGAAGTGGCGCGCGGACCTCGGCGTCATGGACGTCGGCCTGGTTGACGACCCGACCCTGCAGTGGGGGCCTGCGAGCTCGCCGGTGATCTTCGGCGACGCGGTGATCGTGCAGAACGACCGCCACCGCGGCTCGTTTCTCGCGGCATTCGATCTCGCGACCGGCAGGGAACTCTGGCGCACGAGCCACGAGGACTACCCCTCATGGGCGACCCCGGCGATCGTGCGCGCGGGCGGGCGCACACAGATCGTTACCAACGCCGGGCAGTACATCCGCGGCTTCGATCCGAAGACCGGCCGCGAGATCTGGCGGCTCTCTGACAACCGGACGCAGGTCAAGGTGCCGTCGCCAATCGTCGCGGGGGACCTCGTGATCGTGACCGGCGGCTACCCGCCCGGCGGCCGGCCCATCTACGCGATCCGTACGGACGGATCCGGGGAACTGAACGACAAGGCGCTGGCCTGGAAGACGGACCGCGGCGCGCCCTACACTGGTACCCCGATCGCGTACCAGGGCCTGCTGTATGCGTTGACCGACAACGGCATCCTGAGCGCGTACGATCCGAAGAGCGGGAGCCGGATCTATCAGCAGCGTGTCGCCGGCGGCACCGGCTTCAGCGCCTCGCCGGTTGCGGCGAACGGGCGCCTCTACCTTTCCAGCGAAGACGGCGACGTGCACGTCGTGAAGGCCGGGCGCGCCTACGAGCTGCTGGGCACCAACCGGATGGGAGAGCCGCTGATGGCGACGCCGGCCATCAGCGGCAACACGATCTTCATCCGGACGCTCACGTCGCTCGTCGCGGTCCGCTAGAAACGGGGACACTCAACTTAACCGTAACCTGTTGATCGGCATGATCCTCCAAATTCCCGAATATCCCGTCCGCCGCAATTATCAACAACTTAGCGTTAAGTTGAGTGTCCCCGTTTTCGCCGTCTTGGGGGCCCTCACCCTTATCGCTGTTCCTGTTTCGGCGCAGGCGCCCACGAATGCATGGCCGCAGTTCCGCGGGTCGGCCAACCTCATCGGCACGACCCAGGCGGCCCTTCCGGCGCAGCTCAAGGTGCTGTGGACGTATGAAGCCGGCGATGCGATCGACTCCTCGGCCGCGATCGTGGACGGCGTGGTGTATGTCGGCTCGGCCAACGGCGAGCTGCATGCGGTCGACCTCGCCACCGGCAAGGCGAAGTGGAAGTACACGGCGTCGGCGGACGGGATCGGCGAGTCGTCGCCCGCCGTTGCCCATGGCCTGGCCTACGTCGGCGATCTCGCGGGTGTGGTGCACGCCGTGGACGTCAACACCGGCAAGGCGGCCTGGACGTTCAAGACCGGCAGCGAGGTGAAGTCGTCGCCGGTCGTCGCCGGCGACAAGGTCCTGATCGGATCATACGACGCGCATCTCTACGCGCTCGGGGCCACGGACGGCAAGCTCGCGTGGAAGGTGCAGACCGAAGGGTACGTTCATGCCACGCCGGCGGTGGTCGATGGCGTGGCCTACATCGCAGGGTGCGACGAAGTGCTGCGTGCGATCCGCGTCGCCGACGGCAAGGAGGTGTTCAGCCTGTCGTCGGGCGCGTATACCGGCGCGTCCCCCGCGATCCACAACGGCCGCGCCTACTACGGCACCTATGAAAACGAAGTGCTGGCGGTGGATCTCGGAGCGAGGAAGATCGTGTGGCGCTACAAGCATCCGCAGCGCAACTTTCCGTTCTACTCGTCGCCGGCGATTGCAGGCGAGCGGCTGTTTGTCGGAGGCCGGGACAAGATGCTCCATGCGCTGGACCTGAAGACCGGCAAATCGCTCTGGACCGTCACGACCCGCGCGCGCATCGACTCTTCACCCGTGGTCTCGGGCGGGCGGGTCTACGTGGGCTCGAGCGACGGCAAGCTGTACGTCGTGGACACGTCGAGCGGCAAGACGGTGTTCGAGTTCGAAGCGGGCGGTCCGCTGAGTGCCTCTCCGGCGGTCGCGAACGGCAAGCTCGTGATCGGTTCTGCCGACGGAAAGCTGTTCTGCCTCGGGTAGCAGTCGGCCCGGCACGCGTCACTCGCCCTGCGCCTCTCTGATGATGCCTGCGAAATCCATCACGAACCCGCGCAGCGACTGCCCGGTCGAACGCGTCACGCTGGAATTGACCTGTACCGCAATCGACGTCTTCAGTTCCGGAAAGTAGGCGAGCTCGGTCTGGTAGCCGGGCATGAATCCGCTGTGCCCGTAGGTGATGCCGAAGGGGGACGGGCGGATGATCACGCCGAGGCCGTACTTCGATTCGCGGCCCAGACGGACGGCGGGCACGCCGTCGAGAAACGGCTTCATCATCGCCGCGTCGAACGCCTGGCCTTCATACAGGAGCTTGCCCCATTTCGCCAGATCGAGCGCCGTCACCGCGAGCCCGCCGCCGGTCCACTCGAACTGGGGGTTCACCGCGAACTTCCCGTTCGTGATCATTTCGTCCGACCCGCCGAACTCGTTCTTCGGACCCGCATAGCCCTGAACGAGCCCGGGGACGCTGCGGCGGTCGGCCGGCACGGTATCGTTCAAGGCCAGCGGAACCAGAAGCCGCGTCCGAAGCTCCTCGTAGTACGTGCTCTTTGTCACCTGCTCGATGATCATGCCGAGCACGATGTAGTTGGTGTCGGAGTACTCCCAGCCTTCACCGGGGAGAAATGGCGGCTTCGCGTCGAACAGGTAGGAGAGACGATCGACGCCCGTCCAGACCTTGTCGGGGTTCGAACTCAGATCCGCGGTGAATTTGGGATTGAACTCATATCGCACCAGGCCGCTGGTGTGCGTCATGAGATGGCGCACGGTGATCTTCGACGCGTTCGCAATCCGGGGGAACCACGGTTCCCCACCGAAGAACCGGTCGAGCGTGCTGCCCAGGCTGAACTTCTTCTCGTGGATCATCTGCAGCGCCACGGCCGAGACGTAGGTCTTGCCGACACTGCCGAGGAGAAGCCGGTCGGTGGGCTTCATCGGCGTCCCGGCCGAGCGGTCCGAGACACCGACCGCCATCCCGAAGCTCGTGCCGTCGGCCAGCACGAAGCCGGCCGTCCCGCCGGGGAACGTTGCGGCCTTGTGCAGCTCGAGAAATTTCGCCTGAAGGCGCTGTTCGAGAGTGCCCTTCGCTCCGGGGGCCGGTGCAGCCTGTCGGAACGCGGTCGAACCCAACGTCCCGAGCGCGATCAGCACGACGAACGAGCCACGTTTCAGCATGTGCGATCAACCCTGCCTCAGCTCCGCCTGCTTCTCCATCACCGTCGTCTCGGGGAGCGTCTCCGACGGCGGACGATGGGCCTGGCGGACCATTTCGATGAGCGCCAGGGTCACCGCCACGATCACCGGGCCGAGCACCAGGCCCAGAACGCCGAACACTTCCAGCCCCCCCAGGACGGCAAAGAAAATGAGCAGCTCGTGCAGCCTCGCGCGGCGGCCGACCAGGCGCGGCGACAGGAAGTTATCGATCGATCCGATCACCAGCACACCCCACGCGACCAGCAGTCCCGCCTTGATGTACGCGCCGGTCAGCGCCAGGTAGGCGGCCGCCGGCACCCACACGAGAAACGCGCCGGCCATCGGGATCATCGATAAAAAGAACATCACCACGCCCCAGAGCAGCGGCGACGGCAGCCCGAGGATCGAGAAGATGATCGTACCTAGCGTCCCCTGGATCGCCGAGATCACCAGCACCCCGTAGATCGTCGCGGCAATCACTTCGCGCGTCCGGAGCGAGATGTCGTGCATCTGGATCCGCTGCAGCGGCAGGATGTCGTAGACGGCATGCCGGATCCTGTCGCCGTCGCGGAACATGTAGAACAGCGTGAACACGACGAGCACCATCTGGACGATGGCGCCGACGGCACCGCCGACGACCAGCAGCGTGCTGGCGGCGAGCGCGCCGCCCCAGGACTGCAGCCGCTCGGCGAGGAACTTCTGCGCGGCCACCGGATCGATGTCGATGTAGCCGCGCGCACGATCCAGCACCCACCCGAGCCCGGGAATGGCCGAATCCGCCGAGAGCCGCTGGACCCCCGCCTGGAGGTTGTCGGCGGCGCCGGCGAGCTCGCGCACGACCGCGATCGTTAGGAACGTTGCTGGCAGCAGGATGAGCACCACCACCAGCAGGGTCGAAACGATCGCGGCACCCGACGGGCTGGCGATCTTCAACCGGATCCGCCGGTGCAGCGGATAGAAGACGACCGCGAGTACCGTCGCCCACAGGATCACGTTCACGAATGGCTGCACCATCAGCCAGCACAGGTACAGCGCGATCGCGAGCACGACACCGAGGGTAATGACTCCAGCCACGGTTACTGTTTGACTACGTTGACGTAGTAGAGCTCGGTCGCCACCTCGAAGCCATCCTTGGCCAGGCCCGCCTTCATCACCTGCCAGTCCGTCGTCGGCCTGATCGTCTGCCACGCACCTGGCCGGCCGACCTTGATTGGCATCGCGAACGCCCGCTCGGCGGCGTTCCAGCGGTAGGCCGCGGTGCCGGCCTTTTCGTCGAACGCCAGCTCCAGCACCGGCAGCTCGGCGCGCCGCAGGTACTGGTCGAAGATCGGCGTCAGATCCTGCCGCAGCTCCGTGTTGAAGAACCGGACGACGTCCTCCGTCATGATGTTCTGGTACTTGAACTTCTGATAGAAGCCGCGGATCGCCTTCCACCACTTCACGTCGTCGTCCACGACGCTCCGCAGCGTATGGAGAAACAGCGCGCCCTTGAAGTACTGGTCCTGCGAGGGGGTCCGGTGGATCCCGCGCTGGGTGATGATGGGCTGCGTATTTCTAACCTTCGGCTTGTAGCCGTTGAGGTACTTCAGCGCGTCGCCGTAGCCGAACATGTGCTCGACGTAGAGGCCTTCGAGATAGGTCGTCCAGCCCTCCTGGATCCACATGTCGGAGACGTCCGCGGCAGACACCGCGTTGCCGAACCACTCGTGCGCGCTCTCGTGGATGATGATGAAGTCGAACTTGAGACTGACGCCGACCCCGGTCCAGTCGCGTTCGCCGTAGCCGTTCGCGAAGCGGTTGCCGTAGGTGACAGCGCTCTGGTGCTCCATCCCCGAATAGGGGACCTCGATCAGCTTGTAACCGTCCTTCTGAAAGGGGTATTCGCCGAAGAACTTTTCATACGCTTCGATCATGGGCTTCGCCTGGGTGAACTGCTTCTTCGCCTTTTCGAGGCTGCCCGGCAGCACGTAGAAATCAAGAGGCAGGTCCCGGAGCCGGTCGCTGAAGTGCACGTAGCTGCCGATGTTCAGCGAGACGTTGTACGAATTGATCGGGTAGTGGACCTGCCAGTCCCAGCGGGTGTACCCGTCGCCGAGATCGGATTTGCCGAGAAACCGGCCGTTCGAGACGTCCACGAGATCGTTGGGGATCGCCACGCTGATCTTCATGTTCTCCGGCTCGTCGCGCCACTGGTCCTTGCTCGGCCACCAGATGCTCGAGCCCTCACCTTCACACGCGGTGTTGATCCAGTGTTTGCCGGCGGGGTCCTTGCGGAAGGCGATCCCGCCGAACCGGCCGGTCTCGCGGGGAGCTCCCGAATAGTGAAAGTCGATCGAGTAGTCGCGGCCTCTGCGGAGGGGCTCCGGAAAATCGACGAATACTGCGTTGATCTCTCGCTCGTACTTGAGCGGCGTGGTCCCCAGCAGGATCCGATCGACGTTCAAATTGGCGTAGAGATCGAGCTGGATCCGCGTATCGTCGGCGAGCATCCTGAACCGGACGGTGTTCCTGCCGCTGATGAACTTCTTCTCGGGATCGATGCGGATATCGAGGTGGTAGGAGAGCAGGTCGTTGTTGGCGCGATAACGTCCGTACTCGCCCCTCAGGATGTCGGCCCGGGTGGGGGGCCGGAGCGGCGCCGGCGTCGCGGCAGGACGCCGCTGCTGCGCCTCGGGTGAAGTCTGCGCCCGTGCCGGCAGACCTGAGAGCATGGTCGCAACGACCACCGCATGGACCAGAACCCTTGGACGCATGCCGAGATCATATCTCCATGATCTGCATGCCGGACTTCTGTACCACCGCTAACGCGGCGGGCCCAGCGCAAACGACATCTCCACACTCACGATCACGGCAACCGGCCTGCCGTCGAGCGTCGCGGGGGCAAACTTCCACTGTCGCAATGCCTTCACGGCCTCCTCGTCGAGACGGGGGTCGAGCGGGCGCGTCACCTGGACGTCCGAGACGGCTCCGGTGACGTCAACTACTGCATCCATCCACACGACACCCTGAACGCGCTCGCGCATGGCCTCGGACGGGTAGCGGGGCTTCGCCTCGGACAGAAGGCGTGGCGTTCCGGCGCCGGTTTCGCACGAGTCGTTCGCCCCGGTTCCAAACACGCTCGTGGTGTCGGCACGCCCGGTCACGCGGACGGCATCGAACGAGGAAACACGGATCGTCATCGCCGTCCTTTGCAGCTGCACGATGCCGCTGAAGCATGCGGTGGCGCCCTGCAGGGCGCGCGTCGCACCGGGGGTTTTGCGGCGAAGCGGGGCAGCGATCACCACTTCATGGACGCCTTCACTGGTCTTGACTGCCAGCGTCGCGTCGCAGTGTGACGGCTGCCCGCTGACGACCGACGTCACGACTCCGCAGATCTCTACCGACTCACCCGCCCCGATGCGCGAGGGGACGTTCTGAGCCTGAGGGTCCGCGGCCACCATGAGAGCGACGAGGGCCATCAATCTGCCGGTCATCCGATCCTCCTTTACCCGCTGCGTTAGACGCCGAACGAACCCGCGCAGCCGGGAGTGGCCGTTACTGCGTTCGGTCGACTACGATCACGCCGTTCTGCATGACCCACCGGACACCCTTGACGACTGCATGGATGTCCTCGAGCGGATCTCCTTCGACCGCGACGAGGTCGGCCAGCCAGCCGGTCTTGATGCGGCCGAGCGAGCCTCCCTGCCCGAGCAGATCGGCCGCTGTCGTGGTGGCGGTCTGAAGCGATTGCGCGGGGGTCAGGCCGGCCTTCACGAACCACTCGAGCTCGCGCGTGTTCTGGCCGAAGCCGGTGAAGACGGCATCCGACCCCATGCCGAGCCGGACGCCCGCCCTGACCGCGCGCCGCGTCGCGTCGAGGTTCTTCGCGATGTACTCCCGCAACGGCCCGATGGCTTCGGCCGGGAAGCCGTACTCGTCTCTCGCATCGACATAGTACCGGTTGTGATCGATCGTCGGCACCCAGACGGTCCGGCGCTTCACCATGTCCGCCAGTGTTTCGTCGTCGAGCTCGATCCCGTGCTCGACCGAGTCGGCGCCGGCCCGAACGGCGTCTTTGACGCCCGACGCGCCGTAGGAATGAATCGCCACCTTGCGGCCCCGCGCGTGGGCCGCCTCGACGATGGCCTTCAACTGATCGTAGGTCAGGGTCTGGGTCGTCTCGACGCTCTGGAAGCTGCCGCGGGAAGCGTAGACCTTGATCCAGTCGGATCCGGCGTCGATCCGGGCCTCCACTTCGGCGCGCATCGCGTCGGGCGCCGGGCCGCCGCCGCGGGCGGCGGCGATTCCCCGGCCGGCCACGAACATGCGCGGCCCGATCAGCGTGCCGGCCTTGACCTGGTCGCGCATGAGCATATCGGCGCCGCCCTGGGCGCCGAGATCGCGGATCGTGGTCACGCCGGTCTCGAGCGTGCGCTTCGCATTGTCCGCGGCGACCCGCGCGGTTTCCTCAGGGGTCCGCCGCTGCCCCTGCCGCAGCGGCGTCGTGCCGGGCGCGCGGTCCCAGAAGTACGTGATATGGGTGTGCAGGTCGATCAGCCCGGGGATCGCGGTGTACCGGCGAAGGTCGATCTCGCGCGCACCTTTCGGCACGCTCGTCCGGACGCCACCGACCGCCGTGATTCGATCGCCGGTCACGACCACCGTCGCGTTGTCGACGAGGCGCTCGCCGTCCCAGAGGTGGCCAAAGCGCAGAACCATCACCCCATCCTGCTCCCACGCAGGCGGCGGCGCCAGCAAACCGGCGAGCAGGAGCAGCGGCAGGATTCGCATTCAGTATTCCTCGCAGGCCCGACGGCTCAGCCCCGGCGGTTGGCGGAAGCAGTCGGGATGTTACAAGATGCCTTCTGTGCGCGTCATCTGCATTCAGGCTGCGGCAGCCATAACGGCGCTATCCGCGTTTTGGGCCGGCGAGCGCCCAGTGGCGCAGCACCGGCCCTATCTGAAAGCGGCCGTGGACGCATCCCGATGGATTCGTGCCTCGGAACTGAGGACCGGGGCCGGGATCACCTGGCCTTCGGATCCGCGGGATCCGAAGAGCGTCAACCGCGCGCTCTACAGCGGATCCCCGGGAGTCGTGCTCTTCCAGCTCGAGCTGCATCACGCTACAGCAGAATCAGAGTACCTGCAGACAGCGAAGGCGGGCGCCGACGAGCTCATTGCGCGCCTGGGCGATGACAAACAGACGGGGCTCTACACCGGCATCGCGGGGATCGGGTTCACGCTCGGCGAGGTCCACCGCGCGACCGGGGATCCGAAGTACCGCGATGCCATGGCTGCCGTCGTCGGCACTCTGAAGGCCCGCGCCGTCACCACGGGCGCAGGGGTCCAGTGGAGCGAGGTCACCGACATCATCGGGGGTGCGGCCGGTACGGGATTGTTCCTGCTTCACGCCGGCCGCTATCTGCAGGATCCGGACGCCCGCCGGCTGGCGTCGCGCGCGGCCGATCGACTGATCGAAGTCGCCATCCCGGAACACGGTGGCCTCAAGTGGCACATGGAGCCGAAGTTCGCGCGGCTGATGCCGAACTTCTCGCACGGCACCGCCGGCATCGCCTACTTCCTGGCGCGCGTCTACGAAGAGACCGGGGAGAGGAAGTATCTCGATGCGTCGCTCGCCGGCGCGAAATACCTTCAGGCCATCGCAAAGACCGAGGGAGGCATCTGCCTCGTTCAGCACAATCAGCCGCACGGCCTGGAGCTCTACTACCTCGGCTGGTGCCACGGCCCGGTCGGCACCGCGCGGCTGTGGCGTCAGCTCGCGAGCATCACCGGAGACCAGGCGTGGGACGCCTGGGTCGACAGATCGGCGCGCGGCGTGCTCGAGAGCGGCATCCCGGAAAAACTCACGGAGGGATTCTGGAACAATGTCAGCCAGTGCTGCGGTTCCGCCGGGGTCGGGCAGTTCTTCCTGGATCTGCATCGCACGCGCGCGAACCCGGGCTATCTCGCGTTTGCGAAGCGAATGACCGAGGACCTGCTGAAGCGCGGCACGCGCGACGAGCAGGGGTTGCGGTGGGTGCAGGCCGAACATCGCGTCCAGCCGAAGCTGCTCGTGGCCCAGACCGGGTACATGCAGGGAGCGGCGGGGATCGGAATGTGGCTGCTGCGCCTGGATGCGGCGGAGCACGGCCGGCAGAATTTCGTCAGATTTCCGGATACGCCGTTCTAGGCCGGGCCGCGCTCGATCCGGCCGCAGCGGGCCGGATGATGATCGTCGACAACATCGTCGCGATCATCGTCTCGCTGCCTTCGTCCAGCGCAAATACCTCCGCAAGACAGACCGTCAGCGTTCTGCCGGGCCGCACGACCCGGCCGCGCGCGATATACCCGGTGCCTCTGGCGGGAGCCAGCAGGTTGATCTTGAACTCGACCGCCAGCACATCGGTCCCGGCCGGCGTCAGCGTGTGCGCCGAGTATCCGTTCGCAGAATCGGCGAGGCTCGCAGTCGCGCCAGCATGCAGGTACCCGTTCTGCTGACAGAAGGCCGGAGAGTGCCGCATCTCGAGATCCACTTCGCCGGGGGCGATGCGGCTCACGGTGACGCCCATCGTTGCCATCAGGGTCTGCCGGGCGAAGCTTGCGCGGACGGCGTCGTCGTAGAGCGGGTTCTGCGGGAGGAAATCCATCGCCATCACCGTTGCAGGAACCCGTGGGCCGTTGCCGAGCTGCGCCTCATCCCGCACCTCCACGACTTCCTCGATCACCCGGTATGAGACGCCCCCCAGTGCTAGCGCTCACTGCGCGTCTTCGGCTCCAGGCTCGGGCAGCCAGAAGCTGGCGATGAAGCCGACCAGGTACACGGAGAACCCGACGGCCGCGGCGACCAGCGCGACTTTCGTCGGCGCGTACGCGCGATCAGGAGTGATCGCCAGCGTAGCGGTCAGCCACGCGAACGACGTGCCGATCATCCGTCCTCCGATGTTCGCCGCGAAGCCTTCACCCGTGCCGCGCAGATGGACGGGGTACACGCGAGGCAGATAGTTCCCCCAGAAACTGAACTGCGCGACCGTGCAGAGGCCCACCAGAAAGGCGCCCACGTAGAGCCACTGCAGGTCGTGGGTCGCGACGTAGCCGAACACGATCGGCATCAGGATGAGTCCCGGGACCTGGAAGACCCGAATCAGCCTGCGGCGCCCGACGATGTAGACCGCGAGCACGGCGAGCAGCACGCGGCCGACGAGGCCGCCCACCTCCTGGACCTTCACGACGTCCGACGCCACCCGTTGCTCGATGGCGCGGGCCGCCGGGACGGCCTGCCCCTGCGTCATCTCGCGAACTTCCTGGAGGCCGGGGATCATCTGCGGGATCTGCTGGATCGCCCCGAACGCCGCGCCATACGACATCGCGAACATGATCGTCGTCACGATGGTCGTGCGCCGCAATTCCGGAGAGAAGAGCGCGGCAATGCTCGGCCGCTTCAGCGTGCCCGCCGACTTCTTCTGCTGCCAGATCGGAGACTCGGGGAGAAACGGCCGGATCAGGATCAACGGGATCGCCGGCAGCACGCCCGACATCAGCGTGTATCGCCACACGGCATGTGCGTTCTGGCCGGCTTCCAGCCCGCCGATGGCCGGCAGGCTCGCGGCATAGGTGATCGCCAGCCCGTTCGCCGTAGCGACGAGCAGACCACCCAGGGAAGAAAACGCCTGCGTGTAGCCGAGCACCTTCTCACGGCGCCTGGGCTCAGGAAAGAGCTCAGCCAGCCAGGCGACGGCGGCGACGAACTCCACGCACACGCCGACGAAGACGAAGCAGCGCAGCACGAGCAGCATCTCGATGGAGGTCGAGAAGCCCGAGAGGAACGCCGCCACGGCATAGATCAGGATGCTGTAGGTGAGGACACGCCGGCGCCCAAGCCGATCCGTGAGATAGCCGCCGAGCAGGCCGAAGATTCCGCCGGCGAACGCCGGGATGTAGAACAGCCGGCCAACCCACATCTGGTATTCGGGCGAGCCGGGGACCGCGCCGGAGAGCTCCAGCAGCGCCGGACGCACGATCAGCGGCAGCATCAGGATCTCGTAGATGTCGAAGGCAAACCCGATCGCGGCGATCGCGCAGATCAGCCACTGGATCGGCGTCAGACGCTGGTTCATCGTTGTCCGTTCTCGCGCCCCGTAGCCGGGGGCGGGGGCCGTGCGTGAGAGGGTGTTAAAGTCTACTTCAGATGGTTGCGTTCGACTTTCAACCCCGTTCGCGCGTCGTGTTCGGGGCTGGATCCAGCAACCGTGCCGGGCAGCTCGCACGGGATCTCGGGTTCCGCCGCACGCTCGTCGTCGCCGATCCCGGGATTCGCGAGGCGGGCATTACGCCACGGGTCCTCGAGGCGCTTACGGCCGCGAACGTGGAAACGTTTCCGTTCGAGGGCTTCGGCATCAACCCCGACAACACGATGGTGGAGGCGGGCGCGGGCTTCGCCCGTCCACTCGGCATCGACTCGATCGTCGCGGTCGGCGGCGGGAGCTCCCTCGACTGTGCCAAGGGGATCAACTTCATCCTCCGCAACGGCGGGACGATGGCCGACTACCGGGGATACGGCAAGGCCTCGACGCCGCTGCTCCCGATGATCGGCATCCCCACCACCGCGGGGACGGGCAGCGAGGCGCAGAGCTACGCCGTCATCGCTGACGCGAAGACCCGGCTGAAAATGGCGTGCGGCGACCCCTCTGCGGCCTTTCGCGTCGCGATCCTCGATCCCGACCTGACGATCACGGCGCCACGGCACATCACCGCCATGGCCGGCTACGATGCGATCGCGCATGCGGTCGAGACCGCCGTGACGTCGAAGCGGACTCCGCTGTCGGACACGTTCTCCCACCAGGCCTGGGCCCTGCTGAGCGAAGCCTTCGAGCGCGTGCTGCTCCACCCGACCGACGCGGATGCGCGCTCGGGGATGCTGCTCGGCGCGCATCTCGCCGGGATGGCGATCGAGCAGTCGATGCTCGGCGCCGCCCACGCCTGCGCGAATCCACTGACGGCGCGGTTCAACGTGGCGCACGGCCTGGCGCTCGCGATCGTGCTGCCGCACGTCGTGCGCTGGAACGCCCCCGCCGCCCGGGACCGTTACGCGGCACTGCTCGGCGCGCCGCGCCGGCGGGCGCGCGACGAAGATCCCGCCGAGACCCTCGCCCGCCGCCTGGAAGACTTCGCCCGCGCCAGCCACATGGCCATCACGCTGTCGGACGCCGGTGTGACGGCAGACGCGATTTCGGATCTCGCCGGGCTCGCCGCCCAGCAGTGGACCGGCACCTTCAACCCGCGTCCGTTCGATGCAAAGGGTGCGGCCGAAATCTATCGGGCGGCGATGTAGCACGTGCGACGTGCGATGTGCGACGTGCGACGTGCGACGTGCTGACGGGCTGACGGGCTGACGGGCGACGTGCTTACGTGCGGCGGGCTCTGTGCGGGCGCTTACCTTGTTGGCGAAGTTTTGTCTCGTGATAGCGCTTGAAGTTGAGCATGGTCGCCCGCGTATGCTCCGCGAGATCGAGATCCTTCTGGTAGCGCTCCGGAACGATGAATCTGCGACTGAGAGATTCCCGAAGATAGTCTTCCACTTCGGCGAGTGAAGCCAGGGCGTAGCCAAAGAACTGGACGATCGGGCCCGAGTCGAATCGATCGAACCCTTCGCTGATGTTGCGGCAGACGCTGCCCGCGGCTTCGCTGAAGCCGTCGCAGAATCTGCGACGTTCTGTCACCGCCGGCTGTGCGCATATTGCGTGCACCTCGCTTCTCAGGTCGTCCGCCAGCCGCCAACACTCCAGATCCTGAACTCTCCTGGCCATAGGCCAATTTGCCCAGGCATCCCCCGTGCCAAGGGCACGTCGCACGTGGCATGCGGCACGTCGCACGTCGCACGTCGCACGTCGCACGTCGCACGTCGCACATCGCACGTTAGATGTATCGCCCCACCGTCGCCGCCGACGGCGGCGGCGTCACCCACGACACCACCACCATCAGCGCAGCCGAGATGAGCGTCATCGGCACGACCGGCAGCAGGCCGTACCAGGCGAGCGCGCCGGGCACCTGCGACGTATAGATCACGGCGAACGCGACCCACAGCGTCACCGCCAGCGCGCCCCATTTCGTGCTGCGCTTCCAGAACAATGCGGCGACCAGCAGCGGCGACAGCGCCGCGTAGCCCGAGAACGCGTACTGGACCGCGAGGTCGAAAATACCCTGCGGCGCGCGCAGGGCGATGACATAAGCGACGATCGTCAGCAGCACCACGAAAATCCGGCCGGTCTGGACCTGCACGTTCTCGCCGAAGCGTGCCGTGCCGCCGTAGAACGTGAACACATCCTCGGTGAACATCGTCGAAAGCGCGAGGATCTGCGAGTCGCTGGCCATCACCGCGGCCATGATTCCGGCGCCGAGGATGCCGGCGAGCCAGAGCGGGGCGAACGTGTCGAGCATCACCAGCACGACGTCGTCTCCGGCCGCCTGCCGCCGCAAGGCGCCGCGATCGACCGCCGAGGCGTCCGGCGGCAGCGCCGCCAGGGCGGCGCGCGCTTCGAGCTTCTCCTCGATCGCAGGCAGGCCGCGAAGCGAGTTCGCCGCGACACCCAGAAAGACGCACGGCAGCCAGATCGCCAGCAGGCAGATCGGATAGAAGATCACGGTCCGTTTGAACTGCACCATCCGTTTCGCGGTGAGGCAGAAGATCGCGATGTGCGGAAACGCGATGGTGGAGAGCGGGATGAACGTATAGCTGAAGTAGTACCACGGCGAGATCCGCTCGCGGGTGAGCAGGGCCGCGGTCGCAGGGGACGCGAGCAGAGACTCCATCGCCGCCGGGAAGCCGCCCATGCCCCGGCCGATCACCACGAGCGCAATCGCGCCGAACGACAGAAACAGGACGGTCTGGAACGTATTGACGAACGCCGTCCCGCGCATCCCGCCGAAGAACACGTAGCTCATGACCACCGTCGCGACGATCGCCCCGCCGAGCCAGAACGGGATGACGCCGCCGCTGATGCCGCGGAGCGCCGTGCCGCCGCCCATGACGCCGATGATGATGTAGGGCACGAGCAGCGCGGCCTGCACGGCGAAGATGGCCGTGCCGATGTGCCCGCACTCCCACCGGTCCCGGAACATCTGCACCGGGGTCATGAAGCCGTGCCGCTTGCCGAGCGCCCACATCCGCGTGCCGATGAAGAACAGCGTCAGCGGGATGACGAGCGCCGACGAGGAGGCCATGAGGCTGAAGGTGACGATGCCGTTCGCGAACGCGTGACCGGCCGACCCGAGAATCGTGAAGGCGGTCATGTTCGTGCCGAAGAGCGAGAGCAGAAAGACCGCCGGGCCGAGCGAGCGGCCCGCCAGGAAGTACTCCTCGGCACCGCGATCGCGTGCCCGTCGAAACGCGAAGATGCCGATATAGAGCACGACCCCGAGGTAGCCGAAGACGATCAGCGCCGGGATCAACGGCGGCCGTCCCGAGTGGTGTCGGGGGCGGCCCCCTCGAGATGGACGGGCCAGGCGACCCGGGTCAGCGTCCACATCAGCAGCGCCACGGCAAGGCAGTAGCCCGCGTGGTAGGCGAGGCCGACCGGCAGGAATCCGAACATCAGCGGCCGTGCCTCGCGCCACAGCCAGAAGTCCTGGTGCAGGAGATACAGCGCCACCACGACGATAACGAGCAGTAATCGGTTCATTGGGTACAATCGAAGGCTGACTGGAGCATTTTATAGATGGTCATGCGCGTCAACATTCTCCTGCTGCTTTTCGTCACCGGTTTCGTCCCGGCGCTGTCTGCCCAGACGGCCGCAACCGTGTCGGGCACGGTCCACGATGCCAGCAACGCGGTGCTGCCCGGGGTGACGGTGACCGCCAGAAGCGGCGACACCGGCCTCGCCAGAACGGCCGTCAGCGGGCCCGAAGGGCGTTTCGTGATCGCCCAGCTGCCACCCGGAACCTACGAGATCCGCGCGGAGCTCGCGGGGTTCAAGCCGCACGTGCGTCCGCAGGTCCAGCTCGCCGTCGCGCAGTCGTTGATGCTGAACATCACCCTGCAGGTCGGCGATCTCGCCATCGTCGACATCGTCCACGGCGAAGTTCCGGGAGTGAACACCGCGACGTCGGAGCTGAGCTATCTCGTCACCTCGGAGCAGATCGAACAGATCCCGCTCAACGGCCGCAATTACACCGACCTCGCGCTGCTGCAGCCGGGCGTGAACGCGTTCCCGCACCGTGACGGCGGATCGGTCGTCGCCCACGGCCTCGGCATGAGCATCAACGGACAGGATCCGCGCTCGAACGTGTATCTGCTGGATGGAACGCTGACCAACGATTTCACGAACGGCCCGGCGGGGAGCGCCGCCGGCACCGCGCTCGGGCTCGACACGATCCGGGAGTTCCGGGTTCAGTCGAATGCCTACAGCGCCGAGTTCGGCCGCAATTCGGGCGGCCAGATCAACGTGCTGACCAAGTCGGGGACCAACCGGCTGTCGGGGAGCGCCTTCGAGTTTCATCGCAACGACGTCCTGGACGCGAAGAGCTACTTCGACGCGGGTGACAAACCGGACTTTCAGCGCAATCAGTTCGGCGGCACCGTCGGCGGGCCCATCGCCACGGACCGTGCCTTCTTCTTCGTTGGATACGAGGCGCTGATCGAGCGGCTCGGCCGAACGATCTCGACCGTCGTGCCCGACGACAACGCGCGGCTCGGGATCCTGCCGAGCGGGCCGGTCGAGATCAATCCAGTCGTCCTGCCCTACCTGCGCGAGTTTCCGCGCGCCAACGGCGCCTCGCTCGGCCAGGGCCTCGCGGAGCACAGCTTTCCGTTCAGCCAGAGGCTCGATCAGCACTTCGTTCAGGGACGGGTGGACTACAACGCCTCGGCGACGAGCCGGTTCTTCGGCCGCTACACGCTGGACGACACGAGCCAGTTTCTGCCGACCGATTACCCGCAGTTCCCGCGCGAGTTCTTCTCCCGGAACCAGTTCTTCACCGGCGAGTACCAGCAGGTGCTCACGGATCGCACGCTGAACACGACGAGGCTCGGCTTCAGCCGTACGCGCATCGGCCAGAACGTCGAGTCGAACACCGGCGAGACGCTGCCCGAGTTCATTCCCGGCCGCGGGTTCGCCGGCGCGATCGACATCGGCGGCCTGAAGCGTTTCGGGCCGCAGAGCTCGGCCAACCTTCGGCTCGTCCAGAACGTCTTCAGCCTCTCGAACGACCTCGCGCAGACGCTCGGGCGCCACACGCTCAAAGCCGGCGGGCTGATCGAGCGCTACCAGGACAACATGGTGAACCCGACGTTCAGCCTGGGAATCTATCGTTTCGCGAGCCTGAACACGTTTCTGCGCGCGGCCCCGACGAACTTCATCGGCCTGACGCCAGAAGCGCAGTTCGACCGGTACTGGCGCTTCACGCTGTTCGGCCTCTACGTGCAGGACGACTTCCAGGTCACGCCGCAGCTGACGCTGAACGGCGGGCTGCGGTACGAGTTTCACACACTGCCGAAGGACATCTACGGCCGTGATTCGGCGCTCCCGGATCTGACCGCCTCCGCGCCCACCACCGGGCAGCTGTACGAGAATTCGTCCTACAAGAACGTCTCGCCGCGGGCGGGCTTTGCCTGGGACGTGTTCGGCGACGGCCTGACGGCGGTCCGCGGCGGCTACGGCCTCTACTTCAACACCAACAGCCATCAGAACCTGATCGTCACCGTCACCAACCCGCCGGCGACGCCCCGTCCGGTCATCATCAACCCCACGTTCCCGAACCCGCCGTTCAACCGCGCCGGCGCGATCTCGATTCGTCCGGTCCAGTGGGACCTCCAGGTCCCGCGCGTGCATGTGTTCAACCTGAACGTGCAGCGCGAGATGTGGGCGCGCACCGCGGTGACGATCGGGTACGCGGGCTCGCGCGGCCGGCATCTGCTGCGGAGCAACGACGTCAACACCGCGCCTTCGACCACCCTGGCTGACGGCACCGTGTTCATCCCGCCCAATCCTCAGCGCCCGAACACCGCTTTCTCGACCATCGAACTGAAGAGCAGCGACGGCGAGTCCTGGTACAACGCGCTCATCCTGGACGTCCGCAAGCGCTTCGCCGCGGGGTTCTCCCTGCAGTCGTCGTACACGTTGTCGAAGAGCGAGGACACGACCCAGGCATCCACCTTCTTCTCGGACGCGACCAACGGCACCACGACCGCGTTCCCCGAGTACATTCCCGACTACAACAGGGGGCTGTCGGACTTCGACACCCGGCACGCCTGGGTCGTGAACTTCACGGTCGATCTGCCGGGCACGAGCGCGCTCGGCGGCGTGTTCAGCGGATGGCAGGCCTCGGGGATCTGGAACATGCGCAGCGGGCAGCCACTGACGGTGTTCGTTCAGGCCAACCGGTCACGCTCGCTGTGGAACCCATCGCTCGGCCCGGGCATCGGCCAGGACCGTCCGAGCTACGCGCCCGGCTTCGGGCCCGACAACGCCGTCCTCGGCCGCGTGGACCAGTGGTTCGATCCCGACGCGTTCGTGCTGCAGCCGGCCGGCACGTTCGGCAACACCGGGCGCGGCGACTTCATCGGCCCGAACCTGCGCACGCTCGACGCGGCCCTCACCAAACGGGCCGCGTTTGGCGCGTTCGGCGGGAACGGCCGGCTCGAGTTCCGCATCGAGGCGTTCAACCTGCTGAACCGCGCGAATTTCGGTCCGCCCGCCCTCGTCGCGTTCGCCGGCACCGGCGACGGCGAGGCGCCCCTCTCGACGCTGGGCCGCATCACCACGACGATCACGTCCGGGCGGCAGGTGCAGCTGGGGATCAGGGCGTCCTTCTAGCAATGCTAGGATCACGTATGACCTGGTTGGCTTTTGTTGCGGGCGCGGTGCTGTCGTGGGGCGTCTATGGATCGATGCTTCATGAGGGGCAGACGAGGCTCGGGAGCCCGCTGCGCGCGCTGCTGTGCGTCGGGATCGCCTACTTCCTGATCGGCGTGCTCGTGCCGATAGCGATGCTCTACTCGCAGGGCCAGGGGCTGCGAGGCTTCAACGGTGCCGGCACGACCATGGCGACGGTGGCGGGGGCGCTCGGCGCGATCGGCGCCGTCTGCATCATCTACTCGTTCCGCACCGGGGGGACGCCGACCTACGTCATGCCGCTCGTGTTCGGCGGGGCGCCGCTGATCAACGTGCTCTACACGATGTACATGCACCCGCCGAAGACCGCGCCCAACCCGATGCTATACCTCGGGTTTTTGGTGACCGCCATCGGCGCGGGCATGGTCCTGTACTTCAAGCCGCCGGCACACTGAGACCGAGCGAGCCCGCCTTCAGCTGAACGTCAGGCTCCCGGCCAAGCGCCCTTCCCGCCCGCGGGCTGCTGTCAACTATGCTTGACTTTTTGTCTGCGTTGCTTTACAGTGCCTCGCAGGGAAGGAGTTGACCATGAACGCAGTCGCCGCCAAGACGCAAACCAACTGGGCCCTGGGTTCTTTCGTCATCTGGGGCGCCTCCTACATCGTCGCGCGAGGGGCCCTGGACGTCGACCTGCAGCTGGGGCCGACGTGGGTACGGGTTGCCGCTGCGCTCCTGCCCGTGATCCCTACCGTGGTCGCGTTGTGGGCGATCGCCGCCGGCCTTCGTGCGTCCGACGAGCTTCAGCGCCGGGTGCACCTGGAGGCGCTCGCCATCGCCTATCCGCTCGCCATTCTGATGCTCATGACGCTCGGCCTGATGGAGCTCGCGGTCGGTCTGAATCGGGATGACTGGAGCTACCGGCACGTGTGGATCTACCTGCCGATCTTCTACTTTTTCGGCTTCTTCGTCGCGTGGAGGCGATACAAGTGAAGAGCCGTCTCCGGGTCCTCCGCGCGGAACGCGAATGGACGCAGGGTGATCTCGCCGAACGGCTCGAAGTCTCCCGTCAGACCGTCAACGCGATCGAAACGGAGAAGTACGAGCCGAGCCTGTCGCTCGCGTTCAAGATCGCGCGGCTGTTCAGGATGCGGATCGAGGATGTTTTCGACCCGAACTGAGCCCCGGCTCGCGACCACCGGGCGCTACCGCTTCATCCGATCGAACTGAGGCTCTACTTCCTTCTTGTAGCAGGTGGGGCAGATGCCGTGGCTGAAGGTGGCGTTGGTGTGGCGCGAAATGTACCCTTCCACGCTCTGCCAGTAGTTCTCGTCGTCGCGGATCTTCTTGCAGTAGGAGCAGATCGGCAGGATCTCCTGCAGGCTCTTGACCTCCGCGAGCGCGGCGCGCAGCTCGCGCACCAGACCCTCGCGCTCTTCTTCCGCCAGCTTGCGATCGGTGATGTCGCGCGCCACCGAGTAGATGACGCGCCGATCGGCATCGGGCGAGGCATTCCACAGGAACCATCTGAATGAGCCATCCTTGCAGAGATAGCGGTTTTCGAAGCCGACCGCCGGCTCGCCGTCCCTCACCGCCCGGTTCTGGCTCCGCGTGCGCGCGCGGTCGTCGGGATGGACGAACTCGATGAACGGCTTCGACATCAGTTCATCACGGGTAAACCCGAGTGTCCGCTCCCAGGCCGGGTTGAGCCGCTTGAAGTAGCCGCGGTAATCGAGAAAGCAGAGCAGATCGATCGAGACGGCGAAGAACCGGTCTTCCAGTTCATGCGCCTGCGTCTTCATCGCCTCCTGCAGGAGCGCCATCTCGATGTTGAGGCGCAGCTCACGCTCCGGATAGGGCTCGAGGACGTAGCCCGACGGCCCGGTCACGCCGGCCCGCCGCAGCAGCGGTTCGTCCGTCGAGGCAGCGAGAAAGATCACGGGGACCCCCCAGCGCCGGCGAACCTCGGCCGCGGCGCTGACGGTACCCGATGCCGTCGCGGGAGCCAGGCTCATCAGCACCAGGTCGGGCGGGGTCCGGAGGCTCGAGGCCGCAGCTTCGCGAGCGGACGCGGCGATGCCTGCGACCTCGTACCCGAATCCAGCGAGCCTCGCCTCGAGTTCTCGGGCAACGGCGAGGTCGTCGTGCACGATCAGGAACCTGTGAGCAACCATGGTGTCGCGCATGCCTAAGTGTACCCATGGTTTGGGGCCCCTGACTGACCGATGGGGCTCTCTACGCGCGCGTGGTCTGCGGCGCGAACTGCTTCATCCAGTCCGCCTGTCGCCGCTCGAGCTCCTCGCGGGACAGGTCTTCCTTATGCGTCGCGATGGTCCAGCTGTAGCCGTGCGGATCCGTCAGGGTCCCGCAGCGGTCCCCCCAGAACTGGTCGGCCATCTGCCCCATCGGGCCTGCCGCGACCTTCGCGCCGGCCGCGACCGCGCGGTTGAACAGCGCGTCGCAGTCTTCTACATAGATCCAGAGCGCCGCCGGTGAGCCCCCGATCGCTTTGGGCCCTTTCGAACCCATCATCGCGTCGTTCACCATGAGCGGGGAATCGCCGATGCGCATTTCCGCGTGGAGGATCTTTCCGTCCGGGCCGACGGCACGACCCGTTTCCACGGCACCAAGCGCCTGCTTGTACCACTCGAGCGCCTGTGCGGCGTTATCGAGGGTGAGCTGCGGCGTCACCGTGTGATAACCCTCGGGAATCGCCTTCTTCGCCTTCGCCATGTCTGACCTCCTGACTCAATGACCAGGGAACGTACATGATGTCGTGACTCCTGCCGACCGGCAAGCTCATGAACCCTGAATCGCGTCGCCCGGCGGTTGACCGCGCAGCGGCGATGGGTGACAATCGGCCCGTGCTCCGTCGCGTGCTCCTCGCTGCGCTCCTCTGCCTGTCCGTGTGGGCAACCGCCGATCGGGTGGTGGCTCGCACCTCGGTGGACGTCGGCGCGGCGTTGGCCGATGCCTCATGTCTGCCGAATGCTCCGGGCGGCACCGACGCTTCGGACGAGCGGTGGGAGGCGGCCCGCGCCTCCACCACCGAGTCGGTCTGGCGGTCGCAGCTTCACCACGCGACACTCGCGCGCGTCGGCTGCCGTCACGCGTTCGACTCCATTCGTCGCGGGCAGGCCCTCCCTCGCCAGACGCGCTATGCGTCCGCTCGCCCGCACCACATTCCTCTTCTGATCTGATCCCCCGTTCGCGCGCTGCCACTTACTGCAGGTGTGTCTTCGTGTGTTTACAGGAGGATCAGATATGCGTACGAACGTCTCTCGACCTGACGATGCCCGTCCGCCGCGGGCGGCCATGATCAACATCCGGAAGAGACTTCTCGTCATCGCGGCGGTGATGGCGCTGTCGCTGTGGGCCATCTTCCCGCCCGGCGACAAGATCAAGCTCGGGCTGGACCTGAACGGGGGCGTTCACCTCGTGCTGAGAGTGAAAACCGATGACGCGCTGCGAATGGAAACGCAGGTCACAGCCGAACGGCTGCGCAACGCACTGACCGAGGCCCGCATCGCCTTCGCCAGACTCGAGACTGCGGGGCCCGCGGAGTTCCGTGTCGAGGGCGCTGAGGACGGACCCGCGTTCCGCCGTGTGGCAGCAGGGGCGGCACCCAGCTTCGAGAGAGTCACAAGCGGCGGCACCCACACGTTTCGAATCAAGCCGGCAGCGGCGAACGACATCAGGACCGACACGGTGCAGCAGGCACTCCACACGGTCGAGCGGCGCGTCAATGAGCTCGGCGTCGCGGAGCCCGTCGTCATGCGCTACAGCGGGGAGGATCGGATCCTGGTGCAGCTCCCAGGCGTGACCGACGTGCAGCACGCGAAGCAGATCATCAAATCGACCGTGCAGCTGCGGCTGACTCTCGTCGAGCGAGGGCCGTTCCCGAACCGGGCGGCTGCCCTGCAGGCGTATGGCCACTCCGTGCCCACAGAGCTGGAGGTGCTGCCCGGACCGTCTCACGGGCCCGGCGCCGATACCGCCTTCTACGTCGTTCGGGAGGCACCGGCGGTGACGGGAAGCGACCTGCGCGACGCCCGGGCGTCGCTCGACGAGTTCAATCGTCCGGCAGTGTCATTCAGCCTGAAACCGGATGCCGCCGAGCGTTTCGGCGCCTTCACCGAGCGAAACGTCAATCGGGCTCTGGCGACGGTCCTCGATGACCGCGTTACATCCGTGGCCACGATCCTGTCGCGGATCGACGATCAGGGGCAGATCACGGGTCTGAGCCGCGAGGAGATGATCGAACAGGTCATCAACTTCAAATCGGGTGCGCTGCCGGCGGACCTCGAATACATCGAGGAGCACACCGTCGGCGCCAGCCTCGGCGAAGCATCGATCCGTTCCGGCGTCCTCGCATCAATCGGCGGCCTCACGCTCGTCATGCTGTTCATGCTCGCGCACTACCGGCTGACCGGGCTGAACGCATTGATGTCCATCGTGCTGAACCTGTTCATCCTGGTCGCGATCGTGGCATACATTCCGGTGCCGCTGACACTGCCGGGGATCGCCGGATTGATCCTCACGATCGGGATGGGCGTCGATTCGAATGTGCTGATCTTCGAGCGCATCAAAGAAGAACTGGCACAGAATCGCAGCGCGAGGGCAGCCGTCCGCGCCGGGTTCGACCGGGTCTGGATCACCATCGTAGACACCCATGTGACGTCCCTGATCGCCGCCGCCTTCCTCTATCAGTTTGGAACCAGTCCCATCCGCGGCTTTGCGACGACTCTGACGATCGGGCTGGTTGTGAATGTCTTCACTGCGGTGTTCGCGTCGAGGACGCTGTTCGAGCTGGTCCTGCGTCGCGGCGGCCGAGCACCGCTGGCGCTGGGCATTTTCAGCCCGTCAAGGCTCTTCACGAAGACCAGTTTCCCGTTCAGCCGATGGGGCCGGCACGCCATCGTTCTCTCGGTACTGCTGGCGGGCGCGGCGGTGGCGACAATGGCGACGAAAGGCCTGCCGCTCGGGATCGATTTTGCCGGAGGCACTCTGGGCATCGTCGAATTCGCGGAGCAGGGGGCCACCGAGGACGACGTTCGGGCTGCGGTCGCGCCGCTCCCCGGAGATGAAGTCGTGCAGCGGTATGGGCCGGCGGACGAGCGACGGTTCCTCGTGCGTGTGCCGCTTGCGGATCAGAACACCAGCCTGGAGGCCGGTGCTGACAGTCTGACGCAAGCCCTGAAGGCCGCCGACCTTCCGGCTTTTCAGATCGTGGACCGCCAGCTTGTGAGTGCCGTCATCGGCGAGGATCTGCAGCAGCGGGGCATCTACGCCACGGTGGCGTCGATCGCGGCAATCACGATGTATATCGGGATCCGCTTCCGCTTCTCCTTCGCCATTGGAGCGATCGCGGCAACCTTCCACGACATTCTGCTGACGCTGGCATGCCTCTCGGCTGCCGGGTACGACCTGTCGTTGAACGTGACCGCAGCGCTGCTTGCCGTGATCGGCTACTCCGTGAACGACACGATCGTCATTTTCGACCGTGTCCGGGAAAACATGAAGACCGTGCCCGCGGGTTCGGTTGCGGCCGTGGTCGATCTCAGTGTGAATCAGACACTGTCACGGACCTTCATCACGGCCGGCACGACCCTGCTCTCCGTGCTGTCGCTCTACCTGTTCGGCGGCGAGGCACTACGGGGCTTTGCGTTCACGATGCTCGTTGGCATCGCGAGCGGTACCTACTCGACGGTTTTTGTCGCGTCAGGGATTGCCGCGCTGTTGGGCGGGCGCAGGGCCGATCGATCCACTCGCGACACAACGGTGCCAGCGATCACCGGATAATCGGTGCGACTACTGACTGATGGTCCCGTTCGGCGCAATGGTGAACGCGAATCCCGGTTCGTCACCGTTGCCCGGGGTAGTGGCGTTCTGGATCAGCCGGATCTCGTTCACGAAAATATTCCGGGTGACCGCTCCGGTGGGATTCTCGTCGCACGAGTTCTGATCGTTGACCCGGAACGATACGCGGGTGTCGACTGGCACGTCCGTGAACGAGATCTCGTATCGGTCCGGAGGGACCGGTTGCAGCGGAATGGCCGCGAAGTTGCGCCAGCTCGGATGCGTGTGCGTCGCGCCCACGCCGTTGACGCACGCCTGTGCGGATACCGGGAGATCGGATCGCCGCGCAGTCGCACCCATGAACACGATCCGGACAGTCGCCGTCGTCGAACCAGGCGGGGTGGGAGACGACGGTCCGTTCGAGTCATCGCAGCCTGCTATGACGAGACTCAAGGCCACCGCAACGGCCCGCGCGAACATATGCCCTACTTTCCGATCGCGTACAGGAACTTCTCGGTCCGGAGGAACAGCTGCCCCTTCGACACAGCGACGGTGCTCAGCGTGTACTCTTCGGTCGGGTTCTCGGCCACGAGCTCGAACCTGGGCCCGGCGCGGAACACGCTGGTCAGCCCCTCCTCGCTGGTCACGTAGATCTTGCCGTCGGCCAGCACCGGCGAGGCACTGTAGATGGCCGGCTTGAGCCGCTCGGGCCCGTAGACCACTTCGCCGGTCTGCACGTTCAACACTTCCACGACCCCGCGGTCGCTGACGCAATACAGGAGTTTGCCGTCCGAGGCCGGCGTGGGGACGTCGGGGCCGCGGTCGAACGTCCAGACGGTGTGCGTGGCGGTGATGTCTCCGCGGCCGCCGGGTTTGATCGCGACCATCGGGCGGATCCGCGTGGGGGCGATCACCAGGCCGCCCGCGACGAGCGGTGAAGCCACGATCCGGTAGTTCCGGGCCTTGCCGGGGTTGAGCCCCTGCGCGCGCCAGAGCTCCTTGCCGTCCGCGAGGTGGTGCCCGGTGACGACGTCGCCGCCCGTGACGACGACCTCCTGCTTGCCGTCGTACTCGAGGAGCACCGGGGTCGTATACGCATCGGGTGATTCCACGACGGCGTCGGTCGGGCGTTCGACCTTCCAGAGGGTCTTACCCGTCTTGCCGTCGATCTTGAGCACGTACGACGGATCGTCGGTCTTCATGCCGTGCAGCACCGGCACATACAGCATGCCTTCGTGCAGCAGCGGCGACGACGCGTAGCCCCAGTTGAGGCCGAAGGCACCGTAGTCCTTCTGGATGTCGCGCGACCACAGCTCGGCCCCTTTGAAATCGAACGCCTTGAGGATCCCGACGCCGGTGAGCACCCACACCGTGGTCCCGTCGGTGACGGGCGAGGGGGAGGACATGTTCTGCTTGTTGATCTTGTAGTTACCCGCCGCAATCGACTTCTTCCACGCGACCTCGCCGGTCGCCCGTTTCAACGACCACAGCTCGACATCTCCGGCATCGGGCTGGGTCGCAACGTTCAGGAAGATCATGTCGTTCCAGATGATCGGCGTGGCGCCGCTGCGGCTCGGCATCGGCACCTTCCACGCGATGTTCTCGCCGGTCGCGGTGGACCACTTTTCAGGCAGGTTCTTCGCCGCCACCGCGGCACCGGTCGCGAGCGGCCCGCGCCACTGCGGCCAGTTGTCGCCCGACAGCGTCACGACCGTGGCACCGACAGAGATCACGAGGGCGCTCATCAGCTTTGTGTTCATCATCATCATCGTCCCAACTCGAACGCCTTCATCCGGGCCCGGTCACGAACGTACAGCTTTGTGCCGACCAGCGTCGGTACGGTCCACGCCTTACTGCTCAATACGGACGCCCGGGTCAGGACGTTTAGCCCCTGCCGGGTCGGGGCCGCCAGGCCGAGCGTGCCGTCTTCATCGAGAATGATGAGCTTGCCGTCGGCGTAGAGGAACGTGGACCGGGCAAATTCGCGGTTCTGCCAGAGAACCTGGCCGGTTTTCGCGTCGACGGCCACGGTCGGGCAGGGCCCGAAATCACCGCTCGATCCCACAAAGAAATCTCCGATCCGGATCACCGTTCCGATGTGGGTTCTCATGCGGTTCTGATACCACTGCTCCTGGACGGCCGTCTTGCCGGCAGCCTGTTCCAGCTTCAGCAGTCGCGCACCGTTGTTGTACGCGGCCGAGACGAAGAGCAGATTGTCAGGCCCCCACACCGGCGTGCTGATGTTCAGCCCCCATTGGGTCTTGTGCGGATGGCGCCACAGGACGCCTCCATTGTTCGGATCGATCCCGAGCATCTCGTTTTCACCGGAGATCACGATCTGCTCCTGGCCGTTCACCGTGATCAGTATCGGAGAGGCCGGCGCGGTCGGGTAATCGCCGTTTCTCCACGCGACCGCGCCCGTCCGCTGGCTGAAGGCCATGGCGGCGCCGCCTTTGGCTCCGGCGAGCACGATGACGGTGTCACGATACGCAATCGGACTCGGTGAGAACCCGCGGCCGTCCTGGGGCGCGCCAAACTCCTTCACCAGATCGTGCTGCCAGCGCACCTGCCCGGTGTTCTTGTCGAGCGCGAAGAATTCCGTGCGGCTGCCAATGGCAAACAGTGTGTCGCCGACAATCAGGGGGGTCGAGTGCGGACCCGCGCCGTTCTCGAGGACGAGGCCGCTCGTCGATGAGTCGTAGGTGTGCTCCCACAAGGTCTTGCCCGTGGCGGCGTCGATCGCGGCAATCGTTTCCGACTGGGTGCGCCGCACCATCGAAAGCAGGCCGGCGTAGCGATACATCGTGTACAGGCGGTTGCCGTCCACGAGAACGGCGGAGTGGCCTTCGCCGAGGCTCCTGTCCCAGAGCACGCGGGGGCCGCCCGGCGGCCAGGCGGCCGCCAGCGGCGGGGCGTTGAGAACGAAGTTCCGCTTCGCGCCGCCCCACTGCAGCCACGAATCGTCCATGAGAAAGAGGGGCGCACCCAGGCCGTAAACCGCCACGCCGGACCCTGCGAGCGCCGTCGCCAGTAGAAGCCTGCCCATTGGTTACTCCGTACAAGAGATGGGTCAGCACACCTGCCCGTGAAATCACACGCCTATTCGGCACGCAACGCGTCGAGCATCGGCCCGCGCAGCGCGGCGCGGGTGGCGAGCACGGAACTCAGGAGACCGGCAACGACCACGCCGCCGAGCAGCACGGCGAGCATCGGGCCAGGGCCACCGCCGCGGCTGGCCCATGCCGGCGCGACCGCGAGCAGCGCGCTCGCCACGCCGGCGCCCAGCCCCGCGGCGAGCAGGAGCACGGCCTCCGCCAGGATCATCTGCGACACCCGGCGGCCATCGTAGCCGACGGCCCGCAGGAGCCCGAGCTCGCGGCGGCGCTCGAGGACATTTCGAAACATCACGGCCGCGAGACCGATCGTGCCGAGCAGCAACCCCAGGCCGCCGAGCGACTGGAATGTCGACAGGTAGGTGTTCTCCACCCGATGGAACGACTCCAGCCTCTCGACCGCGGTCACGGCGTCGAACCCGAACGTCGTCAGGTCCTTCTCGAGCGCGCCGGCCAGCGCGCCGGCCTCCGCCGCCGTCTGCACCGGCGCGTCGATCAGAAAGTAGCGATAGCCCTGCTGCGACGGGAACAGCCGGACGAAGTTCGCCTCCGACATGATCAGCTCCCCCTGGAGCACGGTGTCGGTGATGGCGCCGACGAACTGCAGTTCCAGCGGACGGTCGGCGCCGATGTCCATCGAAAAGATGTCGCCCACCTTCGCGTGCAGAACGTACTGGAGCGAGGTGGCATCCGCGATCACCGGTACCGGGCCGTCGTTGGCGGTCCGGGCGAGCAGCCGCCACGGATTCTGGAACTCGGCATCCGTGTCGGCGAGCGACGCGGCGAACGTGAAGCGGCCCTCCTCGATGAACGCCGGCTCCGGCGCCACGATGGTCGGTACCGTCGGACGATAGAGATTGAGGCAGCTCGCATCGTCACCCGGACGCACACGGAAGCGGGTGAATTTCGCCGTCTCGAACTCGGGGGCCGAGACGATCAGGGCCTCGCGTCCGGCGGCGTCGTTGGGATTGTAGACGAGCGGCACTTCGGACTTGGCGATGAGGACGTATCCACCCGTGCCGGACGACCGATCGCCGGCGATCTCGCCGCCGCCCTTGCGGAAGGCATCCACCGACACGATGATGAACGCCGCGGACGCGATGAGCGCGGCCGACAGCACGCTGCGCCCCGGTCGGAACGCGGCGCTGCGGAACCCGAGACGAAGCACCGGCTTCGTGCCGCGGCCGGCGATGACGCTCGACGGCCGGGAGCGCAGCCAGGTCGACAGCAGGAACATCGCGGCGGTCAACGATGCCGCCCCGGCGCCGAAGAACGCACCCGGCTGGGCCTCGCGCGCCACGAAGCCGGCGGCAATGGCGACCAGGGCAAGCGCGGCGAACCCCGTCCCGATGAGGCGATTGCGCCGCCCGATCCGGGCGTCGCCCGCCGGCTCCTGCCCGATTGCCTGGGCCGTGAGCAGGGCGCGTGGCGAGAGCTTCGCGACAGTACGCAGCGACAGCAGCACGCACACCACCGCCGCCGCGATCCCGCCGAGCGCGCCGGCGCCGAGGGACGCCGGGGTCACGTGCAGCACCAGCTGCGACGTCCCCACCGCGCCGATCCACCATGTGCGCAACCCATGCATGATCAGCAGCCCATACCCGATCGCTCCCACGATGCCGATGATGGCGCCAACCGCCGCAAGGGCCACCGCCTCGATCAGCAGCAGGCGCCTGACCGTGGCCACGGTGAACCCCGCGGCGCGCATGACGCCGATCTGCCGCAGCCGCTGCTCTACCCCGAGCCGGAAGAACAGGATTGCCAGGAGCAGAGCCGAGACGACGATGAAAAAGCTGAAGTAGGTGAAGTACTGGCCGAAGTCGGTGGCGCCGACCGAAGCCTCCGCGGCAAGTCGGCGGACCGGCTGTACCGTGACCCCAAGCGCCTCGGGGCGCACCGCCGACTCCAGTTCGCCGCGGAGTTTGCCCAGGATTCCATCGGCGTCCGCACCGTCAGGGACGACGAATCGCAGCGATGTCGCACCGCCGTAGCGCGTCCGCCAGAGCTCGCGCCCCTTTTCGTAGGCGATGAAGCCCTTGGGGGTCGCGCGGTAATCGTCCCAGTACTTCTCGTCCACGCGGCGCACACGCGAGAGGTCGAGCGGGAAGGGCGGGTCCCACTCGGCGAGGCTCTCCGAGCCGGTGATCCCGGGGTACTCGGACGCCAGCTGCCGATCGGCCGCAAAGCCGGCGATCGGCACCACGGCAGACACCGTGAACGCCGCCTTGTGCGTCGTCAGGCCGGCGTTCGCGTCCCACAGGTAGTACTCGATCTCCAGCGAGTCGCCCGGCTTTGCGGCCAGCTCACGCGCCGTCCAGTCGTTCAGGACGATGTCGGTTGTCCGTGCGGCGTGCTCCGTGCTGCGGGCTGCGGGCTCCGGGAGTGCCAGGTGCTCGAGTGAGGTCGCGGTGATCAGCGAATACGGCACCGAGCGCTCGCCGATGCGCATCGTGTTGGCCAGGTAGGTGAATACGGGCAGCGCTGACAGGCCGAGCTTTTCGCCGGCCGCATGGACGTTCTGCTGGACCGGCTCGCTCAGGATCCCGCTCGTCGTGTCGACGATCACCTGCGTGCGATCGGCCGAGAGGCGGACGGTGATGCCCAGATCCCCGGGCCTCAGCGCCTGTCGCGCGGCCGACGCCGCAGCGTCGTCGTCGAGGCCGGCCATCAGGATCGTATTCACCCGACCCTCGACGCCCAGGTCGCGCTGCACGCGGCTCAGCGGGACGAACATGGCGCGCATCTCGGCCTGCTGCGGGCGAAGCGCGAACTCCCCCATCCGCTCCCGGGGCAGGATCTCCGAAAGCGTCAGCCGCAGCGTTCGCCCGATCTCCTCCTTCCGCCCGAACAGGGATTCGATCGGCACTTCGGATGGACGCTGCAGTCGCACCAGGAGCACGTCGTCCGGGTGCGCGGCGAGCTCCGCCGCGAGGGCGGGAGAGACCGCCGGTCCACCGGGTGGTGCCACGCCGTGAAAGCTCCAGAAGCGCTCGTCCACTCCGTACACGACCACGCCCCCCGCGCGGCGTCCGGAGGGCTCGTGGGTGACGAAGCCTGACGAGACGATCATCGGAGCAGCCGCGGAGCCGGTGGACCGCAGGTCGTCGGCCAGGGCCGGGCGAAAGAACTGCGCGGACGAGAGTGCCTGGTCGGTCCTGCCGAGCCGTCCGAGGGCGATCTCGCGCAGGCTGTTCCGGACAGAATCGCCGACCAGCAGCGCCCCACCGAGCACCGCCACCGCCGCGCTGACGCCGAGCAGCACGGCGAGATTGGTTCGCCAGTGATACGTCGCGCTGCGGATGGCCAGGCCCAGCAAGGACATGGGTCAGGCCTCGGTGAGCGCGCGGTCCGCCATCCGATAGCGGGCCGGGAAGCGATCGGCGAGCGCGGCGCTGTGAGTCACGACCACGAGGATCGTCCGGTGCGCCGCATGCAGATCGAGCAGCAGGTGCGCCACCGCGTCGGCAATCGAGGCATCCAGATTGCCGGTGGGCTCGTCGCACAGGAGCAGCGTGGGGCTGCGGATCAGGGCGCGGGCGATCGCGGCGCGCTGCTTCTCACCGCCCGACAACTCCCCTGGACGGTGATCCAGGCGGTCGCCGAGACCAACCTGCTCGAGGATCTGCCGCGCGCGTTTCTCATCATCTGCGCCTCCCTCCCGGCCAGCGGGCGCGACGAGGGTGGGTGCGAGCACGTTCTCGAGCACCGAGCACTGGGGCAGCAGCGAGTGGTCCTGGAACACGAATCCGATGTGCTCGTTCCGAAACGCCGCCTGGTCGCGCTCGTTGAGGGTGTACGGATTCTTCCCGTCGAGGGTGACGGTGCCGGACGACGGCGGGTCGAGCGCGCCGAGGATGTAGAGCAGCGTGCTCTTGCCGCTGCCGGAGGTGCCCATGATCGCCGCCGCTGCGCCGCGATCCAGCGTCAGCGATACGCCCTCGAGGATCCGCAGCTCACCCCTGGGTGTGGGATACGATTTAGAGACTTCAGAGACTTTGAGCATCTACCGAGAGTTTCAGTCAATTCCAAACTTCAAACTCCAAACTTCAAAAACTACGAAAGAGAGTGTTTTCGTCCTTTTTGGAGTTTGGAATTTGGAGTTTGCAGTTGACACGCGTCAGATCCCGACACCAGCGAGCTCACGATAGACCGCTTCGACCT
>DATFFM010000179.1:0-4896 GCA_035250005.1 Vicinamibacterales bacterium | reverse complement strand
ACCGTGGTCACGACCGCTCCTCGCTACGAGCCGCCGCCAACGATCCTGCGTCCGGCGGTGCTGCCGGCCGGCGGCGGGGCTGCGAGCTTCGCCGATGTGGCCGAACGCATCAACGCGGCGGTGGTCAACATCGACGCGACGTCCAACCGGTCGGCCATCGCCGATTCGCATCGGTTCTACCGCCGGGCCCCCGACGATCCGCCGCGCGAGTTCGACGGGCCGAGCCGCGGCGCCGGCAGCGGCTTCATCATCGACAGCGAGGGATACATTCTCACCAACCATCATGTCATCGAGAATGCCGATCGGATCACGGTGACGCTCGCCGACGGCCGGACGTTTCGTGGCGAGGTCGTTGGGATGGATCCGGCGGTGGATATTGCGCTGCTGAAGATCTCCGGCGGGCGCGGGCTGCCCGAAGCGCCCCTCGGCGACTCCGACCGTCTTCGCGTCGGGGAATGGGTCTGCGCGATCGGGAACCCGCTCGGCTACGTCCATTCGGTGACCGTGGGGGTCGTCAGCTTCATCGGCCGCAAGCTGTTCGATCCGAGCCTGGACGATTACATCCAGACCGACGCGGCGATCAATTTCGGCAACAGCGGCGGACCGCTGATCAACTCGCGTGGCGAGGTGATCGGCATCAATTCGGCGGTCAGCTCGCGGACGAGCAGCATCGGCTTCGCGGTCCCGATCAACCAGGCGGTGGCGATCCTCCCGCAGCTCAAGGCCAGCGGCCGCGTCTCGCGCGGCTACATGGGGGTGCTGCTGACCGACGTGACCCCCGCGTTTCAGCGCGCGCTGAATCTGCCGGTGACCCGCGGCGCGCTCGTGCAGGATTTCATGCCCGGTTCCCCGGCTGAGCGCTCGGGCCTTCGGGTCTACGATGTAGTCGTGAACGTCGAGGGGGAGAACATCGACGGCAACGAGGATCTGATCCGGTACATCTCGGCCCGCCCGCCCGGTTCGGTGGTCCGCGTCCAGCTGGCGCGCGACGGCCGCTACCTCACCCTCCCCGTTCGCCTGACCGAAAGGCCGCGCGCGTCGAGCCGCGATGGGGACACGATCCCCGGTATCCGGGAGCGGGTGACGCCGGCGTCGCCCGAGGTGCCGCTGGGTCTCACCGTCCGCGAGCTGGATCGCGGCTTCATCGGCCGGCGGCAGATTCCTGAGTCGGTCGACGGGGTGGTGGTCAGCCGTGTCGATCCCACCGCCGCCGCATTCTCGGCCCAGTTGCAACCAGGGTTCGTCATCACCGAAATCAACCGCCGCCCGGTTCGCTCGGTGAGCGATTACCAGCGCATCGTTCTGGCGGCGCGCCCGGGCGACGTGCTCGCCATGTATTACTACGATCCGAGAGTCGCGCAGCGGATACTCGTCACGGTGACGGTGGAGCGCTGATGGCCGCACGGATCCTTCTGATAGATGACGACGCGGGCATCCGGGATTCGATGCGGATGCCGCTCGAATACGAAGGGTACGAATACGCATCTGCCGCGTCGGCCGAGGAAGGGATCACGGCCATCCAGCGCGAGTCGCCCGACATCGTGTTCATGGACATCAAGATGCCGGGGATGGACGGCCTCGAGGCGCTGACGAAAATCAAGGCGATCGACGAGGCGCTGCCGGTCGTGATGATCTCGGCGCACGGCAGCGCGTCGGTCGGCGCCGAAGCGACCCGCCGCGGCGCGATCGATTTCGTCGAAAAACCGTTCGGCGCCGAACGGCTGCTGGTGACGATCCGCAACGTGCTGGATCAGAGCCGGCTGCGCGACGAGAACCGCACGCTCAAGCGGGCCGCCGAAGCGCGGTATCAGATGGTCGGCGAGAGCGCGGCGCTGCGGCAGGTGGGTGACGCGATCAAGCGCGCGGCCCCGACCAACGCCACCGTGCTGCTGCTCGGCGAGAGCGGCGTCGGCAAGGAGCTGGTGGCGCGGGCGATCCACCGCAACAGCCTGAGAAGCCGCGAGCGGTTCATCCAGGTCAATTGCGCCGCCATCCCCGAGGAGCTGATCGAATCGGAGCTGTTCGGGCACGAAAAGGGATCCTTTACCGGCGCCACCGAGAAGCAGATCGGCAAGTTCGAGCAGGCCGACCGCGGCACCATCTTCCTGGACGAAGTCGGCGACATGAGCCAGAAGACCCAGGCCAAGGTGCTGCGCGTGCTGCAGGAAGGGGAGGTCGAGCGGCTCGGATCGTCCCGCACGATCAAGGTGGACGTGCGCGTCATCGCGGCCACGAACAAGGAGCTCGAGGAAGAGATCGAGAAAGGGAGCTTCCGGGAGGACCTGTTCTTCCGCCTCAGCGTCATCCCGATTCTCGTCCCGCCGCTGCGGGAACGGCGCGAAGACATCCCTCCGCTGGTCCGCCATTTCGCCGACCTGTTCAGCCGGGAGCACAACCGCCGTCCGCAGCGATTCACCCCGGCGGCACTGGAGCACATGCAGAAGGCCCGGTGGAAGGGGAACGTGCGGGAGCTGAGGAATACCGTCGAGCGGCTGATCATCATGACCCCCGGCGACACCATCGACGTCGACGACCTGCGGGATATTGTCCGGATTGAAAGCAAAGGGGCCGGGCCGGATAATGATAAGGAGCGTCCCGGCACTCTCCGCGAGTTCAAGGAAGTCGCCGAGCGCGCGTTTCTGGTCGACAAGCTCCGCGAGCACAACTGGAACATATCGAAGACCGCCGAGCTCATCGGGACTCCGCGGAGCAACCTGTACAAGAAGCTGGAGCAGTACGGGATCTCGCAGGAGAACGACGGACGGTAGGGGATAATAGAGGAGCGTCAGTTTCAATCGAATCCGCCGCAGGGGGCCAGACGATCGTCCCTTCGACGAGCCTCGACGAGGCGAATTGAGGGGGAGGAAAGTCCGAACTCCGCAGGGCAGTGCGCCGGGTAACGCCCGGTCGGGGCAACCCGAAGGATAGTGGCACAGAAAACATACCGCCCTGAGCGAGCGGACGGCGCAAGCCGGCCGTGAGTCGAAGGGTAAGGGTGAAAAGGTGCGGTAAGAGCGCACCGCGCCGGTGGCAACATCGGTGGCAGGCAAAACCCCGCACGGAGCAAGGCCAAATAGGGAAGTCACGCCCGTCGCGCGCAAGCGTGGCGGGCATTCGAACGGCCCGTTCGAAGCACTTCCGGGTAGGCTGCTTGATCCCGCCAGCAATGGCGGGGCTAGAGGAATGATCGTCACGCCATCGCTTGCCGCAAGGCGAACGAGGGCGGACAGAATTCGGCTTACGGTCCGCTGCGGCGGACCTCCTGGGGGTCAGATCTCGATTTTTCGGGTCGTCGAGTGATTTTCAGGTCGACGACCCGAAAAATCGAGATCTGACCCCAATCTCACCCCACCCACCAGGAACTTTTTCCAGTCGCTCGACGTTTATCTCCCTATGTTGAACTTCGACACAGGGGTCACCGTTGGGTAGAACCCACCTCAGCTTTGGCTCAGTTGCCGTCCTTCACGCCATCGCCAGAGGCAGCCGCTTCGGGTTCGACGTCATGGCGGCAACCGGCTTGACCAGCGGCACCGTCTATCCCGCCCTCGACCGGGTCGAGACGCTCGGCCTTGTCCGATCTCACTGGGAAGACGAGGCCTCCGCGCACGCTGAAGGACGCCCGGCCCGCCGGTACTTCCGCCTGACCGCCGCCGGCGCCACAGCGCTCCAGACCGCGCTCACGCGGTACAAGGCGCTGGAGCCGATCGCCGTCGATCCATCGGCGCTCGAGCCCGAGGGGCTCGCATGAAATCGGCGTTGCGCCTCGCCCTGGCCTGGGTCGGTCTGTGCGCGCTCGCGGCCCCGCCATCCCGCCGCGGAACCTGGCGCGCCCAGTGGCGCGCCGACCTCTGGCACTACGCCCAGTGGCTGTCGGTTCACGATCGCCGGCGCCGGCGTCCCCTTTCACTTCTCGCGCGCGCGGCCGGGTGCCTGCCCCACGCGCTTGCTCTTCGCCTCGATGACTGGAGCTTCCGGATGCTGACTCACGATCTCAGGTTCGCGAGCCGCATGCTCGCCCGCCGGCCGATGTTCACGCTGGTAGCGGTGCTGATTCTCGGGCTCGGGATCGGCGCCAACGCGACGATCTTCAGCTGGGTCGAGGGCATCGTCCTGCGTCCCGTGCCAGCCGTGGATTCGTCGGCGTTGATCGCCCTCCACGGCAAAACCGTCTCGCGGGACGACTTGAGCTTCTCCTATCCGAACTTCATCGATCTCAGGGCCGCCAGGCCGGACGGGATCGAGGACCTGATGACGTTTCGCGGCGTCTCGATGAATCTCCGCGCGGACGGGGAGCCGCGGAGGGTATGGGGGCAGCTCGTCTCGGCGAACTTCTTCGACGTGCTGCGCCTGAGGCCTGTTCTCGGCCGCGGCTTTCTCGAGAGCGACGCGTCCGCTCCCGACAAGGAACAGGTCGCCGTCCTCAGTCACGGCGCCTGGCAGCGGCTGTTCTCCGGGGATCCGCAGATCGTGGGCCGCTCCATCACGCTCAACGCGCGCCCGTTCACCGTGATCGGCGTCGCGCCCGAAGGTTTTCGCGGCACGATGATCGGCCTGTCTCTGGACGTTTTCGTGCCGATCACCATGCAGCGCGCGTTCATGTCGGGCGACCGCCTCGCCCAGCGCGGCAACTCCTTCCTGCAGGTGTACGGCCGCCTGGCGGACGGCTCGACGCTCGAGCGCGCGCAGGCGTCGCTCGCCGTGGTCGCGGCACGGCTGGCGAGTCAGCACCCCGAGAACGAGGGGCGCGGCATTTTCGTGGAACCGTTGTGGCGCGACGGCGCGGCCGGCCTCCTGCTGCCCGTGATGGCGACGCTCATGGCCGTCGTGGGGATTGTGCTGCTCATCGCCTGTGCCAACCTCGCCGGCCTGTTGCTGGCGCGCGCCGCCGGGCGGCAG
>DATFFM010000178.1:0-4409 GCA_035250005.1 Vicinamibacterales bacterium | reverse complement strand
CGCCGGCGCTTGGGCGGCCGGCAGCCGTTATGGGGTATCGGGGTGACGTCCTTGATCGAGCGGATCGAAAGGCCCGCCGCCTGCAGCGCCTGGATCGCCGACTCGCGCCCGGATCCGGGTCCCTGGACGCGGACGTGAACGCGCTTCACGCCCAGGCCCAGCGCTTCCTTGGCGCAGTTCTCGGCCGCGATCTGGGCCGCGAACGGAGTCGACTTCTTGGAGCCCTTGAAGCCGCTCTTTCCAGCCGATCCCCACGTGATCGCGTTGCCCTGCATGTCGCTGATCGTGATGAGCGTGTTGTTGAACGTGGCCGAGATGTGCGCCACGCCCTCGGCCTCGATCACGCGGGACTTCTTCTTCGTCTTGGGACCCTTCGCCATCTCGCTTGCTCCTTCCGGCTACTTCTTGGCCGTAGCCTTCTTCTTGCCCGGAATCGCCCGACGCGGGCCCTTCTTCGTGCGCGCGTTGGTGTGCGTGCGCTGGCCGCGGACGGGCAGGCCGCGGCGATGGCGCAGGCCGCGATAGCAGCCGATGTCCATCAGCCGCTTGATGTTCATGTTCACTTCCTGCCGCAGGGCGCCCTCGACCTTGAAGTCCTTCTCGATGACCTGACGCAGCTTGTTCACGTCCGCATCCGAAAGCGCATGGATGCGGGTATCCGGGTCGACTCCCGCCTTGCGCAGGATCTTCTCCGACGAGGAGCGGCCGATTCCGTAGATGTACGTGAGACCGATTTCGACCCGCTTCTCGCGGGGAAGATCGACTCCGGCGATACGTGCCATGTGCTACCTCTCTCCTTATCCCTGGCGCTGCTTGTGGCGCGGGTTCTTGCAGATCACCCTCACCACGCCGCGACGACGCACGATCTTGCAGTTCTCGCAGATCGGCTTGACCGAGCTTCTCACTTTCATCGTTCCGCTTCCTTCCTGCGTTCCGTCAGGACGTCGGGGCCATCCTCGGTGATCGCGACCGTGTGCTCGAAGTGTGCGGACAGCGAGCCGTCGATCGTGACGATCGTCCAGGCGTCCTGCAGGGTCCGAACCTCCGCCCCTCCGACGTTCACCATCGGCTCGATGGCGATCACCAGCCCCGGCTCGAGCTCCAGCCCGCGACCTTCGACCCCGAAGTTCGGCACCTGCGGGTCCTCGTGCAGGTGCTGCCCGATGCCGTGTCCGACCAGGTCTCGCACGATCGAGAAACCCGCCGACTCGGCCAGGTTCTGGATCGCGGCGGACACGTCTCCCAGCCGGGCCCCCGGCTGCGCGGCTTCGATCCCCGCCTCTAGCGCCGAACGGGTGACTGTCAGGAGACGTTCCGTCTCCTCGGCCACCTGCCCCACACCGAACGTCCGCGCCGCGTCGGCGTGGTAGCCGTCCATCAGGACGCCCACGTCGATCCCGACGATGTCCCCCTCCTCGAGCCGCCGCGACTTCGAGGGGATGCCGTGCACCACCTCGTCGTTGACGCTCGCGCAGATCGAGGCCGGAAACCCGCCGTAGCCCTTGAAGGCCGGTCGCGCGCCTGCCTGCGCGCGGATGATCGACTCGGCCAATCGATCGAGCTCGACGGTCGTCACGCCGGGACCGATCATGCCCTCGATCGCCGCCAGCACCTCGGCCACGACGCGGCCGCTGGCGCGCATGCGCTCGATCTCGACCGCGCTCTTGAGGGTCACCATCCCGCGCATCGCCCGCTCGGCTCGCTGCGAGGCATTACCCTTCGGCGTCGGCCGGCTGGAGCTCCCGGCGGATCGCCTCCGTAACTGCATCGATGGGCTGGTCGCCGTCGATCGCGGTCACTCCGGCCGTGGCGGCGTAATGCTCCCGTACGGGAGCCGTCTCCTCCGCGTACACCGCCAGCCGCCGCGTGATCGTCTCGGGTGCATCGTCCGGCCGCTGGACGAGCTCGCCCCCGCAGGCGTCGCAGACGCCGTCCTGCCGGGACGGGCCAAAACTTATATGATACAGCTTTCCGCACGTTTTGCAAACTCTCCGTCCCGAGATGCGGCGCACGATCTCCTCCTCCGGGACCTCGATGATCAGCACCTGGTCGAGCGACTCGCCGCGCCGTGCCAGGAGCCCCTCCAGACCACGTGCCTGGTCGACCGTCCGCGGGAAGCCGTCGAAGACCGCGCCGCCCGAACACTCCGGCAGCTCCAGGACCTCGTCGACCAGACCCAGGATCACGTCGTCGGACACGAGCTCGCCCGCCTTCATCGTCTGCTCGGCCTTCCTCCCCAGCTCGGTTCCCGCGGCCACCGCTTCCCGCAGCAGGTCGCCCGTCGAGATCTTGCACAACCCGCCCTCCTCGGCGACCCGGCTCGCCTGGGTGCCCTTGCCGGCCCCCGGCGGCCCCATCAGGACGACATAGCGCCTGCCGCTCATCGCCGGCCGCGGATCTTCTTGCCCTTCGTCATGAACCCCTCGTAGTGGCGCATGAGCAGATGGGACTGCATCTGCTGGATCGTGTCCAGCGCCACCCCGACGACGATCAGGAGCCCGGTGCCCCCGATGAACTGGGGGATCGATTGGAAGGGGCCCCACGAGAAGATCATCAGCGGGACGATCGCGATCGCCGCCAGGAAGAACGAGCCGGGCAGCGTGACGCGAGTCAGGACGTGGTCGATGTACTCCGCCGTCCGGGCCCCGGGCCGCGTGCCGGGGATGAACCCGCCCTGCTTCTTCATGTTCTCGGCGAGGTCGATCGGGTTGAAGATGATCGCCGTGTAGAAATAGGTGAAGAACACGATCAGCGCGGTGAAGACGACGATGTACCAGACCGATCCGAAGCTGAACGCGCTGGCGAACGTCTGCATGAACGGCAAGTTCGGGAAGAACGTGCCGATCGTGGGCGGAACGAACATGATCGACTGCGCGAAGATGATCGGCATGACGCCCGCCGAGTTTACGCGCAGCGGGAGATGCGTCTTCTGCCCCTGCCGGATTCGGTTGCGCCCCACGACCTTGCGCGGGATCTGAATGGGGATCTTCCGGATCGCCATCGTCATGACGACTGTCCCCGCCACGATCCCCACCATGATCGCCAGGAAGGCCAAGATGGTGAAGATCCCGATGACGTCGGTCCGCCACAGGGTCCATACCTGCGCGGCCGCCTGCGGGAATGCTTCGATGATCGAGAAGAAGATGATCAGGCTCATGCCGTTGCCAATCCCCTTCTCGGTGATCTGCTCGCCAAGCCACATGACGAAGATCGCGCCAGTGGTCAGAGTGATCACGGTCAGGAGCCGGAACCTGAAACCGGGAAACAGAATCGCGTCGGGACTCAGGTTCTCGATGAACACGGCGTAGCCGTAGGCCTGGATCATAGACAGCCCGACCGTCGCGTAGCGCGTGTACTGAGTGATCTTCTTGCGCCCTTCCTCGCCCTCCTTCTGCAGCTTCTCGAAGTACGGAAAGACCGCAGTCATCAACTGGAAGATGATGGACGCCGAGATGTAGGGCATGATCCCCAGCGCGAACACCGTCGCCCGCTGGAGCGCGCCGCCGGTGAACAGGTCGAGGAGGCCGAACAGGTTGTTCTGCCCGCCGATCGCCAGCGTCAGCGCCTCGCGATTGACGGCCGGGACCGTGACGTGCGCGCCGACGCGCAGGAGGACGAGGACCCCCAGCGTGAAGAGGATCTTCTTCCTCAGCTCGGGGATCTTGAAGATGTTGGGAACCTGCGGGGTCGACATCTATCTCGTAGCGGCGCTTCCGCCCGCCGCCTCGATCGCCGCGCGCGCGGACTCGCTGAACGCATCGGCCTCGACCTTAACGGCGCGGCCTATCTCGCCCCCGGCGAGCACCTTCACCGGCCCGCCGCCCGCATCGATGAGGCCGAGATCGGCCATCTTGTCGCGCGTGAACTCGCTCTCCGACTCGAAACCGGCGAGCTGACCTACGTTCACGACCTGGTATTCGGTCCGGAAGCGCGCGTTGTTGAATCCGCGCTTGGGCACGCGGCGCTGAAGCGGCATCTGGCCGCCCTCGAACCAGGCCGGGATCTTGCCGCCGCTGCGCGCGGTCTGGCCCTTGCCGCCGCGGCCGCTGTAGGTGCCGTGGCCCGAGCCGTTGCCGCGACCGACGCGCTTGCGGGGCTTCCGCGAGCCCACCGGCGGTTTGAGTTCGTGCTCCTTCATCTCTCCTCCACCGTCACCAGGTGACGGACCTTGCTTATCATCCCGCGGATCGCCGGGTTGTCGGGCTGCTCGGCGCTCCGCTGGTATCCCTTGAGCCCGAGGGCGCGAAGCGTGGCCCGCATCCGCTTGGGCTGCCTGATATCGCTCTTGCTCTGGGTGATCCGAAGCTTCTTCTCGACCATGGCCTACTCCTCCGCGCCCGCCGGCATGGGCTCGGTTCCCGCGACCGGGTCGCTCGCCGTCCCGGCGACCGGCGCACTCTCGGTCGCCG
>DATFFM010000177.1:0-18907 GCA_035250005.1 Vicinamibacterales bacterium | reverse complement strand
GAACGCGCCAGCGCGCGCGAGACGGCCGCGCGGGTCGCAGCCGGCGCGATTGCCAGGCAGCTGCTCGCCGCCGCCGGCATCCGCCTCACCAGCCATGTCTTTGCCGTCGGCGCCGCGCGGCTGCCCGAGGGCAGCGTGGTCACCTTCGATCGCGCAGCAGCGCTGCCGGACGCGGCGCCATTCCGCTGCGTCGATCCGGAGGTCGAGGCGCGCATGACCGCCGAGGTCGACGCCGCCCGCGACGCGGGCGATACACGCGGCGGGGCCTTCGAGGTCATCGCCACCGGTGTGCCGCCCGGTCTGGGCAGCTACACCCAGTGGGACCGCAAGCTCGACGGTCTGCTGGCGCAGGCGCTCATGTCGATCCCGGCCATCAAGGCGGTCGGGATCGGGCTCGGTCCCGAATCGGCGTTCCGACCGGGCTCACGCGTGCACGACGAGATCGTCAGAGACGTTTCCGCGTCGCGGGCGACCGGCCTGGCCCGCCCGACCAACAACGCCGGCGGCCTCGAAGGGGGGGTCACCAACGGAGAGGACGTCCGCGTCTCGGCCTGGATGAAACCGATCTCCACGCTGATGAAGCCCTTGCGCTCGGTTGACCTGGTCACCATGACGGAGACCGGCGCGGCGATCGAGCGCAGCGACGTCTGCGCGGTGCCGGCGGCGGCGGTGGTCGGCGAAGCCATGGTGGCGCTGGTGCTGGCCGGTGCGCTGGTCGCGAAGTTCGGCGGCGATTCGATGTCTGAGCTGAATCGCGCCCTGTCGTCCGCCGCCGATGCCACGCGGGCGCGTTTTCAGCCCCGCGCCGAATGATCCGTCCGATCCTGCGCTACGGGGAGCCCGCCCTCCAGGCGCGCGCCCGGCCGGTCGAGCACTTCGACGACCGGCTCAGGCAGCTGCTGCGCGACATGGCGGAGACCATGTATGCGGCCCCCGGGGTCGGCCTGGCCGCGCCGCAGATCGGCGTGCCGTTGCGCGTGTTCGTCATCGACGTGACGGTTGGCCGAAAGCCCGGCGAGCTCCATGAGATCGTCAACCCCGAAGTGGTGGCCTGCGAGGGGCTCCAGATGGAGGAAGAGGGCTGCCTCAGCATCCCCGGCTTCAACGCGACCGTCGTGCGGCCGACCCGCGTGGTGGTGAAGGGCTTCGACCGCGACGGCCACGCCAGCATCATCGAGGGGATCGATCTGCTCGCCCGCGCCCTGCAGCACGAGATGGATCATCTCGACGGCGCCCTGTTCGTCGATCGGCTGCGCGGCATCAAACGCGACGTGATCGTGCGCAAGGTGCAGAAACTGCGCCGGTCCGGGAAGTGGTGAGTCGTGCGGTCGCTGCGGATCGTCTATTTCGGCACGCCTGAGTTCGCCGTCCCCGGCCTTCGGGCGCTCATCGCCTCGCGCCATCCGGTCATCGCGCTCGTCTCGCAGCCCGACCGACCGAAAGACCGCGGTCACAAACCCCAGACGACCCCGACGAAGCGCGCGGCCGAAGCGGCCGGCGTCCCGGTGCTTCAGCCCGCGCGGCTGAAAGACGAAGCATTCACCGAAGCGCTGCGCGCCCTCGAGCCGGACCTTGGAGTTGTCGCCGCCTACGGCCGGATCATCCCGGATGCGGTCCTCGCGATCCCCCGTCTCGGCCTGATCAACATCCACGCGTCGTTGCTGCCGAAGTACCGCGGCGCCGCGCCGGTGCATCGCGCGGTCATCAGCGGAGATCCCGAAACCGGCGTCACGATCATGCGCATCGTCACCGAGCTGGATGCGGGCCCGACGTTTGCGTCGGTCCGCCTGCCGATCGGGCCGGATGCGACAACGCCCGACGTCGAACGCGCCCTGGCGCAGGCCGGCGCCGATCTCGTGCTCGAGGTCGTGGACCAGCTCGCGCTGGGCAGCGCCGTGGAGGTGCCGCAGGACGACGCCGACGCGACGTATGCACCCAAGGTCGAACGCCACGAGGGGGCGATCGAGTGGACGCTGCCCGCCCGGCGCATCCACAATCTCGTGCGGGGGTTGCAGCCGTGGCCGATGGTCTCCGCGATGGTCGACGGCGTCCGCTGCCTCGTGCACCGCACGGCGCTCACCGACCAGAGGACCGATGCGACCCCGGGCACGATTACGATCGCATCCAACGGCGTACTCGGCGTCGCCGCCGGGGACGGACGCGTCCTACGGCTGCTCGAGATCCAGCCTGAAGGCAAGCGCGTGATGCCGGCCCGGGATTTTCTGGCCGGCCGGCGCATCGCCGTGGGCAGCGCGATCTCCAGGGTGCCGGCAGGATGAGCGAGCGCAGATCCAGGCGATGATTGGCCCTGCGCGGCTCGCGGCATTCGAGGTGCTGCGGGCCGTCGCTTCCGGACGCACGGACCTGGGCTCGGCGCTCGCCCGCCAGCGCACCCGCCTGCGCGACGAACGCGACCGCGCGCTGGCAGGCGAGATCGCGACCGGTACGCTCCGCTGGCAGGGGGCCTTCGACCACCTCATCGCCGCGTTCGCCAACCGTCCGCTGCACAAGCTGGATCCCGAGGTCGTCGACATCCTGCGGCTGACGATCTTTCAGATTCTGCACCTCGACCGGATCCCGGCGTCGGCCGCGGTGAAGGATGCGGTGGACCTCGCCGGCAAGGCCGGCAAGCGCAGCGCGTCGGGCCTGGTGAACGCGCTGCTGCGCCGGGTCACCCGCGAGCGAGACAAGCTCCCGCTGCCGGCCGCGCCGGCCGATCCGTCGGACCGGGCGGCGGCACTCGCCTACCTGTCGGTCACGCTGTCCCACCCGGCGTGGCTCGTGCGGCGCTGGCTGGATCGATACGGATTCGCGAGTACCGAGGCGTGGGCGCGCTTCAACAACTCTCCGGCGCCGCTCACGCTTCGTGCGAACACGCTCAAGATCACCCGCGACGAGCTCGCCGGCCGGCTTGGCGCGCTCGGCATCGAGTGCGACCCTGCCGCGCACGCCCTCGACGGTCTGCTCGTTCGGCGCGGCAACCCGGTATCGACGCCGCTGCACGAAGAGGGGTTGTTCGTCATCCAGGACGAAGCTTCGCAGCTCGTCGGCAGTTTTGCGGGGGCTGCCGGCGGCGAGCGTGTGCTGGACGTGTGCGCGTCCCCGGGCGGTAAGACGATCGCGATGGCGGCGGCGATGAACGGACGGGGCTCGATCGTCGCGGGCGACGTGCGCGGGCGCCGTATCGATCTGCTTCGCCGAACAGTCGCCCGCTCCGGTGCGGCCAACGTCTTCATCGTTCAGGCGGACGCGGCGGGGCCCCTGCCCTTCGGTCCAGTCTTCGATCGGGTGCTGCTGGACGCGCCCTGCTCGGGCCTCGGCACCGTGCGCAGGGATCCCGACATCAAGTGGCGGCGCCGTGAGGAGGATCTGCCGGTGCTGGCGGCCGCCCAGACGGCGATGCTCGAGCAGTCGGCCCGCGTGCTGGCTGGAACGGCGACGCTCGTGTACGCGACGTGCTCCAGTGAGCCGGAAGAAAATGACCAGGTCGTCGCCGGTTTCCTCGCCAGGCACGCGGAGTTCACGATGCCGGGCCGGCCGTTCAGAACGCTGCCATTTCGCGACGGGCTCGAGGCGTTCTTTGCCGCCATGCTGGTGAAAACTAAGGACTTGCGCTAAACTTTCGAAGCCCATGGCCCTCAAGACGCGCGTCTGGAGCGCAGGCAAGTTGCTGCTCCTTGGCGGCGCCCTGCTGCTGACCTACGTTCTCTTTGCCGCCGCCTCGATGCGTCTTGCGCTCAAGACCCGCGAGGTCGAGGTCCCATCCCTTGCCGGCCGTACCGTAAACGAGGCGCGCACCCTCGTGGCAGAGACCGGGTTGAATCTCCGGGTCGAAGAGGCGCTTCGGATCGATCCCAAGGTGCCGGCCGGGCAGGTGGTCGCGCAGTCGCCGGAGGCCGGGATCCGGACGCGGAGCGAGCGCACCGTCAAGGTCTGGGTCAGCGCCGGGCCGCGGGCGACCGTCATGCCCTCGTTGATCGGCGAATCCGAGCGAACCGCCCACCTGCGCCTGGAACAGGAAGGGCTCCGGCTGGCGGCCGCCTCCGAGGTGCGCTCGGCCGACTACCCGTCGGGTGCGATCGTGGCGCAGACTCCGCCGCCGAAGGCCGCGGCGACGCAGGTCGCGCTCCTGATCAACCGCGGGGAGCGAGGCTTGACTTTCGTGATGCCGGATCTGATCGGCGTGAACGGCGACCGCGCGTCGGATCTGCTCCGGGCGCGCGGCTTCCGGGTGGCGGTCGTCGGCGATCACCCGTATCCGGGGGTGCCGGCCGGGATCGTGTTGCGCCAGAATCCACAGGCGGGATTCCAGATTTCACCGGGAGAAACGATATCGTTGGAAGTCAGCCGGTGACAGCCCGACCCATCCTCATCGCGCCATCCATCCTCGCCGCCGACTTCGCGGCGCTCGGGCATGCCATCGGCCAGGCCGAGGCCGGCGGGGCCGACCTGATTCATGTGGACGTCATGGACGGCCACTTCGTGCCGAACATCACCGTCGGCCTGCCGGTCGTCCGGTCGCTGAAGAAGGTCGCGAAGGTCCCGCTCGACGTGCACCTGATGATCGAGGATCCGGACCGGTTCGTTGAGGACTTCATCAAGGCCGGCGCCGCCATGCTGTCGGTGCACCTCGAGGTGCTGCCGCATCTGCACCGGACGATCCAGTACATCAAGTCGCTCGGCGCCCTGGCGGGGGTGGCGGTGAACCCCTCGACGCCGGTCTCGGCGCTGGCAGAGATTGCCGGGGACGTGGACCATGTGCTGGTGATGTCGGTCAACCCGGGGTTCGGCGGCCAGACCTTCATCCCCCGGAGCGAGTCTAAGATTCGAGCGGTCCGCGCGCTGCTCGATCAGGCCGGGAATCCGGCGCCGATCGAAGTGGACGGCGGGGTGGACCGGACCAACGTCGCCCGGCTGGCCGCCGCAGGGGCCTCGATCTTCGTCGCCGGCGTGGCGATTTTCGGCACCCCCGACCCGGCGGCTGCAACACGGGAGCTGCGGGCGGCGGCGGACGGCGTGGCCGCGGACAGTGGAGCAGCCCGCTGACGTGGCCGCGTCGGTCACGACCTTGCGCGTGCGCTACGCCGAAACCGACAAGATGGGTGTCGTCTACTACGCCAACTTTCTGGTGTGGTTCGAGGTCGCGCGCGCGGATCTGCTGCGGTCCCTGGGCTGGACCTACCGCGAAATGGAAGCAGCCGGCGTGAGCCTGCCGGTGATCGAAGCGCACTGCGAGTACCAGCGGCCGGCGCGGTATGACGACGAGATCGACGTGAAGACGGAAGGGCGGATGGTTTCAGCGGTGAGAATGAAGTTCAGTTACACGGTGGTGCGCCGGGCCGACGCGGTCGTCGCGGCCGAGGGCTACACCATTCACGCCGCGATGAGCGCTGCGGGCCGGCCCTGCCGGCTGCCGGAGCGGATCCGGCAGGTGTTCGCATGAAGGCGCTCGTGACCGGGGCGGCCGGCTTCATCGGCTCGCACCTGACCGAAGCGCTGCTCGACGACGGCGCCGAGGTGACCGGCCTCGACTGCTTCACCGATTATTATCCCCGGGCAATCAAGGAAGCGAACCTGGCCGAGAACCGGCTGCGGCCGGCCTTTTCGTTCGTCGAGGCGCGGATCCAGGATGCGGACCTGCCGGCGCTGCTCGATGGCGTTACCCACGTGTATCACCTGGCGGCGCAGGCGGGCGTGAGAAAGAGCTGGGGCCGCGACTTCCAGGTCTACACGTCGAACAACGTCGACGCGACGCAGCAGCTGCTCGAGGCGTGCGTCGGTCGTCCGCTCCAGCGCTTCGTCTACGCGTCGAGCTCTTCGCTCTACGGCGACAACGTCCCGATCCCGATGCGCGAAGACGCGCTGCCGCAGCCGGTCTCCCCATACGGAGTGACGAAGCTGGCGGCCGAACAGCTCGGATATCTGTACTGCGTCAACCATGGCGTGCCGGCGACCGCGCTGCGGTATTTCACCGTCTACGGTCCGCGGCAGCGCCCCGACATGGCGTTTCACCGGTTCATCCGGGCCGCGCTCGACGGCACGCCGATCACGCTGTACGGCGACGGCGAGCAGACACGCGACTTCACCTTCGTGGCCGACGCCGTCGCCGCCACGGTGGCGGCCGGCGGCCATGGGGTCCCGGGCCGCGCCTACAACGTCGGCGGGGGCTCCCGGGTGTCCATGAACCAGGTGATCGACATCATCGGCCGGGTGGCCGGCCGGCCTCTCGATGTGCGGCGCGAGCCGGCGCAGAAAGGGGACATGCGCGACACGTATGCCGACACCACGCTCGCCCGCGCCGACCTGGCGTTCGCGCCGAGCGTCACTCTCGAACAGGGAATTGAAGCGGAGTATCGATGGCTTTTGTCAGCACCCGTGCGCGGCTGATCGTCGCGCGCTGTCTCTGCCTCCTGGCGCTCGCGGCCTGGGCGCCGGCCTGCGCCTCGGGGCCCAAAAAGCCGCCGGTTGGCGCTGAAGAACCGGACAAGTTTCTGTTCGAGCACGGCACCACGGCCCTGAACGACCGCCGGTGGTTCGTCGCGCGCGAGTTCTTTCGGCAGCTGATGGACAGCTATCCGCAGAGCACGTATCGGCCGGACGCGAAGCTCGGCATCGGCGACTCGTATCTGGGCGAAGGCAGTCTCGAGGCGCAGGTGCTCGCGATCAACGAGTTCCGCGAGTTTCTGGCCTACTACCCCACGCACGAACGCGCGCACTACGCGCAGTACAAGCTCGGGATGGCGCATTACTACCAGATGCGCGGGGCCGCCCGGGACCAGACCGAGACGAAGGAGGCCATCAAGGAGCTGACCATCTACGTCCAGCGGTACAAGGATAAGCCCCTGTTTGCCGAGGCCTCGGAGCGCCTGCGGGAAGCGAAAGACCGGCTCAGTGATCACGAGTACGGCGTCGGCCTGTTCTACCTGCGGTCGCGGATGTCGATTCCCGGCGCCCTCGACCGGTTCAATTCGATCCTGAAGACGGACCCGGAGTACTCGCGCCGGGACGCGGTCTACTACCAGATGGCGCAGGCGCTGGTCCAGGCCGGGCAGCCGGCGGCGGCGATCCCGTTTCTCGACAAGCTCCTGACCGAGTTCGAGCAGAGCGAGTACCTGGAGCGGGCCCGGGAGCAGATCGCCGAGCTCAAGGTCCAGATGCAGGCCCAGATCAAAAAGTAATCCGCGCCTTCGGCCGATACCCTTCGCAGGGGCCGGTGAGCCGGCCCGGGGAGTCGTAGCCGCCGGCCGCAGCCGGCCCGAGGTCCAGGATGCACACCCAACTCACCAGACGCCTGAGCGCCGTGTTTCTGTCGGCCGTCGCGCTGAGCGCCGCCCCCGCCGCACAGGGGCAGCGCCCGCTTGCGGCGCGAATGATCCCGATCGACCTGCTCTGCGGGCCGCAGGCTGCGCTCGCGCCGCCGAACCGGTCCATCCGCGTCGCCGGAGGCGGCACCGAGGGCATGAAGGCGCTGTTCGCTCCCGGCGATACGATCACCATCAATGCCGGGACGGCACAGGGTGTGAGCGTCGGGCAGCACTATTACGCCCGGCGCGTCGTCGAGGACCGTTTCACGGTCCGTACGGCCGAGAGGCCGCCACTCAGCATCCATACTGCCGGCTGGATCACCGTCGTCGAGGTGCAGGCGAACGAGTCGACCGCCAGGGTGGCGGAAGCCTGCGACGGGATCATGGAAGGGGACTATCTCGAGCCGCTCGTCGTACCCGCCGCTGCGGCTCCCCCGCCAGCCGGCCGCCCGGACTTCGCGCGCCCGGGGCGGGTGATTCTCGGCGACGACCGGCGGCAGCTCGGGGCCGGTGGCGGATCGCTGATGGTCATGGACCGCGGCTCCGACCACGGCCTGCGCGCCGGCCAGCGCCTGACGCTCTTCCGCCATACCCCCGACGGGCCCGAGCCGATCGCCACCCTCGGCGAAGCGGTCGTGGCCTCGACGCAGCCCGAGACATCGCTGATCCGCATCGAGACCTCACGCGAGGCGATCCAGGTGGGGGACCTGATTGCGATTCATCGCTAGCTGAATCTCGATCACTTCAAACCTCAAACTTCAAACCTCAAACCTCAAAAAGTCCGCCAAACACCTTGGGGTTTGGAGTTGGAGTTTGAAGTTTGGAGTTTGAGATTGGAAGTTGGCGAGTTCCGGCCTAGCGCTGCGACAGCAGATGATTGAACCGCCGGTAGTAGTCGACTCCGGAGACGACGGCAGTGATCAGCGCGAGCCACAGCGCGACGATGCCCAGCGCGAAGAATTGCTGGAGGTATTCGTGCCCGAGGATGAGCGCGAGGATCGCGGTCACCTCTGACGCCATCTTCAGCTTGCCCAGCGGCGACGCCGCGACAATGACGCCGCGAGAGTGCGCGATGCTGCGCAGGACGGTCACGAGAAACTCCCGCCCGAGGATCACCGCCACCATCCACGCCGGCGCCAGCCCCATCTGCACGAGCGACACGAACGCAGCGGTGATCAGCAGCTTGTCGGCGAGCGGATCCATCAACTGGCCGAACGTCGTCACCTGCTTGCGGCGCCGCGCGAGAAAGCCGTCGAGCCAGTCGGTCAGCGACGCGAGGCCGAAGATCGCCGCGCCGACGAGCTCATGGCGGATCCCGGCGATCTGCTTGCCTTCGAATTTCGTCAGCAGGACGACCACCAGCAGCGGTACGAGGAAAATCCGGGCGAGGGTGATCGCGTTCGGGAGATTCATCCGATTTTGCTGAACACTTTACTTCAGCCCCGCGCGTCGCAGGCAAGGTACAATTGCGGGCTGACATGAAGGCCATTCTCCTCGCCGGCGGCAAAGGCACGCGGCTGCGACCGCTGACCGTTCACACGCCGAAGCCGATCGTGCCGATTTTCAACCGGCCGTTCCTGTATTACCAGATCGACCAGCTGCGTCAGGTGCCGGAGATCGACGAAGTCATTCTGAGCCTGAACTACCAGCCGCGGCGGATCGAGGAGATTCTCGGCGAGGGCGAGGGGCTCGGCGTGCGGATCCGCTACGTCGTCGAGCCGATGCCGCTCGGCACCGGCGGCGCCATCCGGTACGCGGGGGACCAGCTGACGGAGTCGGTCATCGTCTTCAACGGCGACGTGCTGACGCAGGTGGACGTCAACGCGGTCCTGAAGCTGCACCGCGAGCGCAGGGCGAAGGCGACGATCGTGCTGACGCCGGTGGACAATCCACGCGCCTACGGCCTGGTCGAGACCGACGCGGACGGCACGATCAGCCGGTTCCTCGAAAAACCGGGCGACAGCGAGATCACCTGCAACACGATCAACGCCGGCATCTACGTCCTCGAGCCCGACACCTTCGACCGCATCCCGAAAGACACGGCCTGGTCGATCGAGCGCAGCTACTTTCCATCGCTGATCGAGCGCGGCGAGACGTTCGTAGCGTATGTGGACAACGGCTACTGGATCGACATCGGCACGCCGGCCAAGTACCTGCAGGTCCACCGCGACATCATGGATGGCCGTTACGCGGCGCCGCCATTTGCCGGCCTGGCGCAGGCCGCGCCGTGGATCGCGCCCGACGTGAAGATCGAAGACGGCGTCGAGGTGCACGGGCCCTGTTTCATCGACGAAGGGGTCGTGCTCAAGGCCGGCGCGAAGGTCCTGCCCCACTCGGTCATCGGCCGTCAGACGCACGTCGACGAAGCGGCGGTGATCGACGGGGCCATCATCTGGCCGAACGGCTGGATCGGCCGCGAAGCCGTGGTGCGCGGCTCGATCCTCGGGCGCAACTGCCACGTCGGCCGTAGTTCGACCGTCGAGAACCCGGTGGTTCTCGGCGACAAGACCGTGCTCACCGATTACAGCAAGCTATGACGATCAATCGCTCGATCTTCAAGGCCTACGACATTCGCGGGCTCTACCCCTCCGAGATCAACGAGGATGCGGCGCGCCTGATCGGGCGCGGCTTCGTCGCCTACCTCGGCGCGAAGCGGATCGCGGTTTCGCGCGACATGCGCCTCTCCTCCCCCTCGCTGGCCGCGGCCTTCATCGACGGCGCGACCGCGCAAGGGGCCGACGTCGTCGATTACGGGATGATGGGGACCGACATGATGTACTTCGCCGTGGCGCGTGACCGCCACGACGGCGGCGTCCAGATCACCGCCTCCCACAATCCAAAGGAGTACAACGGCGTCAAGATGGTGCGGAAGGACGCGTTCCCGCTGAGCGGCGACGCGGGGATCGGCGAGATCCGCGACATGATCGACGCCGGCCGGCTGCCGCCCGCCGCCGGGGTGCGCGGCTCCGTCTCGACCAAGAACGTCATCGACGAGTACGTGACGAAAGTGCTGTCGTTCATCGACGCCCCCGCGATCCGGCCGTTCAACGTCGTGCTCGACGCGGGCAACGGCATCGCCGGCATGATCGCGCCGAGGCTGTTCGAACACCTGCCGTGCAAAACGACGACCCTGTGCTTCGAGGTGGACGGCACCTTCCCGAACCACGAGGCGAATCCGCTCATCGAGGAGAACCGCCGCGACATCGTCGAGCGGGTCATCCGGGACAAGGCCGACATCGGGATCGCGTGGGACGGCGATGCGGACCGCTGTTTCTTCATCGACGGCAGCGGCGAGTTCATCGCCGGCGACTTCATCACGGCGCTGCTCGCCGAGGCGTTCCTGCTGAAGCACCCCGGGGCGAAGATCGTGTACGACGTCCGCGCCAGCTATGCGGTGAAGGACACCGCCGCGAAGTACGGCGGCACCGCCCTCATGAATCGCGTGGGTCACGCGTTCTTCAAACAGCGCATGCGGGAGGAGGGGGCGATCTTCGGCGGCGAGGTGACCGGGCACTATTACTTCAGGGATTACTTCTACGCCGACAACGGGTTCATCCCGGCTCTGCTGATCCTGGAGCTGATGTCGATCAAGCGGCAGACGCTGCGCGAGCTGCTCGCGCCGCTCCGGGAGAAATACTTCATTTCCGGCGAGATCAACACGAAGCTCGCCGATATGAGCCGGATCCCGGCCAAGCTCGACGCGCTCTCGGCGAAGTACAGCGACGGCCGGGTGTATTCGCTCGATGGCACCTCGGTCGAGTACGGCGACTGGCACTTCAACGTCCGCGCCTCGAACACCGAGCCGATGCTCCGGCTCAACCTGGAGGCCGTCACTCCCGAGCTGATGGAGAAGAAGCGCGACGAGGTGCTTTCGGTGATACGCAGCTAGCGCGCGGTCCGGGGACAATGCTGAACGCTGAACGCTGACCGGCTCAGCCTTGGCCCTTCAGCCTTGCTCCTTACTTCAGCACTTCAGCCTTCAGCGTTCAGAGTTGCCCGTCGCCCTCATGTTAAAATGGGCGGGTCGCCTGGGCGGGCTTAGCATAGTGGTAATGTCCTGGCTTCCCAAGCCAGTCAGACGGGTTCGATCCCCGTAGCCCGCTCCACCCTTCGCTCGCACGTCAGGCGAATCGGGTTCGATCCCCGTTGCCCGCGTCATTTGAACTGCATTGAAGTCAAATTCGACGAACGGTCGATGCGACCGGGGTTCGAACGCGCTCGATTTACCATCCTTGCGTAAGTCGGTCGCAGCCGACATAATCTCCCTTCCGCTTCAGCAAACGGATCACCCTCAACTCGGAGTCGTGCCATGCCTGCTGTCTATGGGCAATTGCGCCCCCGGATTCGGCCCAGCGTCTCACGGCGGGGTCTGATGCCCGAGCTCGTTATCGCCGTTGCCGCCGTCAGCCTGACCGGAGTCGTTCACGCGGTCATCACGCTCCGACTCGGTCAGAATCCGCTGTTTCTCTTCCTGCTCACGGCCGCGGCGTTGACGTTCTGGCGCGGGCTTGGCCCCGGCATGCTGGCGAGCTCACTCGGTTCGTCGATTGGTTCGGCGCTCTACGCCTTTCCGGCCACTGACGTCGCGCCGAACCGGGGAAGTCTCCCGATCGAGGTCCTTCTCATGTTCGCCGGCTCGATGTTCACCTGCTGGCTGATCTACCGGCTCCGCGTCGATCAGGAAGAAACCCAGGCCGTTCAGGGTCGGCGGAACGACGCCCTTGCGTTTGTCTCCCATGAACTGCGCCAACCCCTCTCCAATATCCAACTCGCCGCCGCCATCCTCGAGCGGGACCGGTCCGAGGCGATGGTGAAGCGCGCCGCGACGCTGATCATGCGCTCTTCGGCTCGACTGGGGGCGGTCATCGACGATCTGGCCGATCTGACCCAGCTGCAAGTGGATGCGATCAGGGTCGATCGCACCGTCATGACTCTGCAGGACAGCATCCTGGCGGCGGTCGAGGCGGCCCGTCCTGCAATCGAGCAGAAGCAGCAGTATCTGGAGATCGACGTGCCGCGCGATCCGCCGATGTGGATCAGCGGCGATGCGATGCGTCTGGAACAGGTGTTCGGCAACCTGTTGTCGAATGCAGGCAAGTACTCGCCTGAAGGCGCAGAGATCCTGGTTTCCGCACGCGAGGAGTCCGGACAGGCGGTCGTTGTCGTTCGTGACACCGGGATAGGCATCCGACGCGACATGCTCGAAGCGATCTTCGATCCGTTCGTCCGCGATTCGACCGGCGGCGCCGAAGGACTTGGCGTCGGACTGACGCTGGTCCGCAACCTGGTCACGCAGCATGACGGCCGGATCGCGGCTCGGAGCGACGGCCCCGGTCGTGGCAGTGCGTTCGTGGTGGAGTTGCCGCTCCTGGCGACTGCGCCCACTCGAGCGGTTTAGGAGGCTTCGATCCCCGTAGCTCGCTTCGCACCGGCTTTCCATCGTCGCTCAAGCCCGCGAGCCGAGTCGAGGCTACTCGTGCTGCAGCGCTCGAACAGGGTTGATACGGGTGGCGCGCCGTCCGGGTGCCAGGATGGAGAGTGCGACCACCGCTGCGAAAAGCGCCATGGCCATCACGTATGGCAGCGGATCGAACACATCGAGCCCGGACATCGTCGGGATTGCGCTCCGCAGGACTCCGCCCACAGCCGACCCGCCAAGAGCGCCGCAGACGAAACCAATGACGATCGGACGGCTCATCGGCGCGAGAATGGCGCGGACAACGTGGCTCGCGCGGGCTCCGAGCGCGATGCGCAGTCCGATCTCGCGAGTGCGCTGCGCCACGGTGTAACCAGCGAGGCCGGCCAGCCCGATGACGGACAGCAGATTGGCCACGGTCCCAAGGACCGCGATCGCCGCGAGCGCGGCGGAGGCTCTGTCCACCTCCCGGTCGTACGCATCGGTGACCACCTGCACGGTCGGTTGCAGCCGGGCATCGAGATCGCGGGCCGTATCCTGGAGACGTCGGACGACATCGCGCGGCGAGCCTGAAACACGGACCAGCAGGCCGGAGTCCGGCGCGGCGCTTCGCGATGGCGGCAGGTAGAATTCCAGGGGTTCGGGAATGCCGACGTAGGCGGTCGAGGCGTTTCGCACCACGCCAATTACCGTCTGGCCGTCAGTTCCCCACGGGAGCGATTTGCCGAGGGCATCCTGGTCCGGCCACAGCACACGCGCCGCCGCTTCGCTGATGAGTGCCACTCCGTCTTCGCCCGGCCGGAAGTTGCGCCCACGCACGAGGCGCATCCCCATCGTGTCCAGAAATTGCGAATCGACGTGATTGCCAGCGTACTGGCGCCCCATCCAGGCCGCTCCCATGTGCAGCTCGCTCCACGGCGCGAGCCACGCCTGGGATGTCGCTTTCACGTCCGGCAATGCGGCAGCCCGCGCACGAAGCAGATCGAGATACGCCTGCGCGGCGGGTTCCCCATAGCCATGGGCCTGCAGGCCCGGCGAAATCCAGGCGAGATGGCGGTAGTCGAAGCCCGGGTCAGTGGCGCCAAGCCGTTGCCGGCTGTCGACCAGAAGACTGGACACGACCAGCAGCAGACAGCTGACGGCGACCTGTGTGCCCAGGAATATCGTCCGGGCGCGTCCGGCGCGCGGCACCAGGCTGGCGAGCCGAAAAGCCGGCGGCAGTCCGAAGACCAGCGCCGCCAGCATCGCGGCGCCGAACGTGGCGGCGAGCGCGCGCCAATCCGGAACCAGGCTCGCGGTTGAAGCATGCTGCAGCTGAAGCACCTTCAGGACGACGGTGCTGAGGAGCAGCGCACACAGACCGCTCAGTACCGCCAGCAGGAGCGATTCGGTGAACAGCTGGCGCACGATCCGCAGGCGGCCGGCACCGAGCGCCATGCGGACGCGAATCTCGCGTTCGCGTGTCACGCCGCGGGCCAGGACGAGTGTCCCGAGATTGGCGCAGGCCGCGACGAGCAGCAGCAGCACCAGGGCCGCGGCGGTCAGCAGACTCTTGAACTCCTCGCTGTTGCTGTCGAACGCGGAAATCGGCCGGGCCTCGAGATACTCACCCTTCCAGACCCGGTCGGGCCAACGCTCACGCAGGCGGGCGGCCAGTGCGAGCGTCTCCTCTTGCGACGCCTGCGCAGACACCTCGGGCTGGAGACGTCCATATAGATCGAGGGCCGAGTTCCAGTCGGTGAGCAGCGTGCTGCCTTCGACCACATACGGCTGCCGGACCAGCGGCATCCAGACTTCGTCCCGGATCTCTGCCGAGCGCGGCATCACGCCGACTACCCGGAGCAGCTTGCCGTTCACACGGACGGCTCGACCGATGACGGCGGGATCCGCTCCGAGCCGCCGCTGCCAGAACAACTCGCCGATGACCGCCGCCGGCTCGGCATCCGGGCGCTCGTCGTCGGGAGTGAGCGCGCGCCCGAGCGCGGGAGCGATGCCGAATTCAATGAAGTAGTTGGAGGTGACAAACGCCACATTGATTGACTCGGGGACTGGCTCGGGCGTGCTGCCGGCGGCGGCCTCGCTGAAGACGGCCTGACTGCGCGAGACGCCGATGACGTTTCGGAACGACTTCGCATTGGCGGCATAGAAGGCCAGCTCGGGATACGTCAGGGTCGTCATATGAGCGCCAGGCGCGCGGCGCGTCAGATGCACGAGCGAATCCGGGTCCGGCACCGACCCGCCTTGAAGGTCGGCCAGCACCACACGAAAAGCGCTCAACGGGACCCCGATGCCCAGAACCAGAACCAGCATCGCCGTGAGGGTGAAGCCGGGCGCATTGCCGAGCACGCGGGCGCCGTAGCTCAGATCCTGGTGCAGACGATCGAGCCAGGTCCAGCCCCACATCTCGCGCGCGTCTTCGCGCAGGCGCAGGTCGTCGCCGAAATTCGTCCGGCGCTCCGGCGACATCAACTCACGGTGGTAGGCCATCTCCTCGGCCATCTCCCGTTCGAGACGGCGGCGGTTCCACAAGTACGAAATACGTCGAAGCAGTTCCATCATCTGTAGAGACCCTTCCGGCGAGCTTCGGGACCGCCCGGCTCAATCCTGGATCGAGGCTCAGGCGACATAGGTATAGTCTGTCTATGCCTGGCGCGTCCGTCAAGGAGTTACGAGGATTCCCGGTGATCGGTTCAACAACCGTGGTGCCGTCGAATTCGCAACCGGGCCGCCCGGTCTGCGAATGAGCTACGACTGGCAAGCCACTTCTGCTAAACTGCGTACGCTCCCGAAAACAAGAATGCTGACGCGCTTTTTTCAGCGCGCCGCGGCGTCCCCTGACTCCTGGCAGCTTCACGTCGACCTGCAGGAGGCGGACAGGCGGAAGCGCGAGCGTGATCTCCGGCTGAACACGGTCACGGTACCCAGACTGCGTGTATTCGGCTACGCGCTCGTCTCGCTGACGGTCCTGCTCCACAATCAGTTCGCCTTCGGAGTGGTGGACTGGAGCGCGTGGCTGCGGTTCAACGCGTCGCTCGCGGCCTACTGCACGATCACCTGGTATCTCCTCCACCTCTTCTATTCCGACCTGAAGAAGTACGTCGACCTCGGCGTCGTGTTTCTCGTCACCGACCTGTGGATCGACGCGCTGGCGATCTATGCGAGCGGCGCGGAGCGCAGCTGGCTGTTCTTTCTGGCGGTCTTCCGGGTGGTCGATCAGACTCCCATCTCCTCGCGCCGGGCGCTCTACTTCGCCCACCTTGCGCCGCTCAGCTATCTCGGGGTCGTGCTGCACGTGCTCTGGGTGGATGGCCGAAGCATCCCCCTCGGGCCGGAGCTGGCGAAGCTGTCGATCATGTATACGGGCAGCCTCTATAGCGCCATGGTGGCGCGGAACGCCGACCGCCGGACCAGACGGATGGCCGAGGTGATCCGGGTGGCGCGGGAACTCGTCGGGGAGCTCGGCCAGAAATCACAGGCGCTGGAGGCATCGTCGCGCGAGCTCCAGACGTCGCTCGATATCCAGTCCCGCCTCGCGGAGGAGAACGCCCGCCTCTACGCCTCGGCCCAGCAGGACCACACGCGGCAGCAGCAGATCTTCGACTCGACGTCCGAGGGGATCATTTTCGTGCGGGGTGACGGCCGGATCGAGGCGGCCAACCTGCGCGCCGGGGAGCTGCTCGGCTTCGATCCCTCGGCGGTCATCGGATCCGAGCTCGCCCGCCTGGTCTCGAGGCTGTATTCGGTCGGCTACGGCGACAGCTTCCTCCCGACGCTGCATTCGCTGCTGGTGGATCCGTGGGCCGGCAGCGAAGGCGATCTTCAGCAGCCGGCGACCGGGCGCATCCTCCACTGGAGCGCGCAGCCGGCACGCCGCGCCGATGGTGAGATCGCCGGGCTGACGTTCACGTTCCAGGATGTGACGGGCGCCCGCGATCTCGTGCAGCAGCTGGAAGACAAGTCGCGGCTCCTCGAGGACGCCAGGGCCAGATCCGAAGACGCGAACCGCGCCAAGGGAGAATTCCTCGCCAACGTGAGCCATGAGATCCGCACGCCGCTCAGTGCGATCATCGGCATGGCCCAGCACATGGAGGATACGGGCCTCCGTGAAGAGATGGTGCGTCGGATCCGCACGTCGGCCGAGTCGCTGATGGAGATCATCAACGACATCCTCGATTTCTCGAAGATCGAGTCCCGCAAGCTCACGCTCGAGCGGCTTCCGTTCTCGCTCCGCGCGGCGCTGCACGACGCAGTCGAGACGCTCCGGGTCCGCGCCTCGAACAAGGGTCTGGAGTTGAAGATCGAAGTCGCCGATGACGCGCCGGATGCGCTGATCGGCGACGCCATGCGGCTGCGCCAGGTGCTCCTCAACCTCCTCGGCAACGCGCTGAAGTTCACGGAGCGGGGGGAGGTGCGCCTGCGCGTCGGGGTCGCGACCGCCCTCGCCGACGAAGTGTGTCTGCACTTCGGCGTCATCGACACGGGGATCGGGATCCCGCGCGACAAGCAGGATGTCGTCTTCGAAGCGTTCTCCCAGGCTGACGGTTCGGCCGCCCGCCGGTACGGCGGGACCGGCCTTGGGCTATCGATCTCGACCCGGCTGGTCGAAATGATGCGCGGCGACCTGTGGGTCGAGAGCGAAGCCGGCGAAGGATCGACGTTCCGGTTCACGGCGACGTTCGCTCTCGATCCTGCCGCCGGCGCGGCCGCACCCGGGTCCGCCGCACCGGTCCGTGCCGACCGCAAAACCTCGTTCACCGTGCTGGTCGTCGAGGATGACGATGTGCATCGCGAGCTGCTCGCGTCGCTCCTCGGCAGCCGCGGCCACGGCGTGGTGACGGCCAAGGACGGCCGCGAGGCGCTCCAGGAGCTCGCCCGCACCCGGGTGGACGTCGCGCTCATGGACCTGCAGATGCCCGGGCTCGACGGGCTGCAGGCCGCTCGAACGATACGGGCGTGGGAGCGGGCCGCCGGCGGGCGGCTGCCGATCATCGGCATGAGCGCCTCGGCCCTGGCCGACGAACAGGCGCACTGCCGCGACGCCGGAATGGATTGCTTCGTGTCGAAGCCGATCGCCCGCGAGGCGCTGTTCTCCGCGGTTGAGGAGCTCGCCGCCGGCTCGACGTTCGGTGGGATCCCGCCGGAGCTGGCCGGCCGCCCGGGATTTCTCGCCGGGCTCGGCGACGACATCGAGCTGGCTCGCAAGCTGGTGGAGCTCTTCGTCCAGCAGAGCCCTGCGCTCATGAACCAGATCCGTGCCGCAATCGAGGCGCAGGACGCACCGGCGCTCCGTCGCGCCGCCCATGCGCTGAAAGGCACGATCAGCAACTTCCCCACCGGCCCGGCGCGCGGCGTCGCCGCGCGCATGGAAGGAATCGGCTTCGACGGCGACTTCGAGGCTGCGCGCCAAACGCTGCCGCTGCTGGAGCAGGAAGTCGATCGCCTGAAAACGCTGCTACCGGGGCTCTTCTAAGCGACGCCGGATCACCGCGTCACGCGGAACGCCGTCAGCACCTTCTGCTCCGCGCCGCCGCCGGCGTCGCTCAGCTCGATGATGTAATCGCCCGGCGCCAGCGCGGCCAGGATCACTTCGGCGGTCGACCATCGCTGGCCGCCCGCGTCGGTGCGTTCGGACAACGTGATGGGCAACTCGATCGGTGCGCCGTTGCGGTCGAGGATCCGTGCGGCCGTCAGTTTGACCGCGGCTCCCGGCAGGTCGAACCGTGCGCGCTCCGTACGGCTGAAGCTCGGCTCCGCGACCGGCTCGACCCGGTTCCCCGTCGAGGGCCCGCGGCGGAACAGCAGCGGATGGGCGAGGCCGGCTCCGGCATCCACCCGGATCATGTCGGTCAGCGGCGGCAGCCCTGGCGGCTGCGCGATGCGCACCCGCACGTCGACCGGCTCGGTGAGCCGCCGCTTCAGCGGCAGCGGGACGACGAAGCCGCGCTGGCCGGCGGCGAGGGCGGCGGTTGCGCTCTCGGTGGTGCCGCCGGCGCTGACGCTGATCTCGGCGGCCCCGGCCGTTGCCGCTGGTGCGGACAACTCCCCCGCGACCCAGATGGTTGCGGCGTCCCCTTGAAGAGCGATCGCGCGCGCCCGGAACGGCGCCGACGGACGCAGCCGCGCGAGCCCGGCCAGGGCGGTCTGCGCAGTCGCGACGCCCTCCGGTACCGGCGCGGGGGCCGCGCTG
>DATFFM010000176.1:0-16556 GCA_035250005.1 Vicinamibacterales bacterium | reverse complement strand
CCCGCGGCGCCCGCACCCCGGCCGGCGCCCGCACCGCGGGCGGCACCGGCATCGCCTGCACCCCTGGCTGCACCCTGAGGTTCCGCGCCTCGGCCCGTATTGAGGCCGGCCTGGCCGCGCTGGCCGAGATTCAGCGAGTCGTAGTGGCCGCTCACATAGATGCGCCGCGGGGACTTCCCCGGCAGGACGGCGATGATGTTTCTGAGCTCGGTATCCCGCGTGATCCGCCCTCCCGCCGGGATCTGATGCGTGTCGAAACTGACCTGCAGCCTGGGGCTGGCTTTCGCCATCTGGTCGAGAATCCACTGCCGCGCTTCGCCGAGACCGTTCGGCAGGTTCGGATCCGAGAGCGTGTTGCGCGTGTGAAAGCTCGATAGCTTCGTGAGGAGCTGCTTCAACCGCTCCTCCGAGATCGACGCCACCAGCTTCTGAATCCGCGGATCGAGGTCACTGGCTGGCGTCTGCGCCCCCGGTGTCTGCCCCTCCGGCGTCTGCGCGGCGGCCGGGAGGGCGGCCCCAGAGACCGCCGTCAGCATGGTTGCTGCGATGAAGGCGCGGGTGATGGTCATGAACTCCTCTATCGGGCTTTCGTGTGTTCCAGGTAATCGCCGGACGCAATCCGCGGCGCGCGTCCGAGCGGCGCGTTATAGAAATAGACCCAGGCCCGCTCCACCGTCCCGGCCGGCATGGTCACGTCGGCCTTCGCACGCGCGTACAGGCTCTTGTCAGGATCGTCGGGCCGATAGCCCTCGATGTCGTCGAGCGCCTCGAGCACCGCCGCCTCATCCACCATCTCATAAACTTCGCCCCACACGTGCCCTTCGGGCGCGGGAACGGCCGCCGGGTAGATGCCCAGATCGAAAAGGGCCGCCCGGATCGAACCGCGGCCGCGATAGGTCAGCTTGGAGTCGATGCCGGCGCGCCGGCGGCGGTCGAACCCCGCCATGAGCGTGCCGTAGAAGAAGACGAAATCCGCCACGGGTGGGACGAAGCGTACACGGCTGGCGCGCAAAAGAAAAGGGCCGGCGCTCGCGCGCCGGCCCTGGAGAGCCGCCGGACGACAGCCGGACGTTATTTTTCGATTTGCGCCGGAATCAGCGCGAGGAGTTCGGCGGGCACGGTGAACGAGAGCCCCACCGTCTTGCCGCTGCCGGTCAACTGAAGCGAGCTGATCAGGGCGCCGACTTTCGGGTCCGACTTGGCCACCATTTCGCCGAACGCCAGGGCGCCGTTCACCTGCCGGCGCAGGAGCTCGGCCGACGCCTCGTCGATCGCCTCGGCGCGGAGCGTGCCCGAAATCCCGCCGTTGATGTGACCGGTCGCGGCGAACCACTTGATCGGGGGCATGCGCTGCGCGATCTCGGCGGGCAGATTGGCCTGCTGGGCGATGGTGTCGAAGCGGCCGACCGCCCAGGCATTGCCGCGGTTACCGATCTCGGCGACCAGGTCCATCATTTCGCTGTTGCCGGTGACCGACTGCGAGCTCATTTGGGCGTCGATCGCGCGGATCACGGTCGCCTTCGTGCCGATGGCGACGAGCCCGGCTTCGAGAAACGCCAGCGTCACCTGCTCCCCCTTGTTTTCGGGAGAGTGCACCAGCCGCTTGCCCTGGTACTCCTCGACGACGCCGCCATGCTGAAGGGCGAGCGCCTCCAGCTGCGTGTTGTTGAAACGGCCGCGGGCCACGACCAGCCCGCCGGCTTCCGGCGTCGGGCCGGAGGCTGCGGCCACGATGTAATCGATGTCCTTCTCGATGTCGATGCCGGTCTGGGCCTGGAACTCCTCCTGCCCCTTTTCGTGCATCGGCATGGCGGCCTTGAGACGCTGCCGCAGGTCGGAATCCATGATCGACCTGACGTCGGCGTAAGCGACCACCGCGGAATCGGCGGGCACGTAACGGAGCTCATTGGCAACCGGGGCCGCCGAGACGGACGGGAATCCGCCGGCAAAATACGCCACCAGGCCGGTGCAAAGCCCTGCCGCCAGCACTGCAGCCGATCCAGCCATGAAGTAACGGGTTCTTTTCGTCATACGCGTGGCCCTCTGGAGGATTATACAGGTCCTCAGGGTAAAAAGTTCCGTAAGTGTGCGGAAACGGACAACTTAGCCCGCTACTGCTCGAGCACGTACTCCTTGCGCTCGACGACCCAGGCCGCAATCCCGAGGAAAAAGGCCCAAATCACGAAAAGGCCAGACAGGGCGGTCGCCATCCCGGGGGTCTGGCGGAATATCCCCTGGATCAGACTGAGCGTCGAATCGTTGGGCATGGCGTGCGGGACCAGAGCCTGCAGATAGTAAGCCACGGTGTAGTACTTGAGGTAGCCCGGGAACGCGAGCGCCGCCTGCTCCCACCCGAAGATGAAGATCAGCCCGATCAGCAGCGGACGCTTGAACTTCGCCCCGATGAAGGCGAAGACGGCCCCATAGACCGCCAGGCCGAGGGCCAGCAGCGACAGGTCCTTCAGGAGGTCGATGAACGACCCGCCCAGAGTCCCCTGCATGGGGACGATCAACAGGTAGACCAGCATCACCGACGGCAGCACGACGAAGATCGTGCAGACCAGATAGGCGAGGTATTTGCCGACCAGGACGGCGCCCTTGGCGATCGGCCGCGTAAACAGATAGGTGATCGTCTTGTCTTCGACCTCATCGGCGATGAGCGACGTCCCGTAGAACACGCCGAGCACCGGAACGGTGAACCGCAGGTAGAAGATCCAGACCATCATCCCGAAGATGCCGGGGCCGGTCATGCGGATGCCGGCGGGGCCCTCGAGTATCGGTGCACCCAGACTGACCAGCAGGCGCACGAACAGCGCGATGAGCACGGGGGCGCTGACGATCAGCAGCATGAAGACCGTGCGCCGGGACCAGAGCATCTCGCCGACCGAGAGGTCCATGATCCGCAGGCTCGAGGTCAGGAAGCCCGGGGCCGGCGCCACGGACGAAGTCGTTCTTGTCATCGTCGGGTTCATTTCACCAGGTACTGGAAGACGGCCTGAAGGTTGTCGTCGGGTGAGGTGACCTCCTCGATCGTGCCGTATTCGCCGCTGGCCGCGAGCTCGGTGACGCGGGTGTAGAACGCGTCGGGTTTCCCGGTCTCCACGATCACCGCCCCCGCTTCGAACCGCATGCTCCTGACGTCGGTGCGGTCGATGAAGTCGCGGGCGAGGCCGCGGGGATTGTCGGCGCGGACGTACACGGTGTGCGGGTGCTCGTCGATCAGGTCGCGGATGGCATGCACGTCGCCTTCCGCCAGAATCCGCCCGTTGTTGATCAGGAGGATGTTCGCGGTCATCGACTCGATCTCGTGCAGGATGTGGCTCGACACGATGACGCTCTTGCCGCCGCGCGCCCATTCGCGGATCATGCGGATCGTCTTGCGCCGCGCGAGCGGATCCATGCCCGCCAGCGGCTCGTCGAGAATGAGCAGCTGGGGATCGTGGACGATCGCCTGTGCGAGCTTCACGCGCTGCCGCATGCCCTTGCTGTAGGCGCCGATCTTCTTGTCTGCGGCATCCATCAGGTCCACGGTCGTCAGCGCGCGGGTGGCCGCCGCGTTCGCGTCGGTGTCGCCGAGGCCGTTGAGGCGCACGAGGGCGGTGATCCACTCCAGACCGGTCATCCGGTCGTAGAAGGCGTCCTGCTCGGGGCAGAAGCCGATCTGGAAGTAGAGATGCGGATTGCGCCAGATCGGCTCACCCAGGACCGTGACGGAGCCCTTGTTCGGCGCAAGCTGACCGGTGATCAGCTTCATGAAGGTGGACTTGCCGGCACCGTTCGGACCGAGCAGTCCGGTAATCCCCGGGGGGACCGACACGCTCACGTCGTTCAGGCCGATGACCTGGCCGTACCACTTCGAGACGTGCTCGGCGGTCACGATCGGCGGCGCGGCGGGCGCGACCGCTGGCGGGGCGGACGCGAGCGGCGGGGCGGCGGGGGCGCTCATGTCACGATCTCCACGCCGCGCACCCGGCGCTCGAGCACCGAGATCGACACCGCGATCAGGCCGAGGACGACGATGAGTGAGACCGGCCAGGGAGTGGCGTAGCGCGGCGCCTGCCGGAAGATGACGTCAACGACCTGGGTCAGGTTCGAGCCGACCGACAGCCACGACAGACTCGTGCTGCCGGTGATGGCGAGCATCGCGCCGTAGATCGCGGCCGTGAAGAAGATGATCCCGGCGTAAAGGATTCCGACGTAGCGGCTGCTCTTGGAGAGCGACGAGAGCGCCAGCATCGTGAAGGTCGCCAGCAGCGCCTGGAGCAGCGCCGCGACCGTGATCGCGGGGAAGAGGAACAGGTTCGCGCGCATGAACTCGAAGCTGCCCTTGAACATCACCTGCAGAAACAGCAGCAGGATCGCGGGCAGCCAGGTCACCAGCATCAGGAAGGTGAAGAGCACGGCCGCCTTGCCGGCGATGTACTCCGACCGCAGGAGCGGCTTCGACAGATAGATCTGCAGCGCGTTGGCGCGGCGGTCGTTCGCGATCAGCCCGGCGCCGACGTAGATCGTCATCACGAAGACGAAGAACTCCTGCTGCTCGAGAAAGCTGCGGAACATCTTCGCGTCGGGCGCCAGGAAGGTCGCCGTCTCCGGGTAGTTCGACGCCACGTAGATCTGCACCGCGCGCACGACGAACGGGAGCCAGGCAAACAGCATCAGGCCGATGAAGGCCCGCTTGCGCATCATGTTCAAGACCCCGGCCTTGGCGATGACCGTCCAGGAACGGCCGAGCGAGGCCCGATGGCCGCCGTAGCGGCGGTAACTTTGGTCGTGAATCGGACTCATTCGTCACCAACCGCTTTGGCGAAGACGTCCTCGAGCGTCGGGACGCTCGGGCGAAGATGGCGGATCTGCGCCTGCTGTTCGGCGGCGAGCACGAAGATCTCCCGATGGTCGCGGCCGGCAGGCACGAACACGCGCATCACGTCCTGGTCGGTCGAGTGGCACTCCATGCCGCTGGCGCGCAGCAAGTCGATGAACACCGGCAGGTTCCCCTTGATCCGCAGCTCGAACACCCGGCCCGCCGGTCCCTTGAGCTCCTCGATCGGCCCCTGCGCGACGACCTGCCCCTTGTCCATGACGATGACGTGGTCGCAGGTGAATTCGACGTCGGGCAGCAGGTGCGACGACAGGATCAGGTTGACGTTCTTGTTGTGCCCGAGGTCGTGAATGAGCTCGAGCATCTCATCGCGCCCCTTCGGGTCCATGCCGTTGGTCGGCTCATCCAGAAAGAGCAGATCCGGATCGTGCACCAGCGCCTGGGCCAGCTTGATCCGCTGCTTCATGCCGGTGGAATAGGTTTCGATATTGCGGTAGCGCGCCTCGCCGAGGCCGACGTAGTAGAGCACTTCATGCGCGCGCTGCATCGCGTCGACGGACGGGAGGCCGGCGAGCTGGCCGCAATATCCGACGAACGAGACGGCGTTCATGCCGGGGATGTGCGAATCGCTCTCCGGCATGTAGCCGATCCGCGCACGGATGTCGAGCGGGCTCCGCGCGACGTCCAGACCGAGCACGGTCATCCGCCCTTCCAGCGGCTTCACGAACCCCAGCAGCGCCTTGAGCAGGGTGCTCTTGCCGGCGCCGTTCGGACCGAGCAGGCCGACGGCGCCGCGGGCGAAGCGCGCACTCACGCCCTTGAGCGCGCGGTTCGCACCGTATTTCACGGTGACGCCGTCGAGATGGACCACAGGATCGGTCTGGGCAGGAGCGGGGCCCGCAGGAGTCTCGGCCATAACCTCGATTGTCTGCACGCGTTAGCTTATACGGGAAACCGATTGTCCGGGTTCGGACACGAGGGCTAGACCGCGCCCCGCAGCCCGAGCACATCCGCGCGTTCGCGCATGAACGCGATCACGTTGGCAATGTGCTGATCGAGAGCGAGCCCGATCTCCTGGGCTCCCCGGCGCAGATCGTCGCGGCTGACGGCGCGCGCGAAGGCCTTGTCCTTCATCCGCTTGAGCACCGACCCCGCTTCCAGGTCCATCACGCTCTTCGACGGGCGGACGAGCGCGGCCGCGGTCACGAATCCCGACATCTCGTCGCACGCATACAGCGCGTGCTCCAGGCGCGACTCGCGCGCCACACCCGAATAGTCGGCGTGCGACAGGATCGCGCGGGTTACCCACTCGGGATAGCCCTTTTCCTTCAGGATCTCCACACCGCGGAACGGATGGTCGGCCGGATCCGGATACCGCTCGTAGTCGAAGTCGTGCAGCAGCGCGACGATGGCCCAATCCTCTTCCGGCTCGCCCCACATCCGCGCGTAGCCGCGAACCGCGGCTTCCACCGCCAGCATGTGCTTTCGCAGACTCTCACTCTGCGTGTACTCGGTGAGAAGCGCCCACGCCGCCTCGCGTGACAGGGTCATGGCTTCATCGCTCCTGCGGCAGCCCGCGCTCACGCCCGTGGCCCGGCGGCCTCGACCAGCGGTACCGCTCCCGCCGCACGCCCCTCGAACCGGTCCACGATCGTCGCTGTCACCATGTCGCCGGCGACGTTGACGGTCGTCCGGCACATGTCGAGAATCCGGTCGACACCGAGTACGATGGCGATCCCTTCAGCGGGGAGCCCGACCATCGCCAGCACCATCATCAGCAGCGGAATGGAACCGCCGGGGATGCCCGCGACGCCGATGGCGGTCACGACCGACATGAGGACGACGATGAGCTGCTGGCCGAGCGACAGCGTGACGCCGAACACCTGCGCGATGAACAGGACCGTGATCCCTTCGAACAGGGCGGTGCCGTTCATGTTCATCGTCGCGCCCAGCGGAATCACGAAGCCGGCAATCTGCGGCGGCACGCGCAGTTCCTCCTCGGTCACGCGAAGGGTCGTCGGCAGCGTCGCGTTGGAGGAGGAGGTCGAGAACGCCGTCAGTGTCACGATCCGCGTCTTGCGGAAGAATTCCATCGGACTCCGGCCCGCGACGAACTTCAGGACGAGGGAATAACCGACGACGTAGAAGACCACCAGGCTGCCGACCACGGTCAGGACGTACAACAGCAGACTCAGCAGCAGATCGAAGCCGAACCGCGCCGTGACGCTGAAGATCAGCGCGAACACCGCATACGGCGCAAACTTCATGACCATCTCGATGATGGCGATGGTGACGTGCGCCAGGCTGTCGAGGAACCGCAGCATCGGTTCGGCCTTGTCGGGCCGGAGCGTCGTCAGGGCGATCCCGATCATCAGCGCGAAGAAGATGACGGCCAGCATCTCCCCGTTCGCGGCGGCCTGCACCGGATTGCGCGGCACGATGTTCACGAACGTGTTGATGCCCAGCGCCCCCTTCGCCAGGCCCATCGCCCCTTCCGATTGCCCGCTGTAGGCCGCCATCAGTCGGTTGCGGACCTCAAGGTCGAGGCCTTCGCCGGGCCGGACGGTGTTCACGGCAAACAGCCCGAGAATGACCGCCATCGTGGTCAGCGCGAGAAAGCTCATCAGCGTCAGGAGGCCGATCCGCCCGAGCTTGCTGATGCTGCCGAGTCCGGCCACGCCCAGCGCCAGCGTGGAGACGATCAGCGGGATCACGACCATGATGAGCGCGTTGAGCCAGATGCGGCCGAGCGGCTCGATGACGTTGCGGATCGCCCACTCGACGCCGGGTGTGAGCCCGAGGGTCACATTGGTGACGATGCCGGCGATGGCGCCGGCGAGGAGACCGATCAGGATCCGATTGTGAAGCGCCACGCCATCTCCAGTTGAAAGTGAGCGCCCGGTGCTACAACCCCGGCCGCGGCGGTCCCGAGTGAAGGGCGAATTATAGCCACCGGGCCGCTATTCACCCATCACCTTTACGACGACGCGCTTGCGACGCCGTCCATCGAACTCGGCATAGAAGACCTGCTCCCACGGACCGAGATCGAGCGCACCGGCGGTGACGGGGATGATGACCTGGTGCCCCATGATCGTGCGTTTCAGGTGCGCATCGGCGTTGTCTTCGCCGGTCTGGTGGTGCTTGTACGGCAGCCCGGCGGGCGCGAGTTTCTCGAGCCAGGCCTGGAAGTCCGCGATCAGACCGTCTTCCCAGTCGTTGACGTACACGCCGGCGGTGATGTGCATCGCCGACACGAGGACCATGCCCTCCTGGATGCCGCTCCTGCTGACAATGGCGGCTACGTCGTCAGTGATCCGGATGAACTCCTGGCGCTTCTTCGTTTCGAACCAGAGATAGTCGGTGGAGGTGGACATGCAGCGCAAGGTCAAAGGGGTAAGGCGGCTTCGGCGTTGAAGGCCCAGTCACCGGTCTGGCCGGCGCGAAACTTTCGCAGGCCGGCGGCGGCGATCATCGCGGCGTTATCGGTCGAGAGCGACAGGGGCGGCACGAACACCGGCAGCCCGTGCCGCTGCCCGCGGGCTTCGGCTTCGGCGCGCAGTCGGCTGTTCGCGGAGACGCCGCCGGCAATGCCGATGCTCCTGGCGTTCAACCAGCGCGCCGCCTCGAAGGTGCGATCCAGGAGGGCCTCGACGACGACCCGCTGAAAGCTCGCCGCGATATCGGCGACCAGCGGAGCCGGGAGCGCGTCGCCCTGAGCCTGCGCATCCTTCACGTACCGCAGGACAGCCGTTTTCAGCCCGCTGAAGCTGAAGTCCACGCGGCGGGCAACGTCGGGCGGCAGCAACCCGCCGGAGGTGTCGCGCGGCGCATGGCGATCCGCGTGCGTCAGGCGCGTGGACGGAAAATCGACCGCGCGGTCGCGCCCCTGCCGCGCCAGCCTGTCGATGACGGGTCCGCCGGGATACCCCAGCCCCAGCAGCTTTGCCACCTTGTCATACGCCTCCCCCGCCGCGTCGTCACGCGTGCGGGCGATGAGCCGGTAATCGCCCGGCGAAGCGACGAGGTACAGGCTGGTGTGCCCTCCGGAGACGACGAGAACGGCGGCCGGCATCGGCAGCTCCCCGTGCGCAAGCGTCAACGATTCGATATGCCCGGCAAGGTGGTGCACCGGCACGATCGGCAGGGCACGCGACCAGGCGAGCGCCTTGGCGAACGAGACCCCGACCAGCAGCGAACCGACCAGCCCGGGCCCCTGGGTGACGGCCACGGCGCCGATGCCGTCGAGTCCCGTGCCCGCCTCCGCGAGCGCCTTCTCGACCACGCCGCAGATGTCCCGGACGTGCTGCCGTGACGCCAGCTCCGGGACGACCCCACCCCACTCGCGATGAACCGCCGTCTGCGAGGCGACGACGCTGGACGCGATCGCCCACGGGCGGGCCGGATCACCGGTTTCGGTGAGGACGGCGGCGGCCGTTTCGTCGCACGACGTTTCGATGCCCAGCAGATGCACGGGTCGTCAGCCGGCCTGAACCGCGCGGTCGTCGAAGGCCTTCTTCAGCGAACCGGCGAAGGGAGCGTGGAAGATCCCGCGCTCGGTGATGATGCCGCTGATGTAGCGGTGCGGCGTCACGTCGAACGCGAGGTTCCGGAACTTCGCCCCCTCGGGCGCAAGCCTCGACGCGCCGAGATGCGACACCTCGCGCTGGTCGCGCTCCTCGATCGGGATGTGGTCACCGTCGGGCGTCGCCAGATCGATCGTCGAGAGCGGCGCGGCGACGTAGAAGGGGATCTTGTGCTCGTGTGCCAGAACCGCGACGGTGTAGGTGCCGATCTTGTTCGCCGTGTCGCCGTTGGCCGCGATCCGGTCGGCGCCCACGACGACGAGGTCGATCTCTCCGGCCCGCATCAGCGGGCCGGCCATGCTCTCGGTGATCACGGTCGTACTGATGCCCTCCCGGACCAGCTCCCAGGCCGTGAGGCGGGAACCCTGGAGGAACGGGCGGGTCTCGTCGGCGAAGACCGCGACCTTCTTTCCCTGTTCGACGGCGGCGCGGATGACGCCCAGCGCGGAGCCGTAACCCGCCGTCGCGAGCGCGCCGGCATTGCAATGAGTCAGCACGCGCGAGCCGTCGGCGACCAGAGCCGCGCCGAACGCCCCCATCGCCCGGCAGCTGGCGACGTCCTCGTCATGAATGGCGCGGGCTTCGCGCTCGAGGCGGTCCGCCAGCTCGTCGGGCGATTCGCCGGCGTGCGCCCCCTCGGCGAACGTCCCCTTCATGCGATCGATCGCCCAGAACAGGTTCACGGCGGTCGGCCGCGTGGCCGCCATCATGTCGCAGGTCTTCTGGAACTCGACGGCGAACTGCTTGGTCCCTTTCGCGGTGCTGCGCCGCATGCCGAGCGCGATCCCCATGGCCGCCGCCACCCCGATCGCCGGAGCCCCGCGGATCACCATCGTGCGGATCGCCTTGGCCACCTCCTGCGACGTCCGGCAGCGCAGATAGATCTCCTGCGCCGGCAGCTTGCGCTGGTCGACCATGACGACGGTGTCGCCCTGCCATTCAATCGTGGGTAGCATGACGGCTATTTTATCAGTCGATGGTCGAACGGCAGGGGCAGCAGCGACGACAGACGATGCCGTGCGGCGGGACCGTCGAGGTTGCCGAGGATCACGTCGATGTCGCCGCAGTACTCCCACAACAGCTGGCGGCAGGGCCCGCAGGGGGGCGTCGGCGCCACCGTGTCGGCGACGATCACGATACGGGTAAACGTGGTGTGCCCGTCGGAAAGCGCCTTGACGAGCGCCACCCGTTCGGCGCAGATCGTCAGGCTGTACGAGGCATTCTCGATGTTGCAGCCGGTCACCACCGAGCCGTCGGGCAACTCGAGAGCCGCGCCGACCTTGAAGTTGGAGTAGCCCGCCTGTGCGCGGAGCCTGGCGGCGCCGGCCGCCTCCACGAGCCGTGCCTCGCCGGCCGGCGGCTCGTCGAGCGGTATGGATGTCCAGGCGGCCTCGTCACGGCGGTCGGCCCCCGAGCGTCTGTCCTTGCGCGTGCGGCGCTCCTGACCCGGCCAGGATTTGCCTTCAGAGTCGCTCAATGATGCCCTCCAGTAATGATGAGAACGCCCCCTTGACCCGTCGCGCCACTTCCATCACCTCGTCATGGTGCAGCGGTTCGGGGAGCACACCCGCGGCTGGATTCGTGATGCAGGAGATGCCGAGCACGTCGATCCCCATGTGACGCGCCACCAGCGCTTCCGGCACCGTGGACATGCCGACGGCGTCGGCACCGATGGTGCGCAGAAAGCGGATTTCCGCCGGCGTCTCGTAGCTCGGCCCGTGGAGAGCGACGTAGACGCCATGCGCGACACGCACCCCGGTCGCGCGCGCGGCCTCATCGGCGATGCCGCGGAGCCGCTTCGAGTAGACCTCCGTCATGTCGGGGAAGCGCGGGCCGAAGCGCTCGTCGTTGAGCCCGAGGAGCGGGCTGCTGCCGAGCAGGTTGATGTGATCGTCGATCACCATCAGCGTCCCCGGGTCGAACGCCGTGTTGATGCCGCCGGCGGCGTTGGTCAGGATCAGCGTCCTGACCCCGAGCAGACCCAGCACGCGGGTGGGGAACGTCACCGTCCGCAGGTCGTGCCCTTCGTAGAAATGCGCGCGGCCGGAGAGCGCGGCGATCCGCCTGCCACCGAGCGAGCCGGTCACGAGCTTCCCGGCATGCCCGACAACGGCCGACGACGGCCAGTGCGGAATCTGGTCGTAGGAGGTCGTGCTCGCACCGGTCAGGCCGTCCGCGAAATCGCCAAGGCCCGAGCCGAGCACGATGGCCACGTCGGGCACGCCGGGTGCCCGAAGCTTCGCGGCCGCTTCCTGAACCCGGTCGTAGTAGTCCATGTTCACAACAAGGTTGCCGCGATCGACGCGTTGATGAGCGTTGCGATGAAGCCGCCGAGCAGGGCCAGGGATCCCAGGCGGGCGAGGTCCCCGCGGCGCGACGGCGCCATCGCGCCGATGCCCCCCAGCTGGATCCCGATCGACGCGAAGTTCGCAAACCCGGTGAGGGCGTAGGTCGCGAGCGTGTAGGACCGGTCGCTCAGCACACCCTTGTACTCGCTGGTCAGCTTGACGTACGCCACGAACTCGTTCGCGACGAGCTTGGTCCCGAGCAGGTCGCCGATGGCCGGCACGTCCTGGGCCGGCACGCCCATGAGCACCGCGACCGGCGCAAAAAGGACGGCGAAGATCCGAGCCAGCGACAACTGCGGGTTGATCAGCCCGAGCAGGTAATCGAACATCGCGATGAAGGCCAGAAACGCGATCAGCATCGCCGCCACGTTGATGGCCAGCATCGTGCCGTCCGAGGCGCCCGCCGAGGCCGCGTCGATGACATTGGCATGGCTCCGCTCCACCGCGATCTTGACGTCGCCGCGGGTCGCCGGCTCCTCCACCTCCGGATAGAGGATCTTCGAGAGGTACAGCCCGCACGGCGCCGCCATGACGGACGTGGTGAGGATGGCGACCGGATCCGCGCCAAGCGCGATATAGACCGCCATGACGCCGCCGGAGATCGTCGCCATGCCGCCCACCATCATCGCCAGCAGTTCGGAGTTCGTCATGCCCGGCACGTAGGGCTTGACGATGATCGGCGCCTCGGTCTGGCCCATGAAGACGTTGGCGGCGGCCGAGAGCGTCTCGGCGCCGCTCGTGCGCATCGCAAACTGCATCGCGCGCGCGAACAGACGAACAACGAACTGCAGCACGCCGAAGTAATACAGGACGGTGAAGAAGGCCGAGACGAAGATGATGGTCGGGAGCGCCGTGAACGCGAAGACAAAGCCGTTGCCCGGGCCAAACCCGCGCTCGACCGTCGCCGGATTCGCCAGCGCGCCAAAGACGAACTGCGATCCCGCATTGGTGAACTCGAGGAACTGCTTGACGACGCCGGCGGTCCTGCTGAAGAAGACGTACCCCGGGCGCACGCCGGCAACCTCGAACTTCAGGATGAACAGCGCAAGACCGATCTGCAACGCCATCCCCCAGCCGACCGTGCGCCAGCTGACCGCCCGCAGGTTGCGCGAGAAGGCGGCCACGACCGCAATGAACACGATGATGCCGGCCATCGCCTGGAGCCGCGGGTTGATGGTGTTCCGCAGCAGGAAGATCGCGCCGCCAAGCACCAGCGCGAGCCCGGCGGCCGCGAGACGCAGCTGCGTGTCTTCTCGTCGTTCAGACATGCGTGATCCTCTCCACGATGAGGGACCGCTCGACCGGCGGGACCTCGCTGATGCCGACCGCCTGGTGCAGGAGGTCCCGGGCGTGTGCCAGGCCGCGGCCGGCGCGATGCCGCACGAGCAGGACGACGTCTCCGGCGCGGACGGGCGTGCCGGCGCGGATCTTGACCTCGATCCCGACGCCGGGATCGACCGTGTCGGCCAGCGTGGCGCGGCCCGCCCCGAGCGCCACTGCCGCGCGGCCGATCCCTTCGGATTCGAGGGTCACGAAGCCGTCCGCCGGCGCGCGCACCCGGTCCTCGTCTGGGGCGGAAGGCAACCGGGCGTACTCGTCGATCACGCGCGGGTCGCCGCCCTGGTTCTCGACGATCCGGCGGAACACCTCGAGCCCCGCCCCGCTCGCGAGCGCAGCGCGGATCCGGCTGCCGGCGGCCTCTTCGGCGCTCTCGATTCCAGCGGCGATCAGCATGCGCGCGGCAAGCACGATGGAGAGGTCGCGCGTGTCTTCAGGGCCGCGTCCCTTCAGCACCTCGAGGCACTCGACGACCTCGGCGGCGTTGCCGACGTGAGTGCCGAGCGGCGCGTCCATGCGCGTGATGAGCGCCTCGCTGCGCACGCCCGACGCTTCGCCAATGGCCACCAGGGCCCGCGCCAGCGCGCGCGAATCCTCGAGCGTCTTCATGAACGCCCCGCTGCCGGTCTTGACGTCCAGCACCAGGCCGCCGATGCCCTCGGCGATCTTCTTGCTCATGATCGACGCGCAGATCAGCGGGATGCTTTCGACGGTCCCGGTCACGTCGCGCAGCGCGTAGAGCTTCCGGTCGGCGGGCGCCACTTCGGAGGTCTGCCCGATGAGCGCGCAGCCGATCGAGGCGATCGCCGTCCGCAGCGACTCGAGCGACAGGTCGGTGCGAAAGCCGGGGATGGCCTCGAGCTTGTCGAGCGTGCCGCCGGTGTGGCCCAGCCCCCGGCCCGACATCATCGGCACCACGGCGCCGCACGCGACCGCCAGAGGCGCAAGAATCAGCGACGTCTTGTCGCCCACGCCGCCCGTGCTGTGCTTGTCGACCGGCATCACGTCGATGCCGGGGTACTCGATCCTGACGCCCGACCGGACCATGGCATCGGTCAGCCACGCGGTCTCGTCGGGGGTCATCCCGCGCAGCAGGATCGCCATCAGGAGCGCCGAGGCCTGATAATCCGGCAGCGAACCGTCGGTAATGCCCCTGACGAAGAACTCGATCTGGTCGCGATCGAGCGCACCGCCGTCACGCTTACGACGAATGAGGTCAACCGCGCGCATCTCTAAGGGGATAAGGTGCCCTTACTATAGATTAGAATCTGGTCGGTTTCTCCCACTCTTCCCAGATGCCCGAAGTCCAGGTCCTGCTCGATCGGATCGACAGCGCGGTCGGCGAACCGATGCGGGTCGGCACGAGGCACCCTGGCGCTCTCGGCCATGGAGTCGTGGAGGCGCTCGATTACCTGTGAGCCACGCCGACGCTCCCAACGAAACGCTCCCGGCGGACACCGCCTCGCAGCTCGCCGATTTCGCGAGAAGCTGCAAGGCCGCGGCCCGCGCCGTCTCGCTCTATCCCGGCCAGCATCCGGCCATCGCCTCGTCGCTCGGGCGGCTGGTCGAGGCGACTGCCCGGCTGACCGCCAGGGGCTCGCTCAGGCTCAATGTCAGACCCCACACGCTCCTGGTCGGCGAGGCGGGGCTGCCGAAGCCCGATCAGGCCGTCACCGAGCTGGCCGAGCTCCTCCACCGGCATCTGATCGGCGCGATGACGATCAACGCCGGCGTCGATGCGGGCTCATGGCGCACACTGCTCCTGCTGCTCGCGCGCGCGCCCGAAGAAGTGCGCACCGACGGCGGCATCGCGCAACTGTGGGCGACGGCCGGTGGCCCGAGCGTCGACATTCGGGAGATCGACTATGCCGAGGTCCTGCGCGAGAAGCGCGGTACCGGCGCATCACTCGACGCCATCATCGCCGCGGCGCTCGACGGCGCGCAGCTGGAGCTCGACGACGAGAGCGTCGATGCGCTGCTGGCGATTCTCGGCGATCCGGCGCAGCTCGATGAGCTCATGACGCGCCTCGAGCAGGCTGCGCAGGGGCGCGGCAGCGACGCCAAAACTGCGGCCGTCCTGAAGCTGCTCCAGAACCTGGCCGCGCGCGCCCGCGACATCGATCCGCAGCAGCTCGAGACCACGCTGCGGCAGCTCGGCGGCGTGACCGCGCGTGTGACCGCCGACGACATGCTCCAACTGCTCGCCCGCCGGCGCACCGACGCGGACCCGGACGGCGTGGTCACCGCGGTTCTGGATCAGATGGAGGACCGGGATGTCGCCAGGTTCGTGGCCAACTCCGTGATCGCGGAAGGCGGCGCGACGGCGCGGCTGGCGCATGCCTTTCAGTCCCTGGTCCCGGACGCCGACCGGCAGCGCGGGCTGCTCGCCCTCGCGGAAGAGCAGGTCGCCGGCTCCTCGCTCGGGCAAGAGGCTTCGTTCGAGGAGCTCTGGGGCAAGGTCGAATCGATGGTCACGTCGTACTCCGATGCCGACTACGTGTCGGAGGCGTACGGCCAGGAGCTGTTGAGCGCCCAGGCGAAGGCGGTGGACGTCGAGCGCACGAACGACGATCCACCCGACCGCGTGGCGGCGTGGGTCTCGACGGTGAGCGACCGCGCCCTGCGCGAGATGGATCACCAGCTGCTGGAAGACCTGCTGACCATCGAAGGGGATCCGGCGCGATGGCGCGACCTGGCGGAAACCGCGGCATCGCACGCCGAGGACCTGGTGCGCGTCGGTCACTTCGACCCGGCCTGGGACCTCGCCGACACGATCATCCGGCAGGCGCAGGCGCAGCCCGCACGGGCCGCATACCTGCCTCGGATCGTGCAGCGCTTCGCGCGCGCCTCGTTCATGAAGCACGTCGCGGCCCACCTGCGGACCGCCGACGACGACGCGTTCGAGCGGTTCGAGCGGCTCTGCCGCGCCATCGGCACGCCGGTGATCGCGCCGCTGGCGGAGGTCCTGTCGGCCGAGCAGGACGCACGATCGCGCCGGCGCCTGCGCGACGTGCTGGTCGGCTTCGGCGCGCAGGGTCGCGACGTGGTCCAGCAGCTGATGCACGCGCCGAACTGGGAGGTGCGCCGAACGGCGGCGTTTCTGCTGCGCGAGTTTGGCGGCTCGGAAGGCCTGCGCGAGCTGATCCCGCTGCTGACCGACACCGAGCCGCTCGTGCAACGCGAGGCCATCCAGGGCCTGATGCTCAACGGCAGCGACGAGGCCGCCGCCATCCTCGTGCAGGCGCTCGGCACCGTCAGCGGCCGGGCACGGCAGACACTCGTCTCGGAGCTGACGGGGATCCGCGACCCGCGCGCCTCCCCCTTGTTCTGCTATCTCGTGCGCAACCTGAAGCGGACGAAGCACGCGGCGGTCTACCTGTCGGCGATCGAGGGGCTGGGCACCTTCGCCGATCCCGCGGCGGTGGAGACCCTGAAGCTGGCGCTGCACCGAGGCGACCTGTTCTC
>DATFFM010000175.1:0-18382 GCA_035250005.1 Vicinamibacterales bacterium | reverse complement strand
GGGCGCGCGCACGACGAACACGCCGCGGTGCTGGCGCCGGCCTGGCTCCGGGAGGCCGGCAGCCCCGAGGCGCGCGACGCGGTGCTCGCTTCGCTGGCGGCGCTCAAGGTCCAGGAGCGGTGCGATGCTCTGCTGCAGGGATACAAGGAAGAAGCGATCCGCGCGCTCGCGCATGTCGAGAACGCGAGCCTCAAGGGGCTGCTCCGGCGGGTCGTCGGCAAGATCTTCAACGACCTCGAAGTAAAGGGCTGGTGCAGTGAGTTTGAGGCGCGAAATGCTGCAGGTCGCGCGGCTCGCGCCGACGTTGCTGGGTGAGTCGCGCGAGCTGGTGCGGGCTTTCCTCCAGCGCTCGCTCAATCCGGACGGCGGTTTTCAGAACCGCAATCGCGACAGCGATCTGTATTACACGGTCTTCGGTCTCGAAGCGCTGCTCGCCGTCCACGCCCCGGTCCCCGACGCGACCCGCAGGTATCTGGAGACGTTTGGTGACGGCGCGGACCTGGACTTCGTCCACCTCACCTGCCTGGCCCGGGCATGGGGATCGGTTGACCGTACCGGTGCTCCAGCGGAGGTCGCGCCCCGCCTGCAAACACGCCTCGAGGCGTATCGCTCGAACGACGGCGGGTACGGGGTGAGCGGCCATGCCGAGACCGGCAGCGCGTATGCCTGTTTTCTGGCGATGGGCGCCTACCAGGACCTGGGGAGTGACGGCTACGACGCGGCCGGGATGCTGCGCTGCCTGAACGGCGTCCGGGCGGCCGACGGCGGCTATGCGAACCACGCCGGCGCAGCGGAGGGATCCACACCGGCGACCGCGGCGGCCGTCATGGTGATGCGCCACCTGGATGTTCGACCGGACGAGGCGGTGTCGCGCTGGCTGCTGGCCCGGTGCCACCGGGACGGCGGATTCTTTGCCGCGCCACGAGCGCCGCTGCCGGATCTACTGTCGACCGCCACCGCGCTGCACGCCCTCTCGGCGCTGCAGGCCGACACCGCGTCCGTCCGCGAGCCGTGCCTCGATTTCGTCGATACCCTCTGGACCAGCACCGGCGGTTTCTACGGGAGCTGGGCCGACCAGATCCTCGACTGTGAGTACACCTACTATGGCCTGCTGGCGCTCGGGCACCTGAGTCTCTGATCGTGATCTCCGCTGACGTGCTGCTGCGCCTCCGCGAAGCGCTCCTCGCGCGGCGCGTGGCCGCCGGGCATTGGGAAGGTCACCTGTCGAGCAGCGCCCTCGCGACCGCGACCGCCGTGACCGCCCTTGCGACGGCCCGGCGCGCCGGCCTGCATGTGCCGGATGCCGGCCGGCTGGTTCACGAGGGCATCGGCTGGCTGGTGGCTTCCCGGAATGCGGACGGCGGGTGGGGTGATACGACGTGCAGCGTGAGCAACATCAGCACAACCGCGCTCGTCTGGGCGGCGCTCACGTTTGAATCGGCCGCGGACGTGGAGGCGGCCGCAGCCGGCGCAGAGAAATGGATTGCGCGAGCCGCGGGCAGCGCGGCCCCGGAGCACCTCGCGTCGGCGCTGGCCGCTCGCTACGGGAAGGACCGGACCTTTTCGGTCCCGATCCTCACCATGTGCGCGATCGCCGGCCGGCTCGGTCCGCCGGCAACCGCCTGGCAGCTGATTCCCCAGCTGCCCTTCGAGCTCGCGCTGTTCCCGCGACGGTTCTTCGGCGCGTTGCGGCTGCCGGTCGTGAGCTACGCGCTGCCCGCATTGATCTCCATGGGGCTGGCGCGTCATCGCCGCGGCCGGGGCATTCCGCTGGTATCCAGCCTGCGGGAGCGGGCGGCCGAGCGCGTTCTCCGCGTCCTCGACGGATTGCAGCCTGCCCCCGGCGGGTTTCTGGAAGCGGTGCCGCTGACGTCGTTCGTGGCCATGAGCCTGATCGCCGCGGGCGAGAGGAATCACCCCTGTGTCGCCCGCGGGCTCGGCTTTCTGTCCCGCGCGGTGCGGCCGGACGGCAGCTGGCCGATCGACAGCAATCTGGCGACGTGGATCACGACCCTGTCGGTGAACGCGCTGGCCAGCGGAGGACCTTCGGCCGCCATCCCCGAATCGGATCGGGACCGCATCCGCGACTGGCTGCTGGGTCAGCAGTGGACCGCCGAGCACCCCTACACGGGGGCGGCACCTGGCGGCTGGGCCTGGACGGATCTGCCTGGCGGCGTGCCTGACGCCGACGATACCGCCGGCGCCCTGGTCGCGCTGGCGCACCTCGATCGCGACGAGCCCCGGGTTCGGCGCGCGGCCGTGGCCGGCGCGCGCTGGCTGCTGGATCTGCAGAACCGTGACGGCGGCATCCCGACATTCTGCCGCGGCTGGGGAACGCTGCCCTTCGACCGCAGCGCGACGGATCTCACCGCCCATGCTTTGCGCGCCTGGACCGCGTGGATCGACACCTGGGATCCGCCACTGCAGGCTCGGGCGCGTGGCGCGATCCGCAGGGCCGTCCGTTTTCTCGCCCGCGCGCAGCGTGAAGACGGCGCGTTCGTCCCGCTCTGGTTCGGCAGCCAGTACGCGCCCGAGGAAGAGAATCCGGTGTTTGGCACCAGCCGGGTGCTCAGGGGGCTTGCGGCCGCGGCGGTGTTCGACGGCGGCGCGGCGCAGACGGTGTCGCGCCGGGCCGAGGCCTGGCTGCTGGCGGCGCAGCACCCTGACGGGGGGTGGGGAGCCGACCGGAATGCTCCCGCATCCATCGAAGAAACCGCGGTCGCTATTTCGGCACTCTCGGAATGCGCCGGCGATTGGCGCCAAGATCGGCAAGGAGCGGTGCGGCGCGGTGTCGAGTGGCTCGCGCAGGCGACTGCGGACTTCTCGTGCTTTCCGCCGTCGCCCATCGGCCTCTATTTCGCCAGGCTCTGGTACTTCGAGACGTTGTATCCGCTCGTTTTTTCGATCGACGCCGTGTCGAGCGCATCGTATGCGATCGTGACTCGGGACCCGGCGGAGCTTGCCGACCCGAATGGCTCATAATCGGAGGTATATGAATCAGCCGGGATTGGCTCTCTTTCTCGCCGCCGTTCTGGGGATCCCCGGAGCAGCCACTCAGTCCGGAACCGTCCAGGGGCCTCCGCCGGACAAGGTGGACCCCATTGTCCTGCCGCCGGTGACCGTCACGGCGCAGAAGGAACCGGCCGACGTGCTGCGCCTGCCGGTCAGCGTCACGGTGGTTCGCGCCGACTGGCTGCAGCTCGGCAGCACCGTGAGTGACGCGGGCATCTATTCCCCGAACACGTACTTCTCGGAGTTCACCGCCCGCAAGCTGACCAACCCGCGCTTCCGCGGCATCGGGGCGAGCCCCGCGAACCCGTCGGTCACGACCTTCGTGGACGGCGTGCCGCTGCTCAACGCGAACGCCTCCAACATCGAGCTCATGGACGTCGACCAGATCGAGTTCGTCCGCGGCCCGCAGAGCGCGCTCTTCGGCCGCAACACGCTCGCCGGGCTGATCAACGTGGCGAGCGCGCGCCCTTCGCTCACGCGATGGAGCGGACAGCTCGCGGTGCCGGTCGGCAGCTATTCGGCGCGCGAGGTTCGCGGGGCCGCCTCGGGCCCGCTGGGCGATACGGTCGCGTTCGGCGCCTCGATCGGGCACGCGCGCCGTGACGGGTTCACCGAGAACGACCTCACCTCGAACGACCTCGACTACCGTGAGGCGACATCGGGGAAGGCGCAACTGCTCTGGACGCCGGCGGCACACTGGGAGGCGCGCGTGATCGTCAGCGCCGAGCGCGCCCGCGACGGCGACTACGCGCTCAGCGACCTCGGCGGGCTCCGCCAGAGCCGCTACCGCACGGCGCGCGATTTCGAGGGGCGCACCGATCGCGACATCTTTTCCACGGCCGTCCTGACCCGCCGCGAAGGAAGCCGCTTCGTCTTCTCGACGACGACCGGCGTCGTCCGCTGGAAGACGCAGGACGTGACCGACCTCGATTACCGGCCGCTGCCGCTCATCAACCGCGACAACGCCGAGGAAGCCGTCCAGTTCACGCAGGAAGCTCGTCTCGCCTCGGCGACCGCCGCGCCGCTCGCGCTCACCGACCGGGTGGCGCTCGCCTGGCAGGCCGGCGCCTTCGTGTTCACCCAGAACTACGAGCAGCTGGCGATCAACAGCTACGGCCCGTTCGTGCTCTCTGAGTTCATCGACTTTCCGGTCAGCCAGACGGCGCCCGAGGCCGATCTCGACGACCTCGGCGTGAGTGTGTACGGGCAGGGGACGTTCACAATCGGCGAGCGGCTCGACCTCACGGCGGGGGCCCGCTTCGACCGCGAAACGAAGGACGCGCGGCTGAACTCGTCGTTCTCGCCGATGATCTTCCCCTCGTCTGCGGTCGATACCGATGCGACGTTCTCCACCGTCTCCCCGCAGTTCGCCGTCGCCTACCGCCTGCGCCCGAACCACACCGTCTACGCGTCGGCGGCCCGCGGCTTCAAGGCCGGCGGGTTCAACCCCTCGTCGCCGGCGGGCTCTGAAGCCTACGGCGAGGAGTTCGCCTGGCATGCCGAAGGGGGCGTCAAGAGCGCCGCAATGAACGGCCGGTTGCGCTTCGGTGCCGCGGCGTTCTGGATCGACTGGCAGGACCTTCAGCTCAACCTTCCGAACACGCAGTCGCCCGGACAGTTCTTCATCGCCAACGTCGGCAGCGCGTCGAGCCGAGGCCTCGAGCTCGAGGTCAACGCGCGCGCGCACCGCGACGTGGATCTCTTCGGATCGTTCGGCTATACCCACGCGCGCTTCGGAGACGGCACGTCGTCGAACGGCGCGGACGTCTCGGACAAGACGATCCCCAACACGCCGGACTACACCGCCGCCTTCGGCGCCCGCCTCTCGCGCTCGCTGACGCCGGCCGCTACGCTCTACGGCCACGGCGAGATCGTCTTCTATGGCGCCTTCACGTACGACGATGCGAACCTGGCGGGGCAGGAGGCGTACTCCCTGGCGAATCTCCGGGGCGGGATCCGCGGAAAGTATCTGTTCGCCGAAGGATGGATCCGCAACGCGTTCGACAGCGCCTACGTGCCGGTGGCGTTCGCGTTCCCGCTCGCGCCGTCGGGTTTTCTCGGCGAAAGCGGCCGGCCTCGAACGTTCGGCATTACGTTCGGTTCCAGGTTCTAGTTCAGCATTCAGCGTTCAGCATTCAGCGTTCAGCGTTCAGAGGACGACTCATGGCCCCTATTCCGGCCGCCGGTCTGCTGATCGGTGTGCTCTGCGGCGTCTGGACCTTCGTGATGGGCTATACCGGCTGGTACAAGGATCCCGCGAAGGCGTCGGCATTCTTCGTGGTCGTGCTGATCGAGGTCGCCGGGCTGATCTGGGGCCTGCGGAAGACCGCCGCGGAGGGCCGTACCTACAGCGGGCAGGTGGTTGCCGGCACGCTCATGTCGATCGTGGCCGGCGTCGTGATCATCGCGGCCTCGGTGCTCTTCACCACCTGGGCCTTCCCCGACTACTTCCGGGAGATCGAAGCCGCTTACCGGGGGTTACTGCGGCAGCAGGGAAAGACCGAGGCGGAGATCGCGTCCGAGATCGCCGCCTGGTCGGCCGGGCAGACGCCGATGAGGCAGGCGATGAACGGCTTCATGGGGACGTTCGTCACCGGAGTGGTGGTTTCCGCCATCGTCGCGATCTGGATCAGGGCGCGGCCCGCAGCCGTGAGGGGTTGACTCTGGAATCGTTCCAGGTTGCATGCTGACCTCATTGACCAGGGATGCGCATGCAGATCGGTGAAGTGGCCCGCCGGGCGGGCGTGAGCCCGGACACTATCCGCCACTACGAGCGCCGCGGCCTGTTGCCGCGTTCGCCTCGGACGGCCGGCGGGTTCCGCCTTTACGGGCCTGAAGCGGTGCGGCGCGTGGCGCTGGTGCGCCGCGCGCTGGCGTTCGGGTTCTCGCTCGGTGAGCTGCAGGTGTTTCTCGCCCGGCGAGACTCAGGCGGCCGTCCGTGCCGCGACGTTCGCGCGGCGGCGGAGGCGAAGCTCGAGGCGGTGGAGATGCAGCTCGCGGAGCTGCGGAAACTCCGGACCTCGATGCGCCAGGCGCTGTCGCGATGGGACGCGACGCTGGACGGGGCCGACGAGCGGACGCCCGTCCGCCTCCTCGACGATCTGCCCGACGTATCTCCCCGCGCATCCCGCCAACCGCGAAGGAGCAGAACATGAAAGCCGCACCCCTGATGCTGTGTGCCCTGGCGATGCTCGCCACGCCCGCGGCTGCCCAGCACGATTCGCATCACGACAGGCTGAACGAGCGCGGCAAGCGCTTCATGGGCTTCGACCAGGAGGCGGCCGGCCACCGCTTCCTTCTCGTGAAGGAGGGGGGTCTGATCGAGGTCACCGCGAAGGACGGCAGCGATGCCGCCTCGATCGGCCAGATCCGCCGCCACCTGACGCACATCGCCGGCGCCTTCGGCAAGGGAGACTTCGATCTGCCCGCGCTCGTGCACGACACCAAGGCGGTGCCGGGGGTCGAGGCGATGAAGAAGCACGCCGCGGCGCTGACGTTCGCCTTCGAGCCGCTCGACCGCGGCGGGCAGGTCCGCATCACCGCCGCCACGCCCGAGGCGGTCGCCGCCGTCCACGAGTTCCTGCGGTTCCAGATCAAGGACCACAAGACCGGGGATCCGCTCGTCGCACGGTAGGGCGGAGACGGGGGGTCAGATCTCGATTTTTCGAGTCGGCGAGGCATTTTGGCCCTGCCGACTCGAAAAATCGAGATCTGACCCCTCCCATTTGCACCGCCCAACCAACTGAGATAAGAAAGCGGCCATGCATGCGCTCCTGCAGGACGTCCGGTATGCCGTCCGCTCGTTCCGCGCCACCCGCGGTCTGACCGCCGCGGCCATCCTGTCGCTCGCGCTGGGGATCGGAGCGAACACCTCGATCTTCAGTGTCGCCAGCGCGCTGCTGCTCCAGCCGTTGCCCTACAGCGATCCCGACCGCCTTGCGATCCTCTGGAACCGGTCTCCAGGCCTCGGCATTGCGGAGGACTGGTTTTCGACCGCGCAGTATTTCGACATCACGGGCTCCGGCACCAGCTTCGACCAGGTCGCCATCGCGCTCGGCGCGCACATGACGCTGACCGGCGGGGGGGAGCCCGAGCGGATCGGCATGATTCGCGTCTCCGCCAGCCTGCTGCCGTTGCTGGGCGCAAAGCCCGCGCTCGGGCGGTTGTTTGCGCCCGAAGACGACGAAGGGGGGTCGGCCGCCGCGCGCATCGTCATCCTTCACCACGGCACCTGGATGCGACGGTTCGGCGGCGACCCGGCAGCTGTCGGCCGCTCCATCACCCTGAACGACCAGAGCTATGAAGTCGTCGGCGTCATGCCGCCGGCGTTTACACTGCCGCGCGAGGTGATGAACACCCTCGGTGGAGCGGAGGAAGCCGAGATCCTGATCCCGCTGCCACTCGGTCCGGGCGCGGCCCAGCGCCGCAACGGGGAGGATTACAACATCATGGCCCGGCTGCGGCCCGGCGTGACGATCGCGCAGGCCCAGGCCGAGATGGACGCTTTGACGGCGCGGCTCCGCCGCGAGCATCCCGACTTCTATCCGCCGAACGGCGGCCTGACGTTCAGCGTCGTGCCTCTCAAGCAGCAGGTGGTCGGCGACGTCACGCGGCCGCTGTTCATCCTCGTGGCCGCGGTGGCGTTCGTGCTGTTGATCGCCTGCGCAAACGTCGCGAACCTCCTGATGTCGCGCTCCCTCGGACGTCAGAAGGAGATCGCCATCCGCACGGCGCTGGGCGCGGGCCGGGGAAGGATCCTGCGCCAGCTGCTGACTGAAAGCGTGCTGCTGGCGGTCGCGGGCGGCGCACTCGGTCTGTTACTCGCGCTCGCGAGCATCGACGCGATCCACGCGCTCGGCACCCGCAGCGTACCGCGGCTGCACGAAATCCGGATCGATGGCCTCGTTTTGGCGTTCACCGTCGTGGTGTCGGTGCTGTCGGGCATCCTGTTCGGTCTGGCGCCGGCGCTGCGACTCGGCCGGGCGGACGTGCAGACATCGCTCAAGGAGGGCGGACGCGGTGCGAGCGGCGCGCACGCGATCTGGGGACGCGGTGCGGGGCTGCGCGGGGTGCTCGTCGCCGGCGAGCTGGCGCTGTGCGTGATGGTCCTGATTGCCGCGGGTCTCCTGGTTCGCAGCTTCGCGCGCGTCCAGCAGGTAGCGCCGGGGTTCAACCCGTCGGGCGTACTGACGTTTCAGGTCAGCCTGGTGGGACGCAAGTATGCGGACGGCGCGCGCGTCCAGCAGGCCTACCGCGCGATGTGGGACCGGCTCGGCGCCCTACCGGGCGTCACGGCCGCCGGCGGCGTGACGGCGCTGCCGCTGAGCCAGATGTTTGCCTGGGGCCCGATCACGGTCGAAGGCCGCCCGGTCACGCCCGAGGAAAAGTTCATCAACGTCGATCAGCGAACGGTCGGCGGCCGCTACTTCGCCGCGATGGAGATCCCGCTCGTCGCCGGGCGCTTCTTCAACGACGAGGATACCGCCGACACTCCCCGCGTCGTCGTCATCGACGAGCGGATGGCCGACCAGTTGTGGCCGGGACAGGACCCGGTGGGTAAACGGATCCGCACCGGCGGCTTCGATGTGGCGCCCGACACGCCGTGGATGACGGTCATCGGGGTGACCGGCCGCGTGAAGCAGTACACCCTGGACGGCGAGGAGCCGCGCATCGCGATGTACCACTGGCACCGGCAGCGGCCGTCGCGGACCCTGAACGTCGTCGTGCGTACCGCAGGAGCGGACCCCGCGCGTCTCGCGCCCGCGGCGCGCCAGGTGCTCCGGGATCTCGATCCCGACCTGCCCATCTACAGCGTGCAGACCATGCAGGCGCGCGTGGACGAATCCCTGGCGCGCCGCCGCTTCGCCATGACGCTGCTGACGCTGTTCGCCGCCCTCGCATTCGGGCTCGCCGCGATCGGCACCTACGGCGTGATTGCGTACCTGGTGAGCCAGGGCACGCGGGAGATCGGGATCCGCATGGCCCTCGGCGCCACGCCCGAGGGAGTCGCCGGCATGGTCGTCCGCGGCGGGATGACGCTGGCGGCGATCGGGATCGCGGCCGGCCTGGCCGGCGCCCTGCTGCTGACGCGCTTCATGGAGGGACTGTTGTTCGGCGTGGGGGCCAGCGATCCGGCCACGTTCGCGGCCATTGTCGGCCTGCTCACGGTGATGGCGCTGGCGGCGACCTACGTGCCGGCCCGGCGCGCCGCTCGCATCGATCCGCTCCTCTCGCTGCGCGCGGAGTAACGCCGGCCGCGGCTGCTACAATCACCCATGCGCGTTGGGTGTGCCCTGGTTGCCGCGGTCCTTCTCGTCGCGGCGCCCGCCGTGTCCGCGCAGTCCCCGCCGCCGGTCGCGGCGGTGGCGACGCCGCCCCCCTTCGATCGGTGGCTCGTCGATCTCCGCGCCGAAGCGATCGAACGCGGCATCTCCGCCGAACTGATCGACCGCGCTTTCGCCGACGTCAAGCCGGTCGAACAGATCCTGGAGCGCGATCGGACGCAGACCGAATTCGTACTGGATCTCGACGACTACATCCGGCGGCGGCTGACGCCGTCGACGGTCAGGCTGGCGCAGCGGATGCACACGAAGCATCGCGCCGTGCTTCAGCGGGTCGAGAGGACGTACGGCGTGCCGTCCCGTATTGTCGTCTCGGTGTGGGGCCTCGAGTCGAACTTCGGGCGGTTCGCCGGCGTCCGGCCGACGATACCGGCGCTCGTGACGCTCGCCTACGATCCCCGGCGCGCGACGATGTTCCGCAACGAGCTGTTCAGCGCGCTCGAGATCGTCGACCGCGGCGACATCGAGCTGGAGCGGCTGAAGGGATCCTGGGCGGGGGCGCTCGGGCAGCCGCAGTTCATGCCGTCCAGTTATCTCGAGTACGCGCAGGACTTCGACGGCGACGGCCGCAAGGACATCTGGTCGTCGCACGCGGATGTGTTCGCGTCGATCGCCTTTTTCCTTCAGAAGCATGGGTGGACTCCCGGTCAGGCCTGGGGCCGCGAGATCCGCGTCCCGCCGGTCCTGCAGAAGGCGGCGCTGGCGATCCCGAGGCGCGAAGCGGGATGTCGCGCGCGCCGGCTCATGACCGACCCGCGTCCTCTGACGGAGTGGCGAAAGATGGGGCTGAAGACGACCGGCAACCGGCCCCTGCCGGCGTCGGCCATGCCGGCGTCACTCGTCGAGGCGGGGGCCCGGACCTTTCTCCTCTACGACAACTACGAAGCGCTGCTGGGCTACAACTGCGCTCACAGCTACGCCCTGAGCGTCGGCCTCCTCGCCAACCGTCTCCGATGACGGAATGGACTTTGCGATCGCCGCGCGGGAGGTGGCGGATGGACAAAGACTCCAGCGAGTACTCGGCCTCGAAGGCCCCCGAGACCCGGACGCCTGCCGAGGAGCGCGACGAAACGGTGGATTCACGGCTCACGCCCGGTGGTGCGGAGCCACATACGCACTCGGCGCAGGGCATGGCGGGGCTGGAACGTGACGATGTGCCGGGCCTGGCCACCGACTCCGGGCAGACGCGGTATCGCGATACCGGAAAGGATGAGGTCGTTTCCGAAGGCTCCGAGTAAGCGCTCAGCTGGATGCATTTATACTGTCGCGTCTGCATCCAGCTGATGCCATGCCCAGATCCACCGTTCTTCTCCTCCTGCTGATCGTCTGTTCTCCGCGGATCGCTGCGGCGGTGCAGCATGAAGGCCGCGTGGACCGTGCCCCGCCACAGGATCTCAAGCGTCTCTCGATTGAAGAGCTGGCAAGCCTGGACGTCACCTCCGTCTCACGCCGGTCGGAGCGGCTCTCGGCGACGGCGGCGGCGGTTTCGGTGGTCCGCCAGGAAGACATCCACCGGTCCGGGGCCGTGATTCTCGCCGAAGCGATGCGTCTCGGCGATGCCATCGACGTGGCACGAGTCAACGGCGGCACGTGGGGCATCACGACCCGCGGCTTCAATATCAGCACCGCGAACAAGCTGCTCGTGCTCGTGGACGGCCGGTCCACGTACTCGTCGCTCTTCGGCGGCACGTTCTGGGACGTGCAGGACGTGCTGCTGGCTGACCTGGACCGCATCGAGGTGATCCGCGGCCCCGGGGCCGCGATCTGGGGCACCAACGCGGTCAACGGCGTCGTCAACATCATCAGCAGGCCGGTTTCCGACACCCAGGGCACGATTGTGACGCTGGTCGGCGGCGACAACGAACGGGCCATCGTCTCGGCGCGGCACGGCGGACGCGCGGGCCGCGGCCACTACCGTGTGTACGGCAAGTACCGGATGCGCGAGCCGCAGGCGTTCGCCGGCGGAAACAGCGCCGAGGACGAAGTACGGTTCGGGCAGGGAGGCTTCCAGTTCGACTCCGACCAGACGGCCCGCACCCGCTGGACGCTGTCCGCCGCCGCCTACGCGGGGACGAACGGATTCGCCGACCGGCCCGACGGTGACGTGTCGGGCGGCCACCTCCTCGGGCGCTGGGCGCGGCGGACGAGCAATGCCGGCGAGCTCGCCTTGCAGGCTTACTACGACCGGTCGTACCGCAGAGTCCCGCTTCAGTTCGAAGAAACCCGCAACGCCTGGGAGATCGACGTGCAGCAGCGGCTCGCCCGCGGGCGGCACACGCTCGTCGTTGGCGGCACGGCGCGCACCTACCGCTCCGACGACCTGGGCATCGCCGGATTCAGGTTCGAGCCCCCGGTCCGCGACGGATGGAACGTAGCGGCGTTCGCGCAGGACGAGTACGAGCTCCGGCCGCAGCGCGCGTATGTGATCGTCGGCGCGAAGATCGGCCGCAACAATTTCACCGGCCTCGAACTGCAGCCGAGCGCGCGCGTCCGTCTTCACCCGAGCCCGCGGCAGATGGCCTGGGCCGCGGTGTCGCGAGCCGTACGCCTGCCGACCCGGTTCGACCAGGATATCCGCCTCGTGATCCCGTCGAGTGGGGCGGTGATCCTGGCTGGCTCGAGCGACTTCGATGCCGAGTCAGTGGTGGCGGTCGAAGGCGGCTATCGCATCCTGCCGCATCCCCGCGTATCACTCGACGCCGCCGTGTTCGCCAATCGCTACGATGACCTGCGCAGTCAGGAGCGCCGCCTTCCGCCCGACCCGCCGGTCGTGCTCGACAACCAGCTGAATGCGCGCACAAGCGGTGTCGAGCTCGCCGGCAAGGTGCAGATCGCAGCCAACTGGCGGATTCACGGCAGCTACGTGTGGCTGCACAAGACGCTGTCATTCGACCGGGGCAGCACGGATCTGACCCGCGGCATCTTCGAAGCGAACGACCCGTCGCACCTGGCGTCAGGCCGTTCCTACCTCGACCTGCCTTACGGCCTCGCTTTCGACGCCGTGCTGCGCTATGCCGGGCGGCGCCCGGCGCCGGTCGTGCCCGCTTACGCCGAACTGGACCTCCGGCTCGGGTGGACGGTCCGCCCCGCGTGGGAGCTTTCGCTCGTCGGTCAGAACCTGCTGCACGCTCGTCACCAGGAACTGGCCTCGCCGGGTGCGCCGACCTTTTCGTTCCGGCGATCGGTCTTCGCGCGTTCGATATGGCGGTTCTAGGGAACCACCTGGCCGGCGCAGTGGCGGTCCTTGCCGCTGCCGGTCTCCTCTGCGCGCCCGCCGGCGCCGCGCAGGTGCACGAGCACGACGTGAAGGCGGCGTTCCTCTTCAACTTCACCCGCTTCGTCGAGTGGCCCGCCGGCAGGCCTGAAGCGACCGAGCCCTTCCGCCTCTGCGTGCTGGCAGACGACGTCACCGCGAAGGCGGTCGAGCGGACGATGAAGGGGGAGTCGGTCCAGGGGCACCCGGCACGGATCGTCGTCCCGCAGTCGGCGCAGGAGGCGCGCTTCTGCCAGATCCTGTTCGTCGGCCGCAGCGAGATGGACCGCGCGGCGCCGCTGCTCTCAGCCGTCCGGGATCTGCCGGTGCTGACGGTTGGCGATGCGGATCGTTTCGTGGCCGGGGGCGGCACGATCCAGTTCGTGCTCGACCAGGGACGGGTGCGGTTCGACGTCAACCTGGAGAGCGCGAAGCGCGCCGGGCTGACGATCAGTTCGCGGCTGCTGCGGGTCGCCCGGCACATCGGGGGCCAGGCGCAGTGAGACGCTGGTTCCGCCGGCTGCCGATCAGGCAGAAGCTGGTCACGCTGATCCTGGCCACCAGTGCGTTTGTCGTCACCATGACGAGCGTGACGCACCTCGTGAACGACGTCCGGGTGACGCGCCTGGTCGCGACCGAAGAGTTGTCGGCGCTGGCGCAGCTCATTCTGGAGAATGCCGGTGTCGCGCTCCAGTTCGACGACTACAAGGTCGGCAGCGAGACGCTGCACACGCTGAAGACGATCGACGGGGTGCGCACGGCGTGTCTCTACGACGAGAACCAGCGGTTGTTCGCCGAGTACCACCGGCGCGCCGAGTCGCTGCCGTGCGCCCCGGTCGCGCCGCCCGACGGGACCTCGGTCGATGCCGGGCGGATCAGCGTCGCGCGGACCGGCTGGCAGGACGGCAGCCGCGTCGGCTCCGTGCTGGTGCGCAGCGACCTGACCGCGGTCACGCAGCGCCTGCGCGACCAGGTGATCATCCTGACCGCCGTGCTGCTCATCGCGCTGGCGGTGGCGACGCTGCTCTCCGCCTCGCTTCAGTCGCTCCTGTCGGAACCGATCGCCGCGCTGGCCAGGACGGCGTCGGCGGTATCGTCGAAGGGCGACTACTCCATCCGCGCCGAGCGCACCACCGAAGACGAGATCGGCGTGCTCGTCGACTCGTTCAACCGGATGCTCGACCGCATACAGACGCGCGAGGAGGAGCTGTCGCGCGCCAACGCGGAGCTGCGGCGCGAGATCGCCGAGCGCCAGCGCGCCGAGCAGGAGCGCGCCGAGCTGCTCGTGCGCGAGCGCGACGCCAACCGGCTGAAGGACGAGTTCCTCGCGACCCTCTCGCACGAGCTGCGGACGCCTCTGAACGCGATCCTCGGATGGACGAGGCTGCTCCGCGGCAAGGCGCTGCCGGCCGCCTCCATCGATCCGGCGCTCGAGAAGGTCGAGCGCAACGCGCAGATGCAGGCGCGCCTGGTCGAGGATCTGCTCGAGGTCTCGCGGATCACGACCGGCAAGCTGCAGCTCGAGACGCAGGCCTTCGATCTGATCGCCGTCGCTCGGGCCGCCATCGACTCCATGCGCCCGACCGCCGAAGCACGGGGGGTCGTCATCGAGACCTATTTTTCAGGCTCCTCGATGCCCACGGCGGGCGATCCCGACCGCCTGCAGCAGGTGATCTGGAACCTGCTGGCGAACGCGGTCAAGTTCACGCCGTCGGGCGGCCGCGTCAGCGTCTCCCTGCGGCGGCTGGGAGAGGTGGATGAGCTGATCGTCAGCGACACTGGTGTCGGCATCGAGGCCGCCTTTCTCCCCAATGTCTTCGAAACGTTCCGGCAGGCCGATGCGTCGGCGACCCGAGCGCATGGCGGGTTGGGGCTGGGGCTCTCGATCGTGCGCCATCTCGTCGAGATCCACGGCGGCACGGTGACGGCGGCGAGTGCCGGGCGCAATCATGGCGCCAGCTTCACCGTCCGACTGCCGGTCCGGTCGTTCGCACCGGTGCTGCCGACGAAAACCTGACTGGCTGAGCTTGTTCTGGCGAGGGCCTGCTGGAAGAATGACCACGCATGAAAGCCGCGGAAGTTCTCGCGCGCGTCGGGCAGGCGCTCGGCGGCGAAGTGAACGAGGAGAAGATCATCCAGGCGGTGATCGCCGGCGGGACCGAGTTGAGCGACGCCGAGGTCGGCCGGTTTCTCCCTGCGGAGGCGCCAGTCGCCCCCGCGAACAATCGACAGACCGGCGAGCCCCGGCTGGCGAGCGAACTCGTCGTGCCGGTCAGATCCGGCACCGGCGAGGTGCTCGGCGCGCTGTTCTTCGGCCACTCCGCCCCGGACGCCTTCACCCCTCGCGTGGAGGCGCTGATCGCCGCGGTCGCGTCACAGGCCGCCATCGCCATCGACAACAGCCGCCTGATGGCGGCACTCGACAACCAGCGCGCGCATGCGGAAGATGTCAGCCGGCAGTACCGCTTTCTGGCCGAAAGCATGCCGCAGCTGGTGTGGACGGCTGACGCGGACGGCCGCGTCGACTACGTCAACGAGCGCTGGACCGTGTTCTCCGGCCGGCCGGTGAACGCGATCCTCCGCGACGGCTGGCGCGACATCGTTCACCCCGACGACCGCGAACGCACGCTGGAGGCGTGGGCGCGGGCGGTGTCGGGGGCGGTCACCCTCGAGATCACGTGCAGGCTGGGGCGGGCCGACGGCGTCTTCCGCTGGCACCTCGTGCGCGCCTATTCGCTTCGCAGCGAGACCCGCCGCATCATCAAGTGGTTCGGGACCTGCACCGACATACACGATCAGAAGCGCTTCGAAGACAGCCAGCGGCTGCTCTCGGAGAGCAGCCGGGTGCTGGCCGCCTCCTTCGACCTGGAGTCCACCCTCGGCACCGTGGCATCGCTCGTCGCCAGCTGGTTCATCGGCTACTGCATCATCGACCTGCTCGGCGAGGCCGGGCTGCAGCGCATCGCCGCCGCGCATGTCGATCCGGACCGCCAGCCGCTGATCGACGAGATGCGGACGCTGTCGCCGGGCGCGGATCGCGGCGACCCCTTGTGGCAGGTGCTCACGAGCCGGCGCACCGAGGTCTGCAACCGGATCACCGAGGAAGCCATCCGGCACGCGGCCAGATCCGAACGCCATGCCGAGATCCGCCGCCGTCTCGGCACCACCGGCTACATGATCACGCCGCTGCTGGCGGGCGGCCAGGCCGTCGGCACGCTCATGATCGGGCTGACCGGCGACGAGCCGTTCGCGCCCGACGACGTGAGGCCGGTGGAAGAGCTGGCGTACCGGATCGCCATGTCGGTCACCAACGCGCGCGCGTTCGTGCAGGCCCGCGACGCGAACCGGCTGAAGGACGAGTTTCTCGCCATCGTCTCGCACGAGCTGCGGACGCCGCTCAACGCGATGCGCGGCTGGCTCTCGCTCCTGAAGTCCGCCCGTCTGTCAGAGGAGCAGCGAGCCCACGCGCTCGCCGTCATCGAGCGCAACATGGGCGCGCAGACTCAGCTGGTCGAAGACCTGCTCGATATCTCGCGAATCGTCAGCGGGCGGATGCGCCTCAACGTGCAGCCGGTCGAGGTCACGGCCGTGGTCGGTACCGCCATCGATTCGGTGCGACTCGCCGCCGAGGCCCGCGGGATCCTCATCGAGGCGGCGCTGGAGCCGGCGAGCGGGCTGGTCCACGGCGACCCGGACCGCCTGCAGCAGATCGTCTGGAATCTGCTCTCGAACGCGATCAAGTTCACGCCCCGCGGCGGGCGCGTGACGGTGATGCTCCGCCGTTCGGACGCGCACGTCGAGCTGATCGTGTCGGATACCGGCCAGGGGATCAGCGCGGCGTTTCTCCCGCACGTGTTCGAGCGCTTCCGGCAGGGAGACAGCACGACGACCAGGCCGTTCGGCGGGCTTGGCCTCGGCCTCGCCATCGTTCGCCACCTGGCCGAGATCCACGGCGGCACCGTGACGGCGGCCAGCGACGGGGAAGGCCGCGGCGCCACGTTCACGCTGTCGCTGCCGGCCGCGATTACCGCGTGACCCGCCGCAAGGCTCAGGGCCGGCCGATCCCCGCGGCCCGCGTGGTCGCGGGCTCGATCAGGACGACCGACGCGAGAATGATCGTCCCGATCGCGATCAGGAACCCCGCCACCGCGTCGTGCTCGTCCAGCGCGAGCGCGGCGGCGATCATCAGCGCCGCCAGTGCGCCGTCGATCACTGGCACCCAGGGGAACACCAGGGCCCGCTGACGCTGGAGGCCGGCCGGGTTGACCCGTGAGGTGAACAGGAGGTTCAGGCGCGCCGTGATCGAGATCGTCGCGAGCGCGAGCGCGGCGTAAAAGAGGATCCGGCCCGCCGGGGGACCGATCCAGATACGCAGCGGCCAGGCGAAGGCGGGCATGGCGGCCAGGGCGACCGCGATCGCCTGCTGGTGAAACTGCCACCACCAGAGCGCGTCCGCCGGCGGGGTTGCAACCGCCGCCGGCACGTCCGGACCGGCCGCCCGCAGGGCCTCCGCGACCTCCGCCCCCGAGGCGTACCGGTCGTGCGGCGCGGCGCGCATGCACCGGCGCGCGATCTGTTCGATCTGCGGCGCGCCCCACGAGCCGGAACCCGACACCGCACGCCCTTCCATCAACTGCGTCATCCGCTGGAGCATGGCCGCCGTGTCGGGGCCGAACGGATGCTCGCCGGTCGCGAGCTCCGCGGCGAGCACGCCAAAGGCGAAGACATCCGTGCGGGCATCGACCGTCCCTCCGGAGAGCTGCTCGGGCGCCATGTAGCCGGGCGTACCGACCGCGGAGCCCGCCTGCGTCAACTGGGTCATCGTCGCGTGCGAATCGAGCCCAGCCGATCGCGCCAGCCCGAAGTCGAGGATCTTCACGTGCCCGTCGGCGGCCCGCATGATGTTCTCGGGCTTCAGGTCGCGATGGACGATGCCCTGCGCGTGGGCGGCGGCCAGGCCGCCCGCGATTTCGAGCAGGGTCGCGTGCAGCCGGGCCGGCGGGAACGGCCCGTCATTCAGCTCGTCGCGCAGCGTCCGGCCCCGTACGAGCTCCGAGACGATGTACAGCTCGCCATCGAGCTCTTCGAGGGCATGGATCGTGGCGATGGCGGGATGGGTGAGCGAGGCCGCGGCCTGCGCCTCGCGGCGCAGCCGCTCGCGCCGCTTCGCGTCGTTCGAGTAGTCGGGCGGGAGCGCTTTTAATGCCACCTGCCGGCGGAGCCGCGTATCTTCGGCGGCGTAGACGACCCCCATCCCGCCGCGCCCGAGCTCTTCGAGCACGCGATACGGGCCGATCGTGCGGCCGGCCAGGGTGGACGACGGCTCGTCGAACATCAGTTCGGGCGCGACGCCCCACGCCGGCGCCTCGAGAAACCCTGCCGAAGAGGTGTGAGCCGCGAGCAGCGACTCGACCTCGCGGCGCAGGTCGTCATCGCCTGCCGCCGCCTCCCGGAGAAACGCGAGACGCTCGGGCGCGCGGCGATCGAGCGTGGCGTGGAAGAGGTCCGTCACCTGCTTCCAGCGCTCCGGGGTCACGTCGAGGCGAGCCCGCCCAGCTCGCGCGCCAGCCAGGCGCGGGCGATGGTCCAGTGACGCTTCACCGTGGCAGGGGAGATGTCCATCGCATCGGCCGTCTCCTCGACGGTGAGGCCGCCGAAGAAGCGAAGCTCGACGAGCCGCGCCTGCTCCGGGTCGAGCGCCGCCAGCCGCTCGAGCGCTTCGTCGAGCGCCACCAGATCGATCGACCGGTCGCCGCCGGCGACGAGCGCTTCGTCG
>DATFFM010000174.1:0-8483 GCA_035250005.1 Vicinamibacterales bacterium | reverse complement strand
GCCTGGGCGGCAAGTGCGGGCGCAGCCGAAACAAACAACAGGACCGCGAGCGCGGCGGCGCGCAGGCGAACGGTGAACACACTGGCCATCAGTCTCCTCCTCAACGGACGTTACACACGAAAATCACCCACCCGGTCGGTTCCCTGCCGGATCCGGACCCGGCCCGCCAGCGCCATGCCGCCGGTCAGGAAGATGCGGATCCCCTGCTCGACCGAGATGTCGGGGAACGACGCCTTGTCGCGGTGACAGATGATGACATCACCGAGATACAGGTGGTTGGTCGGGACGTAGACGGCGACCATCGGCTCGGCCGACCCGCCGCGCTCGACCGTGAACTCCTTGGTCAGAAATCCCAGCAGCAGGCCCCGCGACGCGTCTTCCATGAGGACGACTCGCTTGAAGCCGTACTCATTGTCCGGCGAAAACGCGACGACCAGCTGCTTGACCGGCGCGTAGATCGTGCGAAACACCGGGACGCGCAGCAGATAGCTCTCGGCCAGCTGCAGCACCCGCTTGCCGATGACGTTGGTGGCCAGCACGCCGACCAGCAGCACCACCAGCGCCGTCGTCGCGATGCCGAGCCCGGGCACGTCGCGTCCGGTCCACTCCGCGTACCACGGGCCGACGAAACCATCGATCAGCCGGAAGATCCAGATGAACGCCGCCACGCTGATCACGAGTGGGACCGTGACGAAGAATCCCGCGAGAAAGCGCCGGCGCAGCCACTGAATCATCGGTTTACTTCAGCAGCCACGCGACCGTGACGGCGGCGAGCAGCAGCCGATAGACGGCAAAGACGTCGAGCTTGTGGCCGCCGAGAAAACGGAGGAAGTACTTGATCGTCACGTAGCCGACGACCGCCGACACCACGATGCCGGCGGTCAGGAGCGAGGCGCTGCCGGCCGGCAGCGGCATGGTGGCCAGCTCGATCCCCTCTTTCGCGGCGGCGGCGAGCATAGCAGGGATTGCCAGCAGGAAGGTAAAACGGGCGGCCGCGTCGCGGCGGAGGCCGAGAAACATGCCGATCGCGATCGTGGTGCCCGAACGCGACATGCCCGGGATCAGCGCCGCCGCCTGGGCGCAACCGATGAGCACGGCTTCGCCCCACCCGATCGAGTCCTCGACCCGGGTCCGCGGGCCGAGGCGTTCGGCCGCCAGCATCAGAGCGGCGCCGACCGCGAGCGCCGCGGCGGCGACGGCCGGCGTCCGGAGCACCTGCTCGATGATGTCGTTGAATGCGAGGGCAATGGCGACGACCGGAATTGTTCCAATGGCAATCAGCCGCAGCATCTCGGCGGGCGGTGACGGCCGCGGAGCCAGAACGCCCGGCAGCGCCAGGGTCATGCCGGCGATCTCCGCGCGGAAGTACACCAGGATCGCGGCCAGCGTGCCGACGTGCACGGCGACGTCGAATGCCAGGCCGAACTCCGGCGGCAGCTCCCAGCCGAAAAAGGCGCGCGCCAGAAGGAGGTGCGCCGAGCTCGAGACCGGCAGGAACTCCGTGAGGCCCTGGATGGCCCCGAGCAGGACGGCAGCAGCAAAACTCACCCGTACGAACCAGGTCCTGCGCTACGACGCGCGGCGCTTGCTCGGCCGCGTCGATGACGCCGTCGCGGCGGCCGGCTGCCCTTTCAGCGGCTTGCGCCCCTGCAGAACGATGGCGATGGCCGAGGCAATGAACACCGTCGAGTACGTGCCGCTGATGATCCCGACGAGCATGGTGAACGCGAACCCCTCGAGCACTTCACCGCCAAACAGGTAGAGGGCGATGACGCTGAGCAGCGTGGTGCCCGCCGTGATCACCGTGCGCGACAGCGTCTGGTTGACCGCCGTGTTGACGATGGTCGTGAGGTTGTCGCGGCGCATGCCGCGCATGTTCTCGCGGACGCGGTCGAAGATGACGATCGTATCGTTCACCGAGTAGCCGGTGATGGTCAGCAGCCCGGCCACCACGTTCAGTGTCATGTCGTAGCGGAAGAACGCGAGAAACGCCAGGCAGACCAGCAGGTCGTGGAGCGTCGCCACCACCGCGCCGACGGCGAAGCTGAACTGAAAACGGAGCGCGATGTAGGCAAGGATGCCTGCCATCGCCAGCACGGTCGCCCAGATCCCCTGCCGGCGCAGCTGCTCGCCGACGACCGGCCCGACGATCTCGGTGCCGACCGGGGTTTCGTCGAAGCTGCCGACCCCGGCGGCCTTCAGCGTGGCGATGATCCGGTCCACCTCACGGCTCAGGTCGCCGCCCGTTTCCTCGCCGACTCGCTTGACCCGGATCATGACGTCACGGTTGGCGGCCTCGCCGTACTGCTGGACGACCGCGTCCCCGCCGAGCGCCGCGATGATGGCGTTCAGATTCGGCGTCTCGTTGAACTTCAGGATGACGATGGTGCCCCCCTCGAAGTCCACGCCCTTCTGAAGACCGCGCGTGCCGATCACGAACGCGCCAGCCAGAATGACGAGCGCCGACAACGCCAGCGCCTGCCACCGCCACTTGACGAAATCGAAATTGGGATTGTCAAAAATCTTCATAGCGTGCCTAGATGCTGATCGCCTTCGACGTCGCCGTCGCCGAGCGGCGGTTGAGCGCCAGCTGAAACAGCGTCTTCGAGACGAAAATGGAGGTGAAGAGATTCGTGAGCAGACCGATCGTGAGCGTGGTGGCGAACCCGCGGATCGGCCCGGTGCCGAACTGGAAGAGGAACGCGGCGGCGATCAGCGAGGTGACGTGGGTGTCGAGCAGCGTCAGGAACACCCGCTTGAAGCTGGCGTCGATGGCCGCGCGCGCGCCGCGCTGCGCCGCCAGCTCCTCCTTGATGCGCTCGAAGATGAGCACGTTCGAATCGATCCCCATGCCCATCGTCAGAATGAACCCGGCGATGCCGGGGAGGGTCATCGCCGCGCCGAAATAGGCCAGCATCCCGAGCAGGATCACCAGGTTGAAAATCATCGCGACCACCGCGTTGATCCCCGACAGCTTGTAGTAGACCAGCATGAAGAGGATGACGAGCAGGAGCCCGGTGAGCGAGGCGAGCACGCCGGCGCGGACGGAGTCGGCGCCCAGGCTCGGCCCGACAATGCGCTCCTCCAGGTAACTCATGGGCGCCGGCAGCGCACCGGAACGGAGAACGAGCGCGAGATCGGCGACCTCGTCGTTCGTGAAGCTGCCGGTGATGCGCCCCTCATCGGTGATCCGGCCTTCGATCCTCGGCGCGGACTGCACCCGGCCGTCGAGAATGATTGCGAGCAGCCGGTTGATGTTCTCCCCGGTCACCCGTCCGAACTTGCGCGCGCCGTCGCCGGTGAGCAGAAACCGGACCGCCGGACGGTTGTACTCGTCCATGGTGGGCGACGCGCCGCGCAGATCCGCGCCGGTCACGCCCGCGACTTTTCGCACCAGATAGAAGTCCGTGCCGCTGGCGCCGCTCTCGGCCGCGCCCGACACGACTTCGAGGTTCTCCGGCACCTGACCGTTGTGCGGCTGCAGGAGCGCCTCTCGAGTGGGCGCGGGGCCGCCTTCGACGATCTTCAGCTCCAGCAGCGCGGTGTTGCGAATGATCTCCTTCGCGCGCGCGACGTCGGAGACACCCGGCAGCTGGACCATGATCTGATCCTGCGACTGGCCGTAGCGCGAGATGTTCGGCTCGGCGACGCCCAGTTCGTTCACGCGCCGGTCGATCGTCTCGAGCGCCTGCACGACCGTCTGCTCCCGCATGTCGGCTTCGACGTCGGGCTTCATGCTGAACGAGTAGTTGCCGTTCGTGCCGGCGCCGCGGGCGTAGTTCTCGGAGACCTGCTCGTCGGCTATCCGGCGGAACTCCGCATCCCGGTCTGCCGGAACCCCCTCGACCTTGAACGAGGTCTCGGACTCGAGCGCAATCGACTTCACGTTGACGCCCGCGTTCCGCAGCGCCTCGCGCAGCTGTTCGCTCGACGTCGTCGTGAAAATACGCAGCGCATCGCCGGTCTGGACGCGCATGACCAGATGCACCCCCCCTTTCAGGTCAAGACCGAGCTTGAGCTGTTTCGCCTTCAGCCACCCGGGAGCCGGCAGGTTGTATCGCTGCGCCAACACGGGATACACGCCGAGGCCGAAAAAGAGGACGAAGACGACGAGGATGGTGATGACTTTCCAGCGAAGGTTCTTGATCATGATTAGGCGTTACCCGAATCCTGCACCACCGGGTCCTGCCCCTGGTAGCCGGCGATCGCGGCGCGCGAGACCTCGATGCGCACGCGGTCGGCGATCTCCACCTGGAGTGTCTTGTCGGTGACGCGGGTGATCTTGCCGTAAATGCCCCCGGTCGTGACGATCTTGTCGCCCACCTTCAGGCTGTCCTGGAACTCCTGAATTTTCGTCTGCCGCCGCTTCATCGGCAAGAGGATCAGCAAATAAAAGATGATCAGGATGATCGCAAAGGGCAGAAAGGTGGTCAGGGTCTGCGACTGCCCGGGCGGAGTCATGGCGAACACGAGCGAATCGATCACGAAGTGCATGTCTACTGTTGGGGTCGGCGGGAGAAGGTTTGATGAAACTCCTGGCGGAGCCGTTCAAACGTGCCGAACACGATAGCCTCCCTAATCCGCCGCATGGTGTCAAGGTAAAAGTAGAGGTTGTGGATGCTGTTCAGCGTCGCCGCGGTCATTTCGCCGGCTATATACAAATGACGCAAGTACGCCCTGGAGAAGTGGCGGCAGGTGTAGCAGCCGCAGGCAGGGTCCGGCGGCGTTCTGTCCTCCGCATACCGGGCGTTCTTGATGACCAGCGGTCCGCGTGAGGTGAGCAGCTGGCCGTTCCGGGCGTTGCGCGTCGGCAGCACGCAGTCGAACATGTCGATGCCGCGGGCGACGCATTCGATCAGGTCGTCAGGCATCCCCGTCCCCATCAGGTACCGCGGCCGGTCGTGCGGCAGCCGCGGCGTGGTCTGCCCGACGACGCTGTACATGACGTCTGCCGGCTCGCCGACGCTCAGGCCGCCGATGGCGTAGGCCTCGAAGCCGATCTCGACCGTCCTCTGCACGCTCTCGGCCCGGAGATCAGGATGGATGCCTCCCTGGATGATGCCGAACTGTGCCTGGCCGGGATTCGTCACCGAGACGCCGTCCGCTCCCGACTCGCGAAGCTGCAGCAGCCGTTCTCGTGCCCGCCGGGCCCAGCGCGCCGACAGCAGCATGGCCTCGCGGACGCCCTGGACTTCCGCGGTCGAGGCAACGCACTCGTCGAGCACCATCGCGATGTCGGAGCCCAGCTGCGCCTGGATGTCGGTGGCGCTTTCCGGCGAGAGCCGGTGGAGCGAGCCGTCGAGGTGCGAGCGGAACTCGGCCCCCTCCTCGGTGATCCGCCGCATCGCGGCCAGGCTGAACACCTGGTACCCACCGCTGTCGGTCAGGATGGGTCGATCCCAGCCGATGAACGCGTGGAGCCCGCCGGCCCGCGCAATGAGATCGTCGCCCGGTCTCAGATGCAGGTGGTAGGTGTTGCCCAGGATGATTTCGGCATCGAGGTCCAGGAGGTCGCGCGGGGTGACAGCTTTGACGGCGCCCCGGGTGCCCACCGGCATGAAGGCCGGCGTCTGAATGACGCCGTGCGGCGTGTGCAGCTCGCCCCGGCGGGCCAGTCCGTCGGTCGCCAGCAGCTCGAATCGGAACATGAATCACCAGCATAACGGAGCCGTCTTCCAGGACCGGTCTCGGTGCCGCACCCCCTGACTCCGCACCCCGCATGCCGCATCCCGCATCCTGTATCCTGAGTGCGTGAAACGATTGCGCGTCGGCGTGTTGTATGGCGGCCGGTCGGGCGAGCACGAAGTCTCCCTCGCGTCGGCGGCGGCGGTGTTCGCGAACCTCGATCGAAAGCGGTACGAGCCGGTCCCGATCCGGATCGAAAAAGACGGCCGGTGGAGCATCGCCGAACGGCCGCCGGCGACGATGTCGGCCGGAGAAGTCATCGAGCAGTCCCGCCTCGAGGCCTCGCGGCCGCCGCGGGCGGGGCGCGAGGTGCACCTCGTCGCCCACCCGAGCGCCGAAACCATCCTGTCGATCGATCGTTCGTCGGGCGCGCTGTCCGACGAGGGCAATCGCGCAATGGTCACCGGGCTCAACCTCGACGTGATCTTCCCGGTGCTCCACGGGCCGTTTGGCGAAGACGGCACCATTCAGGGGCTGCTCGAGCTCGGCAACGTCCCCTACGTGGGCGCCGGCGTGATGGCCTCGGCGGTCGGCATGGACAAGGGGATGATGAAGGTCGTGTTCGCCGCCCACAGCCTGCCGGTCTGCGCCTACACGATCGTCCGCGGGCACGAGTGGGACTCGCGGCGAGGCGAGGTGATCGCCGGGCTCGTGCGCGGGCTGGGCTATCCGATGTTCGTGAAGCCGGCCAACCTCGGCTCGAGCGTGGGCATCTCCAAGGCCAAGGACGACGAGTCGCTTGCCGCCGCGATGGACCTGGCCCGCAGCTTCGACCGCCGGATCATCATCGAAGCCGCGGTCCCCGACGCCCGGGAGATCGAGTGCGCCGTGCTCGGCAACGACGCGCCGGAAGCCTCGGTGCCGGGCGAAGTCATCCCGTCGCGCGAGTTCTACGACTACGAGGCCAAGTACATCGACGGCGCCTCGCAGACCGTGATCCCCGCCGACCTCCCGCCGACCATGGCCGACGAGATCCGGCGGATGGCCGTCGCGGCATTCCGCGCCATCGATTGCGCCGGCATGGCCCGCGTCGACTTCCTCCTCTCACGGCGCGACGGTGGGATCTTCGTCAACGAGATCAACACGATCCCCGGGTTCACGACCATCAGCATGTATTCGAAGATGTGGGCCGCGAGCGGGCTGGCCTATCCCGCCCTGCTCGACCGGCTCATTGCGCTTGCGCTCGAGCGCCATGCGGCCCGGCAGCAGTTGCGCACCAGCGTCACATGATCCGAGGTCGGGCGCTGGCGCTCCTCCTGAGCGCGGCGATGGCGCTCGCAGCGGCGCCCGACGCCGCCGTCCGGCAGTTGCGGGGGGTCGACGGCCTGGTGCGGGCGTACGAGTACATCCTCGAGGCCCGTTTCGATCAGGTCGACGCCGAGCTTCGGAAGGCGTGCGGGCCGGCCCCGCCCGAGGCATGCGACGTGCTCGCGGCCACCGCGATCTGGTGGCGCATCCAGCTCGATCCGCACAGCCGGGCCTTGGATCCCGAGCTCTCCACGGCCGTCGAGGCGGCGATTGCCTCCACCGAAGCGTGGACCGAGCGCGAGCCCGACCGGGCCGAAGCGTGGTTCTACATGGGTGGCGCCTACGCGATCCGGGTGCAGTGGCGCGTGCTCCGCGACGAAAAGCTGTCGGCGGCCCGCGACGGCAAGCGGATTCTGGAAGCGCTCGAACGGGCTCTCGAGCTCGATCCCGCCCTCGACGACGCGTATTTCGGAATGGGGATGTACAAGTACTATGCCGGCGTCGCGCCGGCGGCCGCCCGCATGCTGCGCTTTCTGCTGCTCCTGCCGGGCGGCGACAAGCAGGTCGGGCTCGAGCAGATGCTGCGCGCCCGGGCGCGGGGCAAGCTGCTGCAGGGGGAAGCCGACTACCAGCTCTCCATCATCTATCTCTGGTACGAGGATCAGACGGCCCGCGCGATCCACCTGCTCGAGGCGCTGCACGAACATTACCCGGGCAACCCGCTCTTCCCCGCACAGATCGCCCAGATCCAGGACGAATACCAGCACGACGTGAGCGCGAGCCTGGCCACCTGGCGCGCGCTGCTCGCCGCCGCCCGCGAACAGCGATCCAACCTGCCCGCTCTCGCCGAGGCGCAAGCCGGGCTCGAGATCGCGCGCCTGCTCGACGCCCTGTATCAGACCGATCATGCGATCGAACAGCTGGAGGCGGTCATCGCGCTGAAGCCGGACGCGCCGTTCGGAGCGCTGGCGCTCGCGTATCTCCGGCTGGGGGACGCCAAGGATCGGCTGGGCGCGCGGGGCGAGGCGGTCCAGGCGTATCAGGCCGCGCAGCGGCTCGCGCCGGTCCCCGACGTGCACGCCATCCGGTCGACCGCGGCCTCCCGGTTGCGCCGTGCGCCCGACGCGCGCGAGGCGGAGGCCTACCGCCTGTCGCTGGCGGGCTGGCGGCGCCTGGAACAGGACGACCTCTCGGGCGCGACCGCCGCGCTCGAGCGATCGCTCGCGCTGGAGGGCGACGATCCGGTCGCGCGCTACCGGATGGGCCGCGTGCTGCAGGCACGCAAGGCCGATGTGCCGGCGCTCGCCCAGTTCGAAACGACGATCCGGAACGCGAAGCGTTGCCCGCCGCCGATCCTCGGCAACGCCTACCTCGAAGCGGCGCGGCTGCATGAGCGGGCGTCGCGCCGCGACCAGGCGATCTCGTACTACCGCATCGCGTCGACGCTCTTCGGCGCGGCGGCCCAGACGAAAGCGGCCGCCACGCGCGCGCTCACGCGACTGCGCGCGGCCGAATCACGCACGCCGCGCCGCTGACCCGCGCGCCACGCG
>DATFFM010000173.1:0-24183 GCA_035250005.1 Vicinamibacterales bacterium | reverse complement strand
ATTTCGCGTGCCGCCCGCGTCCTTGCCGGCGTGGATGTTGAAGACCAGAACGCGAATGGACGGCTGCGCGCGCTGAGCCGCAGCGCAGCCGCACAAGGCGAGCAGCAGCCACGCGACGACGGCGGGGCGGCGCCTCATTGCACCCGCGAGCCCACGTGCCCGCGCAGCCCGCGGACGTCGATCTCCTTGTCGCGCGGCAGCGACAGGAAGTACTCGACGAGCGGCAGGTCATCGGTGAGAACCGGCCCGGCGCCGACGAACGCCCGCATCTCGTCGGGCCCGGCGACATACGCGCGCAGCAGCTGTTCGAACGAGGTGATCCCGACTTCCCGCAGGGCCTCGGCGCGCCCCTCCAGCTTCCAGTCGAAGTCCGACCGTCGCAGGATCAACGGCTTCTTCGATCCGATCATGAGGCTGCCGTCCCACCAGACCGTCGCGTGCGGAAAGACGCTGAGGAAGGTCCGCATGATCGTCTTGTACTCCGCCTCGGTGCCCCAGACCCACTGCAGCGCCACCCCCTCGTCCTTCAGCGCGTTCTTCACCAGCGTGAAGTATTCGACCGAGTAGAGATTGCCCGAGCCCGCGTGGATCGGCAGGATGAGATCGGCGGTGATCACGTCGTATTTCTTCTTCGTGAGCAGCAGGTGATTGCGCCCGTCGTCCACGAGGAGCCGGACGTTGGGGCGGCTGAGGATGTCGTGGTTCACGTGCGCGAAGTACTGCGCGCCGCGCACCACGGCCTCCGACAGCTCGACGACGTCGACCTCGACACCCTGGTGCAGGGCGACCGCCCCGGCGGTCGCGCCGCCGCCCAGGCCGATGACCAGCGCGTCGCGCGCTTCGGGGTGGATCACCATCGGCAGGTGGCCGATGCGGCGATGCGTGTCCACCATCCCCGGCGCATCCCCCGCCTGGTGGTTGCCCTCGAGGGTCATGACCAGCAGCCCGCCGGGCTCGCGGTTGACGCTCACGGTGGCCTGCACCCCTTCAGCGCGCCACAGCACGGTGTGGCGCGGATAGCGCAGCTTCAGGAACAGATCGAACGGATCGGTGATGAGCGAGGCGCCGGCGACGAAGAGTGCCGCGAAGGCCGCGCCGAGGGCGACCCGCGTCCGCCTGCGCGCGTCGGCGAGGGCGAGCAGCACCAGCCCGGAGCCGAGCGCGATCGCCGTGATCACCACCAGGCTCGTGCGGCTGCCCAGCCAGGGCAGGAGGAGAAATCCGGCAGCCAGCGAACCGAGAATGCTGCCGGTGAGGTTCAGCGAGTAGAACACGCCGAGGCGGCGTCCGGCGCGGTCCGACGTATCCTCGCGCGCGCCGGTCCAGACGCGGAGCCCGATCGGGAAGGCCATGCCGAGAAGCAGCGCCGCCGGCAGGATCGTGAGAAAGCTGGCCACCATCGAGAAGGCGAGATACTCGGGGAAGACGCGCGCGATGATCGGAGCCGCCCATCTGAACACCGCCGGGTGGTAGACCAGCAGCTGGATCGACAGCATCGCCACCACGGCGAGGAGCAGTTCGAGCACGGCGAGCACCAGGATCCACGAGCGCTGTCGTTTCAGAAGGGGTGTGACGAGATAGCTGCCGCCGCCGATCCCGAGCAGCAGGACGGCGAGCATCATGGCAAAGCCGTAAACGGTGGGTCGCACGAGCAACACGAGCACGCGGAACCAGATCACCTCCAGCGCGAGCGACACAAACCCTGACAGCGCGAACACGATCAGGACCGTCCGGCGGACGAAGGCCGCCTCTTCGGGAGGTGGCTGCGCCGGGCTGGCGGGGCTGCTGCCGCCTGCAGCTGGACGTCCGCCGGGATCGACCCCGTGACGCCCACCGTCGGCCGGAAGAACCAGGCCCGCCACGACCGCGATCACCGCCACCGCCATGTTGACCGATGCCGCGACGACGAACGAGGTGAGGATGCCGAAACGGGGGATCAGGAAAAGCCCCGAGAACAACGTCCCGGCGATCGCGCCGACCGTGTTCGTCGCGTAGAGCAGCCCCATGCGATGCCCGAGATCGCTCGCGCGAAAGTACGACGACTTGACGACCAGGGGCAACGTCGCGCCCATGAGCACGGTGGGGACGACCAGCACGAGCAGCGCCATCAGAAAGCGGGCCAGCGTGATGGCCGCAAGGCTTCTGGGGAGCGAGGGATGGAACGCCGCATAAACGTCCTGCAGCCACGCCAGCGCGAACGGTGTCGCCAGGGCGGAGAGCCCGATCAGCGCTTCGGCCACGCCGAACCAGACCAGCGGACGGCGCAGTCGGTCTGCGGCCCGGCCCGCCAGGAGGCTTCCGACCGCAAGGCCGAACATGAAGCTGGCCCAGACGGTGCTCGCCGCGTAGACGGTGACGCCGAACACGAGCCCCAGCTTTCGCAGCCAGAGCACCTGGTAGATCAGTGCGCTGGCGCCCGAGCAGAAAAAGAGAACGGCAACAAGCAGGAGCCGGAGCATGCCGGGCTATTGCCGCGGCACCCGGGGTTCGGGTCGCGGCAGCCGCTCGTCGGTGATCGAAGCGTTGTAGACGAACCAGGCCAGGACCGCGGCGTTCTGTTTCAGGTCGTCTTCGCGAACACGTTCGTAGGTGTCGACGTTGGTGTGGTGCGTGCGGACGTCGTAGGTCGCGTACTCCTGCACCGGGTTAAAGCCGGGGATCCCGGCCTCGCGAAAGCTGACGTGGTCCGTGCTGCCGATCCCGGCCTCGACGTTGCGGCGGGCGCCGAGGTCTTTCAGCGGCTCCAGCCATCTGTCGAAGAGCGCCTTCGCCGGCGCGCTGGTCTCCGCGTACCAGCCGTAGATCGGGCCGGTGCCCGGGTCGAGGTTCAGGTACACGGCCAGCTTCTCGCGCGCGGCGGCATTGGCCTCGCCCGCATAGTGCCTGCGGACGTGCGCCCGCGATCCCAGCAGGCCTTGTTCCTCGCCTCCCCACAGCGCGATCCGGATCGTGCGCCGCGGCCGGACGCCGATCGCCTTCAGCACCCGCATCGCTTCCATCGCCGCGGCGCTGCCGTCGGCGTTGTCGGTGGCGCCGGGCGAGGAGTGCCACGAGTCGAGATGCGCCCCGAGCAGCACGACTTCGTCCTTGAGCGCCGGATCCGTGCCGGGGATCTCCGCCAGCACGTTGTAGCTCTTCGTGTCGGCGGTGTGGAAGCGGGTCTGTACGTTGACCCGCATCTTCACCGGCAGCCCGCGCTCGACCATGCGCGCGATCATGTTGTAATGCTCGGCGGCCAGCACGACCGAGGGCAGCGCGTTCTCGCGCTGATCGCGGCCGAGGACGAAGACCGTCCCATGCTCGCCGGCACTGGTGCGGATCATCACGCCCGGCTTCGCGTCGCGTACCATCTGGGCGATCTGCCGCGCGTCATCCTGGTTCTGCGTGCCCTGGCGCGGCATCGGCGGCGCGCCGATGCGGACGGGGGCGTCGCTCTCGGTGGGTTGCCGGCGATCCTCTCGCACGAACGACGTCACCACCGGCTGCGACAGGACGATCGCCCCCGCAAGCCGATCTTTCATCGCCGTCACGTCGGCGGCCGATTTCCCGCCCACCATCAGCGGCGTCCCGACGAGCTCGCCGCTGGTGGACGCCGACCACCCCTCGGCATATCCGATCAGCGGCATGTAACGGGGTTCGATCAGCTCGACGACCATCCGTTCGAGCGTCCAGCCGCGGCCGAACTCGAACGGCTCCAGCCGCGGGTTCTCGAGGCCGAAGGACGCAAGCTTCTCGCGCGTCCAGTCAGCCGCCGCCTTGTGCTGCGGGCTCCCCGTCAACCGCGGGCCGATCGTCGTCACGAGGTGATCGAACAGCCCCATCACCTGCGACTTCTGCAGAGCCTCGGCTTTGATCTGTTGAAGGGGATCCCCCTGCGCGGCGGGTTGCTGCACGCCGACCGCCAGCATGCCGCACACCATCAGAAGGGTGGGGAGTCTTCTCGTCATGGGACCGGATTATAAGTCGCTAGCGAACGAGATTGGGCGGCAGCGTGATGACCGAAATCTCCCACTTCTTTCCGCCATTCTTCCGCTCGGCTACGGCGATCAGCTTTCCGTCGTCAGACCATGCGGGCAAGGTGAAGTTTCCCTTCAACACGCGCTGCGGATCGCGGCCGTCGGCATGGGCGATCCAGAGATCCCCCTTCCCGTCCACGTACGCCACACGATTCAGTTCCGCCGGGGACCAGGACCACAGCTCGCCGTCGTACGGAGCAATCCTGCTGGTGCGCTCGTGGATGACGAGCGAGCCGAGCTTGACCACGTACAGGACCTGCGTGCCACCCATTTCATTGGCGTCGAGCATCCGCCGCTCCTGGCTCGCGATGCCGTACATCGGCATCTTTTCGTCCTTGCCGATGGTGATCCGTCCCAGGCCCGTGGGGCTGACCGCCCGGGATTTCATTTCCCAATATGCGGCGGATGCGGGGGTGTGCTCGGAACGCTGTTGAAGGTTGATGTCCTTGGCCGGCGTGACGAAGTACTGCGCCTCGAGTTCGCCCGAGGGACGGGCGAAGACGCCTTGCAGCACCAGCGTGCCGCCGTCCCACGTGATCTCCGAGACGACCCCGCCTTTCAGCTGATCAGACGTGATGGTGACGATCAGTCGCCTCTCGGCGTTCTGGGCATGCGCGGTGAGAGGCACCGCGAGAGCGGCGGCGAGAATGAGGATGCGCATGAGCGAAGCATAGCAGGGTATAGTCCACCGCCATGACGACCTTTTTCCTGTCGCTGCTCGCAGCTCTGGCGGCAACGTTTCAGGCGCCCGCGCCGCCCCAGCCGACGACGGCGCCGCATGCCACCGACGTGTTCCTCGCCCCTCTCGAGACCGCCGGCGGCAAGCTCAGCGTCGGCCGTCCCGAGAACATTTCGGCCAGCCCCGGGTACGACAACCAGCCGTTCTTCGCCCCCGGCGGCCGCACGCTGTTCTTCACCTCTGCCCGCGGCGCGGTCTCGTCGAAATGCGGGAGCCCGCAGACCGATGTGTACAAGTTCGACCTGCAGACGCGTGAGGTCACGCGAGTCACGCAGACCGAAGAGTGCGAATACTCGCCGACCGTGACGCCCGACGGAAGGCATCTCTCGGTCATTCGCGTGGAGGCGGACGGCACGCAGCGGCTGTGGCGATTCACGATCGATGGAAAGAATCCCTCACTGATACTCACCGACGTGAAGCCGGTCGGCTATCACGCTTGGGTCGACGACAAGACGCTTGCGCTGTTCGTGCTCGGGCGGCCGGCGACTCTCCAGATCGCGACGACGCCGGCGGGCACGACGGAGATCGTCGCGCGCGACATCGGCCAGTCGATCCAGAAGATGCCGAACGGAAGCGTGAGCTTCGTGCAACAGGCGGGGCAGGGAGCCGAGCGGACGCTCACGATCACCGAGGTGGCGATGCGGGACGGGAAGGCCGTGACCACAGCGCTCACGCCGGCGGTGAAAGGCGCCACCCAGGCGCACGTGGCGTGGACGCCCGACGGAACGCTGCTGATGGCGGACACCGGCACGCTGTACGCATGGACGGCGGGTGCGGAAGGATGGCGCGCCGTGGCGGACCTCGGCGCGCTCGGTCTGCAGAACGTGACGCGCATCGCCGTCAGCCCGACCGGCGAACGGATCGCAATCGTGGCTGCGGGCGGCCGCCGAGGCCGTCCGGCCCGTGAGATCCCGCAGACCCCACGGACCGGCGGAGCTGAGATCTAAGCTGCCGGAATCTTGAGAACCTGGCCCGGCTTGATCTTGTCGGGATCGGACAGCTGGTCCTTGTTCGCGTTGAAAATCTTCATGTAAGCGTTCGCATCACCAAGCTGCATCTTGGCGATCTTGCTCAACGTGTCGCCGGACTGGACCGTATACGTTTTGCCGGCCTGTCCGCCGCCCGCCGCCGCGCCACCGCCCGTCACCTTGATGTCAGCGACGATGTCGTCTTTCCAGGTGGGGATCGTTTTGATGGCGCTCCACAATTCGTTTTTCTCGGCCTCGGTTTTCACCGACCCGACGAAATGAAGCTTGCCGTCGCGTTCCTGTGCACTACCGTCGAATTTTCCCTTCGCCACGGAAATGGCGTACGCGTAAGTGTCTCTGAGTCCCATGCTGCAACCTCCGGTACCGACTCATCTGCAAACGACGAGCCGTCAGGCGGAACCGCTTGGGTATACTGATCTCCAAGTGAGCCAGAGGCCAGGGGAGAGGGCAATCGTGTTGCTCGTGGAAGACGACCGGGACGGTCGTCGACTGTACGCCGAATGGCTGACTCAGGCCGGCTTTACCGTCGACCAGGCCCACAACGGTCTTCAGGCGCTGGAGCGGGCCGTCGAGACGGTTCCCGATGTTGTCGTTACCGACCTCAATATCCCCGGGATCGACGGCTTCGAGCTCACCCGGCGTCTCAAGCAGGATCCGAGAACCCGTCAGGTGCCGGTTCTGGCGGTCACAGGGTATGCAGCCTTTGCCGCGGATCCCGGCCGCGCCCAGCGCGCCGGCTGTGATGCGGTTCTCGAAAAACCCTGCTCACCCGACGACCTCGAAACCGCCATTCGCACGCTGATCAACGGCAAGCGCTTCGTGCCCGACGCATGACCGACCGTCCCAAGCGTGTCACGGTGCTGCTGGTCGAGGATCATGCCGACTCACGCCACATGTACGCCGAATTCCTGAGGATGGAGTTCACGGTGGTCGAGGCCGAGGACGGGCTCGGCGCCCTCGACGCCATGCGGACGACCCGGCCCGACATCGTGGTGACCGACCTGGCGCTCCCGCGGATGGACGGCTTCGAACTGGTGGAACGGATGCGGGCCGATAAACGGCTGCGCGATGTACCGGTCATCGCCCTCAGTGGATACTCGGGGCCTGAGCACGAGGCGCGGGCGCGGGAGGTCGGCACCGACGTCCTCCTCCTGAAGCCTTGCCTTCCGGATGAGCTTGCCCGGGCTGTTGCTTCGGCGGCAAGCAGCCGAAAGGATACCCGATGAGCTTTCCGACGGTTTTCATCATCGAAGACGACATCGATACGCGGGACATGCTGGCCAAGTTTCTCGAGCTCGAGGGCTATCACGTCGCGCTCGCTTCCAATGGACGGCAGGCCCTGGATCTTCTCTCCAGCGGGACCTCCGCATGCGTCATCGTGCTCGATCTGATGATGCCGGTCATGGATGGCTGGGAGTTCCGTCGCCACCAGATCGAGGATGCCCGTCTGAAGAAGATCCCCACCATCGTCGTGTCCGCCGCGGGCCGGGAGCGGTTGTCGCAGATCAGCGCCGACGCATATCTTTCGAAACCCGTCGACATGGACGAGCTCCTTCAACGCGTGTCGCAGTTCTGCTCCCTGTAGGGAAGCTGCTCCCGCACTCTTACGGCTTCTTCGTCGCGTCCGCCGCCGCTTCACCGGTGCGCCGAAGGCGCTCGAGACGGTCCGCCAGCCGCGCTGTCAGACGCCGATCGATGCTGTAGACATCCGGGCGGAACTGGATGCTGCTGTCCGTGCGCACGCGCGCCGTCCAGTACCCGAGATAGACGGGGATCGGCTTTTTCACCTTGACGGTCTTTTCCTCCCCGGCGTGCATCGCTTCGTCGATCCTGGCGCGATCCCACTCCGGCTGATCGCCGAGCACGTACTCCGCCAAGGCCACCGGATCCTCGACTCTCACACAGCCGTGGCTCAGCGAGCGGGCCGCCCGTTCGAAGAGCGAATCGGCAGGGGTGTCGTGCAGGTAGACATTGAACTGGTTCGGGAACATGAACTTCACCAGCCCCAGTGAGTTGTCGGTGCCGGGACGCTGGCGGAAGCGGTATGCCGTCGGATCGCTCAGATCGACCGACGACGGATCGACGACGTTGCCTGAGGCGTCCACGACGTCCATGTTGTTCCGCGCGAGAAAACCGGGATCGCGTATCACCGACGGGAGCGTTTCCCCCTCGGCGATGCTCGGCGGCACGTTCCAGTACGGGCTGAAGACGAGGTAGGTCATCTCGTCGCTGAAGATCGGCGTCGGCGTCTCCGACTTGCCGACGACGACGCGCATGGTGAGCGGCACGCGGTCGCCCTCGTACACGTCGAGCCGCATCTCCGGGATGTTGACCAGGATGTAGCGCTCGCCAAGATCGCGAGGCAGCCACCGCCAGCGTTCCATGTTCAGCGCGATCTGCTCGATGCGTCTCTGGATCGGCACATTCAGCGCGTCGATCACTTCCGGCCTGATGATCCCGTCGTCGGTGAGCCCATGGCGCCGCTGGACCTGCTTGACGGCCTCCTGCAGGTCCGGTGTGTAGACGGCCGGCCCTCTGGGGGGCATCGAGCCTTTGTAGTCGTCCGACGCCGCCAGACGCGTCGCGAGAGCGCCCACGTGCGGGCTCTTCTGCCCGGGCTTGAGCTTCATCCTCGGGACCTTCGGCCAGCCTCCCTCTGCCTGCTGTGCGCGATACTGCGCCAGGACGTTCCGGAGCCGGTCGTATTCGGCTGCCTGGGGCTTCAGTTCGTCGAGCGACTCCTGGATCCGGCTCCCCTGAAGGGCCGCCTCGAGGTGGGCCTTGGCATCGAATTTTTCCGGCTTGATCTTCCACGTGGGGTCGGCGTGCGAGAGGTCCGAGAGTCCATCCGCCAGGTCGGACGCGTACTTCATGTAGAGGTAGGTGAGCCAGACGTCCAGGGCGCCTGCTTCCTTCGGATCGAATCCCTTGTCGGTGAGAAAGCCCTTGCTCGCCTCCTCACGGCGCTCCTCGAGCATGCTGACGTTGTACAGCTCGGGATCGAAGCCTTCGCGGTCGGCGTCGCGCAGCGCCCGGGTCAGGGCGTCGAGCTGCGGGCGAGGCTTGGCGCCTTCGATCCACGCCGCCGTGAATCGCCGCGCCTGGTAGAAGGCCCGGGTCTGCTTCCACAGCTTCGAGCCTTCAGGGTCGAGCTTGACGTAGGAGGGAGCCGAGCCGGTGGCGACTTTCCGGAGCGATTCGTTCATCTCGCGTTCGCGGTCGGGGGCTCCGAGCTGTATCTTTGCGCAAGCGGCCGCGATGGCGATCAGGAGGGCGACCCCGGCAATGCCCAGCTTCATCCTCATGCACGTGAGTTGAGCAAACCAGGTGCCGGGAAGCCGATCAATAGAACCCATGCTGCGAGTAGGAGTTAGCGGGATTGCCATGGGCGCGAGGGGCGGGGTGTAACCTTCGTGACACACAAAACGAAGAGCTCTCGCGCCGTTTCCGTGATCGGGCCGGCCGGCATCGCCGACGCCAATCTCACCGTGGCCGCGTTGCTCTACGACATGGCGGCCCTGCAGCCGACGGAGCGCAGCCGGTTCGGCTACAAGCGGGCCGCCAAGGTCATTGCGGGCCTGCCGGTGGCGGTGGCGGACCTGGTCGCGGCCGGTACCCTCCGCGACCTCAGGTTCGTGGGCCCGGCGAGCGAACGGATCATCAGGGAGTTCGTGGAAACCGGTTCGTCACCCACCGTGGAGGCGGCGGTCGCGAAGGCCGGCAAGCACGCGGTCATCGGCGCCAAGCGGGCGCTCCGGGATGGCTATCTCAGTCATTCGATGCTGGCGCAGGCGCTCAAGGCTCCCGCGGGCCCGGGTGTCGTATCCAAGGCGGACTATCGCGGGGACTTTCAGATGCACTCGACCTGGAGCGACGGCACCGAGCGCATCGAGACCATGGCGCGGGCCGCGATGGCGCTCGGTCACACCTGCCTCGGCATCACGGATCATTCGTACGGGCTGCCGATCGCGCGCGGGATCTCGATGGAGAAGGCGGTGCGCCAGTGGGCCGAGGTTGACAAGCTGAACGCGGCATTCGGCGGAGGGTTCCGGGTTTTCAAAGGGATCGAGGCCAATATCCTGGCGGATGGCGGCCTCGACGTCCAGCCGGCCGAGCGGGCGCGATTCGAATTCGTGGTGGCGTCGCCCCATTCACAGCTGCGCCGCGCCGACGACCAGACGATGCGGATGCTGAATGCGGTGCGGGCGCCCGGCGTCGCGATTCTCGGGCATCCCCGGGGCCGCATGTTCAACAGCCGTCCGGGAGTGACGGCCGACTGGGACGCGGTGTTCGAGGCTGCCGCGCGGCTTGATGTGGCAATCGAGCTCGATGGGAACTGGCACCGTCAGGATATCGACTACCTGCTCGCCGCGCGTGCGCTCGAAGCCGGCTGCCTGTTTGCGCTCGACAGCGATGCCCACTCGGTCGGGGAACTCCGGTTCAGCGATTACGCGATCGCCCACGCCCGGCTCGCCGGGATCCCGGCGGAGCGGGTCATCAACTGCTGGACTGCGGATCGGCTCGAGGACTGGATGCGCGCCCGGCACGGGCAGCCTGGAAGTAGCGCGAAACGGGCGGGTGCCCGGCGTGTTCCGCGATCCGCGCCGAAGCCTCGACGACCGCCTCGAGGTCGACGCCGGTCTCGATCCCGAGGCCATTGAGCATATAGAGCAGGTCCTCGCTCGCAAGGTTGCCGGTCGCGCCCGGCGCATACGGGCAGCCGCCAAGCCCACCCGCGGAGGCGTCGTAGGTCGCGACGCCAAGGTCCAGCGCGGCGAGAACGTTCGCCAGTGCGGTGCCGCGCGTGTCGTGGAAGTGGAGTGCGATCTGTTCGCTGCCGATCCGGTCAGCAACCGCTCCGACGACCTGCGGCACCTGACCCGGATGCGCGATCCCGATCGTGTCGCTCACCGCCACCTCGAAGGCTCCCATCTCGATCAGGGATGCGGCCACCTCCGCGACACGCCGGGGATCGACCGGCCCCTCGAACGGGCAGCCGAACGCCGTCGACAGGTAACCGCGGACCCGAATCCCGAGCCCCCTGGCGCGCTCGCATACCGCGCGATAGGTTTCGAGTGACTCGTCGATCGACTGGTTGATGTTCCGCTTGCTGAAGCTCTCCGACGAGGCGGCGAAGACGGCCACCTCGGTGAGACCGGCCGCGTGCGCGCGCTCGAGACCAGGCAGATTCGGCACGAGCGCCGAATAGCGCGTGCCCGGCCGCTTCGCGATGCCGGCGCACACCTCGGCGGCGTCCGCCATCTGCGGCACCCATTTCGGACTGACGAACGCCGCGACTTCGACGACCGGAAAGCCTGCGCGGCTGAGGTCGTTCACGAACGCGATCTTCGCCGCGGTCGGGATCCTGGCCGACTCGTTCTGCAGACCGTCGCGCGGTCCGACTTCGACGACGGTGATCCTCTGCGGCCTGGGGCTCATTCGAGCTCCGCGAGTACGGCCCCGGCCTGGACCATCTCTCCGACGCGGCAGGAGATGGCCGTGACGGTGCCGTCGGCCGGAGCGCGCACGGGGAGCTCCATCTTCATGGCCTCGAGCACGAGCAGCGTTTCTCCCTTCCGCACGACCGCGCCGGCCTCGACGTTGACGCGCGTGACGGTTGCGGGCATCGGCGCGGCGAGCGAGCTGTGATGTGCGCTCGCGCGCCGTCGTCCTCGGCGCCGGGTCTCTATCTCGTAGACTTCGCCTTCCAGGAACACCCAGCGCGTATCACGATCCGCGGCGATCAGGTGCCGCGCAGAGTGCGCGGACGCTTTGCCGGCTGTCGGCAGGCCGGGTTCCCACGGATCCCAGGCTCTGCGTTCCGGACGTCCGTCCCGGTCCGAAGCCGCGACCGCGGCCGCTGCGATGCCGGGGGGCGGCTCGGGGCGCGCGGTCAGCGCGTCCAGATGCTGATCGATGAAGCCGGTGTGCACGCCCCCCGACCTGAACGCCTGATGGTCGAGGACCCGGATGAGGAACGGGATGTTCGTGCGGATCCCGAGCACCGGATAGCGCCGCAGCGCCGCGAGCGCGCGGTCGATCGCGGCACCGCGGCTTTCCGCAGTGACGATCAGCTTGGCGAGCAGCGGATCGTACGCGACCGGGACCGCGCCTCCTTCGGCGACGCCGCCGTCCACGCGAATGCCGGGTCCGGCCGGTTCGCGGTAAACGAGCAGACGGCCGGCCTGCGGCAGGAAGCCGTTGGCGGGGTCCTCGGCATAGACGCGGCATTCGATCGCATGGCCCCGCTGCGTGAGGGATCCCTGCGTCCAGGGCAGGGTTGCTCCGGCCGCAACCGCCAGCTGGGCGTGCACCAGGTCCACTCCCGTCACGGCCTCGGTGACGGGATGCTCCACCTGCAGCCGCGTGTTCATCTCGAGAAAGTAGAACTGGGCCGCGTCGCCGCTGCCCTCGAGTAGAAACTCGACCGTGCCGGCGCTCCGATAATGCACCGCGCGCGCGGCCGCGACGGCCGCCTCGCCCATCCGCGCACGCAGCGCCGGCGTCAGAGCCGGCGAGGGGCTCTCTTCGATGACCTTCTGGTGCCTGCGCTGGATCGAGCACTCGCGCTCGAACAGGTGGACGACATTGCCATGCGCGTCACCGAACACCTGGATCTCGACATGCCGCGGGCGCGCGACCAGCCGCTCGACGTAGAGCGTGCCGTCGCCGAATGCCGCCTGCGCCTCGCGCCGCGCGCCCGCGATCATCTCGGCGGCATCGGCCGCGTCGTGCAGCGTGCGCATCCCCTTGCCGCCGCCGCCGGCCGAGGCCTTGACGAGCGCCGGGAAGCCGATCGCTCGAACGGCGGCGAGCAGTCCCGCGTCTGACTGGTCCCGCGGCGCGAGCCCGGGCACGACCGGTACGCCGGCCCCCTCCATCAGCTCGCGCGCGCCGACCTTGGACCCCATCCGATCGATGGTGTCGGACGCCGGACCGATGAAGATGATCCCGGCCTCTTCGCATGCGCGAGCGAACGCGGCGCGCTCCGACAGGAATCCGTATCCCGGATGGATGGCGTCACAGGCGGTCTCGGCAGCGGCGCGGAGGATAGCCGCGATGTTGAGATAGCTCTCTGACGCCGCGACCGGCCCGACGTGGACGGCCCGTTCGGCCGCCTGCACGTGCAGAGCATCCACATCGGCATCGGAGTAGATGGCGACGGCTTCGATGCCGGCCTCGCGGCAGGCGCGGATGATCCGGATCGCAATTTCACCGCGGTTCGCGACCAGGACGCGGCGGATCGTCATTCGATCCAGCGGGCCTTCCGCTTTTCCAGGAACGCGAGCATCCCGTCCTGCCCCTCGGCCGAAATCCGATGGCGCGCGATGGTTTCGGCCGTCACGTCAGTCATGTCGGAGGGGATGCAGCCGGCCACGGCGGCGATCAGGTGCTTCGCCCCGGTAATGGCGGCCGGAGCAGAAGTCAGGAGCTCTCGTACGTAGCCATCGATTGCGTCATCGATCTGGGCTTCGGGCACGACGGCGTGCGCGAGACCGAGCGCCTTCGCGCGGGCGGCCGAAAACCGGGCGGCGGTCAGAAACAGCTCGCGCGCGGCCGAGACGCCGATCTTCTGAACGACGAAGGGGGAGATCACGGCCGGCAGGATCCCGAGCTTCGCCTCGGTGAAACCAAAGATCGCGTCGTCGGCCGCCACCACGATGTCGCAGACGGCGGCAAGGCCGCTGCCGCCGCCCAGTGCCGCGCCCTGGATCCGGCCGATGAGCGGGATGGGCAGGCTGTCGAGCGTGTTGAACATCGCCGCCATGGCGACCGCATCCCGCACGTTGTCGTCGAAGCTGTACTTCACCATCCGCGACATCCAGCTCAGATCCGCACCCGCGCAGAATGCCTTCCCGGCGCCGGCGAGCACCGCTACGCGAGCCCCTGTCTGGGTGACGTTCTCCGCCCATTCGGTCAACTCCGCGACGACCTCTTCGTTGAAGGCGTTGCGCACGTCTGGGCGGTTCAGCGTGACCCGCACGACCGGCCCCGTCCGTTCGACTGAAATCAGCGGCATCTACTCGTCTCTTCGGAACCGGTCACATCCTGAAGATCCCGAACTTCGGCTCCGGAATCGGCGCGTTGAACGCGGCCGACAGACCGAGCGCGAGCGCCGGTCGCGTCTCCGCCGGGTCCAGGATCCCATCGTCCCACAGGCGCGCGGTGGAGTAGTAGGGTGAGCCTTCGCGATCGTATTTCTCGAGGATCGGATCGCGGATCGCCGCCTCCTCTTCGGCAGCGAGCGTGCCCCCCTGCCGTTCGAGCTGATCCCGCTTGACCGTCGTGAGGACGCCGGCCGCCTGCCCGCCGCCCATCACCGAGATGCGCGAGTTCGGCCACATCCAGAGGAGGCGCGGTTCGTACGCGCGCCCGCACATGCCGTAGTTGCCGGCGCCGAACGATCCGCCGATGATGACCGTGAACTTCGGCACCACCGAATTGGCCACCGCATGGACCATCTTGGCGCCGTCCTTGGCGATGCCGCCCCGCTCGTACTCGCGCCCGACCATGAAACCGGTGATGTTCTGCAGAAAGATCAGCGGGATGCCGCGGAGGTTGCACAGCTCGATGAAGTGCGTGGCCTTGAGGGCCGACTCCGAGAAGAGCACGCCGTTGTTGGCGACGATGCCCACGAGAAAGCCGTGGAGCCGCGCGAACCCGGTGACGAGCGTGGTCGCATAGCGCTCCTTGAATTCGTCGAACCGGGACCCGTCCACCATCCGCGCGACGACCTCGCGCACGTCGTACGACTTGCGGGTATCCGCGTTGACGATTCCGTAGATCTCCTTCGGGTCGTAGAGCGGATCTTCGGGAGCCGCCATGTCGGCCGGCAGGCGCTTGGCCGTATTCAGGGTGCCCAGGACCGTGCGCGCCAGGTGGAGCGCGTGCTCGTCGTCCTCGGCGAAGTAGTCCGCGACTCCCGACAGCCGCGTGTGCACGTCGGCGCCGCCAAGCTCCTCCGCGGTCACTTCTTCCCCGGTCGCCGCCTTTACCAGCGGAGGGCCGCCCAGAAAGATCGTGCCGGTGCCTTTGACGATAATGGTTTCGTCGGACATGGCCGGCACGTAGGCTCCGCCGGCGGTGCAGGACCCCATGACGACGGCGATCTGCGGGATGCGTTCCGCCGACATGCGCGCCTGATTGTAGAAAATCCGGCCGAAGTGCTCGCGATCGGGGAAGACCTCCGCCTGGAGCGGAAGGAAGGCGCCGCCCGAATCAACGAGGTACACGCACGGCAGCCGGTTGTCGATCGCCACCTGCTGCGCGCGCACGTGCTTCTTGACCGTCAGCGGGTAGTAGGTGCCTCCCTTGACCGTGGCGTCGTTGGCGACCACCAGCACCTCGCGCCCGGCCACCCGGCCGATGCCCGTAATCACCCCCGCGCACGGGGCCTCGTTGTCGTACAGGTCCCAGGCGGCCAGGGGGGAGAGCTCGAGAAACGGGGAACCAGGATCCAGAAGCTTCTCGATCCGGTCCCGGACCGGGAGCTTGCCCTGTGCCCGGTGCCGCTCGATGTACCTGGGCCCGCCGCCCTGACGCACGGCGGCCGTCCGTTCGCGCAGCTCGGCCATCAGGGCCGTCATCCGCTCAGTGTTGGTCTTGAAAAGGTCCGAGGCGGTATCGACGTGCGTTTCTAGGATGTCCAAGCGGGATCCTGATCGGCTGGCATGGGCGAATTATGCCACCGTTCCGACTCGAAGGGTTTTGTGTATTCCCAGCCGACAGGTGTCTGCTTTTTAGGCCATTTTTGGCCCGGGTGTATAATTAATTTCATTCATCTGGGTCCCTTCCTGTATTATGAACAGCCGTTTTCTGGCTGAGGTTCCAACGAGATGACGACCAAGAAGAAAAACAGGGTGCTCGCGATCGACGACGAGCCGTCGATCATCGAGTGGTTGAAGATCCTCCTGGAGCACCAGGGGTACGAGGTCCGGACCGCGATGATCGGGACCCGGGGGGAGGAGATCTTCAAGACCTGGAAGCCCGACGTTGTCGTGACCGACATGATGCTGCCCGACATCGACGGCCTCGAACTGCTCCGGCGGTTCAAGCAGGCCCACGCCGACACCGAAGTGATCGTCGTGACCGGCCATGGCTCGGTGCAGAAAGCGGTCGAAGCCATGAAGGCAGGGGCCTTTGAATTTGCCGAGAAGCCGATCGATGCCGACGCCCTGTTGGCCAAGCTCGAGCGTGCCATCGAGCGCCGGGATCTGCTCGGTGAGAACCTGCTGCTGAAGCAGCGGATCGAGAACCAGTTCCGCTTCGGGAACATCATCGGCAAGAGCAAGAAGATGCACGAGCTGCTCGAGCTGGTGGAAAGCGTCGCCGGCAGCGATGCAAACATCCTGATCCAGGGAGAGAACGGCACCGGCAAGGAGCTCATCGCCAACGCGCTCCACTACAACAGCAAGCGGGCCAAGGGCCCGTTCATCAAGATCAACTGCGCCGCCATCCCGAAGGATCTGATCGAGTCGGAGCTGTTCGGCTACAAGAAGGGTGCGTTCACCGGGGCGCAGTCCGACAAGGAGGGGCTGTTCGAGATGGCCGAAGGGGGGTCGCTCCTCCTCGACGAGATCGGCGAGATGCCCCCATATCTTCAGACCAAGCTCCTGCGCGTTCTGCAGGAGCGCGAATACCGTCCGATCGGCAGCGACCGCATCGTCCGGGTGGACTTCCGTCTCATCTGTGCGACCAATATCGACCTCGACGCGGCGCTTCGCGACGGCAAGCTCCGGGAAGACCTCTACTTCCGCATCAACACGATCACGCTGCGGGTGCCGCCGCTCCGCGAGAGAACCGAAGACATCCCGCTCCTCTGCGAGCACTTCCTCGAGAAATACCGTCAGCGTCACGGCCGCAACGTGAAATCGATCGCCCCGGCGGCGTACCACGTGCTCATACGTCATCGCTGGCCCGGCAACGTCCGCGAGATCGAAAACGTTGTCGAACGCGGTGTGCTGGTGGCGAAAGGAACCGAGATCGCGGTCAACGATCTGCCGGAATCGCTGCGCACCGAGACCTCGACGACCACCGAGTTCGTGATCCCGCCGCACCGCACGCTCGCCGAGATCGAGCGGATGGCGATCCTTCAGACGCTCCAGCGCACCAACTGGAACAAGCAGGAGGCTGCCCAGATCCTCGGTCTCTACCGGCCGACCTTGTACAGCAAGATGAAGAAGCACGAGATCCAGGACGGGGGCAAGAGCGGGGCGCGCCGCGCCGCCGCGCAGGCTCCTGCTTAACGCCAAACTTCAAACTCCAAACTAACTCCAACGAACTTCAAACCAAGCTCCCACGACAAACTGCAATGGGCCGTTTGGAGTTTGTCGTTTGTGATTTGGAGTTGGGTTGGATGGTCCGCGCCTTGCAGCTGAGCCGGGTGATGCTCGACCTGGCCAGCACACGCACCACGACAAACCTCGCCGCTGTCGGCGAGTTCGCGGCGTTCGCCGGCAACGCCGCGCGCCAGGCCCTCCTGCCCCCGTTCGAGGCCCGCGAAACCGTCCGCCAGCTGTACGAGCTCGGGGTGCGGTCGGCGCCGCTGATCGCCGTCTCAGGGGTTGCGGTGGGCGTGGTGCTGTCGATGCATACCCGCGCATCGCTCGAGCGGTTCGGCGCGGAGTCGATGATTCCGGCCGGGCTGGCGATGGCGCTGGTTCGAGAAACGGGTCCGCTGACCGCCGGCCTGCTGCTGTCCGGACGGATCGGGGCCGGCATCGGCGCCGAGCTCGGGGCGATGCGGGTCACCGAGCAGATCGACGCGCTCGAGGCCTCGGCCGTGGATGCGTTCCGCTACCTGGTCGTCACGCGCGTGGTGGCCTGCGTCATCGCCCTTCCGATCCTCACCACGGTGATGAACTTTGCCGGGATGCTCGGCGGCTTCCTCGCCGAAACCGCGGTGACCGGCATGTCGCTGGGGCTCTACTTCGATCGCGCGTTCGCGCTGGTGGACCTGACCGACTACGTGCCCGCCACGGTGAAGACCATGGTCTTCGGCTTCATCATCGCCACCGTCTCGTCGTTTCTCGGATTCACCACCAGCTCGGGCACGGAGGGTGTCGGCCGCGCGTCCACGCGAGCGGTCGTGCTTTCATCGATCCTGATCATCGTGGCGAACGTTCTGCTCGTGCGGCTGATCTTCTTCGCGTTCCCCGAGGCGGCGGGATGACGACGATGGCACCTCCGGCCGTGCGGCTCGACCACGTGACGAAATCCTTCGGCGCGAGGCGGGTCCTCGACGACGTGTCGCTCGAGGTGCGCCGGGGGGCGGGGTTCGTGATCCTCGGCCGGTCCGGCACCGGCAAGAGCGTGACGCTCCGGCACATCATCGGCCTCGTGCGTCCGGATTCCGGGCGGGTGTTCGTCCACGACGACGAGATCAGCGCCTTGTCGGGAGAAGCGCTCGCCGGCGTCCGCCGCCACATTGGCTTTCTCTTCCAGAGCGCCGCGCTCTTCGATTCCATTTCGGTGGGGGAGAACGTCGCCTTCCCGATGCGGCGCCACACCCGGCTGACCGACCGTGAGATTCGCGAACGTGCGATGGTGAAGCTCGAGTCGGTCGGCCTCGAGAAGGACTACGACAAGATGCCCGGCGAGCTCTCCGGCGGCATGCGCAAGCGGGCAGGCCTGGCGCGTGCGATGGCGCTCGATCCCGTGATCCTGCTGGTCGACGAGCCGAGCGCCGGCCTGGACCCGATCACATCCGAAGAGATCGACCAGTTGCTGCTGGACCTCAAGCGCCGCGAGGGGACGACGCTCATCGTCGTGACGCACAACATTCCCAGCGCCCGGAAGCTCGGCGACGAGCTCGTGATGCTCCACGAGGGGCGGATCGCCGCCCGGGGAACGGTGTCCGAGCTCGAAAAGAGCGACAACGAACTCGTGCGCGCGTTCATGGCTTCGACCCACGCCGGATGAGAGACCAGCGAGGACCCTGATCGATGCAGAAGAACCGGCTGGCCGCTGTCGGCGCGTTCGTCATCGGAGGGCTGCTCCTGTTCGCCGTGGGGCTGTTCCTGATCGGTGATCGCCGCATGATGTTCAGCGACACGTTCGAGGTCTACGCGGAGTTCAGCCGGATCGCCGGGCTGCAGAACGGCGCGGTGGTGCGGGTGGCGGGGATGAACGCGGGCGAGGTCGAGACCATCCATCTGCCGGCGTCGCCATCGGCGAAGTTCCGCGTCAAGCTGCGCGTGCGCGAAGACCTGCACCAGCTGATCCGGCTCGACTCGGTCGCCTCGATCCAGAACGACGGGCTGGTTGGCAACAAGTTCGTGCAGGTGGACAGCGGCTCCGACGCGTCCCCCGAAGTGCCGGAGCTCGGCACGATTCCGAGCCGCGAACCATTCGATCTGGCCGAAGTCTTCGAGCGTCTGAACCAGAGCCTCGATCTGGTCACGACCACGTTCGTCGAGGTCAAGGCGGGCGTCAACGAAGCGCTCGGCGCGGTATCGGCGGCCGCGGTGGACGCCCAGGCGCTGATCGAGGACGTCGGCGCCGAGGTCCGGGCGATCACCGCGTCGTCGCAGAAAGTCGCTGCCGACCTGCAGGTGATCGTGACCGGCGTGCGCCAGGGACGGGGTTCGATCGGGAAATTCGTGACCGACGACGCGTTCTACGAGCGGGCGAGGGGGATCGCCGCCGAGGCGGAGCGTGCAGTGGCCAACCTGCGCGAAGCGAGCGAGAATGCGAAACAGGCGATCGAGGGCTTTCGCGGCGACAAGGGACCGGTCCGCGGAGTGGTCGGCGACTTGCAGCAGTCGCTGACGGCGGCCCGCGAGACGCTGACCGACCTCGCCGACACGTCCGAGGCGCTGAAACGGAACTTCTTCTTCCGCGGATTCTTCAACCGGCGCGGGTACTTCGATCTCGACGACGTCAGCATCGCCGAGTATCGCCAGGGAGCGCTCGAGACGAACGACCGGCGCGTGCTCCGCGTATGGGTGAAGGCGGAGGTGCTATTTGCCACCGGTCCGGACGGGCAGGAACGGGTGACCGACGATGGCCGCGTGCGGCTGGATTCCGCGATGGGCCCGTTCGTAGAGTATCCGCGGACCACGCCGCTGGTCGTGGAAGGGTACGCGGAGGGCGCGACGCGTGACGTGCAGTTCGTACTTAGCCGTACACGAGCCAAACTCGTCCGCGACTACATCGTCGGACGGTTCGGGCTGGACGCCGGCCATGTCGCGACGATGCCGCTCGGGCCGGAGGCGCCGGAGAGCCCCGCAAACGGCCGTTGGGAGGGGGTGGCGCTGGCGGTGTTCGTGCCAAAGGGAACCCGTTGACCCATGGCACGGCGTTTGATTGATTCAATTGAGGGCTGAGCGCGCAGCGTTCAGCACGGACTAAGGAGGCGCGTGTGGACGAACGTTCGCGGGTTCTGATGGCTGCGCTGCTCGGCGCCGTAGCGGGCGGCGTGTGGGGCTGGCTCTACATGACTGAAAACGGGCGGCGGGTGCGGGACCAGATCGAACCGAAGCTCGATGACTTCATGAACGAGCTCACGCGGATGCGGAGCACCGTGGACAAGGCGCGCTCGGCGGCCAGCGAGGGCTGGCGGTCGTTGAACGACGTGGCCGGCGGGCAGACCCGCTGGTCGGCATAAGGAGGGGACATGGTCTCGGGCGACCTCGGCACGACCAACATGTGGCTGGCCATGATGGCGATCGTCAGCGTGCTCGAAGCGCTGCTGCTGATCGGCCTGGGCATCGCCGGCTTTCTTGTCTACCGGCGCGTCATGCAGCTCGTGAGCGAGCTCGAGACGCGGCAGATCGCGCCGGTGCGCGAGCGAGTGGACGCGATTCTTGGCGACGTGAAGACCGTGACGGCGCGCGTGAGCCACCAGACCGAGCGCGTGAACACCGCGATTTCGGGCACGATGGAGCGGGTTGACGAAACGGCGGACCGGGTGAAGGGATCCGTTCGCGACCGGATCAACCAGGCCATCGGCATGGCGCGGGGCATTCGCGCCATCGTGATGTCTCTGCTCGGCCACGACGAACGGCACGAACCGCCGGCGCCGGCCGCAGGCAGGATTTAGCAGGCTCAGAATTCCCAAGGAGGGATACATGGCGTATGAATACGATCGTTTCGAGCGCGAGGATGGGGGTGGTTCGTTCCTGATGGGGCTGCTGGCCGGCACGGTCCTGGGCGCAGGCCTGGGCATGCTGTTCGCGCCGCGGCCGGGATCCGAACTGCGGAACCAGCTGACCGAGCAGGCCGGCCGCCTTCGCTCGACGGCGGGTGACGCCTACTCGCAGGCGACCGACAAGGTGGGGCAGATCGTGGACCGCGGCCGCGAGGCGTATGACCGCGCCCGCACCAGCACCGGCACGATGGGCAACACCGGCACCGGCGGCTCCGGTTCCATCGGGAACACGGGCAGCACGGGGAATGCCGGCTCAATGGCGGGTACCAGCTATCAGACGACCGGCGATCGGTCGTAACCGGTGCGAGGGTTGTGCGTGCGTGTGACGTGGTGACGGGCTCGAGGCGGCGTGCATGACGCAGGATACCGCTCGTACCGTCGCCAACGTGGTCGTGGCGGCTGCCGCAGTGGGGGCGGCGGTCGTCATTGTTCGAACTCCGGCGCTGCGGCGTCTTGCATACGGCCTTGCCCGCACCGCCATCACGGTCGGAGTGCCGGCCTGGTTGTCGCGCGAAGTGCGGCAGGCCTGGGACGAGAGCGGAGCCGCGCGAGGCGCAGAAGTCCAGCCTCGCCATGCCCGGGGCGTGATCGCGTCCGGTGCGTGAGCTCGAGACTCGTCGTTCGTAGTTCGAAGTTCCGACTTGCTATGATGTCGCCGTGAGTGGGCAGGCCACGCGCGGCGCGCAGCCGTTGCGGCTTCCAATGGTTCGCCGGCTGGCCTCGCGCGTCCGTGCCGAGGTGCGTCTGACGGTCCTCGCGATCTGGAGAGGCTTCATGGGCCTCTACAACAGCGACGACCTCACGTTCGCGTCGTCGATCGCGTACTACGCCCTCCTGTCGCTGTTCCCCTTCTTCCTCCTGGCCTTTTCGATCCTGGCGAGCGCCGCGGGCACGGAGGCGGATCGCGACCAGATTCTTCAATTCGTGCTGCGCTACTTCCCACAGCAGTTCGAGTTCATGCGCCGGCAGTTCGACTCGATGCAGCAGGCCAGGGTCCAGCTCGGCGTCGCCGGCAGCGTGCTGATGATCTGGGCGGCGATGGGAGTCTTCGGGGCGGTCACGTCGGCGGTCAACCACGCGTGGGGCGTCGAGAAGCAGCCGAGCTATTTCAAGCACAAGATGATCTCTTTTCTGATGCTCGCCACCTCCGGTTTGCTGCTGCTGATCGGGTTGCTGCTCGTGAGCGCGATCAACGTCACCGAAGCGGGCTGGTTCGCGGTGGTCATGGAACGGGTGCCGGGCTTGTACTGGCTGCAGAGTTACGCCGTCGAATCCGGCACGACCGTCTTCTTCATCTTCATCGTCGGGCTGGTCTTCTATTTCGTGCCCAACGCGAAGGTGCGGTTCCGCGACGTCTGGGTCGGTGCCGTGCTGACGGGCCTCCTGTGGCGCCTCGCGCTGGCGGGCTTCTCGCAGTACATCAGGGACCAGTCGCGCTTCAGCGTGCACGGATCCATCGGCGGTGTCGTGGTCTTTCTGCTCTGGGTCTACATTTCGGCGGTGGTGTTTCTCTACGGGGCTGAAGTCACGGCCGCCTACGCGCGGCTGCGCCGGCACCGGCCCGACGAGATCCCCGCCGCGCCCACCCCCCGCGTATGAGGTCGCTGCTGCTCGCCGTCCTCGTCGTGACGGGTGCCGGCGCGGCGCAGATCCGGCTCATCTCGGTGCAGGACGAGATCGCGATGGGCCGCGAAGCACAGAAGGACGTGAAGAAGCAGGTGCCGGAGGTCACGGACCGCCAGGTGAACACATATATCGTGGGCGTCGGCCGGCGCCTGGCCGCGCGCGCGACCGGACCGAAGTACCCCTACAGCTTCTCCGTCGCGAATTACCGAGAGATCAATGCCTTCGCGCTCCCCGGCGGGCCGGTCTGGGTCCACCGCGGCGCGATCGCCGCTGCCGCCAACGAAGCGCAGCTGGCTGGTGTGCTGGCGCACGAGATCGCGCACATCTCGCAGCGGCACGCCGCAGATCAGATCACCAAGCAGCTGGTCGCCAACGGCTTCATCGGCCTGCTGGGCGCGGTGCTCGGCAACGACCGGAGTGCGCAAGCCGCCCAGATGGGCGCCCGCGTGCTGGCCGGCGGGTACATGCTGAAGTTCAGCCGCGACGACGAGCGGGAGGCTGATACGGCCGGAGCCGCGATCATGCGCCGCGCCGGCTGGGACGCGCGCGAGATGATCGCCTTCATGGAGACGCTGCGAAGAGAGCAGGGCAGGGATCCGGCGTCACTGCAGGTGTTCCTGTCGTCCCATCCAGCCCCCGGCGAGCGCGCCGACCGCCTGCGCACGACGCTGAAGGGCGGCGGCACCAAGGACTCCGCACAATTTCGTCAGACCCGGGCCCGGCTGGCCCGAATGCCCCCCGCACGGTCGATGAAGAGATAGGACCGGCTCAGCAGCCCGAGTCCGCCTCAGAGGCGAAGTGATCGAGCTGGTGTTGATGATGACCCCGCTCCGTTAGGCAGGTTTCGGTCAGCGTTCAGCGTTTCTCGAGATCGACACTCGCCGGCCCGTTGATTACCCGTCCGCGAGCGTCGAAGCGTGAGCCGTGGCACGGGCAGTCCCAGGTCGATGCGGCCTTGTTCCATCCGACGATGCAGCCGAGATGCGTGCAGACGGCGGACATGCGATGGATCTGACCCGCTTGGTCGCGAAAGACCGCCACCTTCGTGGCCCCTTCGCGGATCAACGCGCCGGTGTTGGGCGTGATCTCGTCGACCGACGCGACGTCGCCGGGGGTCACCCACGAGGTGTACTGCGCCGCCACGTTCAGGTTCTCTTTGATGAAGTCGCCTGCGGCGCCGGCCCGGATGCGTGACGGATCGTAGAGGGTTGCCCATCGATTCGGCCTCCCCTGGATCAGATCGCAGATCAGCATGCCGGCGATGGTGCCGTGCGTCATGCCCATCCCCGAATCGCCGGTCGCGACGTAGACGTTGTTGGCGTCCATCGGATTGCGGCCGATGAACCCGAGCCCGTCCTGCGTCTCCATCACCTGACCGGACCAGCGGAACTCCAGCGCGCCTGCCGCCGGGTAGTGCTTGCGCATCCAGGCTTCCAGCGCGCCGAAGCGCTGCTCGGTGTCGGAGGCCTGGCCGGTCTTGTGGTCTTCGCCGCCGACGATCAGCAGGTCGACGGGTTCGGCGTTGTCACCGCCCAGTACCGCATTGGTCGTCCGCTGGAGGCGAACGTAGTGATACGGGTCGTGCGTGTCCCAGTAGAGCGCGGCTGTCACGGCCCCTGGCGAGACGCGGGCGGCGACGACATAGGTGTAGTACGGCGCCTG
>DATFFM010000172.1:0-17113 GCA_035250005.1 Vicinamibacterales bacterium | reverse complement strand
GGAACGGGCGCCAGTGTGGGCACCGGGACGGGCGCGGGCGTCACCGGCACGACGAGCGCCGGCACCGAAGTGACAGCCGGGGGGTCCGGGATCGCCGGCGTGACTGGCGCGGGCGGCGGAGGTGTGGCCACGTGAATCGGGACCGGCGGGTCGACTGCCACGGGCGGGGGCGGCGGGATGAACGCCGGAGGCGCGGCCAGCGGCTTCGGAGGAGCCGGCGGCACCGGCCGTTCGGCCGGTATGGCTGGCGGTGTTTCGAGAGCGCGCGCAGGTTCACGCTTGCGCGCGGCGGGCGCTGCCACCACCACTGGTGCCTCGACGGCCTCGAGCTCGTCGTCGAAAGGTTCGGCGTCTGCCGCCTCGCTCACTCTTGCGGCACCCGGATCGAGCCGGGTCAGCTCGACGAACGCCGCATGGCATCCCTCCTCGCCGATCAGTGACGCGAGCCGGCTGGCTTCGGCGGCCGCGTCGTCGATGCTGATGACCACGCGGCGCCCGGCAAGCGGAAGCGTCGCGGAGAAGAACTGCTGCACTCCCGCGGCGAACTCGGCGCCGGCGCGAATCTCGGCGAGCTCGCCGACCTCGCGCGCGAGCCGCGCGAGCGACGAGGAATCGCTGGTGCGGTCGGCTTGGTGACCCAGTGCGAGGAAGAGCCCGCATATCGCCGCCTGGCCAATATCTGTCTGCCGGTCGAACCGTATCGGCCCGGCGCTCGGCGGAGCGATGATCCCGAGCGACGTCCACACCACGGCGCGCTTCAGATTCAGCCGCTCGAGCGCCGCGCCGTAGATGCCGTCGAGCAGCACGATCTGCGCGGTCGGCGTTATGACGATCCGCCCGGGGGCGACCGTGCCGTGTGCGATCCCGGCGGCGTGAAGAGCGGAGAGCGCCGGCAGCGCCTGCAGTAGAAAGCCGAACGCCGCGTCGATCCCGAACGCGGCCGAGTCGTCTTTCTGGCGCGTCTCGATGATATCGACCAGCCGCTGCCCGGGCACCAGCTCCGACACCACCAGCAGCCCGTGCGGCGTGCGCTCGATGCTGCGAAGCCGGACGAATCGCTCGTCGTCGAGCATCGTCATGACGGCGGCGCGCTCGCGCAGGCTTGCCTCGAACGCTCCAAGCTCGGCCCGCAGGTGGAGACACTCGAGCATGCCTCCGACTTCCCGGTCGAAGCGAACCGACCGGCGGCCGAGGCCATCCTCGTACCCGGCGGTGGAGATCGAGACGGCGCGCCAGTCTGGGAGTCCGGACATGAACGTGGTGCTTGTTCTCGACTGCAACGCACGCACCATTGGAACGGGCTGGCACAGATTCGCCGATTCAGGCCTGATTCTGACGGTTTTGAGGGTTCGTCGCGAAACCCCCGGGATCAGGCATTACGAGAACGTAAGCGATCTGCCGCTCCTGCAATTGGGTTAGATTTGAAGCCTATGAGAGATCCGAACGAAATCCGGGCGCTGAAGGCGTCGCTTCGCGGCGCGCTCGACACCGCCGCGGCCCTCGAGGCGCTGCGGCCGCGAGTCGAGGCGGTCGACGAGCACGGAGAGATCAGCGCGGACGATCTGGATGAATTGGCTCGCGTCACTGTCGGTCATGCGGTCGCGTCGGCCGCGCTTCGCGGGCTCGTCAGCACGATGCAGGCGCGTCGCGCGGCATCGACCACCTGACGGCGGGTCGCGCCGCGCGGACGCATTACTGGTCCTCGAAACCGCATGGTAGACTAACGTTTCGTGCCTCGACACAGCGGCCCCGCTGTGAGAACGGCCACGATCAATCAACAAGTGGGCGGCTAGCTCAGCTGGGAGAGCGCCGCGTTCGCAACGCGGAGGTCGGGAGTTCGAGCCTCCTGCCGTCCACCAAATCGCCAATAAAACGGCTCTGAGCCTACTCATCCATCATGCCTTCGGGTATGCATGAGGACGCGGGCGTATCCTGTGTAGGGCTCCCTGCGACCAGAAAGACGCCAATTGAGTACGACGATCCGGACACCCGGCGTGAAGTGTCCGGAGTGTGCCAGTCAGCGCGGTAAGTTGGCGGTTCCAACCGACCAAGGCGCGTACTGCAGGTGTCTGGCGTGCGGTCACATGTGGCACCAGGACGGACTCCAAGGCAGGAAGCAAAGGTCGCGAAGTTCGACGCCGAAACGCCGCAAGACCGACCGCCGATAGATCCCGATTACTCTCATATGGTTTCCACCGGTGCGGTGCGCCGAGGACGATCTTTCTGACGCTGGTCCGGCCACTGAGGCAGCCCTGAAGGGCTGCGCTACGGCCGTGTGCAGGTCCGCACGCAGCACATGGCACACAGCGCGATCCACGGACGAAGACCGTCCGACTCAGTGAGCCGATATACTTTTCCGAATGCCCTCTCTCCCAGAAAAGCGTCCAGGTGTGAAGCGATTCGGCGTCCTGACCGGCGGCGGCGATGCGCCGGGCCTCAACGCCGTCATCCGCGCCGTCGTCAAAGCATCCGCCAACTCTCACGCCGAAGTCATCGGCCTCGAAGACAGCTTCGACGGCCTCATCGAGCCCGACCACTGGCGGGTGTTGACGCCCAGCGATTGCGTCGGCATCCTGCGCATCGGCGGCACCATCCTGGGCACGACCAACCGCGGCAATCCCTTCGCCTACGACACCGGCGGCGGAGCCAAGACCGACTACTCGGCGCGGGTGGTCGAGATGTTCCACAAGATGCAGATGGATGCGCTGGTGGTAATCGGCGGCGACGGCACGCTGGCCATCGCCCACCAGTTCTTCCTGATGGGCATCCCGCTCGTCGGCGTCCCCAAGACGATCGACAACGATATCGTGGAGACGACCAACACGTTCGGGTTCGACACGGCCGTGAGCTTCGCGACCGACGCGATCGACCGGCTGCACACCACCGCCGAGGCGCACCACCGGGTCATGACGGTCGAGGTGATGGGGCGGTATGCCGGATGGATCGCGCTCTACGCGGGGGTCGCCGGGGGAGCGGACGTCATCCTGATCCCGGAGATTCCGTTCGAGATGGAGAAGGTGGTCGATCAGATCCAGACGCGCGACCGGTTCGGTGCCCGATTCAGCATTGTCGTCGCGGCGGAAGGCGCCAAGCCGGTCGGCGGCAACGTCTCGCTGATCAGGGAAGCGAAAGGGGAGTATGTCGAGCGTCTTGGCGGCATCGGCGCGCTGATCGCTCACGACATCGAGCAGCGAACCGGCAAGGAAACGCGGAACGTCGTGCTCGGCCACCTGCAGCGGGGCGGCGCCCCGACGAGCTTCGACCGGACGCTCGCGACCCGCTTCGGAGCCCGCGCGGTCGAACTGCTGCTCGACGGGCAGTACGGGCACATGGTGGCGTTCCATCCGCCCGACATCGTGGCCGTGCCGCTCGAGAAAGTCGTCGGACGCACCCGCAACGTGCCGCTCGATTTCGACGTGATCCGTACCGCGCGCGCGATCGGAATCTCGTTAGGGGACTGAGCCCAGCACGTCGAGATACTTCAGCGCCCCGCCGGTGTTGAAGACGACGACGGTGTCGGCGGGCTTGATGCGGCCGTCCTCGAGCAGCACGCGGACGGCGTGCAGGGCGGCGCCCCCTTCCGGCGCGGCGCTGATCCCTTCCTTCGACCCCAGCTCGCGCATGTCGCGCACCATGTCGGCGTCCGATACCGCGATCGCCGTGCCGCCGCTTTCCCGCACGGCGCGGAGCACGAGGAAGTCGCCGATGGCCTTCGGCACGCGCAGGCCATCCGCCACCGTCCGGGCGTTCGGCCACATCTCCGAGCGCTCCGCCCCCTGCTCGAACGCGCGAACGATCGGCGCGCAATGCTCGGCCTGCACCGAAACCATTCTGGGCCTCGCGGTGGACGCCTTCCACCCGATCCGTTCCAGCTCCTCGAAGGCCTTCCACATCCCGACCATGCCGGTGCCGCCCCCGGTGGGATACACGATCCAGTCGGGGAACTGCCACTCCAGCTGTTCGCCGAGCTCGTAGGCCATCGTCTTCTTGCCCTCGATGCGATAGGGTTCCTTCAGCGTCGAGACGTCGTACCAGCCGAGCCGCTTGCCCTGCTCGGCGGCGATGCGGCCGGCATCGGTGATGAGGCCGTCGACCAGGTGGATCTCGGCGCCGTACAACTCGCACTCGCGGATGAACGGCACCTTGACGTCCTTCGGCATGAAGACCTTCGCCTCGATGCCGGCCGCGGCTGCGTACGCCGCCATGGCGTTGGCGGCGTTGCCGGCGGAGGGGATCGACAACACCCTTGCCCTCAGATGCGACGCCCGAGTGACCGCCGCCGACAGGCCACGGGCCTTGAAGGAGTTCGTCGGGTTGAGCGATTCATCTTTCACGAAGAGGCGCGACAGCCCGAGCTCGGCGCCCAGCCGCCTCGCGTGAATCAGCGGCGTCCAGCCCTCACCGAGGGTCAGCGGCTCCTCGCCGGCAACCAGCGGCATCAGCTCGCGGTAGCGCCACATGTTCGCGGCGCGCCCGCTCAGCGACGCTTTCGTCCAGCCGCGCGCGGCGTCGAGATCATAGCGGGCCAGCAGGGGAGCGCCACACGCGCAGAGATGCTGCTCGACACCAGGATCACAGGGACCGGCCCCGCACGGCACGCTGCATTCGAGGTGGGAAAAGTAGGACATTACTTACTGAGCAGCTCCGCGTCCTTCTTCTTCTGCAGATCGTCGATCATCGTCACGTGCTGGTCGGTGATCTTCTGGACCTCGTCGAGGCTCCGGCGTTCGTCGTCTTCGGAGATCTTGCTCTCCTTGAGCAGCTTCTTCAGCTTCTCGTTCGCGTCGCGACGGACCTGACGCACGCCGTTGCGGCCTTCCTCGGCGTACTTGTGAACGATCTTCGAGAGCTCCTTGCGCCGCTCTTCGGTGAGCGACGGGATCGGGATGCGGACGACCTTGCCGTCGTTGGCGGGGTTCAGCCCGAGATTGGCGGTGCGGATCGCCTTTTCGATCGCGCCGAGCAGCGACGGGTCGAACGGCTGCGCCAGGATCATCTGCGGTTCGGGGATCGACATCGTCGCCACCTGGTTCAACGGCATCTGTGCGCCGTAGGCCTCCACGTGCACCGTGTCGAGGATCGTGACCGACGCCCGGCCGGTGCGGACGCCGCCCAGCTCGCGCCGAACGTGCTCGATCTGCCCGTCCATCCGCTTCTTGACTTCGCCAAACAGCCCCTTCAGATCACTTACATCCATCTGCCGTCTCCTGGTGTTTACGCCCTCACCGTCGTGCCGACCGGCTCACCCATGATCACCCGGCGCAGATTGCCCCCCGTGCGCAGGTTGAAGACGACGATCGGGAGCTTGTTGTCCATGCACAGCGAAATCGCCGTCGCATCCATCACCTTGAGCCCCTGCTCGAGGACCTTGAGGTAGGAGATGTCGTCGTATTTCGTGGCGTCGGGATGCGTCATCGGGTCGGCGGTGTAGATGCCGTCGACCTTCGTGCCTTTGAGGATGACGTCCGCCTTCATCTCCATCGCGCGCAGTGCGGCGGCGGTGTCGGTGGTGAAATAGGGGTTGCCGGTGCCGGCCGCGAACACGACGACCCGTCCCTTTTCGAGATGGCGGACGGCGCGGCGCCGGATGAACGGCTCGGCCACGGCGCGCATCTCGATGGCCGACGCGACCCGGCTCGCGACCCCCTGGTGCTCGAGCGCGTCCTGCAGCGCCAGCGCGTTGATCACCGTCGCCAGCATGCCCATGTAATCCGCCGTCGCGCGGTCCATCCCCTTGGCGCTGGCGGCCAGGCCGCGAAAGAGATTGCCGCCCCCGATCACGACCGCCGTCTGCACGCCGAGCAGCTGGATCTCCTGGATGTCTTTCGCGATCTGGGTGGTGACCTCGGGGTCGATCCCGAACTGCTGCTCGCCCATCAGGGCTTCACCGGAGAGTTTGAGGAGTACGCGCTGATAGGCGGGGGCTGACATGTGGGGTTGATTATATCGTTCGGGTTCCAGTGGGTTCCAATGGGTTCCAATGGGTTCCAGAAGGTTCTGGGTTCTGGGTTCTGGGTTCGCTCTGCGCTTGGGCAAAGAAAAGGGCGCGTTGATCGCTCAGCGCGCCCGAGAACCCAGAACCCAGAACCCAGAACCGATTGGAACCCTTGGAACCTATTGGAACCCCTTGGAACCCTGATTACGCCATCTCCCCCAACTTGAACCGCACGAACCGCGCGATGCCGATGTTCTCGCCGAGGCGCGCGATGGCAGCCTGCACCAGCTGACCGATCGTCATCTTGGGGTCGCGGATCGACGGCTGGTCCACGAGACAGACCTGCTCGTAGAAGCTGTTCAACTTCCCCTCGACGATCTTCTCGACGACCTGCGGGGGCTTGTCCTTCACCTGCTCGCGGTAGATCGCCTTCTCGCGATCGAGGACGTCGCCCGGGACGTCGTCGCGCCTGACGTACTGCGGGCTCGCGGCGGCGATGTGCATCGCGATCTCGCGGGCGAGGCCCTGGAAGTCCTCGGTGCGGGCCACGAAATCCGACTCGCAGTTCAGTTCGACCAGCACTCCGATCTTGCCCCCCATGTGGATGTAGCTGCCGATCAGCCCCTCGTTGGTCGAGCGGCCGGCCTTCTTCGTCGCCTGCGCGAGCCCGCGCTTGCGGAGAATGGTCGTCGCCGCCTCGATGTCGCCGCTGGCCTCGGTCAGGGCCGCCTTGCACTCCATCATCCCCGCGCCGGTCAGGTCGCGGAGCTTCTTCACCATCGCCGCACTGATTTCCATGGTTGCCATCGCGCTCTAGCTCCTAGCTTCCAGCTTCTAGCTTTCTGACTGTGAATCGCCGTACACGACAACGCCGGCCCGGGTGTACCTGGCCGGCGTCGTCTTCGTTCGAAAATGCTTCAGACCGACGCCGGGGTCGTCGCCTGCTCGGGCCGTGCCTGCCGGAGCGGCCGGGCCCGGCGGCTGGGGTCGTCACTCGCGGCGCCGTCTTCGACCTGCGAGGACTCGCGGATCCCGCGGCCGCCCGAGACCGCGTCGGCGATCTTCGAGGCAAACAGCCGGATCGAGCGCAGCGCATCGTCGTTGCCGGGAATGACGTAGTCCACTTCATCGGGGTCGCAATTGGTGTCGACGATACCGATCACCGGGATCTTCAGCTTGCGCGCCTCGTCGACCGCGATCTTTTCCTTGCGGGTATCGACCACGAAGAGCGCATCGGGCAGGCGCGACATATGGCGGATGCCGTCGAGGTTCTTCTGCAGCTTCTTCTTTTCCTTCTCGATCTGGGAGATTTCCTTCTTCGAGAGCGAGTCGTAGCGGCCGTCGGTCTCCATCGCCTCGAGGTCCCGCAGTCGCGCGAGGCTGCGCTGGATGGTCATGAAGTTGGTGAGCAGGCCGCCCAGCCAGCGCTGGTTGACGAAGTACATGCCGCAGCGCTGCGCTTCTTCGGCGATCGCGTCCTGCGCCTGGCGCTTGGTGCCGACGAAGAGGATCGTGCGCCCGTCGGCCGCCAGGTTCATCGCAAACTGCTCCGCCTCCCGGAACAGCTTGGCGGTCTTGGAGAGATCGATGATGTAGATCCCGTTCCGCTCGCCAAAGATGAACTGCTTCATCTTCGGGTTCCAGCGCTTGGTCTGGTGTCCGAAGTGCACGCCGGCCTCGAGCAAATCCTTCAACGCGATCCCCGTCAAGCTGCCTCCCATTACCGTTTGCTGAACTGGAAACGCTTGCGCGCTCCCTTCTGTCCGTACTTCTTCCGCTCCTTGATGCGCGCGTCGCGCGTCAGGAACCCTTCCTTCTTGAGCCGCGGCCGCAGCTCGATGTTGTACTCGACCAGCGCGCGGGCGATGCCGAGGCGGAGCGCGCCCGCCTGGCCGGCGATGCCGCCGCCGGCGATGGTCGCGAGCACGTCGAACTTGTCGCCGGTTTCGGTCACGAGCAGCGGCTGCTTGATCTGGGTGCGCAGCGCTTCGGTGGGGAAGGCCTGTTCGATCGGCTTGCGGTTGATCACGAGCCCGCCGTTTCCGGGGCGGAGGAACACGCGAGCGGTGGATGTCTTGCGGCGTCCGGTGCCGTAGTACTGAATACCTGCTGCTGCCACTATGCGACCTCTTGACTGGTTGACTTCGCGGCGCGCGGCTTCTGCGCGGCGTGCGGGTGGTCGGCACCCGCGTAGACCTTCAGTTTGCGCCACATGGCCTCGCCCATCTTCGTCTTGGGGAGCATGCCGCGCACGGCTTCTTCGACCATCCGCACGGGGTTCTTCTGGCGGAGATCCTTGGCGCGCTCCTGCCGGAGCCCGCCTTCGAAACCGCTGTGGTACCGGTACAGCTTCTGTTCTTCCTTCCGGCCGGTCAGCCGGACCTTGGAAGCATTGACCACGACGACGTGGTCGCCGGTGTCGATATGCGGCGTGTAAATCGCCTTGTGCTTACCCTGCAGGAGACGCGACGCCTCGGTCGCCACCCGCCCAAGGACCATGCCTTCGGCGTCTATGACGTGCCACTGCCGCTCCACACTGCCGGCAGTGGGAACAAACGAACCCATGAAGAACCCTTTCAGCCCCGATCTGAGGACGGCAAACCATGAGGATACTGACGATTGCGGGGATTGTCAAGGCGCGTGCCGTCGCTCCGGACGCGGCTTTTCGGGAGATCGCGAGCGGCGCGAACACGCGTGGCAGAACCTGCGATTACGGTTCCGTGATCGCGTGACCAAAATGTTCATCCCGGAATCTGGCGGGCTCGTTCCGGCTACCAGAATTGCACGGTTCTGCCGCTTTTGGTCACTACCCCAGCTGTGGCACTCGGCTTGCGGAATGGGCCACCGATAACCACCTCGAGAACAGCGGGCCGGACAATACGTCGCGGCATTTTCCAGAGTAGGACACAGCAGCAGTGTTTCGCAGAGCGAAATCACTTGTCGGCCTCGATATCGGTTCGAGTGCGGTCAAGGCAGTGGAGCTGAAGCCGGCAGGCCGCGGGTATCGCGTGGCTGCGTACGGCAGCGAACCGCTGCCCCCCGACAGCATCGTCGATGGGGCCATCATCGACGGCGCGGCCGTCGCCGAGGCCGTCCGCCGCCTCTTCGAGGGCCGGACGATCCGTACTCGCGACGTCGCCGCCTCGCTCTCGGGCAACGCCGTCATCGTGAAGAAGATCAGCCTGCCCGCCATGACGGAGGCGGAGCTGGCCGAATCGATTTACTGGGAAGCCGAGCAATACATCCCCTTCGACATCCAGGACGTCAACCTGGACTATCAGGTGCTCGACGCCGGCGGCAACGGCAAGGGAACGATGGACGTCCTGCTGGTGGCGGCGAAGAAGGAGAAGATCGCCGACTACACCGGCGTGATCGCGCAGGCGGGGCGGAGCGCGGTAGTGGTGGACGTCGACGCGTTCGCGCTGCAGAACGCCTATGAAGTCAACTACGGCATCGAGCCGGGCGCGGTCGTCGTGCTGCTCAACGCCGGCGCCGGCGCGACCAACATCAACATCCTGAGCGGTGACCAGTCGGTCTTCACCCGCGACGTGTCGATCGGCGGCAACGCCTATACCGAGGCGCTGCAGCGCGAGTTGAACCTGCCGCAGGCGGCCGCCGACCAGTTGAAGCGCGGGACCGCGGTCGATGGCGTGAGCTTCGACGAGGCGCGTCCGGTGCTGCGCGCCGTCACCGACAACGTCATGCTCGAGATCCAGAAGACGTTCGACTTCTTCAAAGCCACGGCGGCCTCCGACCGCATCGACCGGATCATGATCAGCGGCGGCGCGTCGCGCGCCGAAGGGTTCGCCGAGATGCTCGCGGAGCGGTTCGAAGCACCGGTGGAGTCGTTCGACCCGTTCAAGCGGATCGCGTTCGATGCGAAGAAACTCGGCAGCGAGCCGGCCGACATCGGGCCGACCGCCGCCGTCGCTGTCGGTCTGGCGCTTCGCCGGGGGGGTGACCGATGATCCGGATCAACCTGCTGGCCGTCGAACGGGGAGCCGCGACCAAGCGGACCACGCTGATCCCGGCGGCGCACCGGGTCACGATCGGCGCCAGCCTGATCCTGCTCGCCACCGCCCTCATGGTCGGCTGGTGGTTCTGGTCGCTGCGGCAGACCTCCCAGCGGATCGACGCCGACATCGTCCGCGCCGAGCTCGAGACCCAGCAGCTGCGGTCCGTCCTCGCGCAGGTCCAGAAGTTCGAGACGCGCAAGGCGCAGCTGCAGCAGCGCGTCACGCTGATCGAACAGCTTCGCCGCGGGCAGAACAGCCCGGTGCACCTGATCGACGAAATCAGCAAGGCGCTGCCCGACCGGCTGTGGCTGACCGAGATGACGCAGAAGGGGAGCGATATCACGCTGGCGGGAATGACGACCTCGCTGACCGGCCTGTCGGACTTCGTCGCCAACCTCGAGGGCAGTGCCTGGTTCAAGAAGCCGGTCGACATCATCGACAGCGAGATGTCGACCGACCCCAAGAGCGGCGATCTGGTGAAGTTTTCGGTGAAGGCGACGACCAACAACCCGGAAGCGCCGGCCCTGCCGCCGCCTCCGGCCGCGGCGGCGAAGAAGTAATCGGCGACACAGGGCAACAGGGAACAGATGAACCTTTCACTCAGCAGGCTTCCGTGGTACGGCCAGCTCGGCGCCTTTGTCGTCGTGGCGGGCCTCGCGGTCTTTGGCTTCTGGAAGTTCTACGTGACCGAAATGCAGGCCGACATCGACATCCGGGCGAGCCGTCTGGCCACGCTGCGCACCGACATCGCGCGTGGCCTGGCGACCGCCCGCCGGCTGCCCGAGTTCCAGGCGCAGGTCACCGAGCTGGAGCAGCGGCTCGAGGGGCTCAAAGCGGTGCTCCCTGAAGAGAAAGACGTCGCCGAGATCCTGCGGCGCGTGCAGGGGCTGGCGACCCAGTCGAACCTGTCGATCCAGCGCTTCACGCCGCAGCCGCAGAAGCAGCAGCCGCTGTATGCGGAGCTGCCGTACAAGCTGCAGGCGGAAGGCACCTACCACGACCTCGGCCGGTTCTTCGACCGCATCAGCAAGTTTCACCGGATCATCAACGTGAGCGAGATCTCGATCAAGGCCAAGCCGCAGACCGCCTCCGGCGCGACGATCGTGGCCGAATGTCTGGCGACGACCTTCGTGCTGCAGGAAGCGAAGGCTCCCCCGGTCAAGCCGGGCGCGGCGCCGCCCAAGGCAGGTGCGAAGTGACCCGTCTGCTCCTCGCCACCGTGCTCGCCGCCGGAACCGCGCTGTCTGGCTCGGCGCAACAGCCGCCGGCACAGCCACCCGCGGCCCCGGCCGCGCAGCCGCCGGTCGAGAAGCCGGCGTCGCCCGCGCCGACGGCCTTCACCTACGACCCCACCGGCCGGCGCGACCCGTTCGTCAGCCTGGTCGGCAGGGGCTCTTCTCCCGAGTTCGCCGGTACCCGCCCCGCCGGAGTGCCGGGGATGCTGATCAACGAGATCAGCCTCAAGGGAATCATGAAGGAGCGGTCGGGATTCGTCGCCCTCGTGCAGGGGCCCGACAAGAAGACCTACGCCGTCCGCCAGGGGCAACGGCTGCTCGACGGCACCGTCAAGTCGATCACGCAGGACACGGTCGTGTTTTCACAGGACGTGAACGATCCGCTGTCCCTCGTCAAACAGAAGGAAGTTCGCAAGTCGTTGAGATCAGGCGAGGAGAGCCGCGGATGACGACGCAAGTGAAGGGTGTACGTGCAGGGTCCCGGGAGCCGCGGGCCGTCCGGTGGACGTGCCCCGCCCTGGCCCTCACCGCCGCCATCGCGGTGCTTTCGGGCTCGCCGGGCGCGTCGCCGCTCCCCGCAGCGGCCACCACGATCGAATCGATTCAGGCGAAACACGCCGCCAGCCGAACCACGGTGACGCTGCGCGGCAACGGCCAGTTGACGCCGGCCAATGTCGAGGAAACGCCGGATCCTCCCCGGCGTCTCGTCCTCGACTTCGCCGGCGTCGCTGCGAAAGCGGCCGCGCAGACCCGGGTCGACAGCCCGCTGGTGAAGGAGGTGCGCCTCGGGGTCCACAGCCGTGAGCCTCTGGTGACCCGGGTGGTGATGGAGCTCGCCGCAGGCTCGACCTATCACATCGAGCGCGGCGCGGATTCTGCGCACGATCTCGCGATCGTCTTCGAGCGCGGGCAGACCCCCTCGACGGTGTTGATTGCCGCCACCGAACCGACGGTCGTCGAGCCGGAACCGGCCATCACGCTCGACCAGGCGGTAGCCAACGCCGCGCGGCTGGTGCCGCAGAATCCGCCGGCGGCGGCCGTGCAGCCCCCTGCGGCGCAGCCCTCCAATGTCGAACCTGCGGCGCCGCCGCCGGCGGCGAAGCCGTCGGCTGCACCGCAGCCGGTTCCCGAGCGGCTCGCGGCGCAACAGCCTCCTCCGCCGCAGCCACCGCAGCCCCCGGCGCAGCAGCCGCCATTGACCCAGCCCGGGGAACGCCGCTACATCGGCTCGCCCGTGTCGCTCGACCTCGAGGGAGCCGATCTGCGCGCAACCCTCCGCACGCTCGTGGAGCACGGCGGCCTCAACGTCGTCTTCGATCCCTCCGTCCAGGGAACGGTCGACATGATCGTGCGCGACATCCCCTGGGACCAGGCGCTCGAGACGATCCTGCGCACCAACAAGCTCGGATACGTGGCCGAGGGCACGATCATCCGCATCGCGCCGCTCAACGTGCTCGCCGAAGAAGAGGCGGAGCGCCGCAAGCTGTCTGAGGCGCGCGCGCTGGCCGGCGATCTCGGCGTCCGCACCTTCTCGCTCAGCTACGCGAAGGCTCAGGACCTGCAGGCGCTGCTGACGCGCTCGGCGCTGTCGGCGCGCGGCCAGATCCAGGTCGATCCCCGCACGAACACCCTGATCATCACGGATCTGCCCGACCGCCTGCAGACCGCGGCCAACCTGATCACCTCGCTCGATCGCGCGGAGCCGCAGGTCGAAGTCGAAGCGCGTATCGTGCAGACCACCCGCGATTTCGCCAAGGCGATCGGCATCCAGTGGGGTCTCAACGGCCGCATGACTCCCGAGATCGGGAATACGACCAACCTCGCGTTCCCGAACCGCGGCAGCCTCGGCGGCCGGCTGGGTGTTCAGGGGCCCGCGCCCACCGACCCCCGCGCGACCGGCTCTGAACAGACCGGGACCGTCATCGGTCTGCCGGCGCAGAACCTCGGGTCGGCGGCAGTCAATACCGCCATCGGTCTCGCACTGGGCTCGGTGAACGGCGCTTTCAATCTCGACGTGGCGCTGTCGGCCCTCGAGCGGACCGGCAAGGGACGCGTGCTCTCCACTCCCAGGCTGACGACCCAGAACAACATCCAGGCGAAGGTGCAGCAGGGTATCCAGATCCCGATTCAAACCGTCGCCAACAACACGGTGACCGTCACGTTCAAGGAAGCGGTGCTGATGCTCCAGGTGACGCCGCAGATCACCGCCGCCGGCACGGTGATCATGCAGGTCACGGTCACGAACATGGCGGCCGACTTCAGCCGGCAGGTCAACGGCATTCCGCCGATCGACACGCAGGAGGCGCATACGCAGGTGCAGGTCGAAGACGGCGCCACCACGGTCATCGGCGGCATCTTCGTGAGCCGCGAACAGGCGTCCACCGACAAGACGCCGTTGCTGCACCGGATCCCGCTGCTCGGCTGGCTGTTCCGCCGCGACTCGGTGCAGGACGAAAGCCGCGAGCTGCTGATCTTCATCACGCCGCGGATACTCAAAGGTTAACGCGATGAAAAGAGCGCTACTTGCCGTGCTGCTGCTGGCGTCGGTCTCGTGCGGTGACATGACCCGTGAGGGGACCGCTTCGTCGTACCTGATCATCAACTCGCTCGAAGGGGCGTCAGGAGCCGAGCCGGGGGAGTTTGGCGGCGACTTCGGATCCGATGTCGTCACCGTCGACAGCGACACCGGGGCCTCGACCATCTTCGCCGATCCGGGCCGCGTCACCTTCGCGCTCGGGCTGAAGGACCCGGGTCCGGCCGGATCGCCCACCACCCCGTCGCCGAACAACTTCATCACCGTTACGCGGTATCGGGTGCGGTACATCCGCACCGACGGCCGGAATGTTCAGGGCGTGGACGTGCCCTACACCTTCGACGGAGCTTTCACCGTGACCGTGGCCGACACGACCACCGCGGGGTTCACGCTCGTTCGCTCGCAGGCCAAGCTGGAGCCGCCACTGCAGTCGCTCCGCGACAACCTGGTCGTGCTCTCGATGATCGCCGAGGTCACGTTCTACGGCCACGACCAGACCGGCAGGGAAGTCAGCGCCACGGGCACGATCGGCATCCATTTCGCGAACCACGGGGACCCTGACTAACTCGGAGCGCCGTTTCGACGGTGAGTGATTGATCATGAAGCCATCCACAGCTCGCAGCCTGGCGGCGGTTTTCGCCGCGACGCTCGCCGCCGCCTCCTGCACGATGAAGAGCCAGGACGCCCCGTCACTGACCGGGCCCTCCGAGTTCGGCACGTCGGTGAACGTCGCGGTCACACCCGACGTGCTCCAGCAGGACGGCGCCTCACAGGCGGTCGTCACGGTCGTGGTTCGCGACTCCGCCGGACGGCCCATCGCCAACCTGCCGCTGACCGCCGAGATCCGCGTCGGCGACCAGGTCGTCGATTTCGGGCTGCTGTCGCAGAAGTCGATCGTGACCAACGGCGACGGCCGGGCCACCCTGGTCTACACCGCGCCGCGCGACGTCGGCGTGGAGGCACTCGTGGATATCGCGGTGACGCCGATCGGGACGAGCGCCGGCAATCACGTCAGCCGCTCCGCCCGGATCCGGCTCGTGCCGACGGGCATCCGGCTTCCACCCGTGGACCTGGTGCCGATCTTCTCCTTCTCGCCGTCCAATCCGGCGCAGGGGCAGACCGTGATCTTCGACGCGCAGCAGAGTACCGGCAGCATCGCGCAATACCGCTGGGACTTTGGCGATGGCGGCACGGCGACCGGCGTGACCACCAGCCACTCGTTCTCGGAGATCGGCGCGTTCTTCGTTCGCCTGACGCTGGTGGATTCAGCGGGCCGGACGGCCTTCGTGAGCCAGTCGATTTCGGTCGGCCAGTCACCCGCGCCGGTGGCCGAATTCACCTTCTCGCCGGCGAATCCGATGCCGAACGACGATGTAAGATTCAACGCCAGCGCGTCGCTCCCGTCGCCAGGCCGTACAATCGTCAGCTACGAATGGGACTTCGGGGACGGCGGCACCGCCAGCGGTGTGCAGGTCACGCGCCGATACACGCTGCCACGCACGTATAACGTGACGCTGAAGGTCACCGACGATCTCGGCCGCACGTCCGTGATCACCAAATCCGTGGAAGTTGCAGTGCCAGAAGACGACGATGGAGGACAGCCCACGCATTGAAGACCTTCGGCGCCGGGTCCTGCTGGATCCGGCGTCGATCGCCTTCGCCGCGCTCGCTGAGGAGTACCGCCGCGCCGGCCGCTTCGACGACGCGATCGCCACCTGTGTCACCGGCCTGAAGCGTCACCCTTCCTATCTGTCTGCGAGGGTGACACTCGGCCGGGCGCTGATGGATGCCGGCCGCATCGACGACGCGCGGGCCGAGCTCGAGGTCGTTCTGCGGGCGGCGCCGGAGAATCTCGCCGCGCTCCGCTCCCTTGCCGAAATCCATCGGCTGACGGATGACGCCGCGCCCGCGGTCGTTCCCGAGCCACCGGCGCCTCCTCCGGCACCGCCGCCGCCGACCCTGATCGATCCGCGACTGGCCGCGCTCGAGTCTTTCCTCGCCGCCGTGCAGACCGCGCGCGGCGCGGCCGCGCGCCCCACGGCCTGAATCGTGCCGCCTGAACGTCTGCTCCGTGTCCAGGAAGCCCTGGGCCCGGCCGGTCTCGATGGCTTGCTCGTCACCCATCCACCCAACATCCGCTACCTGACCGGGCTGAATGCATCGGCCGGCATGGCAATCGTGTCCGACCGGACCTGCCTGCTGCTGGTGGACTTCCGCTATGCGACCGTCGCGCGCGAGCTGGCTGCCGCTCGACCGGGCCTGGAGGTTGAGGTCTCCGCCGGCCAGGTCGACGTGGCGGCGGTGGCCGCGCTGCGCCGGCTCGGCCTGCGGCGGACGGGTGTCGAGGGGGAGCACCTGCCCCTCGCGAGATTCAAGCGGCTCGAGGCGGCGCTGACCGAGCCCGCGCAGCCGCAGGCGCCCGGTTTGGCATCCGTTCTCGTGAGCACCGAGCGGTTCGTGGAACGGATGCGTGCCGTGAAAGACGCCGCGGAGATCGAAATCCTGCGTGAAGCGGGCCGGCGCATCTCGGCCGTGGCCCGCGAGGCGCGCCACTGGGTGGTCCCCGGCCGCTCCGAGATCGAGGTGGCCGCGGCGGTGGACGCGGCGATCCGGCGCGCCGGGTTCGAGCGGCCGGCCTTCGACACCATCGTGGCGTCGGGGCCGAACAGCGCGCTGCCGCACGCGCGGCCGACACGCCGAATCCTCGCTACCGGCGAGGGGGTCGTGCTGGACTTCGGAGGCGTCTACGACGGATACTGCGTGGACCTCACGCGGACGCTGCATCTCGGGCCGATGCCGGCGGACTTTCGCCGGATGTTCGAGGCAGTTCGCGAGGCGCAGGCCGCCGCCATCGCGGCCATAGCGCCGGGGGCGGCTCCGGCCGATATTGATGGCGCCGCCCGTGGCGTGCTCGAAGCGCACGGCCTCGGGGAGGCGTTCGGGCACGGCACGGGTCACGGGCTCGGGCTGGAGGTGCACGAAGAGCCACGCATTTCGAAGCTGGCGCCGGCCGGCGAGCTGCTGGCCGCGGGAATGGTCTTCACCATCGAGCCCGGCGCCTACGTGCCGGGCACCGGCGGCGTGAGGATCGAGGATGACGTGCTCGTGGTCGCGGGCGGCTGCGAGCGCCTGACCGACGTACCGATCGAGCTATGACGCCCGCGGCACCGGTCCCGCGTGCACCACGTGAGAACAGATGGAATTCGACGACATAGAGAAGATACTGGCGCTCGTCCGCGAGCACGACCTCGCGGAGTTCGAGCTCGAGCGCGACGGGCTGAAGGTCAAGGTGAAGAAGGCGCACGCGTCGGTGCCCGCGCCCGTGCCGGCCCACGCCGTCCAGCAGCCGATGCCGGCCGTCCAGCTGCAGGCGTCGGCGCCGGCCCCCGCGACG
>DATFFM010000171.1:0-14901 GCA_035250005.1 Vicinamibacterales bacterium | reverse complement strand
GGCCCCGCCGGGCTGCGCACGCCGCATACCGGCGCGTTGAACTACGACGCGGCCGTCCCGCAGATCCCGGCCGCGGCCGTGACCACCGAAGACGCCGATCGGCTGCAGCGCATGGTGGATCGCGGCAACACCGTCCGCCTGCGCCTCAGGATGGAGGCCCGAATGCTGCCGGACGCCGATTCGTTCAACGTGGTCGGCGAGATCCGCGGCCGCGAGCGGCCGGACGAAGTCGTGGTCGTGGGCGGCCACTTCGACTCATGGGATGTCGGCACCGGATCGACCGACGATGGCGGCGGGTGCGTCGTGACGTGGGAGGCCCTCCGACTGATGAAGAAGCTGAATCTCCGTCCGCGGCGGACGGTCCGCGTCGTCCTCTGGACGAACGAGGAGAACGGGCTGCGCGGCGGGACCGCCTACCGTGACCGCTACCGCGACCAGCTGGGCAACCACGTGCTGATGCTGGAATCGGACTCCGGCGTGTTCCGGCCAACCGGCTTCGGCTTCAGCGGGAGCGACGCGGCGCGCCGCAGGGTCCAGGCGATCGCCACGCTCCTGCGCGGCATTCAGGCGGACCAGATCGGCCCGTCGGGCGGCGGCGCCGACATCGGTCCGAGCGTCCAGGCCGGCAAGGTTCCCGCAATGTCGCTCGAAGTGGATGGCAACTACTTCCTGCTCCACCACACCCCGGCCGACACCGTCGACAAGATCGATCCGATGGACATGGCGCGCGCGTCCGGCGCCATCGCCGTCATGGCTTACGTGATCGCCGACATGCAGGAGAGGCTGCGGTAGCCAATCGCAACTCCAAACTCACTTGAGCGTGAACACCAGGTAGTCGGCGCGGCGCAGGTCTTCGCCGGCGGGGTTCAAGGTGTCGAGGCTCTCCACCGGCAGGACCGAGATGGTGACGATGCGCCTGCCGGGCAGGCGGCGGCGGGTACGTTCGGCCGTGCCGAGGCCGAAGTCACTATGGAAGGCGCCGTTGTAGTGGACGACCGGGCCGGGCGCCGCGCGGCGCTCGACGGCGGCGGCGATCGACTCCGCCATCGTTTCGTCCTTCACGCACTGCGACCAGTAGTAGCGTTCGGTCATCGCGCGCTGATCTTCGGCGGTCTGGCTCGGGGCGGGGTGGCTGGCCATGCTCTTCGCGAACCGATCGAAGTAGTCGTCCAGGGGGCACTGGAGCTCGCGCGCGGCAGAGGCGCGATCCGCCTCGCTCAACTGGTCGATCGCCTCCTTGCCCCCCTTCGCTACGGCCGAGGCGAGCCGGCGGGGCACGTTCGCGGCAATGACCGCCCACCTGTGCAGCCTGGCCAGCTCCACCAGCGGTCGATAGTCGGTGGCGTATCGCGGCCACGGGCGCGCGGTCTTCAACGTCTCCGACTCCCCCACCCGGCCGGCCAGATAGGCATCGAGCGCCCCCTGCACGTCGCGCTCGAACATCTCCAGCGACACCACCGGCGAGACCTTGCGCCGCTGCAGCCCCTCCAGGATGGCCGCCTCGAGTCGATGCGTGTTCGGATCATCGTGCTGCTCGCCGACGAACACGACATCGGCCGCCGCGATGTCGGCGAGCATCACTTCGAAGTCGACGAAAGCGCGCCCCCCGGTGGCGTACACCCTCTCCGGCACGTAGCCGGAGGCCTGCAGCAGAACGAGCGCGAGCGTGGTGATCGTCGGGAAGCGGACCACGCGGTCTACTGTGTACCACCGGGCAGCGCGGGACGATTCAGCTCGAGGTCGATCGTCACCGTCACTTCGTCACCGACGACCGGCATCATCTCGATCATGTTGTTCCAGAGCACGCCGAAGGCCTTGCGGCTGATCTTGGTCGTGGCGGTGGCGCCCGTGAGCACGCCCCGCTGAGACTTCACGACCGGTGACGGCCCCTCGACATCGAGCACGACCTCGTTCGTCTTGTCGCGGATCGTCAGGTCGCCGATCAGCCTGAATCGGCCGTCCGACACCGGCTCCACCCGCTTCGACTTGAACGTCATGTTCGGGAACTTCTCGGTGTTGAAGAAGTCGTCGCGGCGCAGGTGCGCATCGCGTCCCTCGGCCTGGGTGTCGAGCTGCGTGACGTCGATCGTCACATCGGCCGCGATCGACTTGACGTCCTTGCCGTCGTACTCGATCGTGCCGCTGATCGGCCCGAGCTGGCCGCGAACCGTCGAGACGACGTTGTGCCGGACGCTGAAGTTGGCCCGGGAGTGGTTGCGATCGATCCGCCACTGGGTCGGGCCGAGAGGGGCCTGGGGCGGACGCTGTTGCTGCGGCGCAGGAATCTGGGCCGCAGGCGGGTTCTGGGTCGGTGGCGGCGGCGGCTCCTGCTGGGCTTGGGTGGCGGCCGCCGCGGCAAACAGCAGGGCGGCGGGGACGAGTGCAAAGCGCTTCATCAGATCGTTTCCTCCATCCATCGGGTACCCAGCCTAAGACGCCCGGAGCCGCGGGGGCGTTTCAGCGCCCGCCGGCGGCCGGCCCCTCATCTTCCACGTACCGCTCGTGCAGCACGACCGGCCTGGTGACCTTTCGCAGGCGAAGGTTGATCATCTCCACGAATACCGAGAAGCCCATCGCGAAGTAGATGTAGCCCTTCGGGATGTGCTGCTCGAACCCTTCCATGATCAGCGACATGCCGATCAGCAGCAGAAAGCTGAGCGCCAGCATCTTGACGGTCGGGTGCTTGTGGACGAAGGCACTGATCGTCTCCGCCGACACCATCATGATGCCGACCGAGATCATCACGGCCGCGATCATCACCCAGAGCACGTCCACCATGCCGACGGCGGTGATGACCGAGTCGAGCGAGAACACGATGTCGAGCAGCATGATCTGCACGATGACGCTGGCGAACGAGGCGGCGACCTTCGCCGACGCGTGACCCTCGTCGCCTTCGAGCTTGTCGTGGATCTCGTAGACGCTCTTTCCCATCAGGAACAGCCCGCCGCCGATGAGGATCAGATCGCGGCCGGAGATCTCCTGACCGAGGACCGTGAACCACGGCGCGGTCAGCTTGATGATCCAGGCGAGCGACAACAGCAGGGCGACGCGGGTCAGCATGGCGCCAAGGAGCCCGAGCCTGCGCGCGCGCGGCTGCTGGTCCTGCGGCAGCTTGCCGGACAGGATCGAGATGAAGATGACGTTGTCGACGCCGAGCACGATCTCCAGGAACGTCAACGTCGCGAGCGCGATCCAGATCTGCGGGTCTGCCAACGACGACACTTCGAATCCCATCACCTGCCGGCCCTCCGCGGCTGGATGTCGAAGCGCATCTCCGCCCATCCGCCGACCTCATAGTATTCGACCTTCAGCCGCCGCCGGCCGCCGGTGATCCCGACCCGATCGACCCTCGACTCGTGCGGCGCCCAGGCGTCCAGGACCAGCGTTTCGTCCACCCACACTCGGGCGCCGTCATCGGAGATCACCTGCAAGTCGTAGGCCCCGGGGGGCAGGGTCACCGTCCCGTCGGCGACAAAGGCGAAACGATCGCGCGCCACACCCTCCTCGAGCGAGCCGCCGGACAGATAATCGATCCGCTCGGCCTTCACGGTCTTCAGCGGCGCGCCGGCAAGCACCTTCGCGAACGAGGCTGCCGCCTTCCCCGGATCGGCCGGCTCGGGATACTCGAAGAAGTTGACCGTCCAGCTCACCGGCGCGAAGAATCGCGAATAGCCGAAGGTGTAAGGACGGCCGGCGGGCGTGACCTCGCCCCGCGGCGATGTCACGGCGGTTCCGACATAGGCCAGCGTCAGCTCGTAGTCGATCACGACGCCCGATCCGGGCGTGACCGTGATCACGTCGCCCACCTTGCCCTGCCGGGGGCTGACGGAAGCGCCTCGGACCGAGACCAGCTTCCAGGTCCCCTCCGGGCCAAGGACGTTCAGCTTCAGGGGGCCGTCGAATGCCCCGGCAGCTTTCGATTGCCTCGGGTAGGGCAGGCTCTTGCCGGCTGCGTCCAGCACCGGCCAGAGCTTCGGCGACTTCCAGTCGTAGGGTCCCCATTCGTCGACGATGATCGTGTGGCGGCCACGGCGCTCGCCGTCCTTGATCATGGGGTCGAACCCGCGTGTGAAGCGCTCGGGCGCGACAAAGGGCGCGGCGGGCGACGGGGCAGCCGGGTTGCGGTCGACGTCGAGCGTGCTCTTGATGTCGAAGTCCGTCTTGTTCGCGCGAAAGGTGTTGTCACGGATCACATAGCCGCGGCTGCGCGTGTCGCGGTTCTTCGGGTATCCCCAGTTCGGGTCCTGCGACGCGTTCTGCCAGAGCCGGATGGCGATGTCGTTGCCTTCGAACGTATTGCCCGCGATCTGGTTGTCCTGGCCGTGCTCGATCGCGATACCCTCGGTGTTCCTGATGAAGCGGTTGTCGATCCACTTCGATTCGAAGCTGTAGCCGCCCCACACCCCGTGCCAGTTCTCCTCCACCCGATTGCGGACGAACGTGTTCCGGCTGAACGTCGCCTCGATGCCGTTGGTCGGCGCATGGCTGAAGTCGTTTTCGAAGAACAGATTGTCGTTCGCGCCGCCGGCGCCGGTGTCCATTGTCGACTGCCCGGCCCAGAGAAACAGTCCGTCGCCGCCGTGGGTGACCGAGTTGTAGGCGACGGTGTTGTTGCTGGACTGCTCGTACATGAGCAACCCGGCCGAATCCTGGCCGCGGTTGTAGAACCCGTGGCTGTACCCGCGCACGCACCAGTCGATCCGGTTGTGCATGATCACGCTGCCGGAGACCCGATACAGTCCCATGCCGATCGACGAGAGGTACTGGAACCTGTTGTTCCAGGCCTTCATCCCCTTCGATGCCGTCACCATCAGCCCGTTCTGCCCCTGGACGATGGTGTTGTGGTCGATCTCGGCGCGATCGCAGCCGGAGAGGTAGATGCCGGCGCCGAAACGGAGCCATTGGTCCGCCTCGTTCTGGTGGTATGACATCCAGTCCACCAGACTCTCTTTCTCGAGGCCGCTGTAAAGCCGCTGCTTCCAGTTGTAGGAGAGGTCGTTCCGGGTGATGTGCAGGTCGGGCGAGTTCCGCGCGAGGATGCCGACCTTGTACCCGCGGATGGTCGCGCCGCGGATCGTGACGTCGTTGCCGCCATCGACCAGGACGGCGACGCCGGCGAACTGGTCGGGATCGGCGTTTTCCGGCGACCCGATCAATCGCGCGCCGTTGAAGTCCACGGTGATGTGCCGGCCCCGGATCGTGATGGCCGGTCTCTTCAGGTCGGCCGACGCTGCCAGGCGATACGTGCCGGGACGAACGGTGATCGACCGTTCGATCACCATCCCGTTTGTCAGCGGCACCGTCTGCTGAGCCTCACCCTGCAGCGACAGCAGCAGGAACACACCGGCCAGACCTGCAGCCTTCAGCATTCGGCCTTCAGCATTCAGCACTGACAGGGTCAGATCCCGTACTTCTCGGCTTCCCATTCGAGCCCGAGCTCGCTCGGAGGCGCCATGTAGCCGATCAGAGCGGAGGCGGCAACGACGGCGGGGCTCGCGAGGTAGCCCTCGCCTCCCAGCCCCATGCGGTTCTGCCAGTTGCGGTTGAAGGATGTGATCGCGCGCTGGCCGGCGGTGAGCGCGTCCGGCCCCTGGCCGAAGCACGGGCCGCACCACGACTGGCGGATCTTGCCGCCGACCGAGCGGAACACCGCGGCGATCGACTCGCCGCCCAGCCGCGGATCCGGAGCCTCGATCTGGCGGCCGACCCCGCCGGAACCCGGGAAGATCGCGAACTCGCGTTCGACCCGCTTCATCCCGGCCTCGCGTGCCGCCCGCAGCACGAATGCCGCCTGCAGCAGATCGTCGTACGAGCCGTTGGTGCAGGAACCGATCATCGCCTTGTCGAACGTGATCCGCTCGCGCGCAACCTCCTCGGCAGGGAACGCGTTGCCCGGACTGAACGGTTTGGCAATCATCGGGCGGACGTCCGCGAGCTCGAACCCCTCGTCGATCTCGTAGGCCGCGTCCGGACCCGGCGCGAAGGGGGGATACGGCAACTCCGTCACCCCCTTCCGCCGGTACCAATCGTAGGTGACCTCGTCGGGCGCAAAGATGCCGTTGAGCGCCTCGGCCTCTGCCATCATGTTCGCGATCGTGTTGCGGTAGGCGATCGGCAGCTGGTGGTCGGCATCTACGAGCTCCACCGACATGCCCTGTGACTGTTTCGCGCCCCAGCGGCGCAGCAGCTCGAGCACGATGTCCTTGCCGCCGACCCAGGGCTGGAGCCTGCCCCGGAAGACGACCCGGCGCTGCCTGGCGAGCGTGAAGTAGATATACCCGGTCGACCACCCGAACCCCAGCGTGGTCGAGCCGACCCCGATCCCGACGGCGCCATACGCACCGTAGGCGCGGCTGTGCGAGTCGGCTCCAGGGATGAACTGCCCCGGCATCACGAGCCCCTGCTCGGGGAAGTAGAAGTGAAAGATGCCGTCGCCGGGGGTCGCGTAGTACGGCTTCTCGATGCCGTGCAGCCGGGCGAACTCGCGGCCGATGCTCGTCTGCTTCTCGTCGGCGTCGACTCCGGTGAACACGAAATGGTCGTTCGCGATCGCGGCCTGGCGCGGAAAGATCGCATTGCCCCCGGTGATCTGGTTGAAGGTATGGATCGAGAACGGGGCGGTCCCGTCCGACGCCGGGAGCAGGTCGGCATACACCCGCAGCGTCACCCCCGGCCGCAGTGCCGACGGTTTCATGTCCTTGTCGACCCGGTGCGCCCAGATGATCTGCTCGGTCGAGGTCATCTGCCGGGCATCGGCCGCATCCGGCCAGTCGACCGAGGGGCGGGTCACGACCGATCTCTTGAATTCGCTGCGCCCTACCGTGAAGATCCCGCCGCTGCGGCGGATCTCTTCTTCCTTGGGTGACAGTGGAACCGGGACGTAGTCCTTGCCCTGCGTTTCGTTCCGCAGCTTCCGCGTCACGGGATCGAAGCTGAAGGCGTCGCCGTCCTGGGCGTCGGCCACGGCTTCCGGGCTCTGCACGACGTGCAGTCCGAGATTGAAGGCGTTGCGGCGGAAGATATCCCCCATGTTGTTGCCGGCGACCACCACCATTTCGAGGCCGGCTTCCTCGGCGACCCCTTTCAACCCGGCAGGGCTCATTTCGCGTGACGAACCGATGGCAAAACGATCCCCCGCGATGATGAAGGTTTCCCCGCGATGGACTCGCGCGCGAAAGTCCGGCATCAGATAGCGGAAGGAGCCGGCCTTCCATTTCTCGTCGAGGGTCTCGAGGCTTTCCGACACGCAGTCGGCCGCCGGCGTGATCTGATCCGTGTCGATCGCATCGAGCTTCTTCGCGAACTTCGTCCCGGGCAGACTCTTCGGATCCCAGAAGATCAGGGCCTTCCCACGGATCACGGTCGAGCTCGACCCGGCGACGGCCGATTCCCGCAGGGCACCGGCGGAAACACCCGCCTTCAGGCGGGCGGGTTCGATCAGATGCATCCTGATAAGTTTAGCCCCTGAGCATTCCATCACCGGCTGCGGCGGGTATTTCGGGTAGCGCGGGTCGATCGCCGCGAGGCGGCAGAGGTAGAACCGGGACCCGCGGTCGGTCGTGATCACCTTGACGTTGGCGCACCGCGGGCAGAGCCCTTCACGCGGGGCAGGTTGCCCGGGTCCGCGCGAATCGTTCATCATGGGTGCCTATGTTTACCTCGGATGCGGTCACGCGGGGCGTCAGGGTCCACGTCGAATCCCAGTTCGACCCGGATCGCTCGGAACCATCCAGAAACCAGTGGTTTTTCCTCTACACCATCACGATATCGAACGAGGGGGCCGAAACCGTCCAGCTCCTGACCCGGCACTGGACCATCACCGACGGGACCGGGAACGTAGAGGAGGTCCGTGGACCGGGCGTCGTCGGCAAGCAGCCGATCCTGAAGCCCGGCGAGTCATTCGAGTACACCTCGGGGTGCCCGCTCCCGACCGCCTTCGGGCTCATGGAGGGCACGTATCAGATGGTGACGGAGAGCGGAGAACGGTTCGAGGCGAGAGTCGCGCCGTTCACGCTCAGCGAACCCTACACCGTGCATTAGGCCTCGAACGAGCAATCGAGCTCCAGTGCCTCTGCCAGCAGTTCGAGGTAGCGAGCCCGCGGGATCTCGATGGCCCCGAACTGCTCCAGGTGCGGCGTCGTCCATTGGGTATCCAGGAGCGTGAACCCCCGATTGCGGAGACGCTCCACCAGCGCCACCAGCGCGACCTTGGAAGCGTCGGTGATGTCGTGGAACATCGACTCGCCGAAGAACGCCCCGCCGAGCGCGACGCCATACAGCCCGCCCGCGAGCTTGCCTTCATGCCACGCTTCGACGGAGTGGGCATACCCGGCCTCGTGGAGCGCGCAGTAGCTGTCGAAGATTTCCTGGTCGATCCACGTGCCGGCATCGTCGGCGTCGCGCTCGGCAAGCGCGCACGCGCGGATGACGTCTTCGAAGCTCCGGTCGATGTGAACCTGGAAGCCGCCCGCCCGAATCACCCGGGCGAGCCGGCGCGAGAAGTGAAACGTTTCGAGCGGAATGATGCCGCGGGGATCCGGAGAGAACCACCGGATGTCGCCGTCGCCCACGGCCATCGGGAACCAGCCGCTGGCGTACGCCGACACCAGCAGGTCAACCGGCAGCATGCGTCATCGGAGGACGAGCACGGCACAGCGCCCGCGTTCGAGCAGCGCGCGGGCGTGGGCGGTATCGCGGTCGTCGCCACGAGCCTGAACGATGGCCAGATCCACGTTGTGCTCGATGGTGTAGCGAACCAGTTCTTCGTCGGGCGGCCCGGTGCGCAACACGAACTGGACGCCGAGGCGCTCCTGGTCGTCGTAGGGGATCAGCCGTGACAGCCGCTCGCGGGCCTCGGCCTCCATCGCCTCGTGGACCTCCGGCAGCCGTTCCGCGCTCACTTCCGCCGTCCAGCCCGCCGACAGCGGCTCCTCGACGGTGTAGAGCACGTGGAGCCTTGCGCCGAACGACTCAGCCATCCGCCGCGCGAACAGCACTGAACGGTCGAAGGCTTCGTCGGGGCCGCCGTGCAGCAGGATTTCTCGCATTGCCGTCATCGTACCTCCTGAAGTACTTCCCTGTCTGCAAGCGGCGTGCTAAAATGGGGCGCCTCCCCAAAAGAAAGGGTCCATGAAGTTCTCGCGCTGGACGCCAGCGTCGTTCGTTGTACTCAAGGACTACTCTCTCACTACCTTTGCCCACGACCTCGGCGCCGGCGTCACGGTCGGCCTGGTTGCCTTGCCGCTGGCGATGGCGTTCGCGATCGCGTCGGGCCTCACCCCGCAGGCCGGCATCTACTGCGCCGTCATCACCGGTTTTCTGATCTCCGCGCTCGGGGGGTCGCGCTATCAGATCGGCGGCCCCACGGGAGCTTTCGTCGTCGTCGTGGCCGGCATCGTCGCCGAATTCGGCGTCAGCGGCCTCTACCTGGTGACGATGATGGCAGGCGTGATGCTCATGATCCTGGGCGTCACCGGCATGGGCACCGCCGTCAACTATCTGCCCCGCCCGGTCGTGATCGGCTTCACCAACGGGATCGCCGTGTTGATTGCGAGCACCCAGATCCGCGATTTCTTCGGTCTGCAGATCTCAGACGTCCCGTCGGAGTTTGCGGCGCGGATGGGGTCGCTGGTCGAGCACGCCGGCACGATCTCGCCGGCGGCGACGGTGCTCGGGCTCGTGTCGCTGGCTACGATCCTCGCGCTGAGGAAAGCGGCGCCCAGGGTACCGGGGACGATTGTCGCTCTGCTGGGAGGGACGGCCGCCGCCGCACTCCTCGGGCTCGATCTCGAGACGATTGGTTCCCGGTTCGGGGGCATCCCGGCAGGCCTGCCGGCGGCCCACTTCCCGGCATTCGAGGCTTCCCTCATCCCGGCGCTGGTGCGGCCGGCGCTGACGGTCGCGATGCTCGGGGCGATCGAATCGTTGATGTCGGCGGTGGTGGCGGATCGCATGGGCAACGACCGGCACAACCCCAACATGGAGCTGGTCGGTCAGGGGGTGGCGAACATCGTGTCGCCCATCTTCGGCGGCCTTCCGGCAACCGGCGCCATCGCCCGGACGGCGACGAACATCCGGGCGGGTGCGCGAACGCCGGTCGCCGGCATGATCCACGCAATCGTGCTGCTGATCATCCTCGTGGCTGCCGCGCCGCTCGCGCAGTACATCCCGATGGCGCTGCTGGCGGCGATCCTGTTCATCGTCGCCTACAACATGGGCGAGTGGCACGAGATCCCGCAGCTGCTGAAGCTGACGAAGACCGACATCAGCGTCTGGCTGGTCACTTTCGCGCTGACGGTGTTTGCCGACCTGACCCTGGCGGTGGAGGTCGGGATGATCCTTGCGGCGCTGCTCTACATCCGTCGCGTTTCGTCGACGACCACGGTGTCGATGGTCACGTCGGAATACATCGAGTCGGGCAGGGCCCACAGCCTCCAGGACAAGAACATCCCCTCGTACGTCGCGATCTTCCGCATCCACGGCCCGCTGCTGTTCGGCGTCACCGACAAGGTCAACTACATCACCGACCACGTCGAGCGGCTCCCGCCGATCGTCATCGTGCGCCTGCGGAACATGACCGCCATCGATGCGACCGGGCTGAAGGCGCTCGAAGAGGTGGCGGACCGGCTCCATGCCTCCGGCCGGACCCTGCTGCTCTGTGGCGCGCGCGAGCAGCCGGCCGCGGTGATGAAACAGGCCGAGTTCCACCAGCACGTCGGCGAGCGCAACATCTGCGCGAACATCCTGGTCGCGCTGCAGCGGGCTGAAGAGCTGAACCGCGCCGCGGCATAGCCTTCAGCGTTCACCATTCACCGTTCACCGTTCAGCATTGAGTATGATTCGTTCATGCCACAGCTGACGGTTGAAGGGTTCGGGACGGTCGAAGTCGAACACGGCAAGCGCCTGGTGCTCGCCATCGAGCAGGATGCGAAGGTGGACATTCTCCATGCGTGCGGGGGGAACGCGCGGTGCACGACCTGCCGGGTGGAGTTCATCGAGGGTGAGCCTGACCGGATGACGGCGGCCGAACAGCAGGTGCTCGCCGCGCGGGGGGTCACAGGGGTGCGGCTGTCCTGCCAGATCCCGTGCGACCACGACATGACCGTCCGCGCGATCAGCCGCCTGGAGGGCAGCGGCCGGCCCGACCCCGGCAGCACCCCAGCCACCGAGATCACGCCTCCCCCGGAGTGGATCTCCAGATAGCCGGCTCGCGCTAACCGTTCAAACTACAAACTAGAAACTACAAAACGTCCCGAAGAGAACGCCTTTTGAAGTTTGAAGTTTGTAGTTTGTAGTTTGAAGGGTCAGCGAACCTCGTACCTCTTGCTGATGGTCGGGATCAGGTATTCGCTGAACGCCCGGCGGAAGTCGTAGCGGGGTGCGAAGCCCCAGTCCCGTCGCGCGGCCGTGTCGTCAACGTCCGCGGGCCACGAATCGACGATGCCCTGCCGCTTCACGTCGGTCTCCCACGTGATCTGCGCCCCTGGAAACGCCTCGACCACGACATCGCGCATTTCTCCCGCGGACGGATTGAACGCGCTGACGTTGTAGGCCGTCCGGTTCAGGCTCCCCCTGGGCGCTGCCGCGAGCGCGAGCAGCGCCTCCACGCCATCGGGCATGGCCATGAACGGAATCCTCGTGTCGGGACGCACGAAGCAGGCGTAGGGCTCCCCCTTGGCGGCCGCATGGATCATCTCGGGTGCGTAGTCCGACGTTCCGCCCGAGGGGACCGTCAGCGCCGAGATCAGCCCGGGGAAGCGCACGCAGCGAAAGTCCACCTTGCCCGAGGCGGTTTCAGCCGCGAGCTGCTTGTAGTGCCGGGCGTAATACGTGCCGAGCTGCTCGCAGTACAGCTTGTTGCACCCGTACATCGTCGTCGGGTGCGTCCATTCGTCTTCCGTGACCCGGCCGGCCGCGGCCTTCACGTCCAGGGTCGGCAGCCCGTAGGCGGCGATCGACGACGGGTAGATGAAGACCACGGGGCGGCCGTGGGACTCGGCTTCGTGCTGGGCGAACTCGAGAAGGTTGAGCGTGCCTTCGACGTTCACCTGGTGCGCCATCACGGGGGTGAACTCCGAGCGCGTGGAAAGCAGCGCCGCCAGGTGGATGACCAGCTCGACCCGGTATTCGGCGAGAATGCGGTCGAGCACCGCGCGATCGAGGATCGAACCGGTGATCTCGCGATCGACCTTGGCCGCGATCGCGGCGTCCAGCGGGCTCACATCGAGCGTGACGATCGCGCGGTCCTTGCCGCCCGTCAGCCGGTCGATCAGGCCGTGGCCGATCTCGCCGCCGGCTCCGGTAATGAGTACGACAGGTTTGCGCACGCGGTGATTATACTTTTCGCATGCGGCTTCTGACTCTCGTCGCCCTGCTGATCACGCTGGCCACACGGCAGCCGGCGGCGCCGTACGATCGCGACTTCACCGCCGAGACGATGCGGGTGGACTACTTCCACACCGGTGGACCCAAGGCCGGAGAAACGTTCGCGCTCGACCAGGTGGTCAATGACGGCCCCTGGGCGGGCAGCCGAATCCAGCTCGCCGACGACACGAATCTCGGCCCGTACATGTTCGACGTCCGCGACCAGACCGGCGCACTGCTCTTCTCCCGCGGCTTCGCCTCCATCTACGGCGAGTGGGAGACGACGGCCGAGTCGAAGACCCTGCACCGCACGTTTCACGAGTCGCTCCGCTTCCCCTGGCCGCGCCGGCCGGTCAAGATCACCGTTCACAGACGCCAGAAGGACAACCGCTTCGTGCCGGTCTGGACGGCCGACGTCGATCCGGGCTCGCGCTTCGTGAACCGCGCGGGTCTCAAAGGGCATGCGGGCCGCGTCGTGCCGATGGTGGAGAGTGGTCCCGCCTCACAGAAGGTCGACCTGCTGATCATCAGCGAGGGCTACACCACGGCGGAGATGGCGAAGTTCCAGACCGACGCGACCCGGCTGCTCGGGGCGTTGTTCGCGGAGGAGCCGTTCAAGAGCCGGCGCGGGGACTTCAACGTCCGGGCGCTGCAGCTGCCGTCGGCCGAGAGCGGCGTCCATCGGCCGAACGCAGGTGTCTTCCGGCGCACGCCGGTCGGCGCGCAATACAACATCTTCGACTCCGAACGCTATGTGCTGACGCTCGACAACCGGGCCCTCCGCGACGCCGCCTCGATCGCTCCGTACGAATTCATCGAGATCCTCGTCAACGAGAAGACGTACGGCGGCGGGGGCATCTTTAACGATCACGCGACGGCGTCGGTCGACAGCGCGTTTTCGGACTACGTCTTCGTTCACGAGTTCGGCCACCACTTCGCGGCGCTCGCCGACGAGTACTACACCTCGGACGTCGCGTACGAGACCGGCGCCCCCGATCGGCCCGAGCCATGGGAACCGAACATCACCGCGCTGAAGGACCCGGCCGCGCTGAAGTGGCGCGATCTCGTCACCCCCGGCACACCGCTGCCGACGCCGTGGGAGAAGGACGCCTTCGAGAAGCACAGCCGGGCCATCCAGGAGCGTCGCCGCGAGATCCGGAAGCGAAACGCCCCCGAGGAGGAGATGGACGCCCTTTTTCGCGAGCAGCAGAATTTCGAAGAAAAGTTCCTGGCCGCGATGAAGTACGGCCAGGCCGTCGGCGCGTTCGAAGGGGCCAGCTACGAAGCCAAGGGGCTCTACCGGCCTCAGGCGGACTGCGTCATGTTCACACGCGATACGGTCGGCTTCTGCCGGGTCTGTCGCCGCGCCATCGCGCGAATCATCGACCTGTATTCGCGGTAGCCGCGGATCACCTCAGATACGGCAGAATCGGCACGATCTTCGCGATCGAGGCGAGAATGGCAGCCGCGGTGGCAACCAGGCAGATCAGCGCGCCGACCATGTGGTTCACCCGCTCGGGCTTCAGCGGATCCAGCCACAGACCGGCGGCGTACCCCCCGATGAACCCGCCGGCGTGCGCGGCATTGTCGATGCCGGGCATGATCAGGCCGAAGATGAAGAACGCGACCGCATAGCCCTTCGCTTCGGCGTGCACCAGGCTGCTGCCGCTGCGCCGGCCGTAGTACATCAAGGCGCCCAGCAGCCCGAAGATCGGGGCGGATGCGCCGACGGTGAACGGCGCGCCGAACATCGGGATCGGATACAGGCCGAGCACCGAGCTGAGAAGGAATCCGCCCACCGATCCCGCCGTGTAGATGATCACCATGCGCGGGCCGCCGTACAGATCGGCGGTCGCCGGCCCGAGGTTGCGCACCCACATCATGTTGAACACGATGTGAAGGATGCTCCCGTGCAGCCAGGCGGCGCTCAGCACCGTCCACCACATCTCGAAGCGGAAGACCGGCGTGGCGCCGCTGGCCCCGAGGAGCAGCTGGATGTCGTTGCCCGGCGCCAGAATGCCCAGCGGACTGCCGCCCCCCATGATGTTCCCGCCGCGCACCACGGTCAGCAGCAGGGCGACCACATACAGGGCGCCGCAGCCATACACGATCATCGGCACGAAGCCGAGATCGTTCCCGAGCCGCCGCAGCAGCGGAGCGTATCCCCAGAGCCCGGGGTTTCTTCGTCCACAGGAATAACACTGATCATCGTTGACGCCGACGAGCGAGCCGCACGAGGCGCACACGACGGACCCGGTCCGCTGCCGCTTGAACATTGACGAGAAGCATATAACGATCTCTCCAGCATGCGCGTTCTCGTCACCGGCGGAACCGGCTATCTCGGCGCCGCGATCGTGCGGGCGCTGCACGCACGCGGTCACACCCCGGTGGTGTTTGCGCGCCATGCGTCGGCGGCGGGGCTGCCGGGCGTGCCGCACGACGGCGACGTGCGAGATCGGCCGGCGATCCGGCGGGCGGCGGCCGAGGCCGACGCGATCGTGCACGCGGCTGCGCTCGTCAGCATCTGGCGGCCGGGCG
>DATFFM010000170.1:0-53571 GCA_035250005.1 Vicinamibacterales bacterium | reverse complement strand
TGGCGGGCGCGGTGGGCGCGGCGGCGGCCTTGCGGGTCCCGTCCGGCCCGAGTTCGACGTCAACGCCGTCGAGCCGCGCCGGTCGCCGGACGGCAAGTTCGAAGCCCTCGTGAGGAACTACAACGTCGGCGTCCGCGAGGTCGGCAGCCGCGACGTCACGCTGCTCAGCACCGACGGGTCCGAAGGCGGATACTTCGATCCCGACTCCATCGTCTGGTCGCCCGACTCGCGGAAGCTTGCGGTGTTCAAGGTCCGACCCGGCCATCGCCGCTACGTGCACTACGTGCAATCCTCGCCTGAGGACCAGCTGCAGCCGAAGCACTCGTCCATGCAGTATGCGAAACCGGGTGACGTGCTCGACGTGGAAGTGCCGGTGCTCTTCGATGTCATTTCGAAGAAACGGCTCGACGTCGACACCGCCCTCTTCCCCAACGCGTACGACGTCGGCCGGCTGACCTGGCGCAAGGACAATTCGGCGGTGACGTTCGATTACAACCAGCGCGGCCACCAGATCTATCGCGTCATCGAAGTCGATGCGGCCACGGCAAAGACCCGCGCGGTCATCAGCGAGGAGCCGAAAACCTTTTTCTGCTATTCGGGCAAACGCTTCCGGCAGGATCTCGAAGAGACGAAGGAAGTCATCTGGATGTCGGAGCGTGACGGGTGGAACCATCTTTACCTGTACGACAGCGCGACCGGCGCCGTGAAGAACCAGATCACCAAAGGCGACTGGCCGGTGCGCGCGGTCGTCAGCGTCGACGAAAAGGCGCGGCAGATCTACTTCAGTGCAAACGGCATGTACCCGGGCAAGGATCCGTACTTCGTCTACTACTATCGGATCAACTTCGACGGTACGGGGCTGGTCACGCTGACCCCCGGTGAGGGGACGCACACTGCCTCGTTCTCGCCTGACCGCAAGCTGCTCGTCGACACCTACTCGCGCGTCGACGCGGCGCCGGTCACCGAACTGCGGTCCGCGGCCGACGGCTCGCTGCTCTCGACCCTCGAGACGGGCGATAACACCGCGCTGAAGGCAGCCGGCTGGAAGCCGCCCGAAGTTTTCGTCGCGAAGGGGCGTGACGGGAAGACCGACATCTGGGGCGTCATCTACCGCCCGACCAGGTTCGACCCGGCCAAGAAGTACCCGGTGATCGAGAACATCTATGCGGGGCCGCAGGCGTCGTTCGTGCCCAAGAGCTTCAGCGCCTACAACCAGATGCAGGCCCAGGCGGAGATCGGCTTCATCGTCGTGCAGATCGACGGGATGGGCACGAGCAACCGCTCCAAGGCGTTCCACGACGTCGCCTGGCGCGACCTGAAGGACGCCGGATTCCCCGACCGGATTCTCTGGCACAAGGCCGCTGCCGCGAAGTATCCCTACTACGACATCACGCGCGTCGGCCTCTACGGCACCTCGGCCGGTGGGCAGAACTCGCTCGGCGGGCTCCTCTTCTTCCCGGATTTCTACAAGGCGGCGGTCTCGGCGGCCGGATGTCACGACAATCGGATGGACAAGATCTGGTGGAACGAGCAGTGGATGGGATGGCCGATCGGCGAGCACTACGCCGAGTCGTCGAATGTCGATAACGCCTGGCGCCTGGAGGGCAGGGTGCTGCTCGTCGTCGGCGAGATGGACAACAACGTGGACCCGGCATCGACGTATCAGGTCGTCAATCAGCTGATCAAGCACAACAAGGAGTTCGACCTGCTGGTGATCCCCGGCGCGGGCCACACGAACGGCGGTGCCTACGGGGAGCACAAGCGCTATGACTTCTTCGCGCGGCACCTGCTCGGCGTGAAGCCACCGGAATGGAAGGCGATCGAAGACGCGACGAAGAAGACCACGACGACCCAGTCGTCGCTGCGCTGATCTCAGAAGCGGTTCAGGGTAGGCGCTCGTCGTGTTTTGGTGACGGGATGGCCTGCGGCTCTCACTCGAGCCTCCAGCGTTCCACCCACCTCTCGCCATCCGCCTCGAGCGCCACCAACCCGTGTTGCGGGAAAGAGGCCGGCGTCTCCCCCGCACGCCGGCGGAGGAGCGCCTGCAGCAGGCGGGGGAGGCCCGGCATGTGGCCGACGAGCATCACGTCGCGGGATTCGCCGGCAAGTCTGGTCTGGATCTCGTTCGGAGGGTCGTCTGGTCGCAGCCCTCGAATCGCGGCGAGCGCTGCCTGCGGATGGCACGCGCGCCGGAAGGCTTCCGCCGTCTGACGCGCGCGCAGTTTCCCGCTGTGCCAGACGGCAACCGGTTTGACTCCGCGCATCGCGGCTTCCGCCGCGAGCCGGTCGGCATGGGCACGCCCGGCTGCGGAGAGCGGGCGCTGCGCGTCCCGCTCCGGCTCGACCGCATCCGCGTGGTGAACGAGGAAGATCACCGGCCTACTCTCGCGCCCGACGTGCCAATCTGGACCTGGCGCGCCTCGGGCAGAGCCGTCAATGACAGCAGCCCCACGAGTAGAATTCCACACAGGCGCATGAGATCGACTCCTTGAGGATCCCGCGAAGACTAACATGCCTCGATGAACAAGATTCGCTGGGGCGTACTCGGCGTGGCGAAGATCGCGACCGCCAAGGTGATCCCTGCCATGCAGGCTGCCGCGCATTGCCGCATCGTCGCGATCGCTTCGCGTGACGGCGCGCGCGCGGCGCGGGCGGCGGCGGACCTCGGCATCCCGCGTGCGCATGCCTCGTACCAGGCGCTTCTCGCGGATCCCGATGTGGACGCGGTGTACATCCCTCTCCCCAACCATCTGCACGTGCCGTGGACGGCGAAGGCTGCCGAAGCAGGCAAACACGTGCTGTGCGAGAAGCCGATCGCGCTGAACGCTGCCGAGGCGCGGACGCTGCTGGAGGTGCGGGACCGCACCGGCGTCCGCATCCAGGAAGCCTTCATGGTGCGCACCCATCCGCAGTGGCGGCGCGCGAAGGCGCTGGTCGACGGTGGTGAGCTCGGCGGCGTTCGCGCGATGTCGGGTTTCTTCAGTTATTACAACGACGAGGCGGGCAACGTCAGGAACATCGCCGGGTTCGGCGGCGGAGGGCTGCTCGACATCGGGTGCTATCTCGTGAACACGGCACGCTTCATCTTCGGCGCCGAGCCGTCGCGCGTCGCCGGCACGCTCGACGTCGATAGGCGCTTCGGCGTCGACCGGCTGACGTCGCTGATCCTCGACTTCGACGGGCGCCACGCGGTGGGCACCTGCAGCACCCAGCTCCAGTACTACCAGCGGATCCAGATCGTCGGCACGACCGGGCGTCTCGCCATCGAGATCCCCTTCAACGCCCCGATCGACCGTCCCTGCCGTCTCGCGCTCGACCGGACCGGCGAAATCCACGGTTCCGGCATCGAGCACATCGAGCTCGACGTCTGTAACCAGTTCACGATCCAGGCCGAAGAATTTGCCGCCGCCATCCTCCAGAACCGCCCGCAGCCGGCTCCCCTGGAAGACGCCGTGGCGAACATGGCCGTCATCGACGCGATCGCCCGGTCCTCGAAGACGAGTGCATGGGAAACTGTGGGAACTCTGAACGCTGAACGCTGAACCAAGAACCGGGAAACTGGAACCGTGCTTTACGCTGGACTTGACTGCAGTACGCAAAGCCTGTCAGTGGTCGTGATCGACGCGGACCGGCGTGCGGTCGTGTTCCGCGACGCGCTGACGTTTGCGGAGCCGTTCCAGCCATCGGAGGAACCGGGTGTCGTGCACGCGCGTCCGGCGATATGGGCCGCGGCGCTGGAGACGATGCTGGGCCGTATGGCGCGGGGCATCGATCGCACGTCGCTCCGCGCCATCAGCGGTTCGGCGCAGCAGCACGGCAGCGTGTACTGCGGCGCGTCGCCGCAGGCGCTCACCCGTGCCACGTCGCCGATCTGGATGGACAGCAGCACGGCCCGCGAGTGCGCGGAGATCGAATCCGCACTTGGCGGTCCGCAGGTACTCGCCGAGCTCACAGGCTCGCGCGCTGTCGCGCGGTTCACGGGGCCGCAGATCAGGAAGTTCGCCCGCGAGGCGCCGGGCGCTTACGCACGCACGGCCCGCATCCATCTCGTCAGCTCGTATCTGGCATCGCTGCTGATCGGCCGCCACGGCCCGATCGACCACGCCGATGGCTCCGGTATGAATCTGATGGATCTGCGGAGCCGCACCTGGTCCTCTCGGGCCATCAATGCGACCGCACCGGACCTCACGGGCAAGCTCCCTCCCCTGGTCGCGTCGTCGGCTGCGGTTGGAAAGCTGGCCGGCGACTGGCAGTCTCGATTCGGCTTGCCGGCGGCACAGGTGGTTGCGTGGTCCGGCGACAACCCCAACAGCCTGGTGGGAACCGGCCTGATCCACGAGGGGGAGCTCGCGGTGTCGCTGGGTACCAGCGACACGATCTTCGGCCCCATGAGCGAGCCGCGGGTCAGCTCGGAGGCAACGGGCCACGTCTTCGTCTCACCGACCGGCGATTACATGGGCATCACGGTCTTCCGCAACGGCTCGCTTGCACGCGAGCGCATCCGGGACCAGTTCGGGCTCGACTGGAACGGGTTCTCGGCCGCCCTCGCCGCAACCGACGCCGGCAACGGCGGGGCGGCGATGCTGCCCTGGTTCGAGCCGGAGATCACGCCACCGGTGCCCCGACCTGCCGTGGTCTGTGACGGTCTCGAGGGGGCTCCGCCGGAGCGGTACGTGCGAGCCGTCGTCGAAGCGCAGATGTTCGCGATCGCGCGACACTCCGAGTGGATGGGGGTCACGCCCCGCAGGATCTACGCGACCGGCGGTGCCGCGGCCAACCGCGAGATCCTGCAGGTCCTGGCCGACGTCTGCGGTGCCGACGTGCACCGGTTCGAATCCCAGGACTCGGCGGCGCTCGGCGCCGCGCTGCGCGCCTGGCAGGCCGACACCGGTCTGGCGTGGGCCGATATCGTCGCCGACTTTGCCCGGCCGCCTCCCGGATCGCTCGTGCCGCCCCTCGAGGCCAATGTAACGCTCTACCGGTCCTTGCGCGCGCGTTACATTGCGCTCGAGCGCGCGGCCCGGGCCGGGTGATACACTCCCTGATCGGCCATGAACATCGCAGCGATCGCCAAGCGGGCCAATGTCTCGACGGCGACTGTATCGAGGACGCTGAATCAAAGCGGCCCGGTGAAGGCGGCCACGGCGCGCAAGGTCTGGCGTGCCGTGACCGAGTTCAATTACTACCCGAACAGCCACGCCCGGGCGCTCGTCTCCGGCCGCAGCCGCCTGATCGGCCTGATCGTTTCCGACATTACCAATCCGTTCTTCCCGGAGCTGATCCGGACCTTCGAGGGGCTCGCCGCCCAGAAGCAGTACGACCTGCTGCTGACGAGCACCGATTACGATACGACCCGGATGACGGCCTGCCTGCGCCGGATGCTCGAACGGAAAGTCGACGGGGTCGCGATGATGACCTCCGAGATGGACGTCGGTCTGATCAAGGAGCTGTCGAAGCGCAGCGTGCCGATCGTGTTCATGGACGTGGGTCAGATGGGGCCGCGCATGAGCCATGTGTCGATCGATTACGGCCATGGCGTCCGGCAGGCGGTCGATCACGTCGTCGGCCTCGGCCACCGGAACGTCGCGTTCATCACCGGTCCACTGGACCTGCACTCGGCGCGCACACGACGCCAGGCGTTCGTGGACGGGCTGCGCCATCACAGGATCACGCTCGACCGGAAGCTGGTTCGCGAGGGGACGCACACGGCGGAAGGGGGTGAGAAGGCGATGAAGGAGCTGCTGAAGGTCGCCAGGACGCCGACCGCCGTCGTGTGCTCGAACGACTGGACTGCCATCGGCGCGCTGCATGCAATCCACGCGGCCGGCCTGCGAGTGCCCGAGGACCTGTCGCTCGTCGGCTTCGACGATATCCCGCTGGCCAGCTACACCAATCCGGCATTGACGACGGTCCGGATGTCGGCGCGGGATGTGGGATCGACAGCGTTTCAAGCCCTGTTCAGCCTGATCGGCGAGGAGCACGTGGAAGGCGACGTCTACCAGGTTGCGACCCAGCTCGTCGTCCGCGACTCGACGGCGAAGCCTCGTAAACGGTAGGCGCCACCTTCAACTTCAAACTCCAAACTCCAAACTCCAAACCGGGCGCCAAAACGGCTCCGGGGTCTTCCCCGCAGGCGGGCCTTCAGATCGGGCGCGCCACGAGCCGCTCGAACGTGTCTGGCGGCAACTCAGCGAGCGAACGGACGAAGACGTCGGCCGGGAGCACGGCGGCCCGGCTCACGCCCACGCACTTCATGCCGGCCCGCTTCGCGGCTTCGATTCCAGCTGCCGCGTCCTCCACAACGACCGATGCCGAGGGCTCGGCGTGCAGCTTCGCCGCCGCCTTCAGGAAGACCTGCGGATCGGGCTTGCCCGCCGTCACATCCTCTGCCGCGGTGACCGCATCGAAGTAGCGGTCCAGGTTCAGCACGCGGAGCATGACCCGGACGTTTTCCGCTGGAGCGGACGACGCGACCGCCTGACGCCAGCCGTTCCGGTGCAGCCGCGCGACCCACTCCGCGGCGCCGGGGAGCGGCGACAGCCCGCCGCCCGCGGCGAGCTCGCGGTAGATCGCCTCCTTCGCATGACCGACACGCCGAATCACGTCCGGCGTGGCCCTTTCGCCCAGCCAGTGCGTCAGGATGCGGTCATTCTTCTGGCCGAAGCCGTCGAGGAACTGCTGGTAGCCGAGTTCCATGCCCTCTCCCCGCATCGTGTCGCGCCATGCGAGCCAGTGGTACTCGGCGGAGTCGACGAGCGTGCCGTCAAGGTCCCAGAGAACAGCGGTGATCACTTCTGCCCGTAGTAGGCCTTCGGGCCGTGCTTGCGGAGGTAATGCTTGTCGATGAGAAACCGGTCCGGCACAGGTGCGTCCGGCGCCATGGTCCGCACGCGCCATTCGAGCCGCGCGAGGTACTCGAGCACCCGCGCGTGCTCGATCGCGGTCGCCGCATCGGCACCCCAGGTGAACGGCCCGTGATTGGCCACCAGCACGGCCTGCACGTCCGACGCCGAGAGGCCCGCGGCAAACGTCTCGGCGATCACCAGCCCCGTGTTCCTCTCGTAGGCCTGCTCGACTTCGTCCCGGCGCATCGGTCGCGTCACCGGAATGTCTCCGCGAAAGTAATCGGCGTGGGTCGTGCCCATGCATCGGATCGGCATGCGCGCGTGCGCGAACATCGTCGCGTACTCGGAATGCGTGTGCACGATCGCGCCGCAGTCGAAGGCCCGGTACAGCTCGAGGTGCGTCGGCGTATCGGACGACGGCCGCAAGCCGCTGTCGATCACGCCGCCGTCCGCCAGCGAGACGATCACCATATCGGCCGGCTTCAGCTCGCCATAGGGCATGCCGCTCGGCTTGATCGCGAAGACGCCGGCGGCGCGGTCGACGGCCGACAGGTTGCCGAACGTCCCCATGACCAGCCCGCTGGCCGCCAGCTCCATGTTGGCGTTGTACACGGCGGCGCGCAGCGTCTCGTGCGTCATCTGGATGCGGTCGCTTTGACCGACAGGAGCCGTTTCATGACCGAGCCGAGGTCCGCATCGGCGCGCCCGACGCCGCCGAAGACGTCGTGCAGTTCGCGGTAGATGCCATACAGCTCATCGTATACGGCCCGCGAACCACGATCCGGCACGAACCGCCGCTCCTCGACTGTCGTCATGCGATCCTGGGCGGTCGTCCAGTCTGGATGCCCGCCGGCAGCCGGCCCGGCCGTCACCGCGGCCGAGATCGCCGCCCCGAGTGCGGGGGTCTGGGGCGAGCCGGCGATCAGCATCGTCTGGCCGATGACGTCCGCGTAGATCTGCATGAACAGATCGTTCTTCTCGGCAATGCCGCCGCAGCAGACCACGCGGTCGATCGGGACGCCGTAGTCGCGGATCCGCTCGATGATCGCGCGCGCGCCGAACGCGGTCGCCTCGATCAGCGCCCGATAGATCTCCGCCCGGGTCGTGTGCAGGGTCTGACCGATGATCAGGCCGGTCAGCCGCGGATCGACCAGAATGGTCCGGTTGCCGTTGTTCCAGTCGAGCGCGATGAGACCCGACTCCCCGGCCGCCAGGCGCGCAGCCTCCTCCGACAACGTCGCGTGCAACGGCTCGCCGCCCCCGCAGATCCCTTCCACCCACCATTTGAGAATGTCGCCGACCGCCGACTGGCCGGCTTCGATCCCGAAATACCCGGGCATGATCGAGCCATTGACGATGCCGCAGATGCCCGGGATGTCGGCAATGCCGTCGTCGGCGGGTGCGATGGCGCAGTCGCACGTGGAGGTGCCGATGATCTTCACGAACGTGCCCGTCCGGATGCCGGAGCCCACCGCGCCGTAGTGCGCGTCGAACCCGCCCATCGCGATCGCGATGCCGGCGGGAAGGCCGAGAGCGCTGGCCCACTCCGTGGACAGCGCGCCCGCGGCGCGCCCGGGCGGGTAGGCCTTGTCGTACAGCCGGTCGCGCAGCTCGGCCAGCTTCGGGTCGAGCCGGGCGAGAAACGCCTTCGACGGCAGCCCGCCCCATGACTCGCCGTACATCGCCTTGTGGCCGGCGGCGCAGACGCAACGGACGATGTGCCTTGGATCGTTCACGCCGGCCAGGAGCGCCGGGATGAAGTCGGCGAGTTCGACCCAGCTCGCGGCGGCCTCGAACACGTCGGGCGCGACGTTGAGACAATGCCAGATCTTCGACCACCACCATTCGGACGAATACGTGCCGCCGATCGGCGACAAGTATTGGGGGGCATGCTGCCGCGCGAGCTCGGTGATGCGTGCGGCTTCGGCGGCCGACGTGTGGTCCTTCCACAGCCAGGCGTGAGCCGCGAGATTCGTCCGCCACTTCGGGTCTGCCGCGAGCGGGCGCGCCTGCGCGTCCACGGGCAGCGGGGTCGAGCCGGTGGTATCGACGCCGATGCCGATCACCCGGCCAGCAGAGAATCCCGGCTCGCGTGCAGCCGCCGCGAGGGCGCCGGTCACCGAGGCCCGCAGGCCGGCGATGTAGTCCACCGGATTCTGCCGGGCCAGATGGGGATCCCTCGGATGCAGCAGAACGCCCTGATCTCCGCTGGGATAGGCGAACACGGTGGCGCCGAGCACCCGTCCATCCGAGCAGTCCACCACCACCGCGCGGACAGAGTTCGTGCCGTAGTCAATCCCTATCGTGTAAGCCATTCACTCTCACTGCCGCAGCACGTCGCACGTCGCACGTCGCACGTGCTTTACCCCACCAACACCGGCGACACCACGTCGAGCACGTCGGGCCCCGTCCCGGCCTGCCGGGCCTTGTCGAGCGCCGGCTGCTGGACGAGGATGCGGACGGCTTTGAGGGCGAGGTTCGCAAAGTTGATCATGCTGCGCTCGATCGCGCGGGTCGGATCCTCCCGGTAGGTAAACTGGTCCTGGCTGTACCAGCCGCGATAGTTCCGCAGGAAGGTCGTGTAGAGGTATTCGACCGACTCCGGGATCGAGAGCGTGCCGAACATGCAGTCCTGATCGTTGCGCCCCTGGCGCGCATCGTTTACGTCGAACTTGTGCACCGGTACGCCGGCGTATTCCGCCAGATCGCAGGCGGTCGACGCGGTCGTTGCTTCCATCTTCTGGTGACCGTAGTCGATCGTCAGCCCGCAGTTGTTGCCGCCGCAGGCGTGGTTGACCTTCTGGGCGACGAGGATCGCCGAGGCGGCGGTCGGCACGATCATGAACAGCTCGCGTGGCTCGTACGGCTTCGGCTCGATCGCGAGGCGCACGCCGTACTCGAGGCACTTCCGGTTGACCGTGACGAGCGCCTCCGTGAACCATTCGAGCGACTGCCGATAGTCGATCTGGAAGTGATAGTCGGCGCCGTCGGATCCCGGCCACACGCTCAGCACCGGGATCTCCATCGTCCGGCAGATCTCGACCCCCTTGAGGATTTCGTCGAGCGCGGCGCGGCGCAGAGCCGGGTCGGGGTTGCACGGGCCGCCGAGCCGGAACTTCGGGTTGGTCCAGGTGTTGATGTTGCACGCGGTCACGGTCATCCCCAGTTCGGCCAGAAATCCGTTCCGCGCCCGGTCGATGGCGGCCGGATCGACGTCGCCGTTGAGCGAGGTCTCGAACACGCTCTGATGGATCTCGATGGCGTCGACGCCCGCGGCGCTGGTCCGCCGGCACTGCCCCTCGAAATCGTTGCGAAACGCGGGATCGTCCGAGTGGTATCCGGGAGGCGCGAAGCGATCGCAGAAGTCGCCGGCCGACCAGTGCCCGACGCTCATCCTGATGTCCATGGTCTTCAGGAAGGCGATGGACTGGGCGCGATCCAGATAACTGGATCGGCTGGCGGCGTAGGCAAGCTGGTCAGCAGAAAAGCGGCTCATCGGTCCTCCGGATGGCGCGCATCGTACCACGGCCGGTCGCGATCGAAATCCGCTTGCATCGCGGCCATGTAAGCGTTACCATTCGCGCCGGATTGTAATCGCTTACAGCCGCGCCGCTGTCCGCGCGCGGGACGTCCCACGGGCACCACAGAGGAGCACCATGAAGACACGTAGCGTCGCCATCCTGCTGGTTCTGACCGCGTTCGCCGCCCCCGCAGCCGCCCAGATCCGTATCACCGGCAGCATCGCGGGGACCGTCACCGACACCGCCGATGGCGTCGTCCCGGGCGCGACCGTCCTGCTCAAAGACGAAGCCACCGGACGAACGCGAGACGCCGTCACCAACGAGTCGGGCATCTTCTCGTTCCCCGATCTGAACCACGGCACCTATTCGATCACCGTCAGCCTGCAGGGCTTCCGCACGGCGGTCTACAACAAGGTCGCCGTCGAGTCGGGCCGGACGACCGACCTCCGCGTGAGGCTCGGTGTCGGCGGCATCGAAGAGATGGTCACCGTCGAAGGGGCGAGCCCCGTCCTCGAGACCAGCTCCAACATGATCTCGGCGACGTTGAACCGCAAGACGATCACCGAGATCCCGCTGGCCGGCCGCAACGTCTTCACCATGGCGACGCTCGTGCCCGGCGCAGCCAGCCCGCAGGGAGGGTCGCCGCACTACAACGGCATGCCGGGCGGAACGATCAATCCGACGATCGACGGCGTGAACAACTCGTCGAACGGGTGGAAGAGCGGCGGCACCAGCTTCTTCGGCACGGTCCCGGCTCGTCTGGGCGCGATCGAGGAGGTCACGATCGAAACCACCGGGCAGGGCGCCGAAGCCGGTGCCATGGGCGGCGTGAACCTGAAGTTCGTGACCCGCCGCGGAACCAATCAGTATCGCGGCAGCGGCTTCTGGCAGCACCGGAACGAGGCCTTCAACGCGAACAGCTTCTCGAACAATGCCAGAAACATCGAGAAGAACCGGCTCCGCCGTCACGATTTCGGCGGCAGCTTCGGCGGTCCGCTCGCGCCCGGCACGGCGCTGCGGGACAAGCTGTTCCTGTTCATCAATTACGAACAGGAGTACATCCCGCAGACCCAGACGCGGGAGGAGACCGTCCTGAAGCCGCAGACGGAGCAGGGCGTCTTCACGTACCAGACCGCGTCCGGCGAGGTCCGGACCGCGAACGTGCTCGACATCGCCCGCGCGGCCGGTCATCCCTCGACGATCGACCCGCTCATCGCCCGCATGCTGGCGGGCCACCGCGAGGCGCGTCAGTATTCCACGGTCAGCAGCACCAACAGCCTGCTGAGCGAAGAGATCGCGTGGCGCGAGCCGCAGCAGACGGACAACTACTACCCCACCGCCCGGCTGGACTACCAGATCTCCAACAACCTTGCGTTGATGGGCAGCTGGAACTTCTACCGGCAGGACACATCCGGCCGCCGCGTGTTTCCACTCCCGGATTTTCCGCCCCAGCTCGATACCCAGACCCGCGCGTGGTGGATCGGCTCGACCGGCCTGAACTGGTCGATCACCTCGAACACGCACAACGAGTTCCGGTACGGCGTGCAGCACAGCGGGGACACCATCCCGTTCCGTGAGGCCAAGTACTACGAGCAGTTGAACGGCGTGCTCAACGGCAAGCCCGTTCGGTTTCCCAACAACCTGCCGCTGGGCCTGCAGCCTCTCGCGAACGATGCCGCACCGATCACCGGCCGCCACTACATCACTACTCTCAGCGACACGCTGACGATGATGAAGGGATCGCACAAGTGGACCCTGGGCACCACCTTCCGCTTCACCGACTGGCGCGACACGTCCCTCGACGGTCCGGGGTCGGGCGGGTTCCTCGGCTTGCCGCGGTATACCCTCGGCATGCCCGCAGGTGATCCGGCGCAGGGCATCTTCAGTTCGTCATCGATGCCGGGCATTCAGAACGCGGATCTGGCCAACGTGCGCAACCTGTATGCGCTGCTGACCGGCCGGGTCTCCGATGTGACCACCGGCCGGATTCTCGACCCCGCGACGCTTCAGTATTCGGATTCGATCTACCGGGAAAACTGGACGGCGTCGAAGATGGGCGGGATCTTCGCTCAGGACCAGTGGCGGATGACGCCGGACTTCACCTTGAACTACGGCGTGCGGTACGAAGTCACGGGGCATCCGTACAGCAAGCTGGAGAATGCCAACTTCCCGGACGTCGCAAACCTCTTCGGACCATCGACCGCGCTTTTCCAGCCGGGGCAGCTCAATGGCGTGCTGAATCCGACGATCGTCCGGGGCAAGTCCGCCGCGAAGACCGACTGGAACAACGTCGCCCCCAATATCGGGTTCGCGTGGACCCCCATGGCGAGCGAAGGCAGCTTCCTCTCGAAGCTCATCGGCGGCGGCCGCGAAAGCGTCATCCGCGGCAGTTACTCGCTGACCTACTACGACGAAGGCACGAACATGTTCGCCTTCAACGCCGGCAGCAATCCGGGGTACGGCCAGTCGCTCCGACTCCAGCCGGGCATCGGCTTCCAGCCCGGCGAGCTCACCCTGCAGACCCCGCTGCCACCGTTCGTCGCGTTCCCGCTCGAGTACAAAGAGGTGTTCCCGCAGTCCGACTTCACGTTCTCGAACGGCTTCCGCACGATGAAGGACGACCTCCAGACGCCCTACGTGCACTCCTGGAACATCGGCGTCCAGCGCCAGATCGCGCCGCACACGGTGATCGAAGCCCGCTACCTCGGCACCCGGGGGGAGAACGTCTGGCGCACCTACAACATCAACGAGGTGAACGTTTTCGAGAACGGCTTCCTCGACGATTTCAGAAACGCTCAGAGGAACCTCGAGATCAATGCCGCGGCCGGCGTCAACAGCTTCCAGAATCGCGGTCTCCCGGGCCAGGTTCCCCTGCCGATTTTCGAGACAGCCTTCGGGCCGCGGGGGTCGCAGCCAGCGCTCGCATCGGGATCCGGGTTCACCAACGGCGGGTTCATCACCAACCTGCAGCAGGGGGTCGTCGGGGCTCTCGCCAACAGCATCGCGGGTAACGCCAACTACGTCTGCCGTCTCTATGGCAACACCTTCGCCCCCTGTGTGAGGCTGGGCTACAACGCCCCCGGCCCCTATCCGATCAACATGTTCTACGCGAACCCGTTTGCCGGCAGCCAGGGGGCGTGGCTCGTCGACGATCAGTCGTACACCCGGTACCATGCACTGCAGATGCAGCTCCGGCAGCGTTACTGGCACGGAGTGCAGATGTCGGTGAATTACACGCTGGCGAAGAGCTCCGGCGACATCTGGGCGGAGAATTCCACGCAGGAGGCCAACTACCGCACGCTGCGGGACCGCTCGCTGGACAATACCGCCGCTCATTACGATGTGCGTCACGTGCTGCAGTCATTCGGCACCTACGATCTGCCTTTCGGCAGGGACCGCCAGTTCCGCATCAACAATGGCATCCTCGACGCCATCGTCGGCGGCTGGACGATCGGCGGGACGCTGACGGCGCAGTCCGGATCGCCCTTCAGGCTGAACGGCGGCCGGGCGACGTTCAACCAGCACGAGGCGGGCATCATCCTCGTGAACGGCACCACCCTCGAAGACCTGCAGAACGCCATCCAGTTCAGCCAGGGTCCCGGCCTGAACCGCTACTGGATCGATCCCAAGTACATCGGACCGGATGGCCGCGCCAATCCGGAGTACATCCGGGTCCCCAGCGCGCCGGGTGAGCTCGGTCAGCTGGTGATCCTGCGCGGGAAGGCGACGTGGAACCTCGACGCCGCGCTCAACAAGGATTTCGACCTGCCCGGCCGAACGAACCTGCGGCTGCACGTGACCATGACCAACGTGTTGAACCACCCCGTGTGGGGAACGCCCGACTGGAACGATTTCCCGAGCATCACCAGCACGACGTTCGGCCAGACCGGCTCGCCGATCAACGGGGCGCGACAGATGTACATTCGCACCGAAATCTCTTTCTAGGAACAGCCAGTCAGGACACGTTTACTCCCAACGTCTCAGCTCACCACTCCCCCACCGGCCCGGACGGTTTGGGGGTTGTGAGTTGGGAGTTGGGAGTTCTAACATGGGCGAGGATCAACGCATGCGCAGACCCTTCACCGTCGGCACCGTGCTCGCGGTAGCCGTTGCGAGCCTCGCTGTCATCGCCGGGCAATCCCGTCCCGACTACCCGTTCAAGCCGGTGCCGTTCACGAGCGTGCACCTCGACGATGTGTTCTGGGCGCCGCGCATAGAGACCAACCGGCAGGTCACGATCCCGGTGGCCTTCCAGCAGTGCGAACGGACCAACCGCGTCTATCACTTCGAGCGCGCGGCCAGGGCGCTGCGTGGCGAGAAGCTCGAGGATACGCGTCCACCCGGCTATCCGTTCGACGACACGGACGTGTACAAGGTCATCGAAGGTGCGTCGTACGCGCTGAACGTCCATCCGGACACGAAGCTCGATGCGTACGTGGACGGACTGATCGCGAAGATCGCGGCGGCGCAGGAGCCTGACGGCTACCTCTACACCACGCGCACGATCAACCCGCAGGCACCGCATCGGTGGGCCGGGCCCGATCGATGGGTGCTCGAGCGCGACGACAGTCACGAGCTCTACAACCTCGGGCACCTGTTCGAGGCGGCCGTGGCGCATCATCTCGGCACCGGCAAGAAATCGCTGCTGAACGTGGCGACCAGGGCGGCCGATCTGCTGGTGAAGACGTTCGGCCCGGGCAAGCGGACGACCTGGCCCGGCCACCAGATCACGGAAATGGCGCTCGTGCGTCTGTACCGCGTCACCGGTAAACAGGAGTACCTGGACCTCGCAAAGTTCCTGCTGGACGAGCGCGGTCCCGGGCCCGATCCCTCGAAACCGACGCAGTTCCCGAACGGCGAACGGGCCAACCCGCGCGGGCTGGACTACAACCAGGCGCAGCAGAAGGTCGTCGAGCAGACCGAGCCCGTCGGCCACGCCGTCCGCGCGATGTACATGTATGCGGGGATGGCCGACGTCGCGGCGCTGACCAGCGACCAGTACATCCGGAACGCCGGCGACAAGATCTGGGAGAACCTCACCAGCAGCAAGCTCTATCTCACAGGCGGCGTGGGCGCAGCCGGCGGCCACGAGGGTTTCGGCAAGCCCTACGAGCTGCCGAACATGCAGGCCTACAACGAGACCTGCGCGTCGATCGGCATGGACTACTGGAACCACCGGCAATTCCTGCTGCACGGCGACGCCAAGTACGTCGACATCATGGAGCGCACCCTCTACAACGGCCTGATCTCCGGGGTGTCGCTCGACGGCAAGACCTTCTTCTATCCGAATCCCCTCGAGTCGAACGGGCAGCACGCACGCGCCGAATGGTTCGGCGTCGCCTGCTGCCCGGGCAACATCACCCGTTTCATGGCTTCGGTGCCGGGATACATCTACGCGACGAAAGGGGATTCGCTCTATGCGAACCTCTACGCCGGCGGGACCGCCGACATCGACACGCCTGGGGGCACGGTGAAGGTCGTACAGGAGACCCGGTACCCGTGGGAAGGCGTAGTGAAGATGACGGTCACTCCCACGAAAGCCCGCCGCTTCGCCGTCAACCTGCGCATCCCCGGCTGGGCCCGCAACGAGCCGGTCCCGAGCGATCTGTATCGCTTCATGGACGCAGCCGCGGGCGCGGCAACGGTCAAGGTCAACGGCGCGAACACTCCGGTGAGACTGGACAAGGGCTACGTCACGATCGACCGCAACTGGAAGGCCGGCGACGTCATCGAGCTGAACCTGCCGATGCCGATCCGCCGCGTGGTCGCGCACGCGAACGTCGTGGCCGACCGCGACCGCGTTGCCCTGCAGCGCGGCCCGATCGTCTACGCAGCCGAGTGGATCGACAATCCCAACGGCAAAACCCGGAACATCGTCCTCCCCGATACCAGCACGCTCACGACCGAGTTCCGCGCGGATTTACTGAACGGGGTGCAGGTCATCACGGGCCGCTCGTTCGGGCTGGCGAAGACGGAGACCGGCAGCGTCACGAAGTCGGAACAGGATTTCATGGCCATCCCGTACGCCACCTGGGCCAACCGCGGGCGCGGCCAGATGAACGTGTGGCTGGCGCGCACCGACGCAGCGGCGCGCCCGACACCCTTCCCAACCGTGGCAACCACGAGCACGGTCGTCGCGTCGCCGCCCCAGCAGGGACGCGGCAAGAACGTCAGGCCGATCATCGACGGAGAGGAACCGAACAACTCCGCGGAAGGCGGATCGTATTTCGACTGGTGGCCGGTCCAGGGCTGGAGCGACGCGTGCGAGCAGCCGGCGGGCCAGGGTCAGCGGCGGCAGTGCAGCAAGGGTGAGTGGATCGAGATGACGTTCAAGGAAGCGTCACCGGTCTCGCAGGCGGAGATCTACTGGTTCGACGACGAGGCCAACCGCGGCGGCGTCCGCGTGCCGGCGTCGTGGACGCTGCACTACAGGGATGGCGACGGCTGGAAGCCGGTCGAGACGAGCGATCCCTTCGGGACCACGAAGGACGCCTGGAACAAGGTGACTTTCAAGCCTGTCACCACGACGGCCCTGCGCCTCGAAATCATCATGAAGCCTGGAGTCTCAGCCGGCCTGCAGGAGTGGAAGGTGAAGTGAGTCGTGTAGCGCAGGCCTTCAGGCCTGCCTTGACGGTCCAGGCCTTCAGGCCTGCCTTGACGGCGGCGCGGGCAGCCCTGAAGGGCTGCGCTACACCTGTTCTGCTCGTTGCGCTGGTCGCGGCTGCCCCAGAGCAGGCGCGCGTCGGCGCGCCCGCGTTCCCGCCAAAGAGCCCTGCCGGCGCCACCATCGAGCAAACATCCCCGGGCAAGCGGCCTGCCGCGCAGCTGGTCGCGAGCTTCGACGGTCTCGGCGTGGGCTTCGATGGGCCGCAGGGCCTCTCGAGCGGACGCAACCCGTCCGACAACAGCCTTGCCGTCGGCCCCGACCACATCATGCAGACCGTCAATACCCGGATGGCGGTCTTCTCGAAGAAGGGGAAAAGGTTCGACACCACCGGGACGGTCCTCTACGGCGCGGTGCCGAACAACACCGTGTTCAAGGGTTTCGGCGGCGCCTGCGAGGAGCGGAACAACGGAGACACCGTTGTTCGTTACGATCAGCTCGCCAACCGCTGGCTGATCGTGATGCCGATCTTCCGCCGTGCGGCGGCGCGTGACGATCAGCCGACGGCATGGACGCCGGGCGACACGGTTTATCTGAGCCCGCCGGGCGTCAAGGGACAGCCGGGCGCAGCCGCGAAGCTGTTCGTGCCGCCACGAGAGGCGCCCGCTCCTCCACCACCCCCCGGTCAGCGCGGACAACGGGGACAGGCCCCGCCGGAGGAGCAGGGTCCCTACTCGATGTGTTACGCCGTGAGCGCGACCCCTGATCCACTGGGAGCGTATTACCGCTACGAGTTTCTCCGGCCGCTCTTCCCCGACTATCCCCGTCCGGCGGTCTGGCCCGACGGCTATTACGTCCCCACCAGCACCAGCGACGACATCGTCGAAAAACACGCGTGTGTCGCCGATCGCAACCGGATGCTGCGCGGCGAGCCCGCGACGGAACAGTGCATCGTCATCGAGGGCGTGAACTTCCTGAACAACGCGGATCTCGATGGCAAGTCACTGCCGCCGCCGGGAGCGCCGAACATCATGATGGCGGCGGGCGGCACGCAGCTGAAGAGCGATTTCGACGACGACGCGATCTTCGCGTGGCAGTTCAAGGCCGACTGGAAGGATCCGGCGAAGACGAAGGTCGGCAGTCCACAGAAGATCGCCGTCGCCCCCTACCACTACCTGTGCAACGGGCAGTTGAGCCACTGCGTGCCACAGCCGGGCACCGATCGTCGTCTCGACGCGCAGGGGGACAAGATCATGGCGCGCCTCGTCTACCGGCGCGTCAACGGGAACGAATCGATCGTCGCGGTCCACTCGGTGAACACCGAGCGCGCCGCCGGCGGGGTGCGGTGGTACGAGTTCCGTCTCGCCGGCGATCGCAGCGTCACGCTGCACCAGCAGGGGACCTACGCGCCGGACGGCTTCTACCGCTGGATGGCGAGTCCCGCGATCGACAAGCTCGGGAACATCGGAATCGGCTACTCGTTCGGCGGCACGCCGCACTTCGCCGGCCAGCGCTTCGCCGGACGGCTCGCATCGGACCCGCCCGGCCTGCTCTCATTGCGCGAAACGATTCTCGTCGAAGGAGAAGCCGCCCAGACGAACACGGGGCGCTGGGAAGATTACTCGCAGACGGCAGTGGACCCAAGCGACGACTGCACGATCTGGTACGTCGGCGACTATTACCGGAAGGACGCGACGAACTATTCGACTCGCATCGGCGCCTTCCGCATGCCCGGCTGTTCGGGGAGCTGACCGCCCAGGCCGGCTGAACCTGGTCTCGACATTTCGTCTCAGCGGGGTCTCAGCCGCGCGGCCCATCCGCCGCCCGGCGCCAGCTGAATGCGGAGCTTCTGCCCGGCGGTGACCTGCTTCATCTCACGGACGTAGTCGACGGCGGCTCGATCGGCATTCGGGCCGTCGCGGTGGATTTCCGCGGTCCAGCGGCCCGACCCCAGGAAGCCGAGGTCCACCTCGAGGCTCCGCGCCGTCCAGTTGGTCATCGCGCCGATGAACCAGTCGCGGCCCCGACGGCGCGCGATGAGAATGTACTCGCCGACCTTCGCGTCGAGCACGCGCATGTCGTCCCACACGACCGGGACAGCGGAGATGAATGCAAGGCTCTCCGGCTCGCGCCGGTAGTTCGACGGCGAGTCGGCCAGCATCTGCAGCGGACTTTCGTAGACGATGTACATGGCGAGCTGGTGACAGCGCGTCCCCTGCGTCACCGGCCGGTTGAAGACCGGCTTGAAGTCCGGCTTCGTGGCATTGAGCATACCGCCGGGCGTGTAATCGACCGGACCTGCCATCATCCGCATGAAGGGGAACGTGACGTTGTGCTCCGGTGATGCGTCGGCGCTCCACTTGTTGTGCTCCAGACCGATCACGCCTTCGCTCGTGAGCACGTTCGGATACGTTCGATAGAGCCCCGTCGGCTTGTACGCGCCGTGAAAATTCACCAGCATCCGGCGCTTCGCCGCCTCGTGCGCGACGCGTTCGTAAAAGTTGACCATCCACTGGTCGTCGCGCTGCATGAAGTCGACCTTGATCCCCTTCACACCCCACTTCTCGAACCGGTCGAGGGTGGCCTCCATCTGCTGGTCGAACGTCTTCCAGACGACCCACATGATCAGGCCAACCTTGCGGGCCTTCGCGTGCGCCGCGATCGCGTCCATGTCCATCTGCGGCACGACACTCGTGAGATCGCCGAGCTTGTACCAGCCCTCGTCGAGGATGATGTACTCGATCCCGTGCTCCGCGGCAAAATCGATGTAGTGCTTGTAGGTGTCCGTGTTCACGCCCGCCCGGAAAGGCACCGCGTACAGGTTGTTGAAGTTCCACCAGTCCCACGCCACCTTGCCGGGACGAATCCAGCTCGTGTCGGCGAGAGTGTTTTCAGCCGCAAGCCGGTACACGATGTCGGTTTCGAGGAGGTCCGCGTCCTTCCCGGCCACGACGAGCACCCGCCAGGGAAACTCGCGCGTACCGCGCGTCCGGGCGATCCAGTTCTCGCGCGTCGGCACGCGCTCGGTTCGGTCCCGCACCATCTCGGTCGTCGCGGGGTATTGCGGAAACAGCCCCGCAAGGCCGCCGGCGCTGCCCCGTGTCAGGCTCATCCCCGGGTAATCCCGGAGATCCGCTTCGGTGATGGCGATCCGCCGTCCATCATCCGGCACGAGCAGGACGGGAGGATAGGCGAGCGCCGCGGGACCGATGTCGCCCAGCCGCACGCGCCTGTAGGGCCGTTCCTGATGGGTGATGAATCCTTTGTCTTCCGGAAAGTACACGAGCGGATTGCCGGCCACTTCGAAGGCCGCTTGTTCCGACTCGACGATCACCTCCGACGGACGCGCGAGCGCGAATCGATAGGCAACGCCGTCGTCGTACGCGCGCAGAACGAGCGAGTAGTCCCCGCGAAAGTCGATGCGCAACTCCCGGTAGCGATCGACGATCTCTGCCCGCTTGATCGGCACGACGGGCCGCAGCACCTGGTCGCCGGAGCGCGTCGCGCTGCGCAGCACGACCGGATCTGCGCCGAGCACCTCGCCCCCCTGCAGCGTCATCGAGATCTTCGACGGCTGTATCAGCTCGCGGCCGTGGGCTGAGACGGCGTAGGTGAGCCCGCTCCCGGTCGCGACGGTCACGGTAACGGCCCCGTTCGGCGAGCTGACGGTCAGCGGCGCCGGAGGCTGCGGTGCAGGTGCCCGGGCGCTCGAAGGCCGCACCATGAGCATCAATGCGAACGCGGCGATCAGGACAGCCTGCAGGTTCATCGCCGGCTGCTACGCCCGATCTTCACCAGGATCGTGCCATGCGCAGGCACCGTCACCGACAGCTCGCCATTGACCGTACCGAGATCCTTCTGTAACCACAGATCTCTGACCGGCTGCGGGCCGGCGATGCCGAGCTCCTTCCAGGTTGCGGTCATCTTCACCGGCTGCAGGCCGCGGTTGAAGAGACCGGCGGCGATCGTGCCATCCGCCAGCGGCCGGGCCCACAGTTCGAGCCGCTCCCGCTGATAAATGCGCGACGCGCCTCGACCGAGCACGTCCTGGTTCATCTCCAGCACTTCATGGTTGGTCATCAGCGCGGTCGTGAAGCTGTCGAACTGCGTCATGTCGGCGCCGATGAGCAGCGGCGCCGCCTGAAGCGCCCACAGCGAGATATGCGTGATCTGCTCGTTGGGCGTCAGCCGCGTGTCGTGGATATTCGGTCCCCATCCGACCTTCCCCACCACGAGCATGTCCGGATCGGTCCAGTGTCCGGGCCGCGACCACTTCTCGCGCCCGGCCTGACGGAACCCGACCGACGACATGTTCGACCAGACATCCGTGAGATCGCCGCTCGTGCGCCAGTAGTGGCCGCCCACGTCGGCCCCCCATTCCCACACGTTGCCCATGCCGTACTGGCAGAGGCTGTAGATGATGTCTCGATCGACCTTCCGAAGCGCGTCGCGCATGACGATGTACGGCTTCTGGAGCTCGGGCAGGCTTCTGTCCTTCGCGATGCGCTCGTACGAGCACCAGTCGTGCTTCAGCAGGTCGAAGCCCCAGCCGGCCCACGTACGCGCGTCGATCTCCTCATGCTGGTAGCTGCCGGGCAACCCCTGGCAGGTGCGCGGCCCCGGTGACGAGTAGATGCCGATTTTCAGCCCTTTGCTGTGGACGTAATCGGCCAGGGCCTTCATGTCGGGAAACTTTTCATTGGGCTGCAGGACGCCGTCTCCGTCGCGCTTTCCCTCCCAGCCATCGTCGATGTTGACGAACTGGTAGCCGTGTGCCGCGAGGCCGCTCGACACCATCGCGTCGGCCGCCGCGCGGACCTTGGCGTCGTCGACCGACGCTCCCCACACGTTCCAGGAGTTCCAGCCGAGCGGCGGCGTCAGCGCCAGAGCCTCGCCGCCGCCGACGATCGTGAGAATGCTCGTGGCGGTTCCCTTCGCGTTGGCGACGGTGATCGACGCCGTGGATCGACCCGCCGCGGCGATCGCGCCGCGGATGAGGCCTGTTCGGGCATCGAGCGTCAGGCCCGCCGGGAGACCTTTGGCGCTGAACTTGAGCGGCTCTTCACCCGTGGCAGGGATGCGGAACAGGAACGGCCGTCCGGGCGTGCCGCCGGTGATACGCGGCGCGTTGATCCTGGGCAGCGCCGGCCAGCCGGACGAGATGGGGGGAGCCGGCTCGGACGGGAACGTCCAGCTCTCCGGTTTCTCCGTCCCTCCGGCTTTCAGATGAATCAGGGCACCGGCCCAGTTCGCGTAGTCGCCAGTGCTGACGTCGCCGCCGTCGTCGATGAACAGCTCCATGAAACGCGCGCCCGACAGATCCACCGACACGAACTGCGGCGGATCGCCTGCCTTGATCACGTCGCTCGCAAACGCGCGCCTGTTGTCCAGCCAGATCTCGTACGTGACGGACCCCTGCCCGGCACTCGCCGCATCGTCGATCCCGATCATCGCCTCGAAGCGTGTCGCCTGACGCTTCAGATCGACGATCAACTCGTTGATCGAGAGTGTTCCTATGCCGTGCGGATAGGTAACGCCACCCAGGGACAGCGGCGGCGGATTATTGCCGCGCCCGGCCCCGGATCTTCCGGCTCGGGGCGTGCCGCGCCTCTGGACCATCCGCGTGAGATCCAGGCTGTCCAGCCAGACCGCTCCTGGTGGCGGATCGGCGCTCGTCAGTGCCTTCAGGTCCTGCGCCGCTCGGGGCAGCACCCCTGTGGCGGCTGCGAGCAGCCCGATGGCGAGTAGACGGATCATCGTGGCCATCGTATGCGAAGCGTAGCCGATGGAGGCGGGCCGTGATCGAAGTTATTGCGCCATAAGCCTCACGCACTGGTACGCTTGGGGATGGACTACCGGCGGCTCGGACGGACCGACATGCGTGTCTCGGCCATCAGCTTCGGCGCGTGGGCGATCGGCGGATTCTGGGGGCCGGTGGACGACGAGCAGTCGCTGCGCGCGCTGCATGCCTCTGTTGACGAGGGGGTCAACTTCATCGACACGGCGGACGTCTACGGCGACGGCCGGAGCGAGCGGCTCGTCGCGCGGCTGAAGCGCGAGCGGCGGCGCGATCAGATCTGGGTTGCGACGAAAGCCGGACGCCGTCTCCCCGAGCAGACCTGCGAAGGCTATTCCCGCGAGAACCTGACGGCCTGGATCGACCGCAGCCTGCAGAACCTGGATACGGATGCGATCGACCTGCTGCAGCTCCATTGCCCGCCGCCAGCGCTGTACCGCCAGGACGAGGTCTTCGGCATCCTGGAGGATCTCGTGCGGGACGGAAAGCTGCGCTACTACGGCGTGAGCGTGGAGACGGTGCAGGAAGCGCTCGATGTGATGCAGCATCCAGGCGTGCAGTCGATCCAGATCATCTTCAACATGTTCCGCCTGAAGCCCGCCGAGCAGGTGTTCCCTGAGGCGAAAGCAAGGCAGGTCGGCATCCTCGCGCGCGTGCCGCTCGCGAGCGGGCTGCTGACCGGCAAGCTCCGCCCCGATTCGACCTTCGCGGCCGACGATCATCGTCAGTTCAATCGCCACGGGGAGATGTTCGACAAGGGGGAGACGTTCTCGGGGGTGCCGTACGACGTGGGCCTCAAGGCCGTCGAGCGGTTGCGGCCGCGGGTCCCCGCAGGTGTAACGCTCGCCCAGCTGGCGCTGCGCTGGATCCTGATGTTCGACGCCGTGACCTGCGCGATCCCCGGCGCCAGGACCGAGGAGCAGGCGCGCGGCAATGCGAGGTCGGCGTCGCTGCCGGCGCTGGACGAGAGGACGATGGCGGCGGTGCGGGACGTGTACGACGAATACATCCGTCCGCACGTGCACAGCGGCTGGTGAATACCCACGCAACCCGCCCACGGCGCTTTACATCTCGCTCCTACGCAGCACTACTTCAACGTCACGTGCAGATAGACCGAGCGGCGCCCAGCGCGGCACGCTGACCTCGATGTCGAACTGGCCGCTCCGCCTCACGACGAGTCGCGTGGTGTAAAAGTGGAACGGCATGCGGATCTCGATGGTGTCGTTCGCGTGCCTGCGCGGCGGGCGCCGCGCAGGGACGTAGCACGCTACCGTGGCAACGAGCAACGACCTTCGAGGCTCTACGGTTGCGTTAGATACCACTCTCGAGCGGTTGGATCGGTCCGGACGAAATCCAGCAGCCGGACGGCAACCTTCTGGCGGCCGCTCATTGATGGGTGCGTTCCGTCCGCTTGAAGCTCCGAGCAGCTCCAGGTCAGGCCGTCGCTGCGTCGCGTCAGGCCGTCTGCCCAGAGATAAGGCCCCCACGCCAGCCACGGCGCTGCGGGAGACGCGCCGTCGTACCGGAGACCGCCTCGCAGCTGTGCCTCGATCGTCCAACGGACTGAAAAGCCGCTCTGATAAGCGTACGGCTCAGGATTGAGAGTCGACGTGGCGTACCCGGCGTAAATGCGGCTCGAGAGATACGCCAGCTTGAGATTCGGGAAGCGCGCCGGCAAGAGCTGCAGGACGCGGGTGATGTTGTCTCGGAGCTTCTCTGCGTGCACGGGCCAGCCTTCAGTCGGCTGACGATCCGCCAGCTTGATCCACGCGGTGGCGACTTGCGCAGCCGTCACGCCTGCCGCCTGCAGCCTGTTCTCGAGCTGAGTCCAGCATGGGCATCCCGGACTGCTCCATTCGAGCGCGGTGACGCCGCCCTGCGCGCCGTCCACCACGACGAGGCGGGGATCACGCGAACTGTCGGCATCAGCCATCGGCTTGAACGTACTGAATTCCTGCGTAGTATTCGACATGCCGATCGACATGAAGACATATCGTCCTGACGGCAAGGGGCTCCCCGAGCTGTCGAGTGGACCGACATCACGAGCGCGGGCGAGTCCTTCCGAGAGGTGAAACCCCGGCATGGCGTTGCCCCCCCCAGGATAGAGTCCTCCCGCATGTCCCTCATAGGATCCCCCCGCCAGGTCGCTGAGCGGTGTCAGTCCGACCGACGTGCGCGAGCATCCCTGCTGTGGGGCAGGGTCTCCGGGGGATGTCGGTGGCGTCGGAACCGGGGGCGCGGTTGGACTGCTGCCGCAAGCCGCGATCCCGACGGCGAGCGCCAGCCAGGCAAATCGGATCATCTCCATTGCTTAGACCGGCGTGGCGTCGGGCCGGTAAAGCAGCCTTGAAGCGCACTGACAACGCGCGCGATGGCGTCGCTGTTGCACGGCGTCACACCGCTTCGATCCCGTGACATTCGTGACGTCCCCGGTCCTGCTGATGAGTCGCGCGTGTCAGCTGGCCGAACGACGACGATCGCGAACCTCCGACACCACCCCCTGTAAACCCAGTTGTTGCAGAAGCCGGCCGAACCGTGGATCGCCGCGTACGGTGTCGTAGAGAGGATCGGTCGCGACAAGCGGTGCGAGCGCCGATCGGTCCCGGCACATCGCCTCCCATTTCTCGAAGGCGCGGTCCGGGTCGGCGACGCCCAGGTGGGCGGCGGCGCGATGCCCTGGACAGACGTACCGTGAGGCGCCGAGGCTGTCGAGTCGTCTTTGCAGGTCGTGGGCGAGCTCACGGTCGCCGCTGAGCCCGGCGACGCAGGCCGTGAGTCCCAGGAGCAGCTGATCTTCGGGAAGGATACGCAGCGCGCTGCGGCAGGCATCGATGGCGTCGGCGTACGCCTCCTTCTGCAGGTGGTTTTCCGCGACGAACAGGTGGGCGAACGCAAACTGCGGGTACAGCTCCATCACGTCTCGCAGACGTCGAAGCGACGCCTCGTGGCGGCGTGCGCGGAACAAGGCCCAGCCGAGCACGAAATTCGCCCATAATCCCAGCGGATCCAGTTGCTGCGCAATTTCCGCTTCCGCGACACCCTCGTCGGGTCGGCCGACCGCACAGAGGAACTGGGCGAAGTATGTATGTGCGTCGCTGCTGTTCGGATTACAACTGATCCCGATCCGGAACTCCCGCTCCGCCCTCCTCCAGTCCCAGTCGAACATCATCGCCACGGTGGCGAGCGCCGTATGCGCTTCGGCAACGGCCGGGTCGAGGTCGATCGCCCGCGCTGCCGCGCGACCCGCACGCGCGCGAGCGTCCGCTGGCGCAAGGTGACCCAGAACCGCAAGATTGACGATCGACAGAGCGGTGGCGGCATGGGCAGGAGCGTAGGCCGGATCGAGCACGAGGGCTCTCTGCAGATACTCCAGGCCACGCGCCGTGTCGAGGACGGTGGAGGTGAAGTAGCGCCCCTTCAGAAAATACTCCAGCACCGTCGGATCTGGACGGTGCCGCTGCGGCCGTTCGGAGAATCTGAGCGCCTGATTCCTGAGTGCGTCGGGGATCGCGCGTGTGCGCGGCGACGGCGCCAAGCCGTACTGTTCGCTCAGTTGTCGCGCGAATCCTTCGTATTCGGCGATAGCGCCAGCTCGGTCGCCGGTGGCCGCCAGCGCCTCCAGCAGTCGACGGCAGACGGTTTCATCGGATGGCCTCAGCTCGCGGGCCCGGCGAAGCCATTCGACGACTGCACGGTCGCTTCCGGATTTCTCCTCCACATCGATCAACACCAGGAGGGCGTTGAACGCGCGCCGTTGCAGGCGTTCGCGCTCCATGATCAACCAGTCGTCAAACTCGGCGGCGACGCCTGCCACGTGAACGCCGGCGAGGAAGTCTCCGACGTAGGACCGTAACGCCGGTGCCAGGTCACCGTCCTGGAGCTGCTGCTCGAACACAACCGCATCGCAGGACATGAGCCGGGGCGACAGCCCTACATCGTCCCTGCCCTGAATCACCACGACGTCCGGCGTCAGCGAGGCGCGAAGTCGGTGCAGCGCCTGGCTGAGCGCGTTCCGGCCGTGTGCCGCATCCAGCTCGGGCCACAGGAGCGCCAGCAGCGTATCGCGTCGCTGGAAGCCGTATGGCCTGGCGACGGCGAGATATGTGAGAAGGATGAGGTCTTTCGGTCGAGTCTGGATCCCTTGCACGGCTGCGCCCGTCGCCGCCTTCAGGCCGAGTCGTCCGAGCGTCTGCAAGTGGAACATCGGCGCTGTCCAAGCCAGGTCGAATGCCGGTAAGGGTCAGGTAAGGGCCGCGATCCATCCTACCGCACGAGCACAGAGAAGTCAGACAGCATCGCGCCTGGAAGTGAAGCGAGGGGGTCGTTCATGCAAATGAGATCGTGCGTCGCGTCCGCTACGACAACAGCTCTTCTGGTCCTTACGGCCGGCCCTGGCCGCGCTGAACAAAACCGACCGGTCGGCGCATCGCACCTCTCCGCAGGAGAGGTGGTCACCATACTCGCGCTGCCAGCGGGCAGCAGCCCGGAAGGTGTCGCCCTCGGACCCAACGGCAACATCTTCGTCGGCAGCGGTTTTCCCGCCGGCGGGTTCATCAGGTCGGAGATCCTGCGAATCGCGCCGGACGGGATCGTCACTCCTTTCGCGACGCTCGACACTGCCGTCAGCACCGACGCGCCCGGACTGCTCGGCCTCGCCGCCGCACCCGCTGGACTCGTGTACGCGGCGTTGGCGTCGTTGAATCCGTCCACCCATGGCGTCTGGCGGGTGGATCGCGATGGGACACGCATGGTCCGAGTCTCCGGCTCGGAGCAGATCCCGTTCCCGAACGCGCTGGTGTTCGGGGCCGACGGCGCTCTGTACATCACGGACAGTACAGGCGCGATCTGGCGTACCGGACGAGACGGCGTCGCGCGCGAATGGATCCGGCATGCGCTCCTCGCCCCCGCCGACCCGAACCACCCCATCCTGCCCCCGGTCGGCGCAAACGGAATTGCGTTTTTTCCCCCAGACAACTTGTATGTCGCAAATACGCAGCGCGGCCTGATTGCGCGGATCGTTATCGGTCTGGACGGCACGGCCGGACCACTCGACGTCATAGCCGAAGACTTTCCGCTGTTGACTATCGACGGGATCGCGGTGAACGTGCTCGGCGATATCCACGGGGTGGTCGCGGGGTTCGCGCTGCTGGGAACAGACCCGCTCATCCGTGTCGAGCCGCACACCGGAACCATCACGGCAACGCCGACCATGCCCGGCTCTTTCGATGTGCCGCTCAGTATGGCCTTCGCCGCTGGGCCGTGGGAGCGCACTGCGGTCTTCGTCACAAATGGCGCGCTCCCCATTGGCGTCGCTGGTCCCGGTCCGGGACTCGTGCAGGCGGAAGTCGGCGTACCGGGATTCAGGTGAGGTGAGCCAGGGAGCAGAACAGGGAGGCCCACCTCGGTTCTACTTCAGTGTCACGTGCACATAGACCGAGTGGCGTCCGTACGTTTCATAGAACGGCTTCAGCACGGCGCCATCGACGGTGAATCGCAGCGTCGAGGGATCACCGGTGATCGACTTTCCGATGTCCGACGCGTCGAGCGTGACCTGGCGCCAGTCGGTTCTCGGGCCTGCTTCCTCCAGCGCGAGCAGGACCGGCCCGTAGAAGATGCTGGCGACGTTCGGCTGATCGACGACGTGATCCAGGTAGAAATGGAACGGCATGCGAAGCTCGATCGTGTCGTTCGCGCGCCAGGTCCTGGCAATCGTCATGTAGGTGCCCGGCACCGCCGCGAGCTGCTGCTCCCGGCCGTTGATCTTCACGAAGAAGCCGCGGGTCGCCCAGCGCGGCACGCGGACCTTGATCTCGAACTGGCCGCTCCCCTTCACCACGAGTCGCGTCGTGTCGGCGTAGGGGAAATCGGTCATCTGCTGCACGACCACCTTCCGCTCGCTCCAGTCCAATGTCGAGGGAACGAAGAGGTTGACGTAGAGCGTCCGATTGTCCGCGCTCCTGAAGTAGATCGTGTCCTGCAGCTTCGTGTTGCTCTCGAGCGCCGTGCCGTTGCAGCAGGTGAACCCGTTCATCCGGGCGTTGCCGAACCGCTTCTGCGCGCCGGGGTTGAGCGGCACGTGGTAGGTGTTCCCCGGATCCTCCTCGGCAACGGATGCGAGGATGTGGTTGTAGAGCGCCCGCTCGTAGTGGTCCATGTACTTGGCAGTCTGGTCGTACATGAACAGCTGCCGGTCCAGCTTGAGGAGGTTGTACGTCGCGCAGGTCTCGTTCTGTCCGCCGTTGGCGAACCCATTCTCCCAGAGCGTGTTTGGCTGAGCGGTGAAGCACTCGGCGTTGTTCGGGACGCGGGCGCCGGCCACGCCGCCGATGCTGTACATGTAGCCGCGGTTCACCATGTCCCAGAAGTTGGCGGCGATCAGGTAATACGGCAATTCCTTCGTACCGCGGAAGGTCTCGAGTGCCCCGGTGATCTGCGGGATGTGCTGGTTGGCGTGCTTGCCGCGGATCGTGTCGACGTTCTTGGCCAGACCGTGCTCGTGCCCGGCGTTGCCGAAGAACAGGCTGGTGTTATCGAACAGCTTCGCCGACTGCAGGAACTGGCGGTCCCCCGTGAGCCGGAACAGGCGCGCCATCACTTCGTTCGAGCCGCCGTACTCGCCGGCGATGTAGCGGTTCCACATGCTGATGCGCGTTTCCGCCGGGAGGGCGTTCAGCCTTGCAAACACCCACGTGCCCATCCCCTTCGCCACCTCCAGCGCCTTGCTGTTGCCGCCGACCTCGTAACTGTCGAGGAGCCCCGCGAGGATCTTATGGAGCGTGTAGTAAGGCGCCCAGATCTGGGTGTCCTGGGTGCCGTAGGTGGCCCCCTTCTCGAGCATGATGAACTGATCCGGCGGGTAGGCGCTGATGAACCCGACGCCCCAGTTCCAGTAATCGGTGCGGATCGCATCGGCGCGCAGATTGGAGTCGTAACCTTTGCGACCGGGTCCCGGCGGGACAGCCGTCGGATCGGCGACGAACGGACCGCCTTGCTCGGCGGGCCTGCCCGACTTGCGAGAGAGGTCGTACAGGGTGTCGATGAGATAGTTCATCTTGCCGAGGAAGTTCGCCCGCAGCGCCTCGTCGTAGGTCGTGCTCGCGTAGGCCTGGGCGATCGCCGTCAGGTAGTGTCCGCTGGCGTGGCCGCGCAGCCGCGTGGTCTGGTTGTCCCACCCTTCGAGTTGCTGGGCGCCCGCGGGCTGAGGCTGGCCGAACGCATCCCTGAAGTTATAGAGAAAGTTGTCGGGATTACTGGCCGCGAGGCCGCGGATGAACTTGTCCCGGTTCTTGATGAATGCCGTCTCCCGGTTCTTCGTATCCCGTTCAAGGAGGACCTGGCTGAGGGGAAACGCTTCGGCCAGGCGGGACGGCGGCGTCGTCGTCCCGACCGGGACCTTGACGATCACCGTGGCCTTCGGCTCGAACGGCGTGCCCGGCACCTTGCCGGTCACCGAGTACGAACCGGGCGCCCGGACCTCGCTGTTGTCGGTCGGTGAAGGCCAGATCACGCGCACTTCGGGGCGTTCCCCCGGCGTAGTCGTCGAGAGACCTGCCCCGAGCGGAGTCGAGGCGTCGCGATACACGGCCGGGATCGTCGCTGGCAGCCGAGGCAGCATGCCGACGATCGTTTCAACCGTGATGTCGGGAACATTTGCCAGCCGAGACGCCAGCGGGGACTCTTTCGGGATCGCGGCCGTCGAGATCACCGGAGCCGGCGGGCCGCGGCGTCCGGTGGACTGCCGACCCAGGGCGTTGTTGCGGATCGCGCCGACCTGCTGGTCGGTCAGCGCAATCCGGTAGATGCGGATATCGCGCAGCCGGCCGTGGAGTGTGGGCTCCGCGTCAGCCTGAGAACGGCCGATGAAGAGCCGGTTGGCAGCCGTCTGGCTGACGATCTGCGTGGCATTCACGGCCACGTCGGTCGCCTGACGGACTCGCGCGCCATCCAGATAGGTCGTGAGGACCCGGCTGGCCGGATCGAGAACCACCGCGATGTGCGCCCACTGGTTCTCGAGGACCGGCCGGGCTGCCGTTTCTCCGCGGACCGTGCCGCCAACGACGATCGATGCGCGGAAGCCCGCCCGGCTGGCCTCGGCGAACAGCCGGTTTGAGGCGTTCTGGCCGAAGTCGAAGACGTGCCCGGAAGCTCCGGTCGGCAGGAACAGCCAACCGGTGACGCTGATCGTGTCTTCGCCGGCCAGGGCACCGCCGGGGAGTTGGAGGTGGCTGCCGTCCCCTGTCAGCAGCAGCACCCTGCGGACCTGCCCGTCCTCGACGAACGTGCCTCCGCTGCCGCGGAGCGCCGCGTGAAACTGGTTCCTCGCCGAGTCCTCCGCATTGCCGTTGAGCAGGTAACGGGCAACCAGGCCGGTTTCACCGATCCCGTCGAGGAACTGGTCGCCTCCCTGAGCCTCGTCGTGCACCGCATGAGCAAGCGCAAGAAGTACCGTCGAGACGGCCAGGATGAAGGCGATGAAGACCCGCGTGATCACGGCTGAATGACTCGGTTGCAGTGCATTACTTCGCCACTCCGAATGTGAAGACGGTCGTCGACCGGTACTCCGCGCCCGGCCGAAGCGTCGTGGTCGGGAAGCTGGGTTTGTTGGGCGAATCCGGGAAGTGCTGCGTCTCCAGGCAGAAGCCGGCCCGATGCCTGTACTGCACCCCTTCCTTGCCGGTCAGCTTTCCGTCCAGGAAGTTCCCCGAATAGAACTGAATACCCGGTTCGGTCGTCCGGATCTCCATGGTGCGGCCGCTCGTTGGTTCGGTGACACGGGCGGCGAGCTGCAGGCCGCCGCCGGTGCGGTTCAATACCCAGTTGTGATCGTAGCCCTGGCCGTTCTTCAGCTGCGGGTGGGGCTCATTGATGCGCGCCCCGACCGCAACCGGCTTGCGAAAATCGAACGGCGTATCCGTGACCGGCGCCAGCTCGCCGGTCGGGATCAGCGTGTCGTCCACCGGCGTGTAGCGGTCCGCGTTCAGCATCAGCTGGTGGGCGAGGATGTCGCCCGAGGCCTGACCGGCCAGGTTGAAGTAGCTGTGCTGCGTCAGGTTGACGACCGTCGGCTTGTCGGTGGTCGCGCGGTAGTCGACGATCAGCTCGTTGCTGTCGGTGAGCGTGTAGGTTACCTGCACGCGCAGGTTACCCGGATAGCCCTCTTCGCCGTCGGGGCTGGTGCGGGTGAAGGCGATCGCGTTCTTCCCGTCGACCGGCTCGGCGCTCCAGAGTACCTTGTCGAATCCGATGCGGCCGCCGTGCAGATGATTGGGTCCGTTGTTGGTGGCGAGCTTGTAGGAGCGGCCGTCCAGCGTGAACTGCCCCTTGCCGATCCGGTTGCCGTACCGGCCGATGATCGCGCCGAAGAATGGATCGTCCGCGAGGTAGTCATCGAGCCGATCGAAGCCGAGCACGATGTCGCCCGCGGTCCCGTTGCGGTCCGGAACCCGCAGGGACGTGATGATGCCGCCGTAGCCCATCGCCTGCAGCACGATCCCGCCGGCACTGGTCAACGTGAAGCGTTCCACCTGCCGCCCGTCGGGCATTTTCCCATACGGCTCGCGCTTCAGCGCGGACCGGCCGGCCTGGCCGTATCCGGTGATCACCGGGCACAGGATCACGAGTGGCACGAGCACGAGCAGGCTGCGGGAGATGGTCATGGGCGTGGACGCTCCGCTCCGAAGGAAAACGCGGTCAGCCTACCACGGTTTTGCGCCGTTTTTCTAGGGTGTAAGCGATTACTGCCGGGCCGGGCCGCGTAGTAAGATGGCGGCGCTTTCCACCATGCCGGGGCTCGAGTTCATCGCCGTGCGCAAATCGTTCGGTGCCGTGAAGGCGCTCACCGGAGTGACGTTCGCCGTCCGCGAGGGGGAGGCGCACGCGCTGGTCGGCGAGAACGGCGCCGGCAAGTCGACCCTGCTCAAGATTCTCGCCGGGATCGTGCGGCCGGATGCCGGGGAGCTCAGGTGGAACGACGCGCGGCTGTCGCTCGGCAGCCCGCGCGAGGCGCTCGAGCGCGGCATCGGCATGGTGTACCAGGAGATGCTCTCGTTCCCGAACCTGAGCGTCACCGGGAACATCTTTGCCGGGCGCGAGCTGATCGGCGCCGGCGGACGGCTGCGTGAGCGAGCGATGGAGTCGCGAACGGTCGCGATCCTCGACGAGCTGCACCTGAATATCGCGCCCTCGGCCACCGCCGAAACGCTGCCGGCCGCCCATCGTCAGCTGCTGCAGGTGGCGCGGGCCCTGGCATTCGAATGCCGCATCCTCGTCCTGGATGAGCCGACCACCGCGTTGACCGACGCCGAGGCGGATCACCTGTTCGCCGTGCTGGATCGTCTGAAGGCGCGCGGCGTCACCCTGCTCTACGTGTCGCACCGGCTGCCGGAGGTGTTTCGCCTGTGCGACCGGGTCACCGTGCTGAGGGACGGCGGGTTCGCCGGCACCTACGACACGAAAGACGTTCCCCCGGAGCGCATCGTCCGCGCGATGGTGGGCCGCGACCTGCCCCCCCGGGCCGAACATGCCGCCCGGGCGACGCAGGGGGCGCCGGCGCTCGCGGTCAAGGGATTGACGAGACGTCCAGCGTTTCGACACGTGTCGCTGACGGTTGCGCCGGGCGAGATCGTCGGTCTGTTCGGGCTGGTCGGGTCCGGCCGCTCCGAGCTGCTCGAAACGATCTTCGGCCTGCGCGCTCCCGACACCGGGACGATCCACGCCGGCGGCCGGCTGCTGACTCTGCGATCACCGCGGCAGGCGGCGCGCGAAGGGATCGCGCTGGTGCCCGAAGAGCGCCATCGGCAGGGGCTCTTCTTCAATCTGAGCGTGCACGATAACCTCGTGATGCCGGCCCGGACGGTTGCGGGGGACATCCTGATCCGGGGCGCACAGGAGCGGGACGCCTCGCGGCGGCTTCTCAGCGACTGGCGGATCAAGGCCGGGAGCCCGCGAGCGATGCCCGACAGCCTCAGCGGCGGCAACCAGCAGAAAGTCGTGCTGGCGAAGTGGCTGGCGACCGGCCCCCGGATCCTGATGCTCGACGAGCCCACCAAGGGTGTGGACGTCGGCGCCAAGTTCGAGATCCATGAAATCATCAGGCGCCAGGCGGCGCAAGGTCTCGGCTGCCTCGTGGCCTCGAGCGATCTGCCCGAAGTGCTGGCCTTGTGCCATCGCGTCGTCGTCATGCGCGAGGGCAGGATCCAGGGGGAGCTCAGGGGTGAGGCGGCTGATGAGGAGTCGGTGATGCACCTTGCGACTTCGGAGCTGAAGGACGCCTCGTGAAGGGGTTCTGGCACATCCGCGAATTGAGCACGGTCGCGATCCTGGTCCTCGAGGTCATTTTCTTCGGGTGGTACCTATGGCCCGACGGCAACCGCGACCATCCGTTTCTCAATCTGGAGAACGCGCTCCTCATCCTGAAGTACTCGTCCATCTACGGGATCGCGGCGGTCGGTGCCGCCGTCGTCATCATCTCTGGAGGGATCGACCTCGCGCCCGGCTCCATCATCGCGCTCGCGAGCGTCGTCTGCGGGGTGCTGTTCGTGGACGCCGGCTGGGGTCTCGGCCCGAGCATGCTCGCGGCGCTGGCGGCCGGGCTCGGCGCCGGCGGCGTGAGCTCGCTGCTCATCGTCGCAGTGAAGCTGCCTCCATTCATCGCGACGCTGGGCGTGATGGGGATCACGCGCGGGCTGGCCTTCATCGTGACGGAGGGGCGCTACTTCGATCTGTCGAGTAAGCTGGCGGGCGGCTGGCGGCCGCTGGGGCTGCCGGCCGACTGGGTCGCGCCGCTGGTCATGGTGGGGCTCGCGATCGTCTTTCAGGTTCTCATGACGCGGTTCCAGTGGGGACGGCAGATCTTCTCGATTGGCGGCAACGAAACGGCGGCGCTCTTCTCCGGGGTCGCGGTCGGGCGGATCAAGACGTCGGTCTATCTGTTGAGCGGGCTGCTCGCGGCCGCGGCAGGCGTGGTGCTCGCGCTCGTTCAGGGCCAGGGCAAGGCGGACCTGGCAACCGGGTACGAGCTCGATATCATCGCATCCGCAGTCGTCGGTGGCGCGAGCCTTTCGGGCGGACGCGGCTCGGTCATGGGGGCGGTACTCGGCACCTTGATCTTCGGCGTGCTCCGGAACGCGCTGCCCCAGATCCCCGGCGCGACCTTCTACGATCGCCTGATCGTCGGGCTGGCGGTGATCGTGATCGTGGTGCTGGACCAGGTGTTGTTGAAACGCGGCGAATAGGATGGAGGCAGCATGCGACGGATTGTGGTGATGCTCGCGGTGGCGACGGCGGCCGTCGCGGCCGGGTGCGGCAGGGACCAGGCGCCGGCCGGCGGGTCCGGCGGGCAGCAGACGCTGCGGTTCGCCGTGATCCCGAAAGCGCTCGACATCCCGGTGTTCAATTACGCGAAGATCGGCGCCGAGCGGGCCGCGAAGGAGCTCGGCAACGTGCAGATCGAGTGGCGCGCGCCGGAGACCGCCGACCAGTTGCGGCAGAAGGAGATCCTCGAGTCGTTCATCACGCAGCGGGTCGACGGCATCGCGATCTCCGCGTTGAACGGAGACTTTCTGACCGAGACGATCAACCGTGCCATGGATGTCGGGATCCCGGTCGTCACCTGGGACTCGGACGCGCCGAAGAGCCGGCGCATCGCGTTCTACGGCGTCGACGACTTCGAGTCGGGAAAGATCATGGGGGAACAGGCGATCAAGCTGCTCGGCGGCAAGGGCAAGGTGGCGGTGATCACGAGCGTCGGCGCGACCAACCTGCAGCGGCGGCTGGACGGCGTACGCGAGGCGCTGAAGGCGGCACCCGGCATCGAGATCGTCGAGGCCTACGACATCAAGGAAGACGCCGTGCGCTGCGCCGAGATCATCGCGACCGGGTCCCGCCGCTATCCCGACCTCGGGGCGTGGCTCTCGGTTGGCGGATGGCCGGTCTTCACCCGCAACGCGCTGGCCGGCGTGGATCCGTCACGGACGAAGGTGATCTCGTTCGACACCGTCGAAAGCGCCATCGACCTGCTGCGGGAAGGCAAAGTGCAGGTGCTCCTCGGTCAGAAGTACTTCGGGTGGGGGAGCGAGCCCGTGAAGATCCTGCATGGCATCAAGAATGGACGGCAACCGGCCACCGCCATCATCGACTCGGGCGTCGATGTCGTGACGCTCGAGAACGTCGACGCTTACGTCGCCGAGTTCAAGCGTCTGGCGGCCGGGACCTAGCGACGGACCGCGTTCGAGCCGCTCCAACCCCGCTTGAAGCGGTGTCGTCAAGCCCAGGAGGAGGCCGTTCGCCTTCTGCCCGAGTTGCCGCAGGCGATGGGTCCGTGAGCCTCCCCCGTCGTGGGCTCACGGCTGAAGATCTTCAGTGATCCCCTCCCCCGCACTGACGTCGCCGAACTGCACGGGGATCGCCACCGACCGCGGCCGCTCCTCGGGCACTTCGACCACCGAGAGGACGGGGAAATGGTCGGATGCATCGCGGGCGCCGGGCAGATCCAGGACCTCGCACGACTTCAGCTGCGGCGTGTAGCGAACCGGGATGAACAGGTAATCCAGGCGCACGTGCGGCTCCCACGTCGGAAAGGTGAACCCGGGAACCTTCGGATGCAGGAACCGGTAGGCATCGAGGTAACCGCCGTCGAGAATGATCTGGATCGTGCGCCAGCGGACCTTTCCGCCGCTCAGCCAGACCAGCGCGCGCAGCCGCCCCGGCAGCTTGCGAAAATCGAGCAGTTCGCCGGGGGCGAGCGTGTTGAAGTCCCCCGTGAGCACGTGAAATCCCTGCTGATGCCGGGCGATGCTTTTCAGCAGGGCGCGGAGCTCCTCGATCCGGCGCCGTTCCGTCCAGGCGGCGTGAACGGCACTGAGGTGGATGCCGAAGATACGCGCTTCGGTATCCGGCAGCTCGATCTCGAGAAACGCATGCCGTGAGACCCGGGGGTTGTGCCAGCCGAACTGGCGGACCTTGCGACGGCTGAGGAACGCGAGCGACTCCCCTGTGCGCGAGGCGGACTGCGCCATCCCCGCGCCGGCCGCGAGGCGCGCAACCACCTCGGGATCCGTCGCCTCCTGCAGCACCACCACGTCGGCGTCGCAGGCGCGGATCACGCCGGTGAGCGCCTCCTCGTGCCCTTTGCCGCCGCGGCGGATGTTGTAGCTCAGGATTCTCAGGAGCACTCGTCTTTGTCGATGAGCACGAGATAGGGCTGGCCGATCACCTCCCCGCGAAGATACATCACGAAGTCGCGCGTCGCCTGGATGTTCACGGGCCGGCCGACGATCTGCATCAGCCGTTCGCGGAGGGGCGCGAGATCCGGCGCAATGTCCGGATCCTTCTCGCTGATCGGACGCGAGTGAATGCCCGGAACAAAGAAGCCCGTCAGCTTGTAGAGCCCGATCACGTCGTCGCCACCCACAAGCGTGAGGTCCAAATCGCTGGTGCCCGGCCCGTCACAGTCGAAAGGGGCCTGATCCTTCCAGCGCACGCCCGTCACGGCGCTGCCGCGGAGCACTACCCCGGTGCCCGGCGGAATGGCCCGGCGCACCGTCTCGACGAATTCACAGAATTGCTCTTCGCTGCCGCCGAATGCCAGCCGTATGACGTTCTGGCGTTTCTGCTCTCCGGTCAGCTCGTCCGACACTGATTCCACAACCGGCTCTTCAGACATCTCGCTCCTCTCCACCGGTGGGTGCTGCAACCGACGGGCCCGCTCCTGCGCATTCGCGCCTCATGCATTCGCCGCGATGCGCCTTCCCAGGCGATTACAATCAGGCCGATTGCGGACCGCAACGATCGTCGGCGCCGGTGTGTTCGGGAGCTGGATCGCGCACGCCCTGACGCGACGCGGCTGGCGTGTCACGCTGATCGATCAGCACGGGCCGGCGAGCTCCCGGTCGAGCTCCGGCGGCGAGACCCGCATCATCAGGTCGGGCTACGGTGACCTCGCGCGCTATGCGCGATGGGCCCGCGACTCGCTGCCGGAGTGGCTGGAGCTCGAAAACCAGGCGCACGAACGGCTGTTCGTCAGGACCGGCGCCCTGTTCGTGGGCCGCAACGCCTCGTGGCTGAGCGACACCGCCGCGACGCTCCAGGCGGAGGAGATCCCCTGCGAATGGCTTGATGCCGACGGGCTTGCCCGCCGGTATCCGCAGCTGGATTTCAGTGACGCGGCCGGCGCGGTGTTCGAGCCCTACGCCGGGGTCCTGTTCGCGCGCCGCGCGGTTCAGGCCCTGGTCCGCACTCTCATCGACGACGGCGTGACGTTTCGGCAGGAGCATGTGGATGGGGCCGCCCTCATACACCAGAACGCGGCCGATGCGCTGATCTTCGCCTGCGGCGCGTGGCTCCCGTCAGTGTTCCCCGAGGTGCTGCGGGACGTGATCTTTCCGACCCGACAGGAGGTGTTCTTCTTCGGTGTAGCGCCGGGCGACGCTCGATTCACCGCGTCGCGTTTTCCCGCATGGGTGGCGTTCGACGAAGGCGTCTACGGGCTGCCGGATCTCGAGCACCGCGGGGTCAAGGTGGCGATCGACGCACACGGCCCGGCCGCCGATCCGGAGACGATGGAGCGAATCGTGGAGGCCGCCGCGATCGCGCGCATCCGCGAGATCCTGCGGCGACGGCTCCCGGCTCTCGCGGATGCGCCTTTGCTCGAATCGCGCGTGTGCCAGTACGAGAACACCGCCAACGGACACTTCCTGCTCGACCGCCTGCCCGGTCACGACCGCGTCTGGATTGCCGGCGGCGGGTCCGGCCACGGGTTCAAGCATGGCCCTATGGTGGGCCGCTACCTGGCAGGCGTCATCGAGGAGCAGGTCGAAACCGAGACGGTGTTCAAGCTGGCCGGACGGCCACCCCGACAGAGAGCTGTGCACTGATGAGGAGAGGCAATGCGGAATGCTGAGAGTGCCAAATGCTGAATGCCACCTTGGCCATTCGGCATTTGGCATCGACGGCGAGGCGCCTTAGATCTTCGCCTTGTCGTGCAGGACCTCCTGCACGTCGGACTTCTTCCTGCCGCCCAGGCCCTGGATCTGGAGCGTGGGCTGCTCCTTGAGCACGTGCTGGCGGTACAGTTCGGCCATCTTCTGGTTCTCGGGGTCGACCAGCTTGGCGGCCGCGCGCGCGCGCAGCTTCTCTTCGCGCGCCGTCTTGGCGATCCCGGCGTCGTCGAGGTCCGTCTGCTTGCCGGCCGCAACGGCTGCCGGGTCGAGCACCAGGCTGTGGTCGGTCGCGCTGAGCTGCACCTTCTTGCCGCCGGCGAAGATCTCGTGACGGCCGTGCTCCTCGTACCACTTCGTGAGCGTCGCCGTCATGTGCATCTTCTCGATGATGTTCCGCCAGCCGATGCCCGTGTTGTAGGCGCAGAAGGAGATCTCCCCTTCCTGCGTCGCATACGGGATGATGCAGCGCTCGGTGCGGCGGAAGTCGTAGTTGAAGAGATCCTGGAACCACATGCCCGCGATGAAGAGGAAGTTCCAGCGGTCGGACCGGCGCAGCCGGATGTCTTCCATCGTGCGGTCCGCCGTCACCTTGCCGTAGTTGCGGCCGGTGGCGCCGAACGTCTTGTCGAACTTCTTCATCAGGTCGCTGACCTTGAAATGCGTCGGCGCCTTGAACGGGTCGTAGTTCCGCAACAGCGCGAGCGCCATGCCGAGCATCGACAGCTTCTTGCCCCTGGCCGCGTCGTTCACCTGCCGGATGTCTTTCGCCAGCTGGTCGGCGTCGAGAAAGGCGGTGAGCGGCACCGCCTCCTTCGTCTCCTTGTCGATCATCAGCGCCATGCCGATGCCGCAGTTCGGGTGGCAACCGCACGTGAGGTTGCCCCACTGCGAGGTCGGCCCGTGGACGATGTCGGCCCAGTCGGTGAAGGTGCCGACGAAGGAGATCGGGAACCAGTCGCGGATCGGCTCGCCGATGCCCATCTGGTTCTTCACGTCGTGGGCCAGGTGCGACAGCGTGTAGCGCTGCGCCTCCCGTCGTTCCACGGTGATCTCCTCGTCGCGGCCGGTGAACGACACCGGCTGGAACGACAGGAAATTGATCTTCTTCGGGTTGTCGAGCGCGAACTGGATGATGCGGCCGACCTGCTCGTTGTTGACGCCGTTGACGATCGTGACCACCGGCACGATGTCGACACCCGCGTTGTACAGGTTCTCGATCGCGCGCAGCTTCACGTCGAACAGGTTGCCGACCAGCCGATGCGAGTTCGCCGCGTTGCCGATGCCGTCGAACTGGAGATAGGCGTAGCGCAGACCCGCTTCCGCCGCGGCCTTCGCGAACTCGGGGCTCTTGGCGAACTCGATGCCGTTGGTCGCCGCCTGCACCGAGGTGTAGCCCACCTTGCGCGCATACCGAACCGCGTCCAGAAAGTGCGGCGACATCGTCGGCTCGCCGCCCGAGAACTGCACCGACATCTGGCGCCGCGGCTTGATCGAGATCGCGTTGTCGAGCATCGTCTGGATGTCTTCCCAGGAGAGCTCGTGGACGAACCCGACCTGGTTCGCGTCCATGAAGCATGGGTCGCACATCATGTTGCAGCGGTTGGTCAGGTCGATCGTCAGCACGGCCCCGCGGCCGTACTTGATCGTCGAGGAACCATGGTTGTGCAGCTTCTCGTCGTTGTGCGAGCGGATGTCGCTGCCCGGGAACGTTTCTTCCAGATGCTTGAAGAACGCCGGGTCCATCGCCATGACGTCTTCGAAGTGACCATGGGTCGGGCAGTCCTTGACCATGAGGATCTTGCCGTCGCGCTCGAGAATGGTGGCCTTGATCTCGCCGACCTTCTCACTGAGAAGGATCTTGTAGTCGCGTTTGCCGTCCAGGATCTCCTGGCGCGCTTCACGCACGCAGACCGGGCAGAGGGAATCGGTCTCACGCGGCCACCCGAGAGGCGGCTTCACTTTCTGGTGGGACTTCTGCAGCGGCAGGTCCGACCAGGCCGGTGTGAATGAAGTTCCGGGGTTGATCCGGTTCAGCGTGCTGAACACGCTCCAGACTCCCCGTGCCGCCAGTGTGACTCCCTTCTCGACGTATTTGATCGGCTTATGCATGGTTGCTAGCGTAGTCACGACTCCAACGGCTCAGGTAGGTTTTTTCAGGCAATGGGCAGGCGGCGGGGTGAGCGGGCAATAGCATCTCCGGCTGGTCACCGCCCGGACCCCAGCGAACACAGGAAAGCTCTACGCTTCAGCAGGTTGCGGGTTGGTGCGGCGTCGATGTCTGAACCCCCACACGGCTCGGAACAGGAGCAGCGCCGCGATGATGGCGGCATAGTAGACGGGCGAGCCCACCATTACCTTGACCTTCCACAAATAGTGGACCGCCGCGGCGATCGCGCTGAGATAGATCAGCCGGTGCAGCAGCTGCCATCGCCGCCCGAGACGCCGGATCCAGCCTTTGGTCGACGTCAGCGCCAGCGGAATCATCGCCACGAACGCGACCATGCCGGCGGTGATGAACGGCCGCTTCGCGATGTCGGCGAGGATCAGGTCCCACGCGAAGAAGAGGTCGAGCACGACATAGGTCGAGACGTGCAGAACGGCGTAGAAGAACGCGAACAGCCCGAGCATCCGCCGGTACTGGATCGCACGGTTCCAGCCGGTGATCCGCCGCAGCGGCGTGATCGCAAGCGTGATTACCAGAAACCGCAGCGTCCAGATCCCGGTCGTCAGTGTGATGTCTTCGATTGGGTTCGCGCTGAGCCGCCCGGTCAGCGCGCGCGTGGCGAGCCAGAGGAAAGGGGCCAGCGCAATGGCAAAGATCAGCGGTTTGGCCAGCTTGAGCACGCGTTCGCCTGCTGGCGCTAGTAGTTCTTGCGAAGGTCCATGCCGGCGTACATGGAGGCGACCTGATCCCCATAGCCGTTGAACATCAGCGTCCGGCGTCGTCGGAACTCGCCGATCCGCCGCTCGGTCGCCTGGGTCCACCGGGGGTGATCCACTTCCGGGTTCACATTCGAATAGAAGCCGTACTCGCCAGGATTCGCCTTGTTCCACGCCGTCGGCGGCATCCGGTCCACGAACTCGATGCGCACGATCGACTTGATGCTCTTGAACCCGTACTTCCACGGGACGACGAGGCGGATCGGCGCGCCGTTCTGGTTCATCAGCGTCTTGCCGTAGAGACCGACCGACAGGATGGTGAGCGGATGCATCGCCTCGTCCATCCGGAGCCCTTCGTCGTACGGCCAGTCGAGCACGGGCTGGGTCTGACCGAACATCTCTTTGGGCCGATGAAGGGTCGTGAAGGCGACGAATGTGGCTTTGGAGGTCGGCTCGGCCCGCTTGATGATCTCCGCGAGCGGGATCCCGACCCACGGGATCACCATCGACCAGGCCTCGACGCATCGCATCCGGTAAATGCGCTCCTCGAGCTGGTGGGGGCGAATGAGATCCTCGAGGTGGTACTCCGCGGGTTTGCCGCAGTGACCGTCGATCTTTACCTTCCACGGGCTGGTCGTCAGACGCCCGGCATTGCGCTGCGGATCGTCCTTGCCGGTACCGAACTCGTAGAAATTGTTGTAGCTGGTGATCTCTTCGAACGTGTTGGTCGTCTCGTCGGTGGCGACCACCTTCGGCTTGACGTTCGGCAGCGGCGACTGCCCCGCCGGGACCGCCGGGCCGCCGGTACCGGCAAAATCGGCCGAGACTCGGTCGCCCGAGCAGGCCTCCAGCCACGGCGCGGTGCCGGCGACGACGGCGGCTCCGCCCACCAGGCGGATGAACTCGCGGCGGCGAAGATACTGCTTTTCGTCGGTGATTTCCGAAGCCAACAACGGCGGTGTGGTCCTGATCAGCATGTGAGTCTCCGGGTTCCCGGCTCCGATTCTAAGCCCTTACGTGGAGAACACCGCAGAGGCTCCTGAGCTTCCCACCGGCCAGCCGCTTGGGCAAGAATGCGGGTAATGAGCAACGACGCGGTCGACCCTCGATGGCCCAGGCTGCTTTCGCTGGCAGTTCACGAGTTCCGGACGCCGATCACCGTGGTTGCCGGCTATATTCGCCTGGTTCTGAAGGAGCGCGCCGGGCCCATCAGCGATCAGCAGCGAAAGCTCCTCGAGGAGGCCGAGAAGTCGTGCGGCCGGCTGTCGGCGCTCGTGGCCGAGATGAGCGATCTGTCGGCGCTCGAGGCGGGCTCGGCCGCGGTCAACCGGGCGCCGCTCGACGTGGCTGCGCTCCTCCGAGACGTGATCGCCGCGATGCCGGAACTGCCGGATCGCGCCGTCTCGGTAGTCCTCGAAGGCGCCGACGGCCCGGTGACCGTCGCCGCGGATCACAAGCGGCTCAGCGTCGCGCTGGCGGCATTGCTGACGGCGCTTCGACGGGAGCTTGTCACCAGCGATCGCCTCATCGTCCGCCTCGCCGGGTCGGGCGGAGATTCGATGGCCGTAATCGCCATCGGGGATCCCGAACAGGTCACTGGCCTTGCCGCAGCGGACCCGGCGTCGCTCGAGACCTTCGACGAATGGCGCGGCGGATCCGGGCTGGGCCTGGCGATCGCGAGACGCGTGATCGGGCAGCACGGCGGATCGCTGCGCTCGCCTGCCGGCGGAGGCAAGGCGGCAGCACTGGTCGCGCTCCCGCGCGCCTGATTACTTGATGGCCGCCGTGGTAGCGGCGGTCGCGCTGGCTCCCCCCTCGACAACGATCAGCCGAACGGGAAACAGCCCAGGGAACCTGTACTGATGTGAAACGACGGCGCCCGTGGCATCGCCGCCGTACACGGGAACGATCGTCGTGTCCTGCTTGAGCGCCCCGGGTGCAGCCGCCGAGTACGTATCGGCGCTGATCACGACCTGGTCGATGCGCAGGCCGTCCTCACGCTGCTGGATCCGGATGCGCTGCTCGCCGTCGCTGTTGAAATAGACCGGCCCGTCCAGGGAGCCGTACGCGCCGTCCGCCCAGCCCCACCCGAGCAGCCCGGCGCCGGTCCCCTCTTCCAGGACGACTTTCATGGCGCCCGACGTGCCGATGCGGTCCACCGCGGAACCGCCCGACGTCACGCTCCCGCTGAACTGTACGAAGATCGCGTCGTTCGTCCACGCGTCGTTCTCGGCCCGCATCCGGATCCACAGGCGGTACGGCACGCCGGCCGCAGCCCGGAAGGTCGCTTCGACGTAGCTGGCCGGAGCCGCGAGCGGGCTGGCGACCTTCGGCTCCTGCAAGTCGGGGTTGGCGATTGCGACACCGGTGGCCGCGGAGCTGTCGTTCACGCGCTGCCACCGTGTGCCGGTGATATTCAGATCCGACGGATCGAGCACGATGTCGTCGCCGAACGTCCAGAAGTATTGCGCCGCCGTCGAGGCGCTCGAGGCGCTGCCGTCGAACGTCACCGCCTGGCTCGTGGTTCCGGCGTACGGCCCGCCCGGGTTCGCCGCGAGCTCCGCGGCGCCGCCGGCCGACACGTTCACCGTCGTTGCCGCGGAGGCGACCAGTCCGCCGCCGTCCTGCACGCTCAGCACGATCGGATACGCGCCGACGGCGCGATAAGTATGCGAGGCAACAGCGGCGTTCGTGGTGCCGAGCGCCCGCGGCAGGATCGTACCGTCGTTGCGCGTCGAGCCGGGCGCCGAAGATGCGTAAACGGCGGAGCTGATCACGATCTGGTCCCACATGAATCCGTCTTCGCGCTCCTGGATGCGGATCGTCTGCGGTCCCGACGTCGCGAAGTACACCGGTCCCGCGACACTGCCGTACGACTCGTCGTTCCAGCCCCAGCCCGAGAGCCCGGCGCCGGACCCGTCCTCGACCACGATCTTGGCGGCCGACGACGTGCCGATGCGATCTTGCGCGCGGCCCGCCGTGTCGACGCGGCTGCTGAACTGCACGAACACGGAGTCGTTCGTGTAAGCGTCCGACTGCGCGCGGGCCCGCATCCAGATGTGGTACGGGACGCCAGCCGCCGCGTGGAACCGGACGTCCACGTAGCTCGCGGGCGATGCGAGCGCGGTCGAGATCTTTGCCGCGCCGCGGTCAGGATTCGAGAGCGCCGAGCCGCCGGCGGCGTCGGTCCGCGAGACCCGCGTCCACGCGCTCCCGACGATGTCGGAAGCCGGCACGTCGTGGGCGTAGATCAGGATGTCGTCGTGCCACCGCCAGCTGTACGACACGAGGCTGCCTTCCGCATCCGAGGAGCCGGACCCGTCGGCGATGAACGGGGCACCGACCGTCGCGCTGTACGGTCCGCCCGGCCGGCTGACCGGAGCCGTATTGCCCGAAGGAGCAGGGCCAGGTGCGGGTTCGGTTGGGGATGACGGGCTCGCCGAGAGCGCGGCATTCAATTGTCCGAAGTCGACGCCGGGCACCGTGCCACCGGCACCCGCAGCGTAGAAGACGCTCGACGTCCTCAGACGATAATCGTCGTTCGCCAGGTCGACGAACGACGCGTTCCACTCCGCGAGCGTGGGGAACGCGTTCGGCGTCGGATATGCCGACGCGACCCCCCCGGCGAGGACGTTGTTCGTCACCACTCCGCCCGGAAAGTACATGTCGATCGAGTAGGTGCCGGGCCGGCCGTTGTCGCCCATGATCCCGTACTCATTGTGCAGCGTGACGTTGTTGGTGAACGAAAAGCCCGAGATCGTGCCGGCGTACGGAAAGACGACGGCCGTGTCCTTGTGAACGATCGTGTTGTGATCGATCACGATCGATGCCGGCCCGTAACCCATCGCGAACGCCTTGTTCCAGCCGCCCATCGGGTCGATGTCGTAAATCAGGTTGTTCCGGAACGTGATGCGTTGGGTCTGCTGGCTGGCCGCCAGGTCGTCGTACCCGGTGAGCGTCACGACGCCCTGCGCGTTCCGGATGACGTTGTTCGAAAACGTGACGTCGCGGACGCAAACCCAGGGAGCGGCGCCCGACTGATTTCGCGGCGTGAGGACGATCGCATACCCGTTCTGACCCGCGGGCCAGATGTTCTCGATCACGTTGCCGTCGATCAGGACGTTCTGCGCGTTCTTCAGCTCGATCAGGTTCTTGACCGACCAGAGGGTCGCCCACGCCGCCACGCTGCCCGAACGCTCGCCGATACCGGTGTACTGGAATCCCGTCGCGGCAGATGTCGTCTCCATGTAAACAGACTGCGCGCCCGGCGCCGTGCCGCGGTAAACACGGTAGCGATCCGCCCCGGCGACTGCCGTCCAGCTCAGAGTCGCCGTACGGGAACCGGGGAGCGACACGGCGGCTTCGGTAGACGCCAGCGAGTGCGCCACCACCGGACCGGTATCGAGCAGCGCAACCACCTTGAAATAGTGAGTGCCCGCACCCAGCGCTCCCCCGGTCCCCGAATCTGACGCTCGCGGCGACCCGGGCGGCGACAGGATGGCTTCGCGCCAGCTGAACGGCTTGTAGATGTGATTGCGCCGGATCTCGATCCCGGTCGGCACCAGGTTCTGAACGGCGGGGTCCGCCCCACCGAACATGATGTTTTCGCCCGAGGCCTCGAGGTAATTGTTGATGATCCGGTACGGCCCGGCGCCGTTGTAGCCGCCGATGGCCTGCGAGTCGAAGCCAACCGCGCGGATGTCGGAAATGTAGCTGTTGAGGATGTCGGTGCGCGCGCTGTTGAGCGCGACGCCGCGTTTCTGCCCCTTCTGGAAATGGCCGTGGGCGTAGACACGGTCCATGACGATGTCGGTGGCGGTCGCGGCGGTCGTGTCGTCGCCGAACGCGATGAGCGTCTCCCATCCCAGATTGGCGGTGCCGTCGATTTCGAGAAATCGCAGGATGTAGTGGTGCGCGCCCGGCTCGGTTCGCACCACCGGCGACGTGCGGTAGTTGCTGCCGTCGCGGCCCAGAAGACGTGCGAGCAGCGAACGATCGGTATTCGCACCTGGCTTGCCCGACGGGACCAGACGCACGCCGGCCGGCGGCAGCGAAGCGTCGGCCGCGTCTGATCGGATCTCGATCCACTGCGTCGACACCGCCTTCCGGCGGAGCACGAAGGGCCCTACGAAGGTCTCGCCGGCCCGCAGCAGGATCGTGTCGCCTGGTGCGGCGGCATCTATCGCAGCCTGGAGATCGACGAAGTCGCAGCCGCTCGCGCATACGCGCAGCGTCGCTGCCGACGCCGGGACCGCCACTGCCAGAACAGCAAGGCACAACACCACTCGCAGGACGACACGATTCACAGGCACGCTCCGGGATAAGGGGATGACTTGTGGGACGTGAGCCCTGCCGCAAGGGCGCGGCCATCACGCAATCGGCCGAATTACCGGGCCGTTCGGGCCCGACTCCCACTCCCGGGTTTCCTATGTCGTCGAACCTGACTGAACCGTTTGTAAGAAGTGCCTGCTGAGCGTCGTCCTCGCAAACGCTGCCGCGAGGGGCCGAACTGAACAGTGGCGCATGCCTTGCAGCCTCTCGAGCCACCGCAACCGCGGGTCCGTCGTCGTGGTGAATGCGGCGCCTAAGAGGGAATCTGCATGTCCACAGTGATTCAGTCTTTCCCCGGTGATGCACATGCCGGCGAGGTTGCCGCCGGCGAGCGGTTCGAGTTCGGGGCCAACTGGACCCGCTTTCTGGCGCTGCTGAACGAAGATCGCATCGCCCAGGCGGAAGCCTCCCTGCGGACCTATCTGGGCCGCGAATCCCTCCAGGGCCTCCGGTTTCTCGACATCGGGTCAGGCAGCGGGCTTTTCAGCCTCGCGGCGCGACGGCTTGGCGCGACGGTGCATTCCTTCGACTACGACCCCCAGTCGGTCGCCTGCACGACCGAGCTCCGCCGCCGCTACTTTCCCACCGACCCGAACTGGCGGGTGGAACGCGCCTCGGTCCTGGATGACGACTACATGAAGCCGCTCGGACAATTCGACATCGTGTATTCGTGGGGTGTGCTCCACCATACCGGGCAGATGTGGCGCGCGCTGGCAGCGGCGGGCGAACGCGTCGCACCGGGCGGGCAGCTCTTCATCGCCATCTACGCCGACCGCGGCAGCCAGACGGCACGCTGGAAAAAGCTGAAGAAACTGTACGGCCGCCTCCCGTCCGCCGTCAGACCCCTGTATGCCGCCCTGACCGTCCTCCCCATCGAGGCGCGCTCGGCGGCCCGGGCGGTGGTGCGCGGACGCCCCATGGACTACGTCCGCGAGTGGACCGGGTACAGCGCCAATCGAGGCATGAACAAGTGGCGCGACATCATCGACTGGGTGGGCGGCTATCCCTACGAAGCGGCGAAGGCCGACGAGCTCTTCCAGTTCTTTCACGACCGCGGCTTCTCGCTCGAACGCCTGAAATGCGACGGCGGGCTCGGGTGCCACGAGCTCGTGTTCCGCAATAACGGCTGAGCCAAGTGCGAGAACGGTCGGGCCGTCACAGTTCCGTAAGACCCTGACCTCGACGCGACCCACACCTCAGCGATATATCTCGTTTCAGTACATCGAGTTGTGGCCACAGATCAGGTGGCACATCGGTTGCGATCCGCCCGGTCACATGCACAACTTCGCATCCGGGTGGCTGCCGCGCGCCGCGGCGGTGGGTATCCTTCTGTGTGCCACGGCCAGCGCCGAAGGCGCAACCATACTGGTCCGGGCCGGTGACAACCTGCAGACCGCGCTGAACGCCGCGCAGCCCGGCGACACGCTGCTGCTCGAAGCGGGCGCCACCTTCACGGGGAATTTCGTTCTGCCGGTCAAGACCGGGACCCCGTTCATCACGGTGAGATCATCGATCCCCGATGAACAGGCGCCCGGGGCCGGCACGCGCATCGCGCCGTCGCAGGCTCATCTCCTCGCGACGATCCGTTCCGGCAATACGATGCCCGCCCTGCGGACCGCTGCAGGCGCACACCACTGGCGGCTCCTGCTGCTCGAGTTCTCCGCGAACCGCGAGGGCTTCGGAGAGATCATTCAGCTCGGCGATGGCTCGTCGGCCCAGAATCTGTCGTCCCAGGTACCGTTCGCCCTCGAGCTCGACCGGCTCTACATCCATGGCGATCCGGTGATGGGTCAGAAGCGAGGGATCGCGCTCAACGCCGCCGCCGTCACCATCCGCAACTGTTACATCGCCGGCATCAGGGCCGTTGGCATGGACACGCAGGCGATCGGCGGCTGGAACGGGCCGGGCCCGTTCGTCATCGAAAACAACTACCTCGAGGCGGCCGGCGAAAACATCATGCTGGGCGGCGCCGATCCCTTCATCACGAACCTGGTGAGCGAGAATGTGGTGATCCGGCACAACTACATGAGCCGGCCGATGGCCTGGCGGGATCCTGTCGTCCCTACGCCGTCCGGTCTGTCGGCGAAGGCGGCAGGGACCGGGAGCCTCGTCGCCGGCGTTCACGCCTACCGGGTGGTCGCGCAAACACGCGTGAGCGGCGGCGTCATCGCCCGCTCGGCCGCCTCGGCCGAAGTGTCCGCTCAAGCGGTTGCCGGCGGTGCGATCGTCCTCACCTGGACTCCCGTCCCCTATGCCACCGACTATCAGGTCTACCGGCGTTCGCCACTTGGTGCATCGCACTACTGGACGGTGACGAACGCAACGTTCACCGACGCCGGCGCGGCCGGCCAGGCCGGCTCGGCGCCCACGTCCCCGGGCAGCGTCTGGACGGTCAAGAACATCCTCGAACTGAAGAACGCCCGCGGGGTGCTGATCGAACACAACGTCTTCGAGAACAACTGGGCGGGCGGTCAGTCGGGGTGGGCCTTGATGTTCACGCCACGCAACCAGGACGGCGCCTGCTCATGGTGCGTCGTCGAAGACGTGACTTTTCAGCGCAATGTGGTACGGCATTCGTCCGGCGGCATCAATATCCTGGGTTACGACGACCTCGCATCCAGCCGGCAGACGCGCAACATCCGGATCTCCCACAACCTGTTCTACGGCATCACCACGGCGCTCGGCGGGGGGGCGTGGTTCTTACTGGTCGGCAACGGACCGGCCGATATCGTCGTCGATCACAATACCGTGGACGCCAACGGAACGACCGTCTCGTACGTGTACGGCGGCTCCGGCGGGACGCAGATCCCGGGCTTTCAGTTCACCAATAATGCCGTCCGGCACTCCGATTACGGGATGAACGGCGCCGACGGCGCCTTCGGCAACGGGATCATTTCGATGTATTTCCCTGACGGTGTCGTGCGCGGGAACTGGCTGCAGGGCGGCCCCTCCTCACGGTATCCGGCAGAGAACTACTTCGAGGGGACGTTTGCCTCCGGTTTCACCGACGCGGCGGCCAGCGACTTCACCGCAGCACCTGGCGGCCCGCTCTACGGCCGGGCGACAGACGGCACCAACATCGGAGCCGACGTCGCATCGCTCGGGCCGATGATCGGCAGGATCGTCACCGGCGACATGGGGCGTGTGCTGGCGCCGAGCAACCTCCGCATGATCACGAGGTGACCGCGAACTAGGGCATCCGCGAGGGCCGCACCCCGAGCGCGAGCGCGAGGGCGTTGAAGTCCGCGCCGAGATCCTTCTTGTCGGAGGCCCGGCCTTTGAAACGGCTGTCGGGCCGGAGCCGGTAGTCCCCTTTCGCCGCGTCGACGAACTGCGCGTCGAACTGGGTTTCCGGCACGAAGATGTTCCCTCCCGGATACCGCGCCGGGTCGCCCCCCCCGATGCCGTTGTCTCGAAAGACCGCGCCGGGAAAATACGCCTGCAGCGTGTCCTGCCCGACCGCGCGGTCGTTTCCGTGCACGCCGTACTGGTTGTGCAGCACCAGATTGTCGCGGAAGCGGAAGCCTGGAATGGCCTTCGGCTGGGCCTTCGTGCCCCCGTAAGCCATGAGGATGTTACCCGACTGGCGCACGGTGTTGTGCTCGATCGTCACCTCGCTCGGCCCTTCCCCGATGAGCACGAACGCCCCCGAGCCGCCCCATTTCCCCGAGTCGATCCCGTAGAACAGGTTGTGCGCCACCACCACGCGGTGGGTGGATCGGCTCGGATGGTTGGAATCTTCGCCGATGATCTGCATCCCCCCGCCGGCGTGCCGGACGACGTTGTAGCGAATGGTCACGTCCTCCACCGTCGCCCAGGGCGCGCCGCCGTCCTGATTGCGCGGGGTCAGCACGATCGCGTACCCGATCTGCGCGTCGAGCCACGAGTACTCCATCACGTTGCCCTCGACGAGTACCCGTCGGGCGTTCTTCAGCTCGAAAAGGTTCTTGATCGTCCACCCCGTACCGCGCCACGCGACCGGCTTCGCCAGATGGTTGCGCCGCACGACAATGTCTTCCGTCACCAGGTCGCGGATGGCGGGATCGGCGCCGCCGAACATGATGTTCTCCCCGGCGGCCTCGAGGTAGTTGTTCTCGATCGTGTACGGTCCAGGGCCGTTCCACCCGGCGATTGCCTGCGAGTCGAACCCTTTGGTCTTGATGTCGGAAATGTAGGAGTTGGTAATCGACGTGGCCCCGCTGTTCAGGGCGATCCCGCGCTTTTGCCCGTCCACCGGGTCCCCATGGATGTAGCACTGATCGATGACGAGCTGCTCGGGCACCTGGCTGCGTTCGCGTTGCGCTGAACTGCCATCGCCCAGCGTGATGATGTCTCCGGCGCCGTCCCTGGTCGCCTGAAACTCCAGCAGCTGGAGCCGCCAGTTGCGCGCGCCCGGCGCAGTGCGCAATGCGGGCTGTCGATCGGGCGAGCGAAGCTTCGCGAGCGCCGGCGCGTGCGCCGGGGTGATGCGGACACCCGGGCGCGGCTGACCGTCCGCGTCCGCCGTTCTCACCGTAATGACCTGGCTGCCGGGCGTCTTGGGGAGGACAAAGTTCCCGACGTAAGTCGCGCCCGGACTCAGCAGTATCGTGTCGCCTGGACGGGCGCGATCGAGCGCCTGCTGGAGACTGTCACCCTGGCGAACCTGCAGCGTCTGCTGGGCATCCCCGGTGTCAGCGAGAGCGATCAGGATCAGGCACGGAGCGGCCAGTTGAAATGCGCGAATGGTAAGCATGGCGTTGTGCGGTGACACGATGAAGGGCACGTCGGACGAAAGGCAGTGTCACGACCCGAGGAACGTGCGGACATACGCCGCAGGGCCTCGAGTCGTGCACCTGGGCCGTCGAACAGTGTTCCGGTGCGGGATCACTGTTGCGGCCATCTACGCGGCGCGGCGCACCGCCCCGGCAAGACCGATGAGCGCCGTGCCCACGAGGACCATCATGGCCTCGTCGCGGAGCCCTGACGACGGGATGGCGACCCGCTGGACGGCCAGCGGCGCCGGATCGACCGCGTCGTCCTTGTCTGGGGCAGCTCCCCCTGCTGCCGGGGACGCCATCAACCCGATAAACCCGGCCACCGTCATCGACAGCAGATACCTGCGCATGACCAACCCTCGATCCCGTTTTCCGATGGCGCCGACGGCAGGCCAGCGCGCAGCTGGACGGAGTTCAAGCGGTATGCCAGCGTTCAGCCCGGCATGACCGCCGTGTTCCTGGGACTTCGAGGAAAAGTTGGCAGTGGCCGGAGTAAATGCGGCAGAATCCTCCCACTTTCCGCTGGATGAGGTACAACTCTTGAATGCCCCTTGCCACCGTGTCTCTAATGTGTAACGTTTCCTACACACAGCAGCGCGGGTCCGTCCGCCAACAGGTCAATTAATGAAGAAACCCTACGTCGCCATCGTCGATGACGACTCATCTTTTTCGGCATATCTCCGAACGTTCCTCTCGCTTCGCGGCTACGAAGCCCGGTGTTACACCCGCGGCGACGAGCTCCTGGCGTCTATGAAGCAGTCCGAGCCGCCTGACGCCATCCTTCTGGATGTGATGATGCCTGGCCTCGATGGCCTTGCGACGCTTCGCGCCCTGAAGACCTCCCGGCCCGAAGCGCAGGTCATCATGCTGTCGGGCCGCAACCAGGCGTCGACGATCGTCGAGGCGGTGCGGCTCGGAGCGGCCGACTACGTCGTCAAGCCCGACGATCCGGAAGGGCTCGGCGAGATCGCACTCGACGTCGCGATCAAGAACGCGATCGAGAAGAACCGCCTCGTGTCGGAGCTGAGCGAGCTGCGGCAGCAGCTCAGTGACGATGAGGATCGGTCCGTCTGGGGCAACAGCGAGAAGATGCGGAACATCGCGACGGTCATCGAGCAGGTGGCCGACAGCGACGTGACCGTCCTGATCCGCGGCGAGAGCGGCGTCGGCAAGGAGCTGGTCTCGCGTGCGATCCATCAGCGCTCGACCAGGAAAAGCCGGCCCTTCGTGAAGGTCAACTGCGCGGCGCTGCCGGCGGAGCTGCTCGAAAGCGAGCTGTTCGGCCACGAACGCGGCGCCTTCACCGGCGCGGCCACCACCCGCATCGGCAAGTTCGAGCAGGCCGACGCCGGCACCCTTTTCATGGACGAGATCGGCGAGCTGAAGCCGGCGCTGCAGGCCAAGCTGCTGCACGTGCTGCAGGACGCCGACTTCACCAAGCTCGGAAGCAACAAGCGGATCCAGGTCGACGTGCGGGTGGTCGCAGCCACCAACCGCGATCTCGAGAAGATGCTGTTGAGCGGCGAGTTCCGCGAGGACCTGTACTACCGCCTGAAGGTCATCGAGCTGACCGTACCGGCGCTGCGCGAGCGGCGCGACGAAGTCCCGACGCTGACCGACTTCTTCGTCGCGCGGTACTCGCGCAAGTACAACCGGCCGCTCAAGCCGATCTCCGATCAGCTGCGCAGCATGTTCCTCCAGTACGACTGGCCGGGAAACATCCGAGAGCTCGAGAACATGATCAAGCGGGTGGTGATTCTTCAGGACGAGCATCTGGTCGTTCGAGAGATCGAACGGAACATGCAGCGCGCGTCGGCCGTCGCGGTTGCCGCGCCGGCGTACGCGGTGGCGGGGGTCGCCGTCGGGGTCGGTTCGAGCGCGGCCGCCGGCTATGCTTC
>DATFFM010000169.1:0-8028 GCA_035250005.1 Vicinamibacterales bacterium | reverse complement strand
CGGCGCGCGCTGGTCGCCGGCGAGGCTGCCGCCCGCGTCGAAGTCGTAGCCGGCGGTGAGATTGCGGGGCGTGCCGCCCGCCGACTCGATGACCCACAGATCGGTCTGCGAATACGAGCGCTCGGGGCTGCCATGCAGCGTGCCGAGAAAGGCGATCCGCTTGCCGTCCGGCGCGACGGTGTAGGGCCCGATGCCGCCGTCGATGCTCGCGATGCGCTCGGGCTCTCCGCCCCCCCTCGCGACGGCGTAGAGATCCGAATCCCCCGGCAGATAGTAGGGCTCGCGGCGCCGGTCCGACACGAAGTAGATCCGCGTGCCATCGGCTGACCAGCTGTGGTTGCCGGCACCGAACTCGCCGGCCGTGACCAGCTGGGGTTTTGGCGCCGGTGCCGCCACGGAGCCGGCCTCAGCAGGCACGTCGATGATCCAGATGTGCGACGGCCGGTCCGGGTCGACGTAACCGAAATCGGCGACGCCATTGGCACGATACACCGCGCGCGTGATCACCCGCACGTCCGATTTGCGCTCGGCAATCTTGTCTTTCGCCTCCTTAGCGTCCTGCTTCTCATCCTTCTTGATGTCTGCCGACGAAGCCTTCAAGTCGCTGGCCCGCGCGGTGGAGGTGAAGGCGATCGTCCGGCCGTCGGGCGACCACACGGGATTGCCGGCGCCGCGCGGGATCGTCGTCAACTCACGCCCTTCGCCGCCGGTCATCGACATCACGTAGATCTGCGGCGGCTCCGCTTTCCCGTCCTTCTCGACAGCCCGCACGAACGCCAGCCGGCCGCTGTCTGGCGACCAGCGCGGCGTGGTGTCCCGGATCCCTCCGGTCAGGCGTCGTGGCGGCTCCTTCGCATCCGTGGAGACGATCCAGATGGACGTTTCGTAGGTGTCGGTTTTCTCGTTGACGTCCACCCGGACGAAAGCGATCTGCGAGCCATCGGGAGAGATCTGAGGATCCGCGATCCACACGAACTTGAAGAGGTCGGTCTCGGTGATGGTCCGCTTCTGCGCCGCGGCCGGTATCGCCGCACACACGAGAGCCGACAGCACAAGGGCCCGAATACTCACGCTCGAACGGTACATTGGAGGTCTCCGTGGAAGCTGGCTTACTGGAGGGCTTTCGCCTTGCGAATGAGCGAGCGCGCCTCACCCTCGATTTCCCCGTCCACCCGCGGGCTCCATCCGGCCTGCCGGTACTGAATGATCCCCTCGTGGTCGATCAGGATGTAGGTAGGGTAGCTGTTGACCTGAAAGCGGTTCGCCATCATGCGCCGATCGTCGTAGAACTGCGCCCACGGCAGCTTGTGCTCTTCGACGAAGGCGCGCCACGGCGTCTGATCGCGGTCGGCGCTGACCCCGACAATGACGAAAGGATCGTCTTTGAACTTGTTCTGGACCTTCTTCAGCCCCGGGGTGGCGGCAATGCACGGGGCACACCAGGTCGCCCAGAAGTCCAGCAGCACGACCTTGCCTTTGAGGTCCTCCGAGCTGAGGAACTCGCCGGTCAGCGTGGCAAACGAAAAGTCGGGCGCGAAGTTCTCGCGCGCACGGCGCGGGTTCTCGACGTATTTCTTCGCAGTCACCGCTTCGGGCGCGCGGCCTGCCCGCTCGATGTACGCCGTCAGTTCCGCGATCCCTTCTGCGTCGCGGTTCTGCTTGAGCAGCGTGACGCCCAGGTTGTACTGCGCGACCGGGTAGACGCTGGTCATCCTCATCACGGCGCGAAAGTCTTCTTCCGCCTGCTTCCAGCGCTTGTCGTCGGGCTTCTCGGCCAGCGAGAACAGCGAAATCCCGCGGACGTTGCGGGCGGCAGCCTCGAGCGCTTTGTCCTCGCCCACGTACTTCAGCGCCTCGGTGCAGGCATCGGCGGCGCTCTTATGGGCCTTCAACCCCTGGTAGGCGCGGGCCATGCCGATCTGGGCGTGGGGTGATTTCTTGTCTTTCAGGCCGTTGGCGGCCTTGTAGATGCGCAGCGCATCCTCCCACTGCCGGCGCGCGAGCAGAGAGTCGGCGTCGCTCATCTTCGAATCGAAGTCGGTGGCCGGGGCCTGCGCGGTCAGGCCCAGGCTTGCCAGGCTCGCGATGACGAGCGCAGTGGCAACGAGAGCAGGTCTGAACACCATGAGTCGGCTCCTTTGCGCGAGAAGATAACACGCCGCGGCGCCAGGCGGTAAGATCGTGGCCGCAGGAATGGGTTGATGAGGAGGTCGATGATCAGCCGGATGGTGGCGTTGACTATGCTCGCGGCGGCAGCCGCGGCTCAGCCGGGTGCCCAGCAGGCCCCGGCCGTTGTCGTCCTTCGGCCGGCGCGCGTCTTCGATGGCGAGACCTTGCACGAGGGATGGACCGTGCGCATTCGCGGCCAGCGGATCGAAGCGGCGGGACCGGCGGCAGGAGCCCCACCGCCGGGCGCGAGCGTCATCGAGCTGCCCGGCCTCACGCTCCTGCCGGGGCTGATCGAAGGGCATTCGCATGTGTTTCTCCACGCCTACAACGAGAGCCCCTGGAACGACCAGGTTCTCAAAGAGCCGCTGGGGCTCCGCACGGCACGCGCGGTGAACCACCTGAAGGCGACCCTGGACGCCGGCTTCACCACGATCCGTGATCTCGGCACGGAGGGCGCGGCCTGGGCGGACGCGGAACTGAAGCAGGCCGTGGACCAGGGCATCATCCCGGGTCCGCGGATGATCGTGACGACGAAGGCGATCGTTGCGACCGGCAGCTACGCCCCGAAGGGCTTTGCCCAGCAGTGGACCGTGCCCCAGGGGGCCGAAGAAGCCGACGGTCCGGCTCTCGTCCGCGTCGTCCGCGATCAGATCGGGCATGGCGCCGACTGGATCAAGGTCTACGCGGATTACCGGTGGGGCGGACGCGGCGAAGCGGCTCCGACGTTCTCGATCGACGAGCTGAAGCTGATCGTCGATACGGCCCGCAGCAGCGGACGGCCGGTCGTTGCCCATGCCAGCACGGTGGAGGGGATGCGCCGGGCCGTGATGGCCGGGGTCGAGACCATCGATCACGGCGATGGCGGCACCGCCGAGGTCTTCAAGCTGATGGTGGACCGCGGCGTGGCTCTCTGCCCGACGCTGGCGGCCGGCGATGCGACCACGCAGTACGCGGGATGGAAGAAGGGCCAGGCAGCCGAGCCCGCGAACATCACGCGCAAGCGTGCGAGCTTCAGGGCTGCGCTCGACGCCGGTGTCACGATCCTCAACGGCAGCGACGTTGGCGTGTACCCGCATGGCGACAACGCCCGTGAGCTCGAGATGATGGTGGCCTATGGGATGCCGGCGGATGCCGCCCTGAGGAGCGCGACATCGGTCGCCGCACGCGTGCTGCACATGGACGATCGCATCGGCCGCGTGAGGGAGGGGCTGCTGGCCGACCTGGTCGCGGTCGACGGGGATCCGACGCGCGAGATCTCGGCGCTGCGGAGGGTGCGGTTCGTCATGAAGGGCGGACAGGTCGTCCGTTCGACCGGGACGCGATAGCATGGAGTGGTGAGCCGCCGATCGTTCCGCCTGCCCGTCACCGCCGTTGCCATTCTTCTCGCCAGCACCAGTGCGATCGCCTCGGGGCATGGACCGCTGTTCGGCGCCGCGACGCCCGTCCTCGGCAAGGGAGGCTGGTCGCTCGATGCCGCGCTGATGGGGCGCCGCACTGACGACGGGACCGCACAGACGCTGCGCACCATGATCGGCTTCGGCATCACGCAAGACCTGCAGATCTCGGCCTCGCTGCCGTTCGACATCGGCACGCATCCACGTCTGCCCGGTGGACGGATGATGGCCTCGATGTCGAGCAACCGCGAATTCGAGGTGCTCGGTGCCTGGCGCGCGCACACCCGGCCGGTCGGCATCGGCGGCCGTTTTGAAACGACCGTTTTCGGCGGCTTGACGACGCCGCTCGGTGACGATCACCACGGCGGTCCGCTCTCGCCATCGTTCTCGCTCTCGGCCGCCAGCGGGCTCGCCTCGCGGGCGCACTATTTCTGGCTGGGAGCCGGTCATCAGCGGTACCTGGACGATGAGGGCTTTCGTCCTTCGCACGTGACCTCGGCCAGCGTCGTCTACGGCTACCGGCCGCCGGCCTGGCGGGTCGATTATCCGAAGCCCGACGTGCGGCTCTTCGTCGAGGTGGTCGGCGAGCGCCTCGGGCGCGCGCGAATCAGCGGCGCGGACGCCAGCGCATCGGGCGGCACCGCGGTGTTCGCGGGGCCTTCGGTGCTGGCCCTCTACAAGGCCTACGCGCTCGAGGCCGGGGTGCAGTTCCCGCTGTATCGCAACATGCGCCCGGGTGAGCCGGAGGAACGGCTTCGCTTCGGCGTGAATGTCGCGTACTTCTTCTGGACGAAATGAGGATCCGGTGATCAGCCAGTTTTACCGCGCTGCCGTGGCGCTTCTCATCGCCCTCGCGCTGCCGTCAGGCGCGAGCGCCGAGCTTCGAACGATCGATCTCGCCGTCCGCGGCATGGATTGAATCACCTGCGCCCACGCCGTGAGCGTGGCCCTGAACAAGGTGGACGGGATCGCATCCGTCAACGTGACCCTCAAGCGAGGCGCGGCGCACATCGAGCTGAATCCGGGGAATTCCGTCTCCCTGTCACAGCTTCGGAAGATCATCAAGGAGGCGGGCTATCCCACCGGTGACGCGCTGATCAGCGGCAGCGGCACCGTCGCTGCCCGCGGCGAGCGGCTGGTGCTCGAGGTGACCGGGACGCCGGCTTCATTCCGGGTGGTTCCCGACTCGACGGATCCAGCGCCCTTGGCGCGTCTGCGAGAAATCGCCGGCGGATCCAGCCCGGTGTCTGTCGACGTGACCGGCACGGTCGCGGCTCCGGCGGCGAAGCAGCAGGGGCCCGATACGCTTCGCCTGCGGTCCTTCACCATTACTCCCTGACGAGCGGTGCAGAACGACCAGGCCTTCGAGCTCGTTCTGCGCACCCCCTGGAACGGCCCCTGGCGCCGCTTCTGCAATCCGCTTCGCCTCATCACGGCGCGCACGGCGCCCGAAGTGGCCAGAGCGATTGGGGAGGTGGAGGAGGCCGTCCGCGACGGCAGCTACGCCGCCGGGTTCGTCACCTACGAGGCGGCGGCGGCGTTTGGATTGCCCGCGCGGCCGGTTGCCGGGGGCCTGCCGCTCGTCTGTTTCGGAGTGTTCGCGCCGTCCAGCGTCGAGCCCGTGTCGCGCCTGCCTTTCTCAGGCGAGGCCCGCTTCGGCGAGTGGCAGCCGTCGATCGACCACTACGCCTATCTCGAGGCGGTCGAAGCGATCAAATCGCACATCGAGGCGGGCGACACTTATCAGATCAACTTCACGTTCAGGATGACGGCGCCATTCGGCGGCGATCCTTCGGCGGCCATGCGCGACCTGTACAGCGGCCAGGCCGGGCCGTGGAGCGCCTACGTCGACATCGGCGATCACGTGATCTGTTCCGCGTCCCCGGAACTCTTCTTCAGCCTCGTGGGCGAGCGCCTCACCTGCCGTCCGATGAAGGGCACCTGGCCGCGCGGGTTCTGGCCGGAGCAGGATGCCGCCCGCGGCGAAGAGCTCCGCCGATCGAAGAAGAACCGCGCCGAGAACGTGATGATCGTCGACATGGTCCGGAACGATCTCGGCCGGCTCGCGAGGACCGGCTCCGTACGTCCAGCATCCCTCTTCGACGTCGAACGCTATCCGCTCCAGTGGCAGATGACATCCACGGTCGAGGCCGTTGCCATCCAACCCGGTCCGGCGCGGCTGTTCGAGGCCATGTTTCCCTGCGGATCCATCACCGGCGCGCCCAAGCACAGCTCGATGCAGATCATCCGCGACCTGGAGTCCATGCCGCGAGGGATCTACACCGGCGCGATCGGCTACTTCTCGCCGCGCGGGCGCGCACATTTCAACGTCGCGATCCGCACGGTCGTCATCGACCGCCAGGCCGGCGAGGCCGAATTCGGGGTCGGCAGCGGCATCGTGTGGGATTCGGTGGATGAGGACGAGTACGACGAGTGCGTGCTCAAGGCGCGGATGCTGGCGTCAGCGGGAACGTCGGCCCGTGGGGTTGTGGATTCGAAGGCCCGCCGGCTTCGGCCCGCCGGGCTCGAGGCGTCGTACGTGGTCGGCGATCCCCCGGGGTTCCGGCTGCTCGAGACGATCCTCTGGCGCCCCGACGCCGGCTTTGTCCTGCTCGAGGCGCATCTCCACCGGCTGGCAGCCTCGGCCGAATGCTTCGGCTTCGCCTGTGACCCCGAGGAGGTGCGTGAGCTGGTGAATGACGCGGTCGAGGACCTGCGGGGACCGTCGAGGCTTCGCGTCATGCTCGAGGCGGATGGCAGCGTGCTCTGCGAAGCCGGCGACCTGATTCCGCTCCGCGACCCGCTGCGGGTCGCCCTCGCCCGCGAACCCGTGGACCGCACGAGCGTGTTCCTCTATCACAAGACGACCAACCGTTTGGTCTACGAGCGCGCCCGGGCATCGCAGCCCGAGGCCGATGCCGTCATCCTCTGGAACGAGGCGGGCGAGATCACCGAGGCCACCGAATCAAACATCGTCATCGCGCGGGGCGCCGTCAAGGTGACGCCGCCGCTCGAGTGCGGCTTGCTTCCGGGCCTCAGGCGCGCCGAGCTGCTTGCGTCCGGCGAGATCGTCGAAGGCCGGATCTCGATGCAGGAATTCCTGCGCGCCGACGAGATCTGGCTGATCAACTCCGTGCGGGGGTGGGTGAGGGGGCGGATGTAGCACGTGCGACGTGCTGGCGTCAGAAGGAGATTCTCAACCCGCCGTTGACCGTGCGGCCATCGAGCGGCGCCCAGACGTCGCCGGCGATGCGGCCGTCGGCGGACGGCGTCGGACGCAGGATTGGCGACCATCTCGTCAGTCTCGTCCCGGTCAGGTTCTCGCCGTTGACGAAGAGGCGAAGCCGGCCGATCCGGCGTTCGGCCAGCAGGCCAACGATGATGTAAGGCTCGCTGCGCGCGCGGAAGGGATCGGCCTCCAGGCGCTGCACGCCGGTGAAGTACCACTCGAGACCGATCCGACCCGCGTCTTCCCATTCGGCCATGGCGACGATGCCGGCCGAGTGGCGGGGCGTGAGCGCGGCGTCGAGCGTCCGGCCGCCCTCGTGCTCCTCCCGGGCCCTGACGTAGGTGTAGCTGCCGGTGAGGGCGAACGGGGCGCGGCGCAGCGTACCGAGCAGCTCCATCCCGCTGTTGGTCGTGGGGCCCGCCAGATTGACGAGCGTGTACTCGGAGGCGCGCTCCACGTGCACGGGATGGCGAACGAGTGATCGGAAAACCGTGGCGCTTGCCGTGACCGGGCCCAGCTCACGCGTGACGTCCAGTGAAAACGACCGTCCGCGTTCGGCTTCGAGCGCCCGCGGTATCCGCAGGCCCGTCAGGCCGGCGGCTTCGGTCTCCTCCGTCAGCGCGGTCGGGCCGAAGAAGCCGGTGCCGAACGAGGCGCGCCCCGTCCATCCGCCGCCGCGGACCAGCGACGAAATGCGCGGACTGAGAAACCACCCGTAAGCACTGTGACGATCCGCGCGTGCGCTCCCAGACGCGGACCACCAGGAGGTCAGCTGAACGTCGTCCTGCACGAAGACTCCGGGGATCGTGAAGGAGTGAGCGAAGCGCGGCACGTCGCGAGGCGAATACGAGTCGCGCTCGACGGCCGCGCCGGCGACCCACGTGTGGCGGCCGGTCGCGCCCCGAATGGCGATCTCGCCGAACATGGTCAGATGACGATCGCGTTCGAGAACGTCGCCGAAGCGATGCTCGTGACGCTGGCGCGAGGCCGCTGCCCGCGCGGTGAGCACGTAGCGGTTCGCCAGAAGGGTCCGCCCGACGAACCCGCCGTCCACGCGGAGGGTCTCGAGCGCTTCGACGCGGGCCAGCCCGGCGTCGAGCCGACCGCCGGCGGTCGTGCCACCGTCTCGCGACTCGGTCGTGACGCCCAGCGTCGAGAAGAACGAGCTCCCGCGGCCGTCTTCCCAGAACAGCCGCGGGCGAAACACGCCGCGCGCATAGTGCGGAAGATCGGCCC
>DATFFM010000168.1:0-42286 GCA_035250005.1 Vicinamibacterales bacterium | reverse complement strand
GATTGGGGATTAGGGATTAGGGATTAGGGATTAGGGATTAGGGATTAGGGATTAGGGATTAGGGATTAGCGATTCGCGAGCCACCCCTCGGCGAGCGACGCCAGCACATCCCGGCACTCGACCACCTCCTCCACGTTGACATACTCCTCGGTGCTGTGAAGGCCGGCCCCGCCGGGGCCGAACAGCACCGAGGGGATCCCCGCCTCCCCCAGCACCGCCGCATCCGTCCAGAAGCTCATCCCGATCGTCTTCGCCTCGACCCCGCGCGACGCGGCGTGCTGCTCGAGCATGGCCGTCAGCCGGTGGCCCGCCGGCGTTTCGTACGGCGGGCGCGAGAACACGAGCCTCGACGTGGCTTCGAGCTCCGCATCCTGTGCACGCAGCGAGGCGAGGATGGCCTGGACCTCCGCGCCGGCCGCAGCCGCCGACTCCCCGGCGATGGTGCGCCGCTCCATCTGCAGCCGGCAGCGGTCGGGGTAGCTGCTCAACTCACGCCCGCCGTCGATGATCGACGCGTGCAGCGAGGCGGTGCCCATCACGGGATGGGCCGGGCGCGCCTGGAGCTCGCGATCGAGCGCCTCGAGGCGGGCGAGCACGCGGCCCATGCGGAAGATCGCGTCGCGCCCGTCCTTCGGCCGGCTGCCGTGCGCCGCGCGTCCGCGGGTTTCGATCTCGAACCACGCGAAGCCCTTGTGCCCGATGCCGATCTGCAGGTCGGTCGGCTCGGTGACCACCGCGGCGTCGGCCGACCACTGGCGAACGAGCTCGTCGGCGCCGAGGCTGGCGAACTCCTCGTCGATCACGGCCGCGACGATCAGCCGTCCGCGCCGCGGACGGCACTCGCGGACCACCCGCGCGGCGTCGATCATCGCGGCTACTCCGCTCTTCATGTCCTGGGCGCCGCGCCCGTACAGGCGCCCGCCGCGCATCGCTGGCGAGAACGGCGCCGTCATCCCCTCGACACCGACGGTATCGGTATGGCCGCAGAACATCAGCGACGGTCCGGGCGCCCCGGCATCGAGCACGCCGATGACATTGGGGCGGCCGGGCGCGACCTCCTGCAGATGAACCTCGAGGCCGAGCGATCGCATGTGGCGGGCGATCGCCATCGCGATCTCCGACTCGCCGGCGGCGCCGGGCACCAGCGAGGGATTCACCGAGTCGATGGCGACGAGCTGTTCGAGCAGTTGAATCGCGGGATCGGTCATCGTCGGTCGGGCGGTGGACGACTGTATCATGCGGAAATGCATCTTCGCGGCCGCACCGCGGTCATCACCGGCGCGTCGTCGGGCATCGGTCTGGCGTGCGCGGAGCATCTCGCGCGCGCCGGCGTCAACGTGGTGCTCGGCGCCCGGCGGACGGAACTGCTCGACCGCGCGGTGAGCGGAATCCGATCGGCCGGCGGCCGCGCGGAGGCGGTGACGATGGACGTGACACGTGAAGCGGACGTGGTCGGCCTCGTGAGCCGCGCCCACGAGGCGTTCGGCTCGCTCGACATCATGGTCTGCAACGCGGGCTTCGGCTACTACGGATCGGTCGAAGAGACGCCGCCCGACGTCATGCAGCGCATGATGGACGTCAATTTCATGGGCACCTACTACGGCGCCCGGGCCGCGCTCCCCGTCTTCCGCGCGCAGCAGCGCGGCCATCTCATCTTCATCTCGTCCATCGTCGGGCAGCGCGGCATCGGACGGATGAGCGGCTACAGCGCGACCAAGGCGGCGCAGGTCGGCTTCGCCGAATCGCTGCGCGCCGAATTCGCCGGGTCCCGAATCCACGTCTCCCTCGTGTATCCGGTCTCCACCGAGACCGAGTTCCGGCACGCGATGGCGCGCGACTACGGCCACGAGGTCGCCGGGCTCGGGCCGAGCCAGTCGATGGACCACGTCGCCCGGGCCATCGTCGCCTGCGTCCGCCGCCCCCGTCCCGAGGTGTACCCGCACCGCCTGGCGAAGGCGCTGGCCGTCGTCAACGCCGTCGCGCCCGGGCTTGCGGACCGGCTGGTCCGCAAATACGCCAGGCGGAGGGATGCCGCGCGGTGACCGGCACCGCGCTTTCGATCGTGAAGGCGGTTAAGGAGGCCGGCGGCCGGGCGCTGATCGTCGGCGGCTGGGTGCGGGACCAGCTGATGGGGCGCCCGTCGAAGGACATCGACATCGAGGTGTACGGCATGCCGGCCGACCGGCTGCGCGGCCTGCTCTCGGCGTTCGGCCCGGTGAATGCGGTCGGCGAGAGCTTCACCGTCTACAAGGTCGCCGACATCGACGTCGCGCTGCCCCGGCGGGAGTCGCGGGTGGGCCGCGGCCACCGCGGCTTCGAGGTGCACGGCGACCCCGGGCTGTCGCCGGCGGAGGCGGCACGCCGCCGCGACTTCACCATCAACGCCATCGCCTGGGACCCTCTGACCAGCGAGCACGTGGACCCGTTCGACGGCCGCGGCGACATCGAGCGCCGGACGCTGAAGGCGGTGGACCCGGCAACGTTTTCGGAAGACAGCCTGCGCGTGCTTCGGGCGCTGCAGTTCGCGGCGCGGTTCGAATTCGACCTCGATCCCGGCACGGCCGAGCTGTGCCGGCGCATCCCGCTCGACGATCTGCCGGCCGAACGCATCTGGGGCGAGCTCGAAAAGCTGCTCCTCCAGGCGCGGCGCCCGTCGATCGGATTCGAGCTCGGGCTGCGGCTCGGCGTCATCGATCGGCTCTTCCCGGAGTTGAAGGCGCTCGTCGGCTGCCCGCAGGAGCCGGAGTGGCATCCGGAAGGGGACGTGTGGGTCCACACGCTCCTCGTGATCGACGAAGCGCGCGCGCGGATCGACGGCCTGGATCGCCCGAAACAGATCGCGGTGATGCTGGGCGCCGTGTGCCACGATCTCGGCAAGCCCCCGACGACGGCGTTTCTCGACGGGCGCATTCGTTCGATCGACCACGAGCAGGCGGGGGTCGAGCCGGCGACCGCCGTCCTGGACCGGTTGAACGTCCACACGATCGGCGGCTTCGACGTCCGCAAGCAGGTGCTCGGCATCACCGCGCATCACCTCAAGCCCGGGATGTTCGGCATGTCGAAGACGCCGGTCTCCGACGGGGCGTTTCGGCGGCTCGCGCAGAAGGTGGACCTGGAGCTGCTCGCGCTGGTCGCGAAGGCCGACTGCATGGGCCGCGGCGGCGGATTCGACTGCTCGTCGATGGACTGGTTTCTCGAGCGCGCGCGGCAGCTCGGCGTCCAGCACGCGCCGCCGGCGCCGCTCGTGCTCGGCCGTCACCTCCTGACGCTCGGCGTGGCGCCCGGACCGCGCATGGGCGAGATCCTGCGCGCCGTCTACGAGCGGCAGCTCGATGGATCCGTCACCACGCTCGAGGAAGGGCTCGCGTTCGCGCGCGAGTACAATCGAGGTGCATGCCGCGATTCGTGATCCTTCCGCCTGCCTTCGACGCTGATCGGGCCGGCGGTGGAGGCCACGCACGGGTGGCGGCGATCCGCGCCGCGCTGCTGATCGCCTCCGCGCTCCTCTTCACGGCGCCGGCGCGGGCGCAGGTCCCGGATCCGGTGCCGGTTCCCGCTCTGGAAGAACCGATCGAGCGCTTCGTGGTCGACGCGCGCGGCGTGTTCGCCAGGTTCAAGGCGAACGCGGCGATCGCCGAAGCGCTTGGCATCGAGCCGACCGACCTGCCGACGCGGGGGCTCGGCCTCGTGGTCGGAGGGCACGTCTATCCGGTGCGCACAGGGAGTTTTGCGCTCGGTCTCGGCGGCGAGCTCCTGCTGCGCGCGCGCGGCAGCAGCAACCTGCCGCCGGGCATCCTGTCGGCTCCGGGAGAGGATCCCCCGGATGGCCCCGTCGTCGTGACCCGGATGACCGCGCTGTCGCCGCAGGTGTCGCTGAATTTCGGGAAGCGCAACGGCTGGAGCTATCTGAGCGGCGGGATCGGATGGGCGTCGCTCACGACCGAACTCGAAGACAGCCCGCTCGAGGACCCCGTCTCACGGCCGCGTGCGATCAACTACGGCGGCGGTGCGCGGTGGTTCACGAAGAAGCACCTCGCCTTCAGCCTGGACCTGCGGTTCTACGCGGTCAGCCCGCAGGAGGAGACGCTCACGCGCCCCGCCTTCCCCCGCATGACCGTGATTGTCTTCAGCGCAGGGATAGCTGCTAGATAACTTCAAACTGCAAACTGCAAACTACAAACTCCAGAACGTTCAGCGTTCAGCGTTCAGCGTTCCTTGCCGCCATTCCTCGAACAGCCTCGCCGCGTTGCCTGCCACCGAGTGCAATGACGGGTGCCAGCCGAGCGCTCGCGCGCGCGGGCTGCGTACGATCTGGTCGAGCGACAGGGCCTCCGCATACGGGCCCATCTTCTTCTTCGCTTCGGCGAGCGGGACGTGCCTGACGCTCGGCGCCGTCCGGGCGTGCTCGCTGAGCGCCGCCACGATGCCGTTCACGGTTTCGTCTCCTTCGTCGTTGGCGTGGTACACCCCCGACGCGCCGGGGAGCGTCGCGGTGCGGACGTAGAGCTCGGCCAGGTCCCGGTCGTAGACGAGCGCCCAGTGGTTGTCGCCCGGACCGATCACGCGGATCAGGCTGTTCGACGCGGCCTTCAGCAGGTCCCCGACGATCCCGCGGCTGCCGCCGTAGACGACGCCGGGGCGGATCACGATCGGCCGCCAGCCGGCCGTGGCCGCGTCGAGCACCCGCTTCTCGTGGGCCGGCCGCCAGGCGACGATCTCGATCGGGTGCAGCGGCGCCGTTTCGTCAACCGAGGCGGGGGCGGGGCCGAGCACCCAGACGCCGGAGGTGTAGATCACGAACCGCCCGGACCGGCGCGGCGTGGCGAGTACCGTGTCGATCGTCGTGGCATCGACCTTCACACCGCGCGCCGAGTACTCGTACGCCGTCAGCACCACTCCGTCGGCGGCCGCGGCCGCATCGGCGTACGTCGCCGGATCCGAGGCATCCCCCAGCACCGGCGTCGCACCCCGGGCCTGAACCTTTTCGGCCTTCTCGCTGTTCCGCACGAGCGCATCGACCTGATGCCCCGCCCGCACGAACGCGTCGAGCACCGACGACCCGATGTACCCCGTGCCCCCTGTCAGAAAAATCCTCATTCGATCCTTTTCAGCCTTCAGCGTTCAGCGTTCAGAGTTCAGCGTTCTGAGTTCAGCGTTCAGCTCAAATGTCCCAGATCCTCTCCTGCTGGTCGTAGAAGGTGATGAGCCCGTCCTCGCTGACTTTCAAGACCGCGCCGTGCCGCCCGGCCGCCATCGCGGCAGTCGTCCTGGCCCCTTCAACCGCGAGGTTCGAATGCGGCTCCGGCGGTTCGGTGTGCAGGAGGATCGCGCCGACCGCAAGCAGCCGCCCCGACCTGTCCATGACCGTGGCGCCGTCGGTGCGGGCGAGCCCCTCGAGCACCGCCGGATCCAGGTCCGTCGCCATGCGGCCGCGCAGCATGTGCATGAGCTGCGCGCGCGTCGGCACGTCTCCTCCGCTGAGGCGCATCGCGTCGAGCTGGTCGCCCGGCGCGACGAGCAGCGGCAGCGACGACACCGCCTCGCGCAGCACGACGAAGAGAGCTCCCTCGCGAAAGTCCGCAAGGTCCAGCGCCGTTTGAAACAGCCGTTCGGCCAGCGCGCGGTTGCCGACCGCCCCCGCCCACATCTCGTACTTGGCCTGGATGTCGAGGAGGTGCCACTTCGCGTTGCGGAAGCTGAACATCTGGGTGCCTTCCGCGAACAGCTTGATCTCGTGGGTCGGGCTCAGCACGATGACGATGTTCCGGTTGCCCACCGTCGCGCGGGCGTGCGAGGTGTACGCGATCGGGCAGGGCACCTCCAGGCGGACCGGCTTGGTATAGCGGTCGATCTCCACGATGTCGAGCACCGCGCCGGTACGGTTGACGAGAAACAGCGTCCGCAGCCCGTCGCACAACCGGTAGAAGCTCTTGATCCCGGTCAGCGCCTGGGAGTAGCGATATTCGCTGCCGGGCGTCTTCACGTGCGGCCGGACCGGATCGTCGTCTCCTTCGAGCAGCAGCACGCCTGACGAGATCGCGCGGTTCTCGTAGCTCGACAGGGCCGCGACGCGCAGCACCTCGATCGCCGTGGCCACGAGGTCCGCGCGCGTCTGGGCCGGGTCGCCGTAGGCCACCGCGTCGACCAGGGCCCCCACGTAGCGGTCTTCGATCGCGCCGCGGAACAGGTCCCCCCGCTCCAGCATCTGCTTCGGATCGAAGATCGCGCGGTAGCGCGCCGCCAGCACCGCGCCGATCGCGCGCGCCAGACGCACCTCGTGGTCGGTGAACGGCCGCCGCGCCGGCACGTGCAGCACGTGCCGCGAGCCGAACCACCGGATCGACAGCACCGAAGGATCGTTGGTCGGCTCGATCGCCAGCCGCCCGTCCGACGAGAGCGAGGGGATCGGCTCGGTCTCGAACGTGGCGCGGCTGAAGAACTGCCGCAGCGCCGCCTGCAGCAGATTGTCGTAGAGCGCGCTGGCGGCAAAGACCGGCGGAAGGGACATGCGGGTTTCCATCATATATTCAGCGGATGGCGCGGCGCACGCTCCTTGATTTCTTCGAGGACCTTGCCCTGATCGAAGGGGATTTCGTCGTTTACGACGACGGCTATCGCGCCTGGACGTTCACTTACCGACAGGTCGCCGAGGCATCGCGTGATTTCGCCGCCAGGCTGCGCCGGGCCGAGATCGCCGCTGGCGACAAGCTCGTGCTCTGGAGCGAAAATCGCGCCGAGTGGCTCGCCGTGTTGTGGGGATGCCTGCTCGAAGGCGTCGTGCTCGTGCCCGTCGATTACCGTTCCCCGGCCGAGCTCGTGCTGCGCATCGCCGACATCGTCGATGCAAAAGCCGTGGTGGTTGGCGAGACCGTCGTCGCGCCGCAGACGACCCGCCCGGTCTGGCCGATACGCGACGAGGCCTCATCCGCCTCCGTCTCCGCCAAGGCTTCCGCCTCCGCCAAGGCTACGGCGGACAAGTCGGCGGACAAGTCGGCGGGCCAGCCGGCGGCTGAGCCCGAGACCGTGGCGGAGATCATCTTCACTTCCGGCGCCACGGCCGAGCCCAAGGGAGTCCTGCTGACGCACAAGAACATTCTTGCGAACATCGTCCCGATCGAGCGCGAGGTCGCGAAGTATCGCAGATACGCGCGTCCCTTCGCGCCGATCCGCTTTCTGAACCTGCTGCCGCTCAGCCACATGTTCGGGCAGTCGATGGCGACGTTCATCCCGCCCATGCTCGCCGGGATCGCCGTGTTCACCCGCAGCCTGTCGCCGGCCGACATCGTCGGGCAGATTCACGACCGGCGGATCTCGGTGCTCGTATGCGTGCCGAAGATGCTCGAGGTGCTGCGCGACTACGTCGTGCCGCGCATGGCCGCAGCCACGATCGGAGGAGAAGAGAAATCGCTGCATCCGCTGAAGCGCTGGTGGCGGTATCGCGACGTTCACCGGATGTTCGGCTTCAAGTTCTGGGCGTTCGTGGTGGGCGCGGCGCCGCTGGACCCGGAGCTCGAGACGTTCTGGCGAAAGCTCGGCTTCGTGGTGGTGCAGGGCTACGGCCTCACCGAGACGGCGCCGGTGGTCACGCTGAACCATCCCTTGCATAGCTCCCACGGCGCGGTCGGCAAGCCGCTCGCCGGCGTCGACGTGAAGATCGCCGATGACGGCGAGATTCTGGTGCGCGGCGACAACGTGACGAGCGGCTATTACAACGCCCCGGATGAGACCCGGAGCGCCTTCCGCGACGGCTGGTTTCACACCGGCGACATCGGCGAGCTCGACGCGGGCGGCCACCTCCGAATCCGCGGCCGCAAGAAAGAGATGATCGTCACGCCCGAAGGGCTCAACGTCTTTCCCGACGACGTGGAGCGGGTGCTGAATGCGATACCGGGGGTGCGGGAGTCCGCAGTCGTCGGCGCGCCGATTGCCGGAACGCCCGGCACGTCCGAACGCGTCCAGGCCGTCGTCGTGACCGATCCGGGTGTCGATCTCGACGACGTGGTGCGGCAGGCGAACAGCCGGCTGCTCGATCACCAGAAGGTCCGGGCCGCGGTCCCGTGGACGGCCGGGGAGCTGCCGCGCACCGAGGGCACGCGCAAGCTGAAACGGCGCGAGCTGAAGCAGTGGCTCTCGGGGCAGAAGGGACCGGCACGCCCGCCCTCCACGGCCGGAAGCATGGCCTCCGTGCTGGAACGCTTCGCGCCTGGCCAGCCAATCTCCCCTGACACGAGGATCGACCAGCTCGGTCTCAGCTCGCTGGAGCGGGTCGAGTTGATGATGGCGATCGAGGAGACGTTTGAGGTCACCGTGGACGAAGCGCGGTTCGCGGCGGCCGAAACCGTCGCCGACCTCGAGACGCTCACCCGGCCGCTCGATGCGGCCGCGCCGGCGGACGCGCGGCTGGCCGAGACCTTCGAGTTCCCGTCGTGGAACCGCTCCGCGCTCGCGCGTGCGGCTCGACGAGTCAGCCTGCCGACGTGGATCCTGCCGCCCACGCGACTGTTCATGTCGCTCGAGGTCCGGGGCCTCGAGCACCTCCGGGACCTCGAGGGGCCCGTCATCTTCGCCGCCAACCACCAGAGTCACTTCGATGCGCCCGCGCTCCTGCTGGCGCTGCCGCCGCGCTGGAGGTACCGGGTCGCCCCGGCGATGCTGAAGGAGTTCTTCGCCGCCCACTTTCATCCGGATCAGTTCAGCCTCGCGCAACGGCTGACGAACAGCGCGAACTACTACCTGGCGTCGCTGTTCTTCAATGCGTTCCCGTTGCCGCAGCGGGAAACGGGCGCCCGGCAGGCGCTGCGCTACATCGGAGAGGTGGTCGAAAGCGGTTACTCGGTTCTCATCTTTCCAGAAGGGCGGCGGACCAACGCCGGTGAGATCGTCCAGTTCCAGCGCGGAGTCGGGATGATCGCCTCGCGGCTGAGCGTCCCGGTCGTCCCGGTCCGGCTGGAAGGGCTGGAGAAGGTCCTCCACCACACCTGGAGCTTCCCGGCCCGTGGCCCTGTCCGGGTCTCTTTCGGCGCCGCTATGTCGTTGAAGGGCAACGACTACGGCGCGCTGGCGGCACGGGTGGAAGAGGCGGTCCGGGGGTTGGGAGCCCAAAGCTGAGATTGAGCTATGGGATCAAATGTGGCACAATCTTTGTTTGGAAAGGACAGCGCTTGAGCAAGGATGATCTGATTGATGTGCAAGGCACCGTTGTGGCGGTGCATAGCGGCGGTCTGTATCGGGTGCAATGTGACCAGGGGCACGAAGTGCTCGCCCAGTTGAGCGGCCGGATGCGCCGCTTCCGCATCAAGGTGGTGCCTGGAGATCGAGTGACCGTCGGTGTTTCCCCGTACGATCCCGTCCGCGGCATCATCACCTTCCGTGCTCGGTAAAAACAAGTTTGAACTCCCATACAACACAATCCAATGCTCCGGGTCGAGGCCGTGGGCGCGGAGGCTCGCGTCAGGGCAGCCGCCCGGCGCCGCGGCGTGAGCGGCCGCCGGTTCAGCCGACGCCGGTGACGCGGCCGCAGGCCGACTACGATCCCAGGCCGGTCGCGTTCGAAACCCTCGGCCTCGAAGCGTCGCTGATCGAAGGCGTCCGCGTGCGCGGCTTCAACGCCACCACACCGATCCAGAGCGCGGTCATCCCGTTCGTGATGGAAGGCGACGACCTGATCGGCTGCGCGGCGACCGGCACCGGCAAGACCGCGGCCTTCCTGCTCCCGATCCTCAACCGCATGCTGAAGTCGCGGGCGGCGGCGCCCGACGAGCGCGGCTACACCCGCGTGCTGATCCTCGCGCCGACGCGGGAGCTCTGCGTCCAGATTGCCGACGACGTGGAAGGGTTCACCTATCACACCGACATCACCAGTGTCGCGGTCTACGGCGGCGTCGACATGGGCCCGCAGGAACGCGCGTTGAAATCCGGCGTCGACATCGTCATCGCGACCCCCGGGCGGCTGATGGACCACATGCGGAGCAAGACGGTGGCGTTCGACAAGCTCGACACGCTCGTGCTCGACGAAGCGGACCGGATGATGGACATGGGCTTCTGGCCCGACGTCCGGCGCATCGTCCAGGAACTGCCTGACAGCGCGGCGCGGCAGACGCTGCTGTTCTCGGCCACCATCGCGGAAGAAGTCATCAAGCTGGCCGACGAACTGGTGGTCGACGCGAAGTACGTGCAGATCGGGTCGGCCATGGGGGCGGCCAAGACCATCACGCACACGGCGGAGGCGGTCCCCTCGGGGCAGAAGACCGAGTGGCTCGCGAAGTTCCTGCGGCGCGCGGCCGGACCGGTGCTGGTGTTCGTGCGGACCAAGTCGGGCGCGGACCGGCTCGCCCGCAAGCTGGCGGCGTTCGGGCTGAAGGCGGCGGCGCTGCATGCGGATCGCACCCAGCAGCAGCGGACCCAGGCGATCGAAGGGTTCCGCAGCGGCAAGTACCGGGTGCTGGTGGCCACCGACGTCGCCGCGCGCGGCCTCGACATCGACGGCATCACCCACGTCGTGAACTACGAGGTGCCGACCAGCCGCGACACCTACGTGCACCGCGTCGGACGCACCGGGCGCGCCGAAGCGACCGGCACGGCGCTGACGCTGGTCGCCCCGGAGGAGCTGCGCACGCTCGAGGCGCTCAAGCGCTCGGTCGGGATCGAGATGCAGGGATGATGGACGACCGCAATCCCCTCGCCCCGCCGCTCACGCTGTCGGACGCGTCCGCCGAGCAGGACGTCAAGTCGCCGGAGCCGACCACCGAGCCCAACACGTCGGTGATGAAGTTCAAGTCGTGCCGCTGGCGCTGCGACCCGGAGTCGGGCGAGTTCTGCACGCACCGCGACGTGCTCCCGTTCGCCGGCAAGGAAGGATTCGTCCCCGAATCCTGGTGCCCCGACTGCGCGTTCTACAAGCTGCGGCGGTCGCCCAAGAAACGCGAATACAACTCGTATTAGGTTCCAGAGGGTTCCAAGGGGTTCCAGGGGGGTTCCAAAGGGTTCTCGGTTCGCGAGCTCGTAGAACCTTGAACCCCTTGGAACCCGCTGGAACCCCCTGGAACCCCTTGGAACCCGTTCTTATTCAGTAAACTCCCGCGCCAGCTCAATCCATTCCCCTTGCGGCGCGAGCTCCTGGTACGTCTTCCAGTGGGGCTTCGCTTCCGGGGAGTGGCCGGTCTTTTCCAGCGTCACCGCGAGATAGAAGTGCGCGTCGGCGTAGGACGGATTGAGCGCCACGGCGTCGCGGTAGCAGACGAGCGCGCGGTCGAAGCGCCCGAGGTCGTGCAGGATGTTCCCGAGGTTGAAGTGCGCCTCGAAGCAGTCGGGCTCCAGGCCGATCGCGCGCTCGTAGAGCGCCTGGGCCTCGATCAGCTCGTCACGGGCGTAGTGAATGTTGGCGAGATTGACGACCGCCGGCACGAGGTCGGGGTCCACGATCAGCGCCTTCCGGTAGGCGGCGGCGGCCGACTCCATGTTCTGCTCCTCGCCATCGTCCAGGCGCGAGCCCTCCACGAAGTACCTGGCCGCGAGGGCGGCCTGCGGGTCCACTCCCTGCAACTGGCGTGAGGCGTCCTTCGCCTGCGACTGCGCGGCTTGCGCGGCGCGGCGGGCGCGGTGCTGATCGAGCGCGACGACCTTCGCGAGCGGCGCGTCGCCGCCGGCCGGGCCGTCCTGAAAGTCCAGCTGCAGCTGCCCCTGGCGTTCGGCCGCGAGCGAGCGCAGCACCGTCCGCAGCGGCGTGCCGCGCTCCAGTTCCGCCGCCACCTGCTTGATGGTCTGCAGGTCGGGGAAGGTGTACTCGCGCAGCTCGCGCGGCACGTGCGACTGATGGCGCAGCAGCCCCCACTTCTCGAGGTACCGGAAATGGTTCTCGGTGATCCCCGGGTAGAGGCTGCGGACCTGCCGGTGCCCGAGCGGCCCGCCGGCTGACGACGAGAACGACGTCATTCACCCGCGAAGATGGGCCGACTGGGGAGGGCTTGTCAACAGCAAACTCCAAACTTCAAACTTCAAACTTCAAACTCCAACTTCAAACTCCAGACTCCAAACTCCACAGACGCCGACCGTCGCGAGGCGATTTCTGAAGTTTGAAGTCTGACGCTTGAAGTTTGGAGTTTGACGTTTGAAGTTTGGAGTTAAATATGACCCATGCTCCTGGCCGGCGACATCGGCGGAACGAAGACCCTGCTCGGCCTCTTCGCGGCGGCGCCGGAGCGCCCTCGCCCGATCGAGGTCGGCGAGTTCGTCACTCTCGATTACGACGCGCTCGAGCCGATGGTCCGTGAGTTTCTCGCCGCGCAGAACATCGCGACGCGGCGGATCGAGGCGGTCTGCTTCGGCGTCGCCGGGGCCGTCACGGCGCAGGTGGCGCGGCTGACCAACGTGCCCTGGCTCGTGGACGGGGCCGCGGTCGCCGAGCCCTTCGGCTTCCGGCGCGTGCGCATCCTCAACGATCTCGAGGCGCTGGCCTACGGCGTCACCGTGCTCGAGCCCTCGGAGCTCGAGGCGCTCCAGGTCGGGGTGCCGGTGGCCGACGGCAATGCCGCCGTGATTGCGGCGGGCACCGGCCTGGGCGAGGCGACGCTGCACAACGTGGACGGCCGTTTCATCCCGGCGGCGTCGGAAGGGGGGCACGCCGACTTCGCCGCGCGGACGCCCAGAGAACTGGAGATGGTCCGCCAGCTGACGCGGATCTTCGGGCGGGTCGGCGTCGAGGTCGTGCTGTCGGGCCCGGGGCTCGTGAACATCTATCAGTTCACCCACAACGCGTTCGGGTCCGGACCGACGATCACGCCGAACAGCATCGCGCCGGCGCGCCTCTGCGACGGCGTCGGGCCGTCGAAAGACTGGGCGGACCTGCCGGCCCGCATCAGCCGGGCCGCCATGGAGCAGCGCTGCGACCGCTGCGCCGAGGCGTTCGACATCTTCGTCGGCGCCTACGGCGCCGAAGCCGGGAACGTCGCGCTGCGGTCGGTCGCAACCGCCGGCGTGTACATCGGCGGCGGCATCGCGCCCAAGATCCTGCCCGCGCTTCACTCCGGGCTGTTCATGGAAGCCTTTCGCGACAAGGAGCCGATGGCGCACCTGGTCGCCACGATTCCGGTATCAGTCATCCTCAACCCCGACGCGGGGCTGCTCGGGGCGGCCGTGCGCGCGCAGCAGTTGTCGCTCGAGGCGCCATCTCACACGATCGAGTAATGCCCGGGCCTCGACCCCATCCGCCTACAGTTCAGCCCGCGAGATCGTGCTAGCATCCCCAGATTCCTACTATTCACCCCTCTGGAGGCATGAATGCGATTGAAAGGCCTGCTTTTCGCGGCGCTGGCGCTGTGGCTGGCTGCGGCGCCCGCGGCAGCGCAGGACACCGGATCGGTGTCAGGCGTGGTGTTCGACCAGAACGGCGCGCCGGTGGCGGCCGCCAACGTCCGCATTTCCGGTGATCAGTTGCCCGCCGGGCGGACGGCACGCACCGACGAAAGCGGCACCTACCGGTTCCAGCTGCTCCTGCCGGGAGTTTACGTTGTCGAGGCCGACAAGGCTGACGTCGGCAAGACGACCCGCGCCGTCGTCGTCGAGGTATCGAAAGACACGCAGGTCGAGCTCGTGCTCGGCGTGACCGTGAAGGAAGACGTGACCGTTACGGCGGCCACTCCGGTCGTCGACCTGAAATCCACCGAGGTCAACTTCAACTACAAGGCCGAGACGATCGAGACCCTGCCGCTGCAGCGGAGTTATTCCGGCCTGTTCCAGCTGATCCCGGGCGTCGCCGACAACGGCGGCTTCGCGCCGAACGGCGGCGGCAGCCGTCAGGACAACACGTATCTGATGGACGGCGTCAACATCACCAACCCGCTGTTCGGCTACCTGAGCACCGAGGTCAATGAGTTCGACATCCTCGAGTTCAACGTGAAACGCGGCGGCATCACCGCGGAGTTCGGGCGCTCGTCGGGCTTCGTCACCAATGCCGTCACGCGCTCGGGGACCAACCAGATCAAGGGGGGCGCACGCTTCGAAATGATCCCGGCGTCGTGGGTGGCCAAATCCGACCTGCGGATCCGCAGCACCGAAGACCGCTACGTGCCGTCTTTCGCCGTGGGCGGTCCGATCATGCGGGACCGGGTCTTCTTCTACGCATCGGGCCGGTTCTATCGCTCCACGACGTCGGACCGCAGCAACAACTTCGGCGACATCCCCGACCGCGAGGAGTCAACCAACGAGCTGTTCGCGAAGGTCACGGCGCAGCCGAGCAACAACATGTTCCTGAACGTCGGCTACCGGCACCGCCCGACGACGATCGATTTCGCGGGCGTCGGCGCGAACGACTCGCCCGAGGTGGCGACCAACAACGAGGGAACCAACCGGGTCGTCAACGCGAACTGGAACTGGTTCCCGACCGGCCGCACGGTCGTCGACGTGAAGTATCTCCACATGGACGAGGAGAGCGAGTCGGTCGCCGTCAAGACGCTGGAGTTCCAGCCGACGTTCGACCCCGGAAACCTGGCCGGGATGGGGAGCTTCACGCAGGCGGGGATCACCGTCGGCGCGAGCAGCCTGCGGTTGAACCGGCAGAACTACAAGCGTGACGAGTTCCGCGCCTCGGTGTCGCAGTTCCTCGACTTCGCGGGTGCCAGCCACCAGCTGAAGGCGGGCTTCGGCTGGGACGACTCCAACGAAGACCTGCTTCGTGAGTCCAATGGCTGGGGGATCATCAGCCTCATCAACGTGACCGGCGCCGGCCAGCAGTACGCCGCCGTCTATTACCCGGTTCAGGACCCCCAGATCGGCATCGGCCGCACCTACAGCCTGTTCGTCCAGGACGACATCACCATCGGCAACCGGCTGACCGTGAACGCCGGGCTGCTCTTCAACAAGGACGAGTTCTCACAGAAGACCGATGAAAAGCGGACGTTCGTGGAATTCGGCTTCGGCGACGAGGTGCAGCCGCGGATCGGGTTCAACTACAACCTCCGCAAGGCCGCCGGCGACAAGGTCTATGCGAACTGGGGCCGCTATTTCGCCCTGGACCAGAAGAGCACGGCGCGCGCCCTCGCGCCGCGCCGTCTGTTCACCTCGGAGGCACGCTTCAACCTCGCCGGGCAGCTGCTGTCGGATAGCCCGCAGGCCAACACCGTCTCGAAGCTGATCGATCCGCTCGATCCACCCTATCAGGACGAGTTCCTGGTCGGATACGCCACCCCGCTCTTCAACACGTGGAGCCTCGACGTCTTCTACATGCATCGCGATGCCGATGACTTCATCGAAGACATCCCGACGATCCAGCCGTTCAGCACGTTCGTCTACAGGAACGATCCCAACGCGGACCGCAAGTACAAGGCGCTGACGTTCGAACTGGCTCGCCGGATGGCCAACCAGTGGAGCATGAACGCGAGCTACTCATGGAGCCGCCTGGAGGGCACGTACGATCAGGACTACTCCGGCGGCCTGTCGGGGGCGGCGGTGTTCAACACGTCATCGCTCATCAACGACGGTCCGGGATCGTATACGGCCGACGAGTTCCGCAACGGCCCCATGAGCCAGGATCGCTCGCACGTCTTCAAGCTGTTCGCCAGCTACATGCCGCCAGCACTGCGTGGGCTGACCCTGGGTGGTTACCTGCGTTCGCAGTCAGGCACGCCGTACGAAAAGCGCGGCCTGCCGCGCGGCAGCTCGGCTACCTACCTGCTGCTCTTCGAGCCCGCGGGGACGAATCGCAACGATACGTGGACCAACTTCGACATGCTGGTCGCGTACCGGCTGGCGCTGCCGCGCAACGCCGGGCTCAAGCTCGAAGCGCGCGTGCTCAACCTGTTCAACGAGGAAACGGCACTGCTGCGCGACAACCGCTGGGTGACGATCCGGACGATCCCGCCGACCTCGGCGTTCGCCGGACCGTGCGCGGCTGGCGATTTGAACGTCTGCGAGCAGATCTGGCGCGCCGCGCAGATCACGCCGACGACGACCACCAACCCGAACTTCGGGAATCCGACCGCCTACGCCGCGCCGCGGCGGCTGCTGATGACCGTGCAGTTCGACTTCTAGACGGTCGCAACGGCACCCACGAACGTGAACCGGGGCCCGGTCGCAGCTGGCCGCCGGGCCCCGGTTTTTTCGCCCGCGGCTACTTGAGCCGCTCGAGCAGCTTGCGCGCACGGTCGTAATTCGGGTTCAGATCGAGCGCGCGACGCGCCTGGGTGCGCGCGGCGTCAGGCCGTCCGAGCTCCGCGTACGCGACCGCCAGGTTGAGGTGAGCCACAGCGTCGGACGGATCGAGGCTGACGGCCCGCTCGAGCTCGCCGGCCGATCGGTCGAACTGTCCGAGCAGCGCATACGTCACCCCGAGCTGCCGGCGCGCGGCGGCAAACTCCGGACGGGCGCGGACTGCCTCGCCGTAGAACCCCGCCGCCAGACGGTCCGCCCGCAGGTCCAGCGCCAGCTGCCCCAGCGCCAGCCAGCTGTCGGCATCGTCCCCTCGCGCGGGACGGACATTCCGAAGCACCGCCAGCGCGCCCGGCCGGTCGCCGGATGCCGCGAGCGCCCGGGCGAGATCGAAGCCCGAGAGATCGACGCGCACGCCGGCGTCGTAGGCGCGCCGCAGATGCGGGACGGCTTCCGCGGGCCGTCCAGACTCGAGCAGCGCCTGACCCAGCGCGAAGTGCACTTCCGGCTGATTCGAGTCGATCTCGCCAGACCTGCGCAGATGCCGAAGCGCGGCGTCCGTATGCCCGCCGCTCAACAGCGCGCGGCCGACTCTGAAGTGCAGCACGCCTGGTGAGCGGTGAATCTCTGCGGCGCGCGCGGTCCACGTTTCGGCGTCATCGAGGCGCCCCAGCCGCGCGGACCGCTCGGCCATCCGGGTCCGCTCTTCCGCCCGGGCGCTGTCGAGCCCCAGCGGCCAGTTGGCTGCGACCGCCAGCAGCGCACACCCCCCGAGGAGCGGTGCGACGTCGCGCGCTCGTCGGTTGACGAACCCGGCGACAAGAGCGTCGAGCGCGGCGCCGCTGCCGACGCAGAGCGGCACCAGCAGCGGCAGGCGATACCGCTCCGATACGAAGAACAGCGCCACCGCAACGGCGTAGAGCGGCACGAACGCCGCCCAGATGCCGAACGCCGCCGATCGCAGCCGCCACGCCAGCAGCGCCAGGCCCGACAGGCCCAGGGGCATCAGCAGGCACGGGCCGACGACGAGAAGGCGGAGCAGGGTTCCGGCATCGCGGACGTAGAACGGGTAGCTGAAGTTCAACGAGAGGTGCGCGGCGTTGAAGACGTACGCCAGCTTGCGCCCGAGCAGCCCCGCGGCGGCGGCGGGCTCCTCGCGCATCCACGCCGCGGCCTGCCCGTAGAACCAGGCCGATACCTCGGCGTCGTCGAGCCGGCGCCCCACGGCCTGCTCCGCGACGCGCCGCGCGTCGTCCTGCTGCCCGGCGATCGAAGGCGTGATGCCCGGCACGGCCGCATACGTGCCATCGGCTCCAGGGTTGTTGCCGATGTAGAAATTGAGCCCGCCGTGCGACGACACAGGCGACCAGTCGCCGGCGACCGCGGCGTTGCGGATCGTGATCGGCGCGAGAGCGAGCACCACACCGGCCGCCATCGCGGCGGCCCCCCGCCAGCGCCTGGCCACGAGCAGCAACGCGAACAGGCCGGCCGCGGCAATGAGAACGTTCGGCCGGTTGAGGGTCTGGATTCCGAAGGCCAGGCCGGCGGCGGCAAACCAGCGAACGTCTCCGCTTCTGAACGCGGCGGTCAGCGCGGCGAGGGCCAGCGCGGTCAGGAACGGATCGACGGCGGCCTGGAGCAGCAGCGACTCGTAGAAGGTCAACAGGCCCGTGAGCGCGGCCGCGACGGCGGCGAGCCAGGCGGCGCGTTCCCCCGCCCATTCACGGGCGACCCACCAGATGAGGCCCACGGCACCGGTGCCAAGCACGATCTGCACGAACCGGATCGCGGTCACCGAGTCGGTCACGGCAAGGACCGCGGCAGCGAAGTAGATGTAGAACGGCGAGACGAAGTAGAGGCCGGGCCCGAGCGCGACATCCCCGGCGGCGACGCGCCGCGCGAGCGCCAGGTACACGCTCGTATCGAGGCCCGCGTCGGGCTGGAGGAGGATGTGGCCGTGGAGCTGCCACATGACCGTGAACTTGAGTGCGAACACGGCCAGGAGAAAGGCCGCGATCGGAGGGACGCGCAGACGGCGCCGCGCCTCGTGCCGGGCGGGTGACGGCGCTTTCGAGCGGGAAGGGCGGGACCGGCGCGTCAACGCAGAAAATCATATACCCCGGCATCCGGGTATGATGCTCGCCAGTCCAAGGAGAGTTGCGTGAAACAGTTTGCGATCGCGGGCGCCCTGTGGCTGGCCGCCGGGCTCGCCGCCGCCGGGTGTGCGCCGAAGTCCGATCCCCTGTCGACGCCTGTCGACCCGTCTGCACTCGACGCGTTGAAGACCAAGCCGGAACGGACCAACTTCGAACAGACCAGCACGTACCAGGAGGTCGTCGATTTCGTGAATGCGGTCGCGAAGGGGGCGCCGGAGAAAGTGTTCGTCACGACCTTCGGCGAGACGAACGAGAAGCGCGCGCTGCCGCTCGCCGTCGTCGGAGCGCCCGCGGCCAGCCCCGAAGCCGTGCGCGGCACCGGCAAGATCCGCGTCTACATCCAGGGGAACATTCACGGGGGGGAGGTCGAGGGCAAGGAGTCGGCGCAGGTGCTCCTGCGCGAGCTCGCGCAGGGGAAGCACGACGAGTGGCTGAAGACGATGGTGTTTCTGATCGCGCCGATCTACAACGCGGACGGCAACGAGCGGTTCGCGCTGAACAATCGCGGGCGGCAGCACGGGCCGATCGGCGGCCAGGGGCAGCGACCGAACGCCCAGGGGCTGGACCTCAATCGCGATCACATGAAGCTCGACTCGCCGGAAGGGCGCGCGGTCGTCAAGCTGATGAACGACTACGACCCCCACGTCTCGATGGATCTCCACACGACCAACGGCACGCGCCACGCCTACTTTCTGACCTACGCCCCGCCGCTGAACCAGGCGACCGACGCCGGGATCATCGACCTGCTGCGCCGCGACTGGCTGCCCTGGGTCACCCGCACCATCCGCGAGAAGTACAACTGGGATTACTACTACTACGGCAACATCGGCGGCGGCGGGCGCGGCGGCGGCGCTGCGCCGGAGCGGGCCTGGCGGTCGTTCGACAGCCGCCCGCGCTTCAACAACAACTACATCGGCCTGCGGAACCGCATCGCCGTCCTCAGCGAAGCGTTCGCTTACGCCTCGTTCAAGGACCGCATCCTCGCCACCTCGCGCTTCGTGGAGGAGAACCTGAACTTCATCCGCGAAAACGGCGCCCGGATCCGCAGGGTCATCGCCGACGCCGAGTCGAAGCCGATCATCGGCACGCAGCTCGGTCTTCGCGCGCAGCTCGCCAGAGGGGAGATCGTCGAGATCCTGATGGGCGAGGTGACGCAGGAGAAGCACCCGGTGGACGGCCATCTGATGGACCTGCGCAAGGACGTGAAGATCCCCGAGCGGATGCCGGAGTACGGCACGTTCGAGGCGACCGAGACGGAGCGCGTTCCGGCCACGTATTACATCCCGGCCAACCTGACGGCCGCGCTCGAGAAGCTGCGGGCGCACGGCGCCCGGACCACCACCCTGACGAAGCCGACGCGGGTAAACGTCGAGGAGTTCCAGATCAGCGGGAACACCACCGCCACGCGTCCGTTCGAGCAGCACAACGAGCGGACGCTGGCCGGCACCTGGACCGCCGCCGAGCGCGAGCTGCCGGCGGGCACGATCCAGGTGGATCTGAAGCAGCCGCTCGGGCGTCTCGCGTTCTACCTGCTCGAGCCGCGGTCAGACGACGGGCTCGTGAACTGGAACGTCATGGATGACGTACTCGGGGCAGCGGTGAAGGTGTTCCCGATCGTGCGGTCGAGAAACTGAGAGGCGGTCAGCGCTCGATTCGAGCGAGAGCCGCGAATCACCCGATTGCCGCGGCGAACTCCCGCACAGTTGCAAACCGTTCGGCCGGAGAGGCTCGCATCGCCCGCACGATGGCGGCTGCGGCCGGCTCCGGCAGGTCGGGCGCCAGCAGACGCGGGTCCACATGCGCGCCGCTCAGCATGCGGCCCAGCAGCTCCGGCATCGACTTGCCGTCGAACGGCACCACCCCGGTCGCCATCTCGTACGCGAGGACGCCGATGGTGAAAATGTCGGACCGGGTATCGACCGACCCGCCCGTCAACAGCTCCGGTGCGACGTACCGAAGCTCCGCGTCGTCCATGGCGATGCCGCGCAGCGTGCGGTCGTGGAGCGTGGCCAGCAGGTCCTGCGCGGTCCAGATCCCGGCGGTCGAGATCATCAGCCGCTCCTCTTCTTCGTCGTCGGCATCGCCCGACCCGCGGCCGGCCCCGGCCGGCAGGCGGATCCGCATGATCTCGGGGCTCAGCCCGCACAGCAGCGCGCGGCGGCGGTGCAGGAGCCTGGCGGCCTCGAGGAGCTGGGCGAGGAGCGGGCGGAGGCGCTGCCACGGGATCGGGCCAGACCCCTGCAGCAGCGCGCGGACGCTCGGCCCCTCGATCAGGTCGGTGACCAGATAGACGAGCCCGAGCTCCTCCCCGTAATCGCGGACCTGGATGATCGATTCGTGCGCGATCTGCAGCGCCTTGGCTTCACGCAGGAAGCGCTCGCGCGCCGCCGCCCAGCTCGGATGCGACTCCGACCGCAGGATCCGGATCGCGACGGGATGCCCCAGCGCGCGGTGCACGCCCCGATGCACATCGCTCCCGAGCCGCCCGGGGCCGATGCGCTCCCCCACTTCATAAGTGCCGCCCAGGATCGCCAGCGGCCGCGTCGAGCCGTCCGACGTGCTCGCCAGCGGCGCGGCGGCCCCGGCAAACAGCGCCGCACCGAAGTCGGCGGCCGAGGCCCACCGGCTGGCGGGATCCTTCGCCATGCCCTTGGCGATCGCGGCGTCGAGCCACAGCGGCAATTCGGGCCGGACCGTCCTGACGCGGGGCACCTCGCCGATCATCTGCGCGGTGACCACCGACATGATGTCCCCGTCGCCGAACGGCAGCCGGCCGGTCAGCATCTCGAACACGACGGCAGCGAGCGCATAGACATCGGTCCGGGCCGAGACGTCGAGCCCGCTGAGCTGTTCGGGGGCCGCGTAGGCGAGCGTGCCGATGAACCGCCCCTCCCCCGTCAGCCGGGTTTCGATGGTGGACCGGCGCAGGTTCGCAATGCCGAAGTCCACGAGCTTGTAGACGCGCGGGCCGGCGTCATAATCGTGCGCGACGATGTTCGCGGGCTTGATGTCGCGGTGCACCACGCCATGGGCGTGCGCGAGCTGCAGCGCCGAGCAGATCCCGGGCACGATGCGCTGCACGTCGCCCAGCTCGAGACGCCCGCGCGCGGCGATCTCCTCGGCCACGCTCGGCCCGCTCAGCAGTTCCATGACCAGGTAGGGCTCGCTCCCCGGCGGCATGTCGAAGTCGAAGATGGAGACGATCGACGGATGGCGCAGGCGCGCCGCGATCCGGCTCTCGTGGAGAAAGCGCTCGCGCGACGAGGGATCCGGCGAATCCTGGCGCACGACCTTGATCGCCACCTCGTCGCCGAGCAGCGTCCGGCGCGCGCGATACACCGCCCCCATGCCCCCTTCGGCAAGCGGCGCGATGACCTCGTATCGGCTGTCGATGACGTCGCCGGGAGCAAGCACGGCCCGATTAAATCACAAGGGGTTGAAGTCGGCCCTATCTGAAGATTCCCTTCAGCTTTCGCCCGAGGCCGGAGAACAGCCCCTCGATCGTCCGGCGGACCCGCTGCTTGATGGACCCCTGGTGCAGCGTGCAGAGCCGGCCGGGGGAATCATCGCCATCCTTCAGATACTCGAGGTAGACCGGGCACCCTTCGACCGGGCGCTGGTACGACACGGCGCACAGCTCGGTCTCGGTCAGCCCCGCGGGCACCTCGAAGGGCTGCGGCGGACGCCGGCGGACGGCGCGGCGCATGAAATCCGACCAGAGCGGGAGCGCGTACTTCGATCCGTAGGCGTCGCGCCCGATCGTCTTCGGCTGGTCGAACCCCACCCACACCCCGACGACGACGGATGAGGAAAAGCCGACGAACCACGCGTCCTTGAAATCGTTGGTGGTGCCGGTCTTGCCGCCGGCCGCGAAGCGCACGCCCCAGCTCCTCGCCGCAGAGCCCGTGCCACGGTCGAGCACGTCCTGGAGCATCGACACCATCTGAAACGCGGACTGCTCCGAGATCACCCGCTCGCGCTGAACATCCTGACTGAACGCCGCGAGGCCGTCGCCGTCGATCACCTGCGTGATCGCCCGCGGACGCACGGCATAACCGCCGTTCGGGAAGGCGGCGAACGCCATCGTCAACTCGAGCGGTGAGACGACGCCGGAACCGAGCGAGAGCGAGGGGACGTCGGGCAGATCGCGCATCCCGACGTCAGACGCCAGCCGGAGGACCGGCCGCGACCCCATACGCTGCTGCAGCGCCGTCGCGGCGCGGTTGTTCGACTCGATCACCGCCTCGCGGATCGTCACCGCGTCGGGCGTGTCGCCGCTCGCGTTGCGCGGCGCCCATTCGTCGGGCCCCTGCGGCCGGATGTTGGTCAGCCCCGAGAGCGTGGAGACCGGCGAGTAGCCGTTCTCGAGCGCGGCGGCGTACAGAAACGGCTTGAACGCCGACCCCGGCTGGCGCCGGCTGCGGGTCGCACGGTTGAACTGCGACTCCCGGAAGTCCCGGCCGCCGACCATCGCCAGAATGTCGCCGGTCTCGGGATCCACCGCCACCAGCGCCGCCTGGAGCAGCGGCTCGCGGAAGCGGCGCAATCCGTCGGCAACCGCGCGCTCGGCCGCCTCCTGCAGCTCCGGCACGAACGTCGTCTGCACCTCCCAGTCGGGCGGATGGTCGCCGCCGAACCGATCGCGAAACTGCTGGCGCAGATGCTCCTTGCCGTAGCCGCCGCGCGGATCGACCGGCCCCGGATACGGACGGATGCGGATGGGAGCCCGCTTCGCCGCCCGCTCCTGATCGGCGGTGATGAACCCTTCCTCGCGCATCCGCGACAGCACAACGTGGCTCCGGTCGCGGGCCCCTTCGAGGTTCGACCACGGCGACAGGGTGGAGGGGGCGCGCGCGAGGCCGGCCACCAGCGCCGCCTCGGCGAGCGACAGCGTCCGGGCCGGCCGTCCGAACAGGTGCCGCGACATCGTCTCGACGCCGTAGACGCCCGCGCTCAGGTAGATCCGGTTCAGATACAGCTCGAGGATCTGGTCCTTGGTGAGCTGCGCATCGATGTTGAGCGCCAGCACCGCCTCGCGAAGCTTGCGGCCGTAGGTCTTCTGATTCGACAGAAAGAGCGTGCGCGCGAGCTGCTGGGTCAGCGTGCTGCCCCCCTGCGCCGAGCCGGTCGACAGATTGCGGGCGACCGCGCGGCCGAGCGCGATCGGGTCCACGCCCAGATGGCGGTAGAAGCGATGGTCCTCGACCGCGACGAACGCGTCGCGAAGGTGCTTCGGGATGGCGGCGAGCGGCACGTCGTGGCGATGCTCGTCCAGCCGGAACCAGCGCGTGCCGTCGGCCGCGAGGAACCAGGTGTCGCCGACGCCGCGCCGCAGCTTGTAGACGACGTAGGTCTGGCGCATCAGCCAGGTGAGCCCGAAGGCGCTGGTGAGGACGAGCGCGATGAAGACGACCGAGGCGATCCGGTTCCGCAGGGTTCGGGGCATCTACCGCGAATCCGCCTGCCGGCGCCGGGCGTGGAGCCAGAAAGAGAGCACGGTGTAATAGACGGGGAAAAAGAGCGAGCCGATGAGCAGCCATCGGGGCACCGACGGCAGGAGCCACACGACGGCCACCATCGAGAGGCCCCAGACCACGCCCAGCACATTGGTAAGACCCCACAGAACCGGCGTGCGCGACGGATACACATAGCCGATCCTGACGAACACCAACACGACCAATGCAAGAAGGAGGACGGCGTTGAACAGGTCGGGGGTGCCGGCGGCGTACAGGTAGAGCGCCACGATGTTCCAGTACGACGGAAAACCGGTGAAGAAATAGTCCGACGTCTTCGCGTCGAGCGAGGCAAACCCGTAGCCGCTCGACAGCAGGACGGCCGCCACCACCCAGAATCCCCAGCCCTCCGGGAGGTTGCCGGCGCGATAGAGGATCAGCATCGGCACGAACACGAACGTCAGGTAGTCGACGATATCGTCCAGGCGGGCGCCGTCGAAGCGGGGGGTGGCGTGAGGGATCCCGGCCCGCCTGGCGAGCATTCCGTCGGTGGCGTCCACGACCGTTGCCGCAACCAGCAGCAGGAATGCCTCGCGAAACCCGCCATTGAAGGCGGCCAGCGTGGCCGCGAAGGCCAGGACGGCGCCTGACGCCGTATAGAAATGGACGAGCCATGCCAGCGGCTGAGCTGTGCTTTTTCCTGTCATTCCCTCTTACCAAACGGTCCCAAAGCGTTGTAGAATCTGAGCACATTCCAATCCCCAGCGGAGTGCCCATTTCAATCCATAGGTTTGCTGCCTGACGGTGCGCCCCGGCGCTCGCGGACGAAGGTACGCGCGCGGGGATGGGTGGCTGGCCGCTTCGCGAATGGAACGTTTCTGTGGAATTACCACGTCTGCGTCCTCGACTCCTCATCCTCATCGTCGCCGCGCTCGTGCTGACGGCTGCCCCGGCGCTGTATTTCGCCCGGCGCGCGCCGGCGACGCCGCCCGTCGCCTTTTCTGAATTCCTTCAGCACGTCGAAGGCGGCCGCGTCTCGCAGGTCACGTTCGAACAGCGGCACCTCCAGGTCACGCTCAAGGACGGCTCCACCCTGCGGACAGTGGCGCCCCCCCAGTTCCTGGCCTCGAATTCGTCGTTCGTGACCGACCTCGTTCGCCGGGGCGCTCGCGTGGACGCGACGGCGATGCCGGATCCTGACGAGCTCAACTACGCCGCGATCCTGACCGGGGTCGCCTTCTTCGGGCTCATCTGTTTCACGGTCTATCGTACGACGGCGGGGCGGATCCCTTCGATGTCAGGCCGGACCCGGGTCGCGGTCCGCGGCGACAGCGTGATCACCTTCCAGGACGTCGCCGGTGTGGACGAAGCGAAGGACGAAGTCAAGGAAATCGCCGATTTTCTCCGCGAGCCGGAGCGCTTCTCCTCGCTTGGGGGGCGGATCCCGAAGGGCGTGCTGCTGGTCGGCCCGCCGGGGACCGGCAAGACGCTGCTCGCACGCTCGATCGCGGGCGAGGCCGGAGTGCCTTTTCTGTTCGCCAGCGGATCCGACTTCGTCGAGATGTACGCCGGCGTGGGGGCCTCGCGCGTCCGCCGCCTGTTCAAGGAGGCGCGCCGCCATCCTTCGTGCATCGTCTTCATCGACGAGCTCGACGCCGTCGGCCGCAGCCGGGGCGGCAGCTCGCTCAGCCACGAAGAGCGCGAGCAGACCCTGAACCAGCTGCTCGTCGAGATGGACGGCTTCGAAACCCAGCGCGGCATCGTCGTCATTGCCGCCACCAACCGGCAGGACATTCTCGACCCCGCGCTGCTCCGGCCGGGCCGATTCGACCGGCAGGTCACCGTCGGCAACCCCGACCTGAAGGGGCGCGAGGCGATCCTGCGCGTGCACGCGCGGAAGATCACGATGGAGCCGGGCGTTGATCTGCGGTCGATCGCGCGGGGCACACCGGGCTTCTCGGGCGCCGACCTGGCCAACCTGGTGAACGAGGCCGCTTTGCGCGCGGGCCGCTCCGGCCGGCAGACCGTCACCGACGCCGACATGCAGGAGGCGCGCGACAAGGTGCTGATGGGGGTCGAGCGCCGGTCGGTGGTGCTGAGCGAGATGGACCGCGTGAACTGCGCGTACCACGAAGCGGGCCACGCCGTCATCGCGGCGCTGCTCCCGAACGCCGACCCGCTGCACAAGGTGACCATCATCCCCCGCGGGCGCGCGATGGGCGTGACGATGCAGCTGCCCGAGGCGGATCGCCATACTTATACGAAGGCCTACCTCGAGACGCAGATCGCCGTGCTGATGGGCGGGCGCGTCGCGGAGGAGATCTTCATGAACCACATGACGAGCGGCGCCTCGAACGACATCGAGCGCGCGACCGACATCGCCCAGCACATGGTGTGCGAGTTCGGGATGTCGCCGCTCGGCCCGCTCGCCTTCCGCAAGCCGGGGAACGCCTTCGAGGCCGACAAGCACCACACCGTCAGCGAAGCCACCGCGCAGCGGGTCGACGAGGCGATCGCCAACGTGGTGATGCATGCCTACGACCACGCCACGGCGATCCTCACCCGGAACAAGGATGCCGTCCGCCTGATGGCGGAGCAGCTGCTCGAGCAGGAATCGCTCGAGGCGCACGAGATCAAGGACATCCTCGCGCGCGCCAACGCGGCGGTCGCGGGGCATAGCCATCCGAAAAACTAGGAACCTCGAAAAAGCCGCATAGAATACGGGACTCCATGAGGGCCCCGCAGGTTCTCGGTCTCGACAACACGCCCCGGTATGCCTACGGGGTCGCGGCGGTCCTGGTGCTGACGCTGATCTACAGCTTCGTGCACGTCGGGCTCGTGCTGCCGGCCCTGGCCCCGCCGGCGCGCGTCCCGACCGGGATGATCGTGCAGCTGATCGTCTTCACCGGGGCCGCGATCGTGCTCTTTCTCCTGCGCAGCAGCGACGCGACCGCGGCGCTCTCGGTGCTGGCGCTCGCGCTCAGCGGCATCGCCAACAGCGGCCCGCCTCCAGGGAGCGAGTGGGCGGTGCCGTTCGGTCCCTTCGTGACCGGCCTGTCGTGGATTGCCGGCCCGATCGCCTTTCCCGTCATCGCCCTCGCCATCCTCTACTTTCCGTCCAAGGCGCCGCTGCTCGACCGGTACCCGCAGCTGCACGCCGTGCCGTGGATCGCGGCCGCGCCGATGCTCGCGCTCGGCGGCGGCAAGACGCTGCACCTGTGGGGCGTGGGCGCGCTGGCCGGGCTGACCGCCTGGGACGCGGCGCACCCCTGGCTGTATTCCGCGTCGTTCTCGGTCGCCCTCGCCATCAACCTCGCCGTGATCGTCGAAGGGGTCGGCCGTTATCGGTCCAACCGCGACGCCAACGAGCGCCGCCGGATCCGGATGGCGGTTTACACCGCCGTGCCGGGCGTGCTCGCCTATGCGATCAAACAGGGGGTGCCGGTGGCCGCGCAGCTCCTGTCGTGGAAAGTGGCGCGGCCAAACCCCGGATGGGACGTCTTGCTCCAGGCGCTGATCCTGCTGCCGGCGTTCGGGCTGGTGTACGCGGTGGGCGTCCAGCGCGTGCTCGGGCCGCGGGTCGTTCTGCGGCGCAGCCTGCAATACGCGCTGGCCACGCGCTCGATGACGGTGCTGGCGCTGCTGCCGGCGGTCCCGCTGGTGGTGATGCTCGTCGGCGACCGGGGGATGACGATCGGCGACATCGCGACGCACAAAGGCCCGCTGTACCTCGGGCTGCTGGCGCTGATGGCCGCGGCCCTGAAGTATCGGGAACGCACGCGCGGGTGGCTCGACCAGCGGTTCTTCCGCGAAGAGTACGACGCACGAAAGATCCTCATCTCGCTCGCCAGCCGGGTGCGGTTCGAAACCGATCCCACCGATCTCGCGATGCTGGTCATGAAGCAGCTCGATGAAGCCCTGCACCCGCAGATGGCCGCGTTCATCGTCGAAGGGGTCGAGCCGGGGCGCCTGGCGGCGGTGGCGACGCTCCATGGCGCCGTGGAACCGCTCGACACCGAAGGCGGGCTCGTGGCGATGCTGCGGTGGTCCGACGAGCCGCTCGAGATCTTCCTCGACGATCCGCGATCGCCGGTCAGACGGCTGCCGGCCGGCGAACAGGGCTGGCTCGAGCGGACCGGCGCCTCACTGCTGGTACCGGTGCTGGGGGACGGCAAGGCGCTCGTCGGCGTGATCGTGCTCGGCGAGAAGCGGTCGGAGGAAGCCTATGCCGACGAGGACCGTCAGCTCCTCGCCAGCATCGCCGCGCAGGTCGGCATGGGGTTCGACGTCGCCCGTCTGCGCCGGCGGGTCGATTCGGCTGCCGAGGCCGACAGCGCGCGGACGCGTGCGCTCGCCGAAGCGGCGGAGCCGATGCTCGAGTGCCCCCGGTGCGGCCGCTGCGAAGAGCCGGGCACGCTGCACTGCCCGGCTGACGGCGCCGTCATGCAGCCGGTGCCGATGGTGCCGCGCGTGATCGACAACAAGTATCGCGTGGAGCAGCTGCTCGGCCGGGGCGGCATGGGGGCCGTCTATCGCGCGCGCGACGTACGGCTGGACCGGCTGGTCGCGTTGAAAGTGGTGCGCGCGGATCTTCTGGGCGACACCGAGGCGCGGCACCGCTTCCGGCGTGAGGCGCAGATCGTCGCCGGCCTGCAGCATCCGTCGATCGTCTCGGTCTTCGACTACGGGACGTTCCCCGGCGGCGGCGCCTTTCTCGTGATGGAGCTGGTGCGCGGCGAAGACCTCCGCCATGTGCTGCAGCGCGAAGGCTGGCTGGATCCGGAGCGGGCGCTGAGGATCCTGTCGGCGGTCTGCGCCGCGATCGAAGCGGCGCATCGCGAAGGGGTGCTCCACCGGGACCTCAAGCCCGAGAATATCCTGCTCCCGGGCGGAGGGATCGAGGCGAAGGTCCTGGATTTCGGCGTCGCCAAGGTGATACGCGAAGATCCGGGGGGGCACGAGACGCTCGCGGCCGACGCGCCGGCGCTCGTGACCGCCGCCGGCATGATCATCGGCACACCCGCCTACATGGCGCCCGAGCAGCTGCACGGGATCACGCCCGACGCGCGGTGCGACATCTTCAGTCTCGGCGTGATTGCGTTCGAGATGCTGACCGGGGAGCTGCCCTTCGGCCGCGGGTCGCTCGCCGACATCGTGCTGGCCCAGGCACAGGGGGTGCCGACCTTCCCGCCCGGGCGCGCGCTGCCGGCCGGGCTGGAGCACGCGGTGCGCGCGGCGCTGAATACCGATCCGGACAAGCGTCCGCCCACCGTCCAGGCGTTCGCACAACTGCTCGCGTGTTGAACCGGCTAGAGGGCCGCGAGTCGCTTGTCGATTTCGGCGATCGCGAGTTGAATCTGCTGCTTGCGGATCGGATGCGACACCGCCTCGGCCTGCCGGGAGAGGTTCAGCCGGGCGAGCTTCAACGACTCGACCTGGCGTGCTTTCTCCGGGTCGATCCGGGCCACGCCGTTGGAGCGCCGGCGCCGCTCGGCTTCCAGTTCTTCCATGCGCTCCTGAATGCGCGCATCCGCGTCTACGAGTCCTTCGCCTGCGTCACCCATATAGAAATGCTGAACTCTGAACTCTGAATAGCTGAATTGCCGTGAACTCTCATTCTGACTGACTCCCGGCGATACAGCAACGACCAAACGATAAAATCTCAGGGTGACGACGCGCATCCGGGGACTCGAGCTCTTCCATCCGGCGGTGTCGGAGTGGTTCGGCGATTCGTTCGACGCGCCGACGCCCCCCCAGAGCAAGGGCTGGCCGGCGATCGCGCAGGGGGAATCGACGCTCATCCTGGCGCCGACGGGGAGCGGCAAGACGCTCACGGCGTTTCTGTGGTGCATCAACCGGCTGATGTTCGAGCCGCCTCCGGACCCGAAACAGCGGTGTCGGGTCGTCTATATCTCGCCGCTCAAGGCGCTCGCCGTCGACATCGAGCGGAACCTTCGCGCGCCGCTGGCCGGGATCGCGAACCGCGCCGCGGCCCGCGGCGACGCCTTTCACACCCCCGCGATCGCCGTCCGGACGGGTGACACCCCGGCCGTGGACCGGGCGCGCTTCATGCGTGAGCCGGCCGACATCCTGATCACGACGCCGGAATCGCTCTACCTCCTGCTGACGTCCAACGCCCGCGACGCGCTCCGCTCGATCGACACCGTCATCGTGGACGAGATCCACGCGCTCGTGCCCACCAAGCGCGGCGCGCACCTGGCCCTGTCGCTCGAACGGCTCGAAGCGCTCGCCGGCGGCGAGCGAACGCTCCAGCGGATCGGCCTTTCCGCCACCCAGCGGCCGCTCGACGAAGTCGCGAGATTTCTGGGGGGCACCCAGCCCGTCCGGCGGCGTCCGCGGCCCGCGCGGGCCGCCGCGCCGAAGAGGCGCAAGGCGTCGCCGGCGGGGGACGAGAAATCCCTCCACGACGAGTTCGTCGAGACTTCCGCCGGAGCCGGGCCGGGCTACCGCCCCGTGACGATCGTCGATACCGCCGCGAGAAAGAAACTGGAGCTGACGATCGAGGTTCCGGTGGAAGACATGGCGCGGCTCGGCCAGATGGAAGAGATCCCCAGCGGGCCGGCATCGCAGGGGCCCGCCCGCCAATCGATCTGGACGGCGATTCACCCGCGGCTGCTGGAACTGATCCAGGCGCATCGCTCGACGCTGATCTTCGTCAACAGCCGCCGGATCGCCGAGCGCCTGGCCGCGGCGCTCAACGAGCTGGCCGGCGACGTGCTCGTCCGCTCCCATCACGGGTCGCTCGCACGGCCGCAGCGGATCGAGGTCGAAGACCGCCTGAAGGCGGGCCAGCTCCGGGCGCTCGTCGCCACCTCGTCGCTGGAGCTCGGCATCGACATGGGGGCGATCGACCTGGTGGTTCAGATCGAGGCGCCACCATCGGTTGCGAGCGGCATGCAGCGGATCGGGCGCGCGGGCCACACGATCGGCGCGGCGAGCCGCGGCGTGATCGTGCCGAAGTATCGCGGCGATCTGGTCGCGTGCGCGGCCGTCACCCGCGCGATGCACGAGGCGCGGATCGAATCGAGCCGCTACCCGCGCAATCCGCTCGACGTGCTCGCGCAGCAGATCGTCGCCATGGTCGCGATGGAAGACTGGAGCGCCGACGGCCTCTACGCCGCCGTCCGGTCGGCCGCACCATTCGCGGACCTCAGCCGGTCGGTGTTCGAAGGCGTGCTCGACATGCTGTCGGGGCGCTATCCCTCGGACGATTTCGCCGATCTCCGGCCTCGCCTCACCTGGGACCGGCTGAAGGGCACCCTCAGCGCGCGCGAAGGGGCACGGCGCGTCGCGGTCATCAACGGCGGCACCATCCCGGATCGCGGGCTCTACGGGGTCTTTCTCATCGGCGAGCGGGGGCCCGGCGCCCGGGTAGGCGAGCTCGACGAAGAGATGGTCTTCGAGAGCCGCGTCGGCGAGACGTTCCTGCTCGGCGCGTCGAGCTGGCGCATCGAGGAGATCACGCACGACCGCGTGATCGTCTCGCCCGCCCCCGGCCAGCCCGGAAAGATGCCGTTCTGGAAGGCGGATGCGGCCGGGCGCCCGCTGGAGCTCGGACGGCAGATCGGCGAGCTCGTTCGCGCCCTCCGCGCCCTGCCGCCGGCCGCTGCGATCGAGCGCCTCGTACGGCACCACGACCTCGATCAGCGCGCGGCCGAAAACCTGCTGCGGTACCTGGCCGACCAGGCGGCCGCCGCCGGCGTCGTCCCTGACGACCGCACGATCCTGATCGAGCGATGCCGCGACGAGCTCGGCGACTGGCGGGTCTGCGTCCTCACGCCGTTCGGCGGCCGGATCCACGCGCCATGGGCGATGGCGGCGGTCGAACGCGCGCGCGCGCAGACGGGGCTCGACGTGGAAACGATGTGGACCGACGACGGGTTCGTGGTGCGGTTTCCAGAGACCGAGGAACCGCCGGATCCCGCGCTGATGATCCCCTCGTCGGAGGAGGTCGAAGCGCTCGTCGTCCGGCAGCTCGGCGGCACGGCGCTCTTCGCGGCGAAGTTCCGCGAAGCGGCCGCCCGCGCGCTGCTGCTGCCGAAGCGGCGCCCGGGCGGGCGCAGCCCGCTGTGGCAGCAGCGGAAGCGTGCCGCCGACCTGCTCGGCGTGGCGTCGCGGTACGGGTCCTTTCCGATGCTGCTGGAGGCTTATCGCGAATGCCTGCGCGACGTGTTCGACATCCCGTCGCTGGTCGACACGCTCCGGCGCGTCGAAACACGCGAGCTGAAGATCGCCACCGTGGATTCGACCATCCCGTCGCCGTTCGCCTCCGCCCTGCTGTTCACCTACGTCGCCAACTATCTCTACGACGGCGATGCGCCGCTGGCCGAGCGCCGGGCGCAGGCGCTGGCGATCGACCAGGCGCAGCTCCGCGAGCTGCTCGGCGATGCCGAGCTGCGCGAGCTGCTCGATGCCGATGCGCTGGCCGAAGTCGAAGCGCAGGCCCAGCAGCTCGATTTCGCGTACCAGGCCAGATCGGTGGATGGCGTCCACGACCTGCTGCTGCGCCTCGGTGACCTCACCCCGGCGGAGCTCGCCGCCCGTTCGCGCGTGAACGCGAAGGCCGCGATCGACGAGCTGCTCGCGTCGCGGCGCGCGATCACGGTCACCATCGGCGGCGAGACACGCGTGCTGCCGGTCGAATACGCCGGCCGCTACCGGGATGCGCTCGGCGTGCCGCTGCCGCAGGGGCTGCCGGAATCGCTGCTCCAGCTTTCGCCGAACGCGCCGCAGGATCTCGCGCGGCGCTTCGCGCGCACGCACGGCCCGTTCACCACCGAGGAGTTCGCCGCGCGCTACGCGCTCGGCCGGGCGGCGGCGCAGGCACTGCTCAAGCAGCTGTCGGCCGGCGGACGGCTGCTCGAAGGGGAGTTCAGGCCGGGCGGCACCGGCCGTGAGTGGTGCGACCCCGATATCCTGCAGTCGGTCCGGCGGCGGTCGCTCGCCAGGCTGCGCCGGCAGGTCGAGCCGGTCGAAGCGCCGGTCTTCGCGCGCCTGCTCACCGCCTGGCAGGGGCTCATCCGCCGGCGCTCGGGGCTCGACGCCCTGCTCGACGCCATCGAGCACCTGCAGGGGGCGCCGATGGCCGCCTCGGTGTTCGAGTCGGAGATTCTCGCCGCGCGCGTGGAGGGCTACAGCCCCGCCGACCTCGACGCGCTCTGCGCCGCCGGCGAGGTCGTGTGGTGCGGCGTGGAACCGGTGGGCGAGCGTGACGGGCGTCTCGCGCTCTATCTCACGGACCATCTCCCGCGTCTCCGCCTGCCGCCGAAGGCCGGGGACGTGCGCGGTCGCGAGCGCGCGATCCTCGATTACCTCGAGCTCGAAGGGGCCTCGTTCTTCGCGGCGCTGCACCAGGCCTGCGGGGCGGGTTACCCGGCTGAAACCGTGGATGCGTTGTGGGACCTCGTGTGGAAGGGGCTCGTCACCAACGATACGTTCCATCCGGTCCGCGCATTCACGCGAGGGCCCGAGCGACGGCCGCGAAAACCGGCGGCAGGAACCTTCCGGACGCGGCGTGTGTCGCCTCCTTCGGCTGAGGGGCGCTGGTCGCTCGTCGCCCAACGGATCGGCACACCGGTGTCGCCGACCGAGTGGTCCACGTCGGTCGCGCAGCAGCTCCTCTCGCGGTACGGCGTGCTCACGCGCGAGGTCGCCGGCGCCGAAGGGATCTACGGCGGCTTCAGCGCCGTCTACGACGTGCTCAAGGCGCTCGAAGACGCCGGGCGCATCCGCCGCGGCTATTTCGTGGCGGGCGTGGGAGCGACGCAGTTCGCGCTCCCCGCGGCGCTGGAGCTGATGCGCGCGCTCCGCGAGCCGCCCGACGAACCGGAAGTGGTCGTGCTGTCGGCGACCGACCCGGGGAATCCGTTCGGGACGATGCTGAAATGGCCAGGGCAGACGGGAGAAACCGCCGGGCGCGGCGCGACCCGGACGGTTGGCGCGCAGGTCATCCTGATCAATGGAACGCTCGCCGCGTATCTGTCCCGCGGCGCCAGGCAGATCCTCGTGTATCTGCCGGAAGACGAACCGCAGCGATCCACCATCGGCCGTCCGCTGGCCGCGCAGCTCGCGATCATGGCTCGCGCCGGCGGCCTGATGATCGCCGAGATCAACGGCATCCCCGCCGCCGACCATCCGCTCGCCCCGTACCTCGTGGAGGCCGGCTTCCACCCGTCGGCCATGGGCTACATGGTTCGACGCGACCTCGTGATGCCCGCGCGGGTCGCGCCCAGGCCCGAGCCGGAGCCGAAGGCTGAGGCGAAGGCGGGTGCCTGAGGGGGACACGATCTTTCGTGCGGCGCGCACGCTCCATCGCGCACTGGCCGGCACGGTGGTCACGAGCTTCGACTCGGTGTTCCCGAAACTGACCCGCGTGCACGTCGACACGCCGATCACGGGACGAACGATCGAATCCGTGACCGCGAGCGGCAAGCACCTGCTGATGGCGTTCTCGGGAGGCCTCGTGCTGCGCACCCACATGCGTATGAACGGCAGCTGGCACATCTACCGGCCCGGTGAGCGCTGGCAGCGCGGCCGCGGCGACATGCGCATCGTGATCGCGACCGCCGGTTACGTGGCCGTCGGCTTCAACATCCCGGTGGCGGAGTGGCTGAAAGCCGGCGCGCTCGAGCGCCATCCCGAGCTGAGACGGCTCGGGCCCGACCTCCTCGCCGAAGACTTCGATGCTCAGGAGGCCACCCGGCGCGTGCGCGCGACGCCCGACGCCGAGATCTCCGACGTGCTGTTGAACCAGCGGGTGATGGCCGGGATCGGCAACGTCTACAAATCCGAAGTGCTGTTTGCCTGCCGCGTCGACCCCTTTGCCGCCGTGCGAACGCTGAGCGACGAGCAGGTCGCGTGCCTCGTCACGACCGCGCGCAGGTTTCTCCGCGACAACGTCAGCGAGGGGCTCGCCGCGATTCCGACCCCCGGACCCCGCACTTCTCCCGGCTTTCGCCGAACCACGAGACGGGACCATCCCGGCGAGCGGCTGTGGGTCTACGGCCGCGCGGGTGAGCCGTGCCGCAGGTGTGGGACGCCGGTGAAAATTGCGAAGCAGGGGCGGGGCCCGCGGCTCACGTACTGGTGCCCGCAATGTCAGTCCTGATCTGGATCGCCGTCGGCCTCGGGGCGGCGGCTGCGGCGGCCGCGCTGTGGGGCTATTACCGCGAGCTGCCGGGATGGCTCACCGGTCCGGAGATCTGCCGCATGGAAGCCGGCGGCTGCGCGATCCTCTTTCGCACGCCGCGCGCCGCGCTGCTGGGCGTGCCCAACGCCTCGCTCGGGATGCTCCTCTATGCGGCGCTCGCCGCGGGCCTCGTGCTGGAGTGGCCGGCGCCGTGGCTCTTCGTGATGACGCTCCCCGCCGTCGCGATGAGCGTCTTCCTCGGCTGGAGCCTCCTCAGTCGAGGCCTGCAGTGCCGCATCTGCTGGACCGGCCACATCGCCAACTTCAGCCTGGCGCTGCTGCTCGGCCTCAGGGCGTTCTAGTCAGCTGCCACGGCTGCGGGTACGGCAGCGATCGGTGAGTCGACGTCAGCCCCGCGGCGCCTGGGGAGTACAAGATACGTGCGACGTGCGTCGCACGTCGCTTACGCTCAGCGCCAGGGCATGACCTGTGGCGCGTGCAGCGGGCAGAGCTCCGACGAAATGGTGCCCAGCGGAAAGAGCTCCTCGTACACCGGCGGCTCGGGGGGTGGGGGCGGGTCGGCGGGGACAAGGTAGCCGGCGCGGACGAATCCGAGCGTCCCGACCGGGACCTCGGCGGGGACGTAATGATAGCGGCACGCATCGGTCGCGCGGGCGCCGCTCAATCGGCAGATCGCGACCTTCTCGACATCGGGGGGCATGTCGTACCAGTCAGGCTTGTGGCCCCGGGTCGCCTCCTTCATGAACCGCGCCCACGCGGGCACCGCGACCGTGCCGCCGAAGCCGCGCGCCATGATCGGCGCCGGCGTGTCGAGGCCGAACCAGACGCCGGTGACGATGTGCGGCGTGTAGCCGATGAACCAGGCGTCGGCGTAATCGTCGGTGGTGCCGGTCTTGCCCCCCGCCGGCAGCCGGAACCCGGCGCCGCGAACCCCCGCGCCGGTGCCCCCCGAGATCACGTCGGCCAGCATGCTCGACATCATGTAGGCCGTGCCCTCGCCGATCGCGCGGGTGTGGCGCGCCGGGTTGGAGAAGATGGTCACGCGGTTGCTGTCGTCCACGCGCGTGAAGAGCCGCGGACGCGAGGTCGTGCCGCGGTTGGCGAACGCCGTGTAGGCGGCGGTCAGCTCGAGCAGCGTGACATCGCCCGTGCCGAGCGCGAGCGAGGGCACCATCGGGAGCGGCGACTCGATCCCGAGCCGCTGCGCGTAGTAGATCGTCGTGCTGGCGCCGACCTGCTGCATCAGCTGCGCGGCGGCGCGGTTGCTCGACACTTTCAGCGCGCGGCGCAGCGTGTACTCCTGGCGCTCGTGGTCGCCGGCAGGCAGCCACTCGTCGCCGGCCGTGCCGATCGGCACGTCGAGCTCGGTGAGCAGCGTGCCGGGCGCGTAGCCGCGCTCCAGCGCGGCGGCGAAGAGAATCGGCTTGAAGGCGGACCCGGCCTGGCGCCGTGCCTGGGTGGCACGGTTGAAGCTGCTCGCGTTGAAATCGCGCCCGCCGACGAGCGCGAGCACGTCGCCGGTGGTGGCGTCGAGCGACACCAGGCTGCCCTGAAGCGCCTGGGCGCCGCGGCGCCGCCGGGCGATCTGCGCGATCCGTGTGTCAATCGCCTCTTCGGCTGCCTGTTGAAGCGCCGGGTCGTACGTCGAGTAGACGCGAAGCCCCCCGCGCAGCACGCGATCGCTGCCGAACTCCGCGACCAGCTGCCGCCGCAGCTCCTCCTGGAAGTACCGCCCCATCTTCGTGCCGGAGGCGACGAGCGCGCCGCCATGCGACTGGTGGGTTGGCGACGGGATCGGGGCCGCAGCCGCGGCCTGAAACTCGTCGCCGGTGATCCTGAGCTGGTCTTTCATCCGCCGGAGCACCAGATTGCGCCGGCTGCGGGCCCGGTCGGGAGAGACGCACGGCGCGTCGCGCGAGGGTGAACGCACGATCGCCGCGAGCAGCGCCGCTTCATGCGTCTCGAGAGCGGCCGCTGGCTTGCCGAAGTAGCCCTGCGCGGCCGTTTCGACGCCGTAGTAGCCTTCGCCGAAGTACACGGTGTTGAGATAGGCGCCGAGGATCTCGGCTTTCGAGTACCGCTGTTCGAGTCGCGACGCGATCATCGCTTCGCGCAGCTTGCGCTCGAACGTGCGTCGCGGCGAGAGCTGCGCCGCCCGCGCGAGCTGTTGTGTCAGGGTGCTGCCCCCCTGAACGATCCGGCCGGCCCGGGCATTGTGCCAGGCGGCCGCGGCGATGCGCACCGGATCGAGGCCGTGATGGCTGAAGAAGCGGCGGTCTTCGATCGCGAGCAGGGCGTCGACCATCGCCGGGGAAATCCGTTCGAGCGGCACGTCGATGCGCTGCTCGACGAAGAACGAGAACGCCGGGCGCCCGTGGCGATCGAAGACGATGGTTGCCTGCGGCCGTGGACGGAGCTCCGCGAGGCGAACGGCATCGTCGAGCTCGGCCGCGACGTTCCAGGTGAACGCCGCGACGCGCCAGGCGGCGCCAAAGACCACAGCGGCGAGAAGGGCCACGGACCCCAGCAGGAGCCTGCCTCGAATGCTCACGCCTACCGGTGACAGCAACCGCAATGCCACGGCGGCAGAGCTGCTAGCCGGCTGAATCCCCGCGATTTCTCCTTCGCCGGGGCCCGACCTGAAGAGTGGCCTGCGGTCGAGTCCGATCGGGTGGGTACGCCGCTTCACACTCCTTCCACGCGCTGCGGGTGCGAGTAGATGTTGAAGCCCTGCCCGCGCGCGAAGCCCAGGAGCGTGATGCCGGCCGCCGCAGCGAGGTCGATCGCCAGGCTGGAAGGGGCCGACACGGCACAGACGATCTCGATGCCGGCGAGCCAGGCCTTCTGCACGATCTCGTACGAAGTGCGGCCGCTCACCATCAGCACGTGGCCGGCGAGCGGCAGGCGCTCGGCGAACAGCATCGTGCCGACGATCTTGTCGACCGCGTTGTGCCGGCCGACATCCTCCGCGGTGGCGACGAGCGTGCCGCCGGCGGTGAACAGCGCGGCGCCATGAAGGCCCCCGGTCTGGTCGAAGAGCGTCTGGTGCGAGCGCAGCGCTTCCGGAAGGCGATGCACGAGCTCGCGCGCGACCGCGCAGCTCGCGCCCAGCGGAGCGGCGCGAATCTTCAGGGAGTCGATCGTGACGCGGCCGCAGATGCCGCATGACGAGCTCGCGAGCACGTTCCGCCGCGCGGCCAGCGTGGCGTCGAGACGCGCCTTCGCGCCGCCGGTCAGGAACACGTCGACGACGTTGTGGCTGTCGGGGTGGTGTGGATGGCGGCAATGTTCGACCGCGCCCAGCTCTCCACCATCGGCAATGGTTCCCTCCGCGAGCAGAAAGCCGGCGGCCAGCTCCCGGTCTGCGCCCGGAGTCCGCATGATCACGGCGAACGGCCGGCCGTGGAGCCGGACCTCGAGCGGCTCTTCGACGGCGGCGGCGTCGGTCTCGTGCGCGGGGCCGTCGGGCGTCACGCGCACGACCCGGACCCGGCGGACGGGATCGAGCGACCGGCGCGGCTCCTCAGACATGGTTGCGCAGCATCAGCTCGCGAGGGTGTGGCTCGAGGTAGACCTGGCCGCTCAGGTACGTGACGGCATGGCGGCGGACGTGGTGACGGATCAGGGTCAACGGCACGACCAGCGGCACGAGGCCACGCCGGTACTCGTCGATGCAGGCCGCCAGCTCGGCGCGCGACTGGTCGTCGACGCGGGTCTTGAGATGACCGGCCATGTGCTGGAGCACGTTGGTGTGCCGCGCGCGCGTCGCCGGGATCGCCAGGATCTGCATGAAGGCGGAAGCGTACTCCCGCCGCAGTTCGGGCCTTCCGGCTCGGCCGGCGGTGGCGACCAGCCGCCCGAGCGCGTTGTAAGCGGTCGTGGAATGGGCGAGCAGCGACATCTTGTGCGCGGTATGGAAGGCGACGAGCGCGCCCGCCGTCCAGCGCCCGTGAAAGAGATCCTGCAGCCGCCGGTAGGCGAAGACCCGCTCGATGAAGTTCTCGCGGAGGACGGGATCGGTAAGCCGCCCCTCCTCTTCGACCGGGAGCAGCGGGAGTCGGTCGAGCAGCACCGACGCAAACAGCCCGCGGCCGTCCCTCACCGGCATCCCGGTCTCGCCGTAGGTCTTCACCCGCTCCATCCCGCAGCTCGGCGAATCTTTTTTCAGCACGTACCCCGATAGATTCTCCCGCTCCAGTGCGGAGAGCCGCTTCGCCGCCCAGCGGTTCATGCCATCGGTGTGGTCGATCGCGGTGCGCGTGGTGACCATCCGCAGCGCGCCGCCCCGCCGCACGAGCCTCAACGTCTCGCGCGGCGTCCCGAGCCCGATCTCGACTTCAGGGCACACCGGCACGTACTCGACATGCGGCCCCAGGATCTTCGTCAGGAAGTCGTCTTGCTTGTGGCCGCCGTCGAACCGCACCTCCTGGCCCAGCAGGCATGCGGAGATCCCGATCCGTATACGCTCGTCAGACAAAATCAGCCCGGATCCGTCACTGCGTGCGCCGCCAGTCGCTGATGAGGACGACGTCCGACGCCGACTCGGTGCGAACCAGCACGAGACGGCCGTCGGCTGTCCAGTCGTAGGAGGAGAACGTTCCTCTCTCGAACTTCGTCATCTGCGTCGGTTCCCCGCCACCGATCGGGATGCTGAATAAATTGCTGCTCCCCCGGCCGAGCCGCCGGAACGTGATCAAGTTGCCCTGGGGGTGCCAGCGGAAATCAAGGCCGCCGACCCACGGAATATCCATAATCGGCGCGCCGCCCGCAACCGGCACCAGCTTGAGATTGGCGGCGGCCCGTTCTGCCGACCGCCACTCGAGAAAGAGAACATGACGGCCGTCGGGCGAGAGGCGGCCCGGTCCCGACGCCCGCTCCGTGAGCCGTCCCGGTTCGCCACCCTGCAGCGGCTGGACCCAGATCTCGTTGCCGTAGTCCGCCGAATAGACGAGCGTCGCTCCGTCCGCAGACAGGTCGGGATCAACTTCGCCTGAGCCCCGAGTCACCTGCCGCAGGTTCGAGCCGTCCGCATCGATGGCGAAGATATGGGGCGGGGTATCGGCACTCTCCGAGGTGAACACGATCGTGCGGCCGTCGGCCGAAATCGCCGGCCCGAAATTCTCGCCTCCGCGCGTCAGGACTCTCGGTGTCGACTGCGGCGTGTCGAGTATCGCGATGTCGGACTGGTTGCCGGTCGCAAAACCGTAAACGATGGCGCCGGTTCGCGAGACGGCAACATCCTGGAGCCGGCTCAGAGTGCCGGGCGCCAGCGGCGCCCCCAGCGTGCGGTCGTCGACCGCACTGAGCATCAGCGACGTCCTCGTGTCGACCTTCAGCGCGGCAATCACCGAGCCGTCCCGCGTGACGGAGACTCCCCTGTAATCGCTGAGATCGTTGGTCACCCGCAGCGGGCTGCCGTCCGGGTAGGGCTGCAGCCACACCTGCTCCCGCGCGGTTTCCGCATCCGCGGCCCCCATCAGCAGGCCGCTGCCATCTGGCAGGAACGCGATGTCCGTGATCGAGAACCGCCGGGTCGCGCCAATGCGACGGGTGGATCCCGAGGCGACATCGATTTCCATCGGCGCCACGTTCCAGCCGGGATTCAAGGCGACGGCAGCGGTCACGATCTTGGTGCCGTCAGGAGACCAGGTCGGCCTGCCCGCATCCATCAATCGGGGGAACGAAGCCAGCTTGCGCGCTCCGCTGCCGTCGGCGTTGGCGACGATCACATGGTTCTGCCGCTCACCCGGCACGCCGCGCCCGAACGCGATCTGCGCGCCGTCGGGGGAAAAGGCGACCGGGGTGTCGACGTCGAACAGCACTTTCCGCGGCTGGCCGCCGATAGTCGGCACGGAGTACAGCCACGAGTACACGACGTTGGCGCTGCCCCGATCGGAACTCGAGTAATACAGGTAGTTCCCATCGGGCGAGAACACGAGCGCCTGGAGCTGCGTCGGCTGCTCCGGCACGATCCGCACGTCGCTGCCGGTCGCGAGCTGCCGCAGCCACACCGAATACCCTTCGCCGCGGGTGACGTAAGCCACGTACTTCCCGTCGGGGGAGATCGCGGGGGCGCGAAACGCCCGTCCGGACGACGTGAGCGGGCGGATCTGCATCGACTCGAACGACACCGGGCCTGCCGGCGTGGCGCGAGCCTGGCGCCACTGGTACGCGCCGAAGAGAACGCCCCCCACCGCCAGCAGGCCCACCAGCCCGAGGAGGCCCTTCCAGCGCGCGCTGACCGGGCGCGTCATCGGGGTGACGGCAGAAGCCCCGGATCCCGAGCTCGACGACGACGAGGCGATCGAGAGCTGCTCGAACTCCTCCACGATCTCAGCCAGCTCGATCGCGACGTCCTTCATCGATTGGAAGCGGCGTTCCGGCTCCTTCGCAAGGCACCGCCGGATCGTCCGCCGCAGCTCGGCCGGCACGTCAGGGTTGATGTCGGCCACCGGCTCCGGCTTGTCGTGGAGGATCCTGTGCATCACCTCCACGTCGGAGTCGGCGACGAACGGCCGGCGCCGCGTCGCCGCCTCGTAGAGAATCGTGCCGATCGCGAAGATGTCCGACCGATGATCCGCCGGTCTGCCCTGGACCTGTTCCGGCGACATGTAGGCGACGGTGCCGAGTATCACCCCCTCGCCAGTCTCGTCGCGCGCCGGCATGGTCCGCGTGTGGGCATCGGAGACGTCCTGCGTCACGGTGAGCTTCGCGAGACCGAAGTCCAGGACCTTGGCGAAGCCGTCGGCCGAGACCATGATGTTTTCGGGCTTCAGATCGCGGTGCACGATACCGGCCGCATGGGCTTTCGCCAGCCCCTCGGCGGCCTGCGCGATGTAGGTCAGCAGCGTGCGGAGGCTTGCCGGCTCGTCATGAATTTTGCGCTTGAGCGTGACCCCCTCGATCAGCTCCATCGCGATGTAGTGGACGGGATCGGCATCCGGCGTCGCCGCCCCGCTCGACGTCAGGAGCGGTGCCTGCCCAATTTCGTAGATGGTGACGATGTTCGGATGATTCAGCGAAGATGCCGAGCGGGCCTCCTGCACGAACCGTCGCGTGCGCTCGTCGTTGCGGACCAGATGGGGCGGCAGGACCTTCAGCGCAACCGGCCGCCCGAGAACCGTGTCCTGGGCCTTGTACACCTCGCCCATGCCGCCTGCGCCGAGGCGCCCGATGATGTGGTAGTGCGAAACAACCGCACCCGATTCGATCGCGATCGGCATCAGTTCCACCGAAGTCCCTTCAGCTGGTCGAGATTCACGTTCCCCCCGCTCAGGACGGCAACCACTTTCGCCCCTGCTGGCGCTGTGACGAGCCCGTGCAGCAGCGCCGCCGCCGGCGCGGCCGCGGCCCCTTCGACGACCAGC
>DATFFM010000167.1:0-3403 GCA_035250005.1 Vicinamibacterales bacterium | reverse complement strand
CCCGGCCGGCCCGCCGGGCGCACCCGGCTGGTTCGCGCCCACCGACAAGGGGAGAAACTCGCCGTCCTCGGTCATCGGATCCTTGTACTTCTTGCGGATGTAGCGCCCCGACACGAGGACGTCGAGGCTCGGCGGATTCTGGCCGCCATTGGCGCGCTGAAACAGATAGATCGCGCGCGCGTACTGCTCGCCGCGGAACGCCAGCTCCGCTTCCTTTTCGCGCTGCATCTGCTGGCGCCACACCGGCAGGAGGGCGCTCATGACGATCGCCATCACCGCCACACTCATCAACACCGCCGCCATCGCGTACCCGCGCTGGCCGGCTTGACCCTCTAAATCCATGAGAGTATTATCCTTAGCGTCATTCATGGTACCACAAACCCGATCCACCGCTCTTCGCAGGCTCGCGGCGATTCCCGCAGTTCTGACGGCGCTCGCCGCGCTGTCGTTGGCTTCAGCCTGCGATAAAGTGCCGCTGCTCGCACCGTCGGGCACCGTCATCACGCTCTTCCCCGCAGCGTCGAGCGTGCCGGTCAACGGACAGGTCGAGATCGTCGCGACGGTCATCGAGAACGGCGTCGCCGCGACGACCCCTCCGGCGACCCCCGGCACACCCGGAACGCCCGCCCCCCCCGGCACGACGACGACGAATAGTCCGGGCGCCGGCACACCGGTGCAGAACGGCACGCTGGTGTCGTTCACCACCACACTTGGCCGGATCGAGCCCAGTGAAGCCCGCACGACGAACGGGCAGGTTCGGGTCAAGTTCATCGCCACCGGCCAGAGTGGCCAGGCCACGATCACCGCTTTCTCCGGCGGTGCGTCAGGCAAAATCGAGAACCTCCTGGTCGGGAGCGCGGCCGCCGAGCGCGTGCTCGTCAGCGCGACGCCGCAGACGCTCGGGCCCGCCGGCGGCCAGGCGCAGATCAGCGCACGGGTCGAAGACACATCGGGCGCCGGGCTGGTCGGCGTTCCGGTCACCTTCAGCACGACTGCGGGCCAGCTCTCCGCCTCGTCCGTGGTAACCGACAACAGCGGCACAGCGCTCACGGTGCTCACCACCTCACGGGAGTCGACGGTCACCGCCAATGTCGCGGGCAAGACCGCGGAGATCACGATCGGGCTCAACCCGCGCACCGGGATCACGCTGACCGGACCGACGACGTCGATCTCGGCGGGCCTGCCGGCAACGTTCACCGTAGGCGTTGGCAGCACCGCCAATGTTCGCGACGTGACGCTGGACTTCGGCGACGGTTCGCGGCAATCACTGGGAGCCATCAGCGGCTCCACCACCGTGCAGCACACCTACGTCACGCCCGACACCTATACGGTCAACGCCATCGCCACCGAAGCCAGCGGCTTCACGGAACAGGTGGCCACGTCGGTGACGATCCTGCCGGGCCAGCCGCCGGGCGTCATCATCACGCCGTCGAACACGACACCGACGCGGAATCAGATCATCACGCTGACGGCCACGGTCAGCGGCGCGACGTCGACCATCCTGCAGTACCAGTGGGATTTCGGTGACGGCACGACCGCGACGACCACCGGACCGCAGATCACGAAATCCTATGCCGACGTCGGCACCAAGGTGATCCGCGTCACGGTCGTCCAGGCAGTCGGGCCATCCGGCCAGGGTCAAACGACAGTCGACGTGCGGCAATAGGCGCTCTTCGGCACAAAGAAAAACCCCGCTGCGGCTCTACCCGCAGCGGGGTTTTTGTTTGCGCGTCCGGGGGGCCGGGGTCCGGGGGGCCGGGGGTTCTGGGGTTCTGGGGTTCTGGGCTTCTTGGTTCTAGGTTCCGGACTAAGTTTCTAGGTTCCGGATTCGAGGCTCAGAGGTTTCGGGATCCAGGCCCGCGTAGACTCGCAACTCAGAACCCAGAACCCCCGGCCCCCTCACCAGTCCGAAAAGCTGGTCCCATCGAGCGCCTGACCCTGGGCGCCGCTCTTGATGTCGTAGATGCCGGGCTCGGCGGACGGATTGCCGGGATCAGGCTCTGCCGGCACGGTCTGCCAGGTATCGGACGACTTCGTGAATGGGTCCTCGGGGATCCTGCGGAGGTACTGCTCCGAGACGAGCGCGTCGAGCGACGAGGGATACTTGCCCTTGTCGGCGTAATACTGATCGATCGCGTCGCGCATCCGGAACAGGTTGGTCTTCAGTGTCGCTTCCTGCGTCCGCTGGATCGAGTTGCGGTACTGCACGACCGCCATGCCGGCCAGGATCGAGATCAGCGCGATCACGACGAGCAGCTCGATCAGCGTGAAGCCGCTCTGACGGCCGCGAGCGAGCGCCAGGCGATCGCCGAGAGTCAGCCGTCGCCGCCCCGAATCGTTACCAGTCGCGATATTTGGTGCCATCGAGCGCCGTTCCTTTCGACTGCGTGTAGACGTCGAAGACGTTCTGCCCACCCCAGGAGGTCGCGTCGGGCTTGTCCTGGTAGGAACGCTTCCCCCAGTCGGTCGAGTTCGTCATCGGATCGATCGGGATCCGCCGCAGGAACTTCAGCTTCCGGCCGCTCTGGTCGTTCACCACGCTGACCCCTTCGACGAGGGTCTCGAGATCGGCCGGATAGCCTTCGGCGCCGGTCCTCAGGTCCATCGCGCCGATCAGGCCGTTGTCGGCGGCGTCCTTGAACTTGTCGATCGCGGTCCGCATCTCGCGCAGCGACCGCCGCAGCTCCGCCTCCCGCTGCCGCTGCATCGTCACCTTCGCCATCGGCATGATCGCCGACGCGAGAATGATCAGCAGCGTCGAGACGACGAGCAGCTCGATGAACGTAAACCCGCGGGCGCACGTCGCACGTCGCACGTCAGCACGTCGCACCTCGCACATCGCACGTCGCACGTGATTCACCTCACCGTCACCGTCACCGGGCTGAACTGGATCTGGAGCGGCGCACCGTCCGGCGCGGCCGCGACGCCGTTGACCTGGATCAAGGAGCTGCCTGGCGCGACGGCGTCGAAGAACAGCGAGGCGATGAGGCCCGCGCCCGATGCGCCGATCTGATCTCCCGTCCGTGCCACGGTGATGTCGACCCGCCCGGCCACGTTGTCGATCTTCGGCGTGAACGACACGGTCGCCGTCCCTTGGCGCATGAACGTTCCTTCCTGGATGTTGCGGACGCGCACCACCGCGGGATTGAACGTCACCGTCAGCGACAGCGTCGAGACGCGCGACGCGTTGTTGATCGAGACCGCCGTCAGGTACGGGCCGCCGGCCACGCGGAACTCGCTGCCGGCCGGCGTCACGATGATCTGCGCCGGCGTCGGGGTCGTCCCCGGAGCGGCGGGCGCACCGGGCACCGGCACGGCCGGATCTCTCGGCGGCGTTTCCGGCACTCCGGTGGGCGGCAGCCCCGCGACCGGCGGCGGTGCCGGAGGCGGCTGCACTCCGGGA
>DATFFM010000166.1:0-36021 GCA_035250005.1 Vicinamibacterales bacterium | reverse complement strand
CCTGCCGCTGCGCCTGCTGCGCCCGGAGAAACTCCTCTTCTTCAGGATTGGTTTGCGGTTTCAGATCCACGATCTTCGTCGCCGCCTTGACGTTGGCGCCGGCCGAGATCAGCAGCTTCATGACGTCGACCCGGTTGGCCGCGGCCGCGAACATCAGCGCGGTTTCGAGGCGCGACGATTCGGTGGCGTTCACCTCGGCGCCGGCGGCCAGCAGCGTTTTGACCGCCTCGGCGCGGCCCGACGCCGAGGCCAGCATCAGCGCAGTGGCGCCGTTCGACGTCGCACTGTTGGCCTCGGCCCCCGCCTTGAGGAGCCCGTCGATCACCGCAGCGTGGCCCATCTGGCTGGCGAGGAGCAGCGCCGTATACCCGCCCAGTCTGGTCGTCGCCCGCACGTTCGCGCCGGCCGCCAGCAGCATCCGGGTCGTCGCGAGCTCACCCTGCCGGGCCGCCCAGTGCAGCGCCGTCATCCCGTCGCCCTGGGCGGCGTTGACGTCTCCACCGTTTTCGAGCAGCGTGCGGACGGCAGCCCATTCGCCGCGCATCGCCGCATCGGCCACCGGGGATTCGGTGCCCGTGGCGCGAAGGGCTCCCGCGGCGGCGATTGCCATCAGAGCCGTCAGGGCAAGAGAGGCCAGGCGTTTCATCAGCGTCCTGCCTACACGGTCGTCGGATCGTGGCGGAGGCTGAACGTGCCCGTGCTGTCGCCGAACGAGGTCAGGTCGTCGCGACCGAGATCGTGCAGCAGCTGGAGCATCACGTTTGCCATCGGGGTTCCGTCCGGCGCCTTGAGGTGCAGGCCGCCTTTCAGATGCCCGTTCGCCTTGCCGGCGAGGAAGAGCGGGCAGCGCTTGTGATTGTGAACGTTCGAGTTCCCCATCGGCGAGCCGTAGATCACCAGGGTCTTGTCGAGCAGATTGGCGTCCCCTTCCTGGATGTTCCTGAGTTTCTCGAGGAAGTAGGGGACCAGGCTCACGTGATGCTTGTTGATCTGGGCGAACTGGGCGATCCGGTTTTCGTTTTCGCCATGGTGCGACGCCGGGTGGAAGGGCAGTGCCGCGCCGCTCGCCGGGTAGACACGGGCGGAGCCATCGCGACCCAGCTTGAACGAGAAGACGCGCGTGATGTCGGCGGCAAAGGCGACGGCCTGCAGGTCGAACATCAGCCGGACGTGGTCCTCGAATGAATCCGGGATGCCCATCGGTGCGCCCGGCAGTTCGCGCGGCTCGCCGCTCCGGTTGTAGGCCTCGACCTTCTGAATGCGCCGCTCGATTTCCCGGATGTCCTCCAGGTACGCCGTGAGCCGCGTCCGGTCTGCGGTCCCGAGCTCCTTGGACAGGCGCCGCACTTCCTGGGTGACCCAGTCGAGGATGCTCCGGTCGGTCCGGCGGTTCGCGGCGCGTTGTTCCGGCGTGGCGCCGACGCCAAACAGCTGGTCGAACGCCGAGCGCGGATCGCGGACCATCGGGAGTGGCTGGGTGGGGGCTGCCCAGCTGATCGTGTCGGTGTACACGCACGCGTAGCCATACGCGCACCCGCCCGACTGGTCGACGTTCTCGATGCACAGCTGCATCGACGGGATCGGCGTGTCCTGACCGAACCGCTGTGCGTAGAGCTGGTCGATGGACGGTCCCACATGCACGTCGGACCCTTCGGTCTGCTTCGGGTGCGCTTGCGTGAGGAACACGGCGCTCGACCGGAAATGGTCGCCGCCGATCTCGCCGGGCACGAACGCTTCGGCGTTGCGGCAATCGGTGTTGCTCACGATGGTCAGGTAATCGCGGAACGGCTCGAGCGGGCTGAGGCTGCTCGGCGTCAGATCGAAGCTCCGGCCGATGGCCGCGGGGGACCACAGGTTCTTGGCCAGGCCGAACTGGGTGCTGCCGGCGGCGCCGTGGACCATTTCGATGGCCGCCAGGCGCGTCTTTCCGGCGGCCGCTGTCTTCGCGAGCAGCGTCCGCGCCGGCACCATCGCGTCGAGGAACGGCAGCGCGACGGTCGCGCCGACGCCCTTGAGAACCGTGCGCCGTGAAAGATGCTTTTTGGTCAGGTACATGTCAGCTCTCGCAATCAATCCACGCGACTCATCTGGAAGGCGGGACTCTTCACAATCCCGAGGACGAACGCCGAGAACCGATTGCCCGAGGCGGCAGCGCCGCGAACGATCGATCGAACCGCCGGCATGTCGTGGTGGTCCACGCGGCGTCCAAGAGAATAGGCCATCAGGTTCTCGGTGAAGGTGCGGAGCACCGTCTCCTTGTGCTTGAGGAGCGCAGCGCGAAGGGCGCCGGGCCCATCGAGCTTTGAGCCGTCGAACAGCTCGCCGGTCGCATCGACCGCGACGAAGCTGTCCTTGATCCGCCAGGCGCCGGTCACGTCGAAGTTCTCGAGCGCGAGACCGAGCGGATCGATCACCTTGTGGCACGACATGCACGCGGGGTCGGCGCGGTGCGCCTCGAGCCGCTCGCGGACCGAGAGCAGCCGCGAGCCCGAGGAGGTTTTGGTTTCGTCGAGATCCGGAACGTCGGGGGGCGGCGGAGGCGGCGGCGCGCCGAACAGCACCTCCAGCACCCACTTGCCCCGCAGGACCGGCGAGGTTCGGTCCGCCACCGAGGTCATCGTCAGGATGCTGCCGTGCCCGAGCAGCCCGCGGCGCGTGGCGTCGTCGGCCAGGCTGACGCGCTGGAAGCGCGGCCCGACGATGTCGGGGATGCCGTAGTGGCGCGCGAGCCGGCCGTTGACGAAGGTGTAGTCGGCGGTGAGCAGGTCCAGGACGTCCCGGTCTTCGTGCACGATGTGCTCGAAGAGGAGCTCGGTTTCGCGCGCCATCGCCTCGGCGAGCGTGTGATCGAAGCCCGGGTAGAGCAGCGGATCCGGGTGGATCTTCTCGAGATCCTGCAGCCGGAGCCACTGGGCGGCAAAGCGGTCGGCGAGCGCGGCCGCGCGGCGGTCCGCGAGCATCCGCCGGACCTGCCGTTCGAGCACGAGCGGCCTGGCGAGCGTCCCCTGACTCGCGGCTTTCACGAGCTCCGCGTCGGGCGGTGCCGCCCAGAGAAAGAAGGAGAGGCGCGACGCAAGGTCCAGGTCGTTGATCCGGAAGTTCTGCCCTGCCCTGGCGGTCGCAGGCACTTCCTCCAGGCGAAGAATGAAATGCGGGCTCGCGAGAATCGCCTGCAGCGCGGTACGGATGCCGGCTTCAAAACCTCCGTCGCTCCGGCCTTCGTCGTAGAAGCGGAGCAACCCCTTGAGGTCGCCGCCGGTCAGTGGACGGCGATAGGCCTGCCCCGCAAGATCCGAAATGATGTTCGTCGCGCAGGGACGGTCCTCCCCGGGCGAGAGCGGGCGGCAGGAGAAAATCCGCCGTCTGGCCGGCGTGTCGGAAACACCCGTCACGTTCCGCGGCCCGAGGATCGCGAGATCGCGCAGATGCGGTACCGTGAACACGCCGGTGGCGGATCCGATCTGGGTGTCGGCGAGCGTCTGCTCGACCGGGGCGAGCAGATCGTCAACCGGTCCGTCGAAGCGCTGGATGAATGCCGCCGACACGCGCTGCGGCCCCGCCGGTACGGCGATCGGCGGCGTCTGGAGGTTCATGCCGTTGGGATCCGATTCGCTCATGCGCGGATTGATCTCGAGCAGCGCGACGCGGCGCCCGTTGATCGACACCTCGAGCTGCTCGCCCCGCGTCGTGCTGCCGTACAGCTGCCCGGTCGGAATCGAGTGGAGCATCATGCGGAAGCTGTACTCGCCGTCGGCCGGAAAGATGTGGACGACCGAGACGCCGCCGCGCGTGCCGACCGGAGCCCCCTCCACGTGCGTCAACTGCGCCGCGGTGCGCGGAACGCGATAGGTCGTCGAGCCCGGCGCCGCCTCCGGATCCCCGACGGCGTCGCGGCTGATCCGGTTGGCCGCGCGCAGATAGCCCTCCAGCACCGTGGCGGAGAGCGACTGGACGTCGGCGATGTTGTCGAAATTGTGGCTGATGGTGTCGGGCGGCAGGTAGGCCGATACGTCGACGTCGATCCCGAGCAGGTCGCGGACCGCGTTGCCGTACTCCGCGCGATTCAGCCGCTGAAACGTGCGCCTTCCGGGATTGGGTCGCACCGCGGCGGCCGCGTCGAGCCGGGCTTCGAGGGAGGTGGCCAGGGCCTGGAGAACGGCCGGCTCCGGACGGTCGGCACCCGCCGGCGGCATCATCCCGGCGCGGAGCTTGCGGATCATCTTCTCGGCGACTTCCGCGTTCTTCTCCGCGCGCGCGGGATCGAACTTCTCGAGGGTCAGCCCTCCCTTCTCTTTATCGTTGTCGTGGCAGGTTACGCAGAAATCACTTATAAGAGTGCGTTGATCCGCAGAGGAGAGTATGGGGACCGCGGGCGCGGCTGGAAGCGCGACCGACGATCGGGGCGCCGGCATCGAGGGTGCGCGCTCGGCACGCGTGATGATCGCGGTCGCCCAGACCGCCAGGATCGCCGCTCCGCACAGAACGATCGATCGTCTCATGCACCCTCGTAGGCCCGGCCTCCGGGCCGGGCGGCATCCCGCACCCGGATCGGGCGGATCGCCGCGTTGCCGGCGCTCGAAATGCCCGCGGGAAAAGTATACGGTGGATCAACCGGAATTTTTAGGCCAGAATGGCCGGGCTTTGGAGGTGGGGTGATCCGGGTTTCTGCCGCTCTTGGCGCCGTCCTGACCGTGTGGCTGACTGCCCCCCATGCCTGGCAGGATCCGCCGGCGACCGCGCCGGTGTCCGCGCCGGCGCCCAAGCCGCTGGTCCCTGCGGCGGCGAGCTCGATTGCCGCCAACCCTTTGGGGTTTTACGGCCAGAACGTCAGCGTCACGGCGTCGGTCGACCGCCTCGTGTCGGCAACCTCGTTCGTCGTCGACCAGGACGTCAGGAAAAGCGGGGGAGGCGAAGTGCTCGTGCTCGCGCCCCAGCTGAACGCGCCGCTGAAGGTCAACAGTTACGTGACCGTCATTGGCGAGGTGATCGATCATGATGGCCGGCCCGCCATCCGCGCGACCTCGGTGATCGACTCATCGATGGTCGACCTGGCCAGGCGCGTGCCGCCGCCGATGACCCCCGACGAAGTGGCGTTCGACGCGCTGATGAAGCAGATCGGTCCGGCGTTCAACGCGATCCGCCAGGCCGTGGCTGCCGCCGGCAGCGACACGGCCGCCAGTCACGCCGCAACGTTGAAGCAGCGGTTCATCGAGGTCGAAGCGTTCTGGAAAAAGCGCGACAAGGCGGACGCGGTGAAATGGTCCACCGACGCACGAACGCAGTCGCAGGCGCTGGACCAGGCCGTCGCGGCGGGCAAGTGGGACGAGGTCAAAGCGGCGGCCTCCGCGCTGCAGCAGACCTGCTCGGCTTGCCACGGCGCCTACCGCGAGCGCCATGACGACGGCTCATACAGAATCCGGTAGGCTCGTTAACGGAGACCCGATGCGATCGCACCTGCTGTTTACGGCGCTGTCAATCACGGTGCTCGGCGCGCTGACGATCGCGCAGCCGAAAACCCGCCTCAACCCGATGATCGACCTGCTCGAGCAGAAGAAGCCGGTGTTCGGCCTCTATGCGCCCAGCGCGGGTCGAGGGAACCGCGGCGCGGCTCCGAGCGCCGCCGCCCCGGCGACGCCGCCGGTCGTCAAAACAGCAGCCGACCTGGCGGCCGAAGCGCTGGCGTACGAGAAAGGCGACATCCTCTTCAGCGGCGCCATGGAACGGAACTTCGACAGCGGATTCGGTCCGTTCGCGGCGTTCGCAGCGGAGCTGGCGAAGTCACCGGCTCGCCTGAAGCATCCGCTCGTGACGAAGATCCCGAAGATTGCGACGGATCCCGCCAGGGCGATCGACCAGATCAGCCGGCAGTTGAATCTCGGCGTCAGCACGATCGTGTTCGTGGACGTCGAGAGCGCCGACGAGGTGCAGCAGGGGCTGGCGGCGATGCGATTCAAGGCCCGGGGTGGCAGCCGACCCGAGGCGGTCGGCGGCGCTCCGGCATACTGGGGCGTGAGCGAGGCGGAGTACCGCCAGAAAGCCGACCTCTGGCCGTTGAACCCGGGCGGCGAGCTCGTCAACTGGACGATCGTCGAGAGCAGGGAAGGTCTGTCCAGGGTGCGCGAGATCGCGGCTGTGAAAGGCATCGGTGCCCTGTTCCCCGGCGCCGGGACGCTGCGCGGCCTGTTCACGACCGTCAATCAGGAAGGGCAGCGGATCTTCGACGAGGCGGGGTGGGAAGCGGCGATCCAGCAGGTGCTGGCGGCCTGCAAGGAGTTCAACGTGGCGTGCGGCTATCCCGCGACGGAGAAGGATATCGAGATGCGGATGAAGCAGGGCTTCAGCGTCTTCATCATCAACTGGGGCGAGGCCGGGTTCCGCGCCGTGGAGATCGGGCGCAAGGCCGCCGGACGGTAACGGCCGTCCTATCCTCCGTGGGAACGCTGGTCGTTGCTCTGCTCTGTCTCGCCGCCGGCACACCGCAGGCGCGCCCGGACCTGTCCGGCACCTGGACGTTCGACCAGGAGAAGACGATGCAGCCCGGCCCGGATGGCCGGGTCGTGCTGGCCGCGATGCTCGGCGACGAATTCGTGGCGCTGCAGAACGCGAGATCGCTCACCCTCCGCATCAAATTCCAGGGTGACATCGTCGTTGCGGTCTACGACCTGACGGGGGCGGAGAGCGAGAACGTGTCGCCCGGCGACATCCGGGTCAAGTCCCGCGCCTCGTGGCAGGGTGACAGGCTCGTGATCGACTCCATCAGCCAGGGGCAGGAAGGCGGCAAGCCCGTCGACATCACGACGAAGCGCGTCATCTGGATCGACCAGGCCGGCGACCTGATCATCGAGCGTTCCGGCGCCCCCGCGAGCCAGGTGACGCCGTCGCGCAGCGTCTACCGCCGCGCGCGGTGACGGTTTCCACCTCCACGAATCCCTTCACCGACGGCGCAGCTTCGGACGGGTGCTCCCCTTGTGACACATCCAGCACTGCGTTCGAGCCGTTGCGGGCATGTACTTCGGAAACTCGGTGAACATGCCGTTCATGGTCGCGACGAGCTTCATCGGAGGCTTCGAGGCCTCCGTCCAGTCCTGGGTATGACAGTGATCGCAGGTCACCCCGAGCGCGACGTTGTAAACCGCCATCCCGAGCTTCTGGCTCTCGGGCGCGTCAGCCAGCGTCGAAGGCCAGCGCGCGAGCTCGGCGTCGAGCGCAGCCCGGGGCTGCCGCGAGGGCTGCCGCTGGCCTGAGTGACAGGTCCAGCAGGCGATCTCCCCGATCTCTCGAAGCGCGCCGGCGTTGAGCGCCGTCACCATGCGCGTCATGTTGCGAGCGGTCACGAATGCCGGTTTCGAGTCATCGAGCCAGCGATCAGTCACGTGACAGTGGTCGCAGCCGACACCGAGCGCTTCGTTGTAGCCCTCCATGACGGCCTGCACTTCGGCCTGGCTCAGCCCACTGAACAATCGAACTGCCGCCTGGCGGTCGGGGGAAAATGCTTCGCCGGCGGGCAGCGAAGCGCACAGAACCACGGCAACGATCGCACGCGCCCGGATCATGCGGCCGAGTATACGGAGCGGCCACATCGGACGGCCGCAAATGTGACGAACGGACTGGAGTGGGAGTCTCAGCGTTCCTTGCCGGTCATCGGCACGAAGCGGACGGGCAGGGTCTTCAACGTCTGCATCCCCTCCGGTGTGCGGCGGAGGATCCGCAGCTCCTGCACCGCTGTGCCGATGGGGATCGCCATCAGGCCGCCGATCTTCAACTGCTGGATCAGCGCCGGCGGCACCTCGTCGGGTGCCGCCGTGACGATGATGCGGTCGAACGGCGCCTGTTCCGGCCACCCGGCGTAGCCGTTTCCGGCACGGACGTGCACGTTCTTGTAGCCGAGGCTCGCGAGCCGCTCGCGGGCCGTCCGGGCCAGCGGTTCGACGATCTCGATCGTGTAGACGTCGCGCGCAAGCTCCGCGAGGACGGCCGCCTGATAGCCCGAGCCGGTGCCGATTTCGAGCACGTGATGATCCGGCTGCACGTCGAGCGCCTCGGTCATGAAGCCCACGATATAGGGCTGGGAGATCGTCTGGTCGTGACCGATCGGCAGCGGCATGTCGGCGTAGGCGCCGCCGCGGACGTTTTCGGGAACGAACTGATGCCGCGGCACGCGTTCCATCGCGCGGAGGACCCGTTCGTCGCGGATGTCGCGGGCACGCAGCTGTTCGGCCACCATCCGGTGTCGATCGGTCGTCCAGTCGCGATGCTGTTCCGCCTGTGGCATGCCGCACACCGTCGAAGCGACACTGCCGACGAGAACGGGCAGCGAATAGATCAGCTTCCTCATCCTGCGCCCCGCAATCATCATGCAGCAGGATCGATGCCTTTTTCCGCGTTCAGCGTTCAGCGTTCAGGTTCCCGTCGAGCCGGTAGCCGGCCTTCCGCACCGTGAGGATGTGGCGCGGCGTCGAGGGGTCCTGCTCGAGCTTCCGACGCAGCTCCCCGATGTGGGTGTCGACCGTGCGCGTCAGCACATCGGCGGCGTGCCCCCACACCTCCGACAGCAGCTCCAGCCGGGACGCCACGGCTCCCTGCCGTCTGAGCAGCGCGACGAGAAGATCGAATTCCATGGGGGTGAGGGGGACAGTGCGGCCTTGTCGCCTGACCGTTCGGGTGGAGATCTCGACTTCGACTTCGCCGAAGCGCTGCACGGGGTGCCGTGTCGCCGTCACCGCCGGGCGGCCTCGCCTGAGCAGCGCCTCGACCCGCGCGAGGAGCTCCAGCACTCCGAACGGCTTCGTGACGTAATCGTCGGCGCCGAGCCGGAAGCCGAGCACCTTGTCGGTTTCTTCGCCTCGCGCCGTCAGGATCAGCACCGGCGCGGCCAGGCCGTCTTCGCGGAGCTGCCGGAGTACGCGGTAGCCGTCCATACCGGGGAGCATGAGATCGAGCACGACGAGATCGGGAGGGGTGCGCCGCGCAGCGGCCAGGCCGGCGGGGCCGTCGGGCGCGACGTCCACCGCGTAGCCTTCGATCTCGAGATTGTTGCGCAGGCCGAAGGCCAGGTCGTGATTGTCCTCCACGATGAGGACGCGAGTCATGCGACCGCGGTCGACGCGCCGGATTCACGCCACGCGCCGGGGATCTCGACGACGAAGCGCGCGCCGCGGGCGGCCGGTTCGACCCACGCGCGGCCGCCGTGCAGGTCGGTCAACTGGCGAACGATCGCCAGACCGATCCCCGTGCCGCCGGTCGCGTTCCCCGGATGGGCGAGACGGTTGAAGGGCTGCCAGATCCTGTCCGAATCCCGCGGATCGACGCCCGGTCCCTCGTCTTCGACCGACAGCCGCATCGTGTCGTCCACGAGGCGCAGCGTCACGGTCACGTTCTGTCCTGCGGGTCCGTACTTCACGGCGTTGTCGAGCAGATTCAGCAGGATCTGACGGAGGGCGCCCCCGTCGACGCTGCCATTCACCGTCTCATCCACCACCATCGTCAGGCGGGTCTGACGGGCCGCCGCGAGCGGCGCAAAGCTTTCGGCGACGTCGGCGATGATGGGCGCGAGCCGGGCGGACTCTCGCGAGATCGCCGGCGCCTGCCGTTCCCCACGCGAGAACAGCAGCACGTTCTCGACGAGCTGCGCCAGGCGCTGCGCCTCGCGCGCGATGATTTCCAGCGACCGGCGTCCTTCGTGCTCGTTTCGCACCCGTCCGAGCAGCAGCGTCTCGGTGAACATGCGGATCTGCGCCAGCGGCGTGCGCAGCTCGTGCGAAACCCCGGAGACAAAATCGGACCGCAGGCGCGAGATCTCCGCCTCGCGCCGCAACTGGACGACGGCGACGACCACGAGTCCGACGGTCAGTGCGAGCAACCCGACGACGAGCGGAAGCCGTTCACGCGGCAGCCCGCCGATGACGAGGGTACCGGCAGCGGCCGCCGTCGGCGCGACCACCAGCCTCAGGCTGCCGAAGGCGGGCGGCAGGTTCGTGCGCGCCTGATAGCTGGACGATTCGGCGGCGGATGCGAACAGCTCCTGATCCTCGGGCGTGGAGACTCTGACGGCGAGCGCGGCATTCGGATCCGCTCCGGCCGGGACGAGCGATGGCGGCAGCAGGGGGCTGTGCCGCACGAGCTTCTCGAAGACCTGTGTCACGAATGCCGCGTCTGACACGAAGCCGATCAGGCCCGTGGGCCGGTTGCTGCGATCGAAAGACGGCGCCCAGACCAGCGCCGTCGGTGACCCGTTCACCGGCACCATCCTCAGCGTGGGGCAGGTGAACTCGTCAGGGTTGCGCAAGCCTTCTTTCACCGCCTCGATCAGCACGGCCTTGACCGAGGGATCGACGGCCGCGCCGGCAAACGAGAACTGCGCCTCGGGAAGGGTCGCGTGAAACGCGGAGGCGATTCGCCGCGTCCCGCCGCAGCCTGACGGGCAATTCGCAGTAGTTCCAACGGCGGCGGAGAGATTGCCGGACCGATGAGCCGTGCGGACCGCTGCCAGACCGTGATTCATGACGTCGAGCAGCTGCTGGCGGCCGAGCCGGGTGAGCTCCCAGGCGGCAAAAGTGGAGTAATCGCGCAACACGTTCTCGGCGGTTGCGCGATGGGACCGCACCGCCTGCTGCGCCTCGTAGGCCAGCCCCGCCGTGAGCGCCAGCGTAGCGACGAGCAGGATCACGATGAACGTCGAGCGCGACCGGCGCGGACCGGGCATGCCTCATTCTAGGGCCACGGCCGTCAGAACGGCGTCCGTGAATTGTCAAAGAATGATGAAGTTTGCCGGATCCTGACACAGCCCTGACGACTTCTCGACCGCCGGCGCCGTCCAAAGTGCTTAGATGCTCAATCGCAGTCACCACGGAGGCCGCAAGATGGTTCGCACGAACAGACGGTTGGCAGCGCTTCTTGCCGGCATGGCGTTGGTCATCGCTTCGCCGGCCTTCGCGGAGCAGTCGGCACGCGGGGCCCACGGCGAAGAGCAGCGCGAAGCATGGCAGAAGGTCGGCGGGATTTTGGAGGCCATGCAGGTCAGGCCCGGCGCCGTCGTCGCGGACGTCGGCGCGGGCGACGGCTTCTTCACGAAGCGCCTCGCCGGCGCGGTTGGCGCCGAGGGTCGTGTGTTTGCGGTCGACGTCGGCGCCGATGCGCTGCGCCGGCTCCGCAAGCGCGTGGCCGACGAGGCGCTCTCGAACGTCGAGGTCATCGAAGGGGCCGTCGACGATCCGAAGCTGCCGGCCGCATCGATCGATGCCGCACTGATCGTCAACGCCTACCACGAGATGACCGAGCATCAGGCCATGCTCACGAAGATCAGGGCGGCGCTCAAGCCCGGCGGCCGCCTGGTCATCGTCGAACCGATCAGCCGGTCCCGGCGCGACAGCCGCCGCGATGAGCAGACCCGCAACCACGAGATCGCCGCCGACTTCGTACGCGAGGATGCGCGTGCCGCCGGCTTCACGCAGGTCCTCCTGCAGGACCCGTTCACGAGTCGACCGCAGGGGCAGGATGAAGAGTGGATCCTGGTGCTGACCCCGGCAGGGCCTGCGACCGGTGCGTCACAACCCGGCGCGGAGCCGGCGCAGGTCTTCTCGTCGAACAACGACGACTGGAAGGCGCCGGAGCTGCGGATCCCGGTGGACGAGTTCAAGCGGCTGGCGGCTGCGGGCGGCGTGCTCGTTCTCGACGTGCGCGATCCTCAGAGCTACCAGCAGGGCCACCTCCCCGGCGCGCTGCTGATGACGCCGGAGGAGCTGTCGAAGCCGGAGGGAGCCGCGAAACTGAAGGGGGAGCGCCGGCTGATCGTCGCGTACTGCAGTTGACTGGCCGAGCAGACGAGCGCCCGTGTGGCGCTGCTACTGAAGGAGGCCGGGATCACGAACGTCCGAGCCCTCGTGGGTGGATACGAGGAATGGGTCAAGCGCGGCGATCCGGTCGTCAAGGGCAGGTCGCCGAGGTAGAAGGTCCTGACCGCCGCCGGATGTTCTTTTCCAGTGGCGTGGAGCGACGACGTGGGTGCTGGCCGGATACACGCGCCTACTGTTTCGGCACGACGACTTTGAGCGACACCGTGCGCGGGGCCGCCTCGCTGATCGTCACGCGCTCGGCGTAGCGGCGCAGCGATTCGAGGTACTCGGGGTCCTGCCAGGCATCGACTTCGATGTAGTCGAGCGCCACAGCCAGGTAGTCGCCGGCCGGCAAGGTCTTGATCTGCCAGCGCCCCTGCTGATCAGGACGCGTCGCGCGGATGGACCGGGAGTTTTCGAACCAGCGGTCCGCGTCAACCGGGAACAGCAGCACCGTTGCCTCGCCGACCGGGACGTTCTTGTCGTCGACGACCTGCCCGCCGATCTCGGTCACCCGGTTGGTGATGAGGATCTCGACTCCCGAGATCTGTTCACGGCTCTTCAGCTCGAGAACCGCGGCGGAGATGTCGCGCCCTTCGTGCCGGATCGACTTGACCATCCATCCCTCGGGCACGGTCACCTGGAACCGGGCGCGGCCGAACACGTTGCTGACGGTGAAGGTCCCGTCTTCGAGCACGGTGGGGCCGGTCCGGTTCTCGCGGAAGGCGCCGAGCAGAAGCGGAGGAGGCTGGTTCCGGTAGCTCTCGCCGATGGTAATGAAAATGCCGGAGGTCTTCGGAAGGGTCCCGTTCTCGGCGATCACCTTGCCGCTTACGATTCCGCCATTGGAGCCGGCGAGCATGAGGTTCTCGACATCGTTTCCGTCGACGAAGATCTCCATCAGCGCCGCTTCGGGCGGGCCGTCGGCGTCGGCGCCGTACCGGCTGGCCTGAAGCGTGTACTGGCCGGGCGGCACATCCGGGACGGAGAACGTGCCGTCGGCCGCCACCGGCCCGCCGGGGCCGCCGCCGAACGACGCAAAGCCGAGGCCCCGCACGTGCTCGCCCAGGCTCACGCGCGAGAAGGGCCGGCCCTTCGAGTCCAGCGCCGTGCCCGAGACCTTCGCCGCACGGCCCGGCACGAGCTGGAAGTCGATCGCCCTGACGTATTCGCCGAGACTGACGGCAACCCGGCGCGCCTCGGTCGGTGCGGCGACCCCGGGGTAGTAGGTGGGCATGTACCCGAACGTCGTCTCGCGTCCGGCGCTGTCGGTGACGGTCCACGTCTCTTTGGTCGAAGCCATCACCTGATAGGAGCCGGGCGCCAGCCTCGGGATCCGGTACTCGCCGTCATCATCGGTGCGGACCGACGAGCCGCTGACCGGCACGAGCCGGCGCCGCCCTTCGAAGAACAACGAGCGCATCGCGTAAACCGCGACTCCCTCGATCGGCTCGCCGTTTTCGTCGGTCACGCGCCCGGCGATCCCGCTCATGCGCGGAAGCGCGATCTCGAGCTTGTCGAGCGTCTGCCCGTCCGCAAGCTCCACCGGCCGCCCTTGCTCGTTCGGCCGGCGCTGCCCGTACTCGATCCGCAGATACCCGCCGCGGGTCACGGTGATCCGATACCGGGCCGCCGGCAGGTCTTTGACGACGAAGGTGCCGTCGAGCCCGGTGCTGGCCGATCGCTGCCCGGCGGTGCCGAGCCCGATGCCCGCCACACTGACCCTGGCGCGCCGTAACGGGCGGCCGCTATCGGCGGCCACCACCCGCCCGCGAATGACGGCGGTGCCTTTCTGGGCCGCCGCGGACGTATCGCGGGGGGGCGCCTGTTGCGCAAAGGCGGTCGTGGCGGCGACCAGGCAGGTGAGGGAGACGAGGACGCGTCGCATGACGCAGCTTGTACATCGAGGGAGGCCTCCGCTTCAACTCGAATGAGGGGCGCGGTGATAAGGTCTGGCTGTGAAACAGGACACCCGCGAGGGCTTTCGTCTTCTGGCCGCCAACCCTGGTTTTGCCCCCGTTGTGATCCTCACGCTGGCGCTCGGGGCTGACGGCACGTTCCGCCTCGTCGTCTTCGGTGCGTTGAGGGTGTTGCTCGTGGGCGTCGCCCTCGGTCTGGCCGGTGCGGTCGCCGCGGGGCGGTCGCTCCAGAACCTGCTCTTCGGCGTGCCGCCGTCCGATCTCCTGACGTTCGTCGCCAGCGGCATGACCCTCGTGGCGATCGGGGTGTGCCGCGATGGTGCCTGCACTTCGAGCCGCGCGGATCGACCCCGTCACCGCGCTGCGGCAGGCCTAGGAGCCCGTGGTGAAAGGGGTCGCAGCCGCGATGGTGAATGCAGGCACCTCGCGGCGGCCGCATGAGCATTCGCGCAACGCCGACGGTCGAAACAGGATCCAGATATGCGCCCAGATCGTTGCTGGGAGCGGAATGAGCGACCAGACGCAATCGAGAAAGACGCTGAAGCGGCCCTGGAGGGCTCTTGGCGTACCGACGCCGCAGAGCGTGCGCAGCAGCAACCCGAGATTCAATGCGCCGGCCTGCAGCTGCACGCGCTTCAGGATGTTGTCGTGACCGCGCAGGTGAACGCGGCGCATCCGTCCGGTTTCGTAGAGATGCGCGAACGGCCGTTCGAGGCGTTCTCCTCGCAACCGCAGCAGGCGTTTCCCGCGCGCACCGCGAATGCGCCGGCGGTTGCGATAGACGGCGTCACGCGCGTCGGGATTGTCCTCCCAGTTCCGACGCCCGCGATCAGGTTCCGAGATGTAACTCCGCACGCCGACCGCTTCGAGATCCACCATCAATTGGTTGCTGTGATAGCCCTTGTCGCCGACGACTTCTTTGATCCCTTCGCCGTCGGACACGACGGTCTCTACCTGTTCGGCGGCCTCGATCAGCGTCTCGATGCTCGTCGTCGTGTCGCCCTCATCCGCATCCTGCACGGTGACGGCGACCACGGCCCCGGTCTCCAGATCGACCGCGTGCTCGGCCTTGTGCGCCAAGTGCGTGCGATGATCCTTCATCTTCGTGATCTTGGCATCGGGATCATGCGGATGGGTCCAGTCGTCGTTCGAGCCCTTGTGCTTCCGCTTCCGATCGATCCGCGCCAGGTCCTCGCGCGTCGGCGTCTCGATGCCCGAGGCCTGCGCCAGTCGTGTGAGGAATTCGTCGTAGGTCTCGCCGGTATCACGCCGCACGATGCTGCGCAGCGCCGCGTTCGCTTCCAGCGTGGTGGCATCGATGCCGATGGTCCGGCCCTTCACCAATCCGGCGTCCGCGAGTCGGTGCAAGACCCACGTGAACACCGCCTGATGCGTCTCGAGATCGATCAGGCGCCGCGTGCGCGACACGGTCGAATGATCGGGTGGGGCCTCGTGGAGCTCCAGGCCCAGAAAGCCACGAATACTCAACGAGTCCGCCGTCCGCCACGCGATGGCGCGCTCGGAGTCGAGACCTTCGAAGTACCCGAGCAACAGCATGCGGAAATATCGCCCCGGCGGCAGGCCCGGCCGGCCCACGTCGTCGGCGTAAAACCGCTGGCACAGCATCTCGACGTGCGTGTCGAAGTCGGCCTTGTCGAGAATCTGATTCAGACGCGTGTAGAACGGATGCGCGGCACTCCGCGGCAGGTCTTGCGTCGCCACCCACATCGCCGCCTGCTTCAGACGACGCCGTCGTTTGCCCATCGCCATGCGCGACAGGGTAGTACGCGGGATCGATCGTGTCGATCCCTCCTTTCACGAGGTCAGCTCTCCCCTAAACGCCCCGGCCCACTCCGCTCTTGGGCGACTCGTCAGCCACAGAATGAAGTCGGTCGGTGGTGGCACGCCGCCGTGTCGCCGAAGCAGCTTCGCACACTGAGCCCGATGGCCATGCGAGTGCATACATACCTGCATAAACGCTTGCGAAACGGAACACTTGCCATTCGGAATGAGAGCGTCTTCCAGAATCCGTGCAAGATCGCCCTCCGTCGCGGTCTCAAGCCAGGTGGCCTCCTGTGCCTGAGTACTGCCGTATCGTTGGATGAGTGCGTCAAACGAGGGGGACGGGCGAGCCTCATCTTCGTGAACAAAGGGTAACCCTAGAATGGTGAGCAGCCAGAAGCGATTGGCGAGCAAGATGTGGTGGAGCAGCTCCCACAGCTCGGGATCGGATGCTGCCGTGGGGTGCTGCCGAATGGCAGTCAGCAACGCAGCATTCGCGTGTCCCTTGTGAGCGACCAAATCACGCAGCATCTCGAGCATGCGCGACATCCTAACAGAGGCGACGATCGACACCGAGACCCGAGCACGACTGACAGCGGCCCGGATTCACAGGGCCGGTTCAAGCTCTTTCACCACGGGCTGCTAGGGGTGCCCTCGACGTGGTGGCGTCGTGGAGGCAGGCAGACGGGGACGGCCAGGCGGATCCGGCGCTGGAGTCTGGCGGCCGCCGGATTCGCGATCATCGCGGCTGGTCTGTGGGCGTTCTGGCTCGAGCCTGCCAGCCTGACGACGGCCGAAGAACGAATCAGTCTGCGTTGGCCCGGCCACGGATCCGTACGCATCGCCGTCCTGACCGATCTTCATGTCGGGTCTCCATTCAACGGGCTGCCGAAACTCCGCCGGATCGTGGATCGCGTGAACGCCGAGCGGCCCGACGTGGTCTGCATCCTCGGCGACCTCGTCATCCACGGCGTGATCGGTGGACGCACGGTTGCTCCTGAGGCCATTGCCGCCGAACTGAAGCGTCTTCGTGCCGCGGCCGGCGTCGTCGCTGTTCTGGGCAACCACGACGCCTGGTTGAACCACGACCGGGTGCGCGACGCCCTCGAGCGGAACGGGATCCCCGTAGTCGAGGAGACGGCCGCGAGACTCGAGAGCCCCGCAGGACCCCTGTGGGTCGCGGGCATCAGCGATCTCTGGACGGGATCGCACGATATTGCGAAAGCGCTCGCGGCAGTGCAGGACGACGGCGCTCCGGTGATCCTGCTGACGCACAACCCGGACGTGTTCCCGCTCGTACCGGATCGCGTCGCGCTCACCCTGGCCGGGCATACCCACGGCGGCCAGGTGCGGCTTCCGTTCCTGGGAAGGCCCATTGTGCCGTCTCGATTCGGGGAGCGCTTTGCGGCGGGCCACGTAGTCGAAGGCGGCCGGCACTTGTTCGTCGCGACCGGTCTGGGAACGAGTATCCTGCCAGTACGGTTTCGCGTGCCGCCGGCGATTACCATGATCACGGTGGCTGCCGGAGCCGACGGCAGCATTCGGGGCGAACCACGGTGACGGCGAATCCGTCTTGAACAGCGATGCCTCAATTCTTCAGCGATCTCAGCTCGGGCGTACGGATGCTGGTCAAGTATCCGATGCTATCCCTCGTCGCCATCCTGACTCTCGGGTTGGGGATCGGCTTGAGCACGACCGTGTTCAGCGTCGTGAACGGCGGGATGTTCAAAGGGTTGCCCTTCCCGAACGGCGATCGCATTGTCTCGGTCTTCTCGAGCAACGTCTCGCACGGGCAGCCCCGGCTGCCCATGTCGGTCCACGACCTGGCCGTCCATCTGTCGCGCCAGACCTCCTTCGAGTCGATTGGCGCATTCAGATCGACTCCTTTCAATCTGGCGATGGAGGACGGCAGGCCCGAGCGCTTTGCCGGCGGCCAGTTGACGGTCGACGCGTTCGAGGCGTTGGGGATGCAGCCGGTGCTCGGGCGCGGGTTTCGAGAGGGGGACGACAGGCCGGGGGCCGAGCCGATCGTGCTGCTGGGTCACGCGCTCTGGCGGGATCGCTACGGCAGCGCACCGGACATTGTGGGCAAGACGATCCGTGCCAATGGCGTCCAGCACACGGTCATCGGCGTGATGCCGCCGAAGTTCGCCTTTCCCATCCTCGAGTCTCTGTGGGTGCCACTGCAGGTCGATCCGCTCGCGACCAGCAGGGGCCAGGGGCCACAGTACGGCGTGGTCGCGCTGCTGAAGCCTGGCGTGTCGGTCGCGGAGGCGAGCGCGCAGGTCGCCGCGGTTTCGGCCGAGCTCGAACGCGAGTTTCCGGAGACCAACCGCGGCATTGGCGCCGGCGTGATCCGCTACACCGAGTCGATTCTGGGTCCGGAGATATCCGGACTGCTCTTCACGATGCTCGGCGCCGGGATCGGCGTGCTGCTGATCGCGTGCGTGAACGTCTCGAACCTTCTCGTCGCGCGCGCATCGCTGCGCCGGCGCGAAGTCGCGGTCCGCATGGCGCTCGGGGCTGCGCGCTCCCGCATCATTCGCCAGCATCTGACCGAGGTGCTGGTGCTCGCCTCGGCGGGTGGAGCCATCGGCGTGGTGCTGAGCCTGTTCGGCATGCGGTGGTTCGCGCAGGCGCTGTCGGTCAACCCGCCGCCGTTCTGGATCACGTTCGAGCTCGACTACCGGATCATGCTGTTCGTGGGGGGCGTCATCGTGCTCTCCAGCCTGTTTGCGGGTGGGCTGCCGGCGCTGCAGGCGGCACGGGTGAGCGCGGGAGCGGCGCTGAAGGACGACAGCCGGTCGTCCACGAGCGGGCGGCTCGGACGATTCAGCAGCGGCCTGGTGATCGCCGAGCTCGCCGTCTCGTGCGGACTGCTGATCGCCGCGGGGCTCATGATCAAGAGCGTCGTTCAGCTTCAGACGGTGCCGATGCCGTTTGCGATCGAGAATGTCCTGACCGCGCGAGTGGACTTGCCGCGCGCCGATTATCCGGATTCGGCCGCGAGCATCAGATTCTTCGAACAGCTGCTGCCGAAGCTGCAGGCGGTGCCGGGTGTCGAGGCGGCGACGCTGTCGGATGGTCTCCCGGCCGCCGGCAACGGCAGTATCCCCGTGCAGATCGAGGGCAAGGCGTATCCACAGGCCAGCGACTACCCCTCGGCCCGCGAGGGGATCGTTACACCGGGCTACTTCGAGACGTTCGAGACGAAACTGCTGCGCGGCCGCGAGTTCACCACCGGCGACACCGCCACCGGGCAGCCGGTGGCGATCGTCAACGAATCGTTCGCGCGGGTCCACTTTCCGGGCGTGGACGCCGTCGGCCGGCAAATGAAACGCATCCGGCCGAACTCGCAGGAGCCCTGGATGACGATCGTCGGCGTCGTGCCCGACCTCATCATGGAAGGGATCGGCAACAACAACGCCAGCCCGGTCGGCTATTACATTCCGATCGCGCAAAGCGATGTGGCGAACGGCGTGCGGATCGCGGTGCGGACGCGTGGCGAGGCCGCGGCGGTCGCGCCGCTGGTCCGCTCGGCGGTGACTTCGCTCGACCCCGACCTCGCGATCTTCGAGGTCAGCTCCCTGCGGCGGGTGATCGACCGCCAGACGTGGTTCTACCGGACGTTCGGCGCGTTCTTCATGGCATTCGGCATCTGCGCGCTGTTTCTCGCCGCCGCCGGGCTTTACGGTGTCATGTCGTTCGCCGTGACACAGCGGACGCGGGAGATGGGCGTGCGCGCGGCGCTCGGCGCCCGCAGCCCGCAGCTCATCGGTCTGGTGATGCGCCGGAGCGTGATCCAGCTGGCGATCGGGCTGGCCCTCGGCCTCGGGCTGGCGCTCCTGGCCTCGGGCGCGCTGCAGCCGGTGCTCTACAAGGTGGATCCCCGCGATGCCACGGTGTTCGTGGTGGTCGTGCTGACGCTGGCCGCCGTCAGCGTCGTTGCGAGCCTGCTGCCGGCGCGGCGCGTGACGCGCATCGATCCGGTTACCGCACTGGCCGTCGAGTAACGCGGTCCGGCGGACTGGCAGCGACGGAACCTGGCGGTGACGCTACTGGCGTGCCTTCTTCCGGCGTACCGGCTCCGTTCCCACGGCCGCCTGGTCGGACCACTGCCGGAACGTGGTGTGCTCGGAACCAAAGGTGACCGTGTTCCCGTCTGCCAGCAGGTGCGGTGCTGCAATGCGCTTTCCGTTCACGAATGTGCCGTTCCGGCTGCCGCCATCCTCGACCGTGACGCCGGCGGCGGTGGCGAGGATCCGCGCGTGGGTACGGGAGACACTGCCGGCATTGATCCAGACCGCGCTCGCCGGGTGACGGCCGACGAGATTCTCACCTTCCCGCAACGGCAGCGTCTTGTCGTTCCAGGCCAGCCAGCAGCGCACGTAACTGTCGCCGGCCGGCGACGCGCGCTCGAGATCCTGCGCGTCGGCGGCAAATCTGTACCCGCGGCGCGAGACCGTCAGCACGACCGCCGGCGATTTCGGATCGTCGCCGAGCGCCTTCCGGATCTCGCCGACGGCGATCGCCAGGTTGGCCTCCTCGACCACCTTGCCCGGCCAGACCTCGCGGAGCAGCACATCCTTACTGACGACGTTGGGGCGGCGGGCGATCAGGATCTCGAGGATGTCGAAGGCTTTCGGCGACAGGTGAACCGGCACGCCTTCAGGGGAGGCGGGATGAGGGGTGCGGGACGGGTCGGAGCCATACTTCCGGAGCTCGCGCGACCCCGAGTCGAGCACGAATGAGCCGAATCCTACCCTCATTCCCCCGGGCCCTGCCGAATCCTTATCAAACCTTTGAGACTTCCGGCCACATCCTGCTCATAGTATCTGTTGCCGGACGCGGAAGGAGCGGACTATGGCGGCAGCGGTCAAAGTACCAAGCGGCATCACCATCTGGAACGCGATGCGCGACGAACTGCTGATGAACATGTATCAGCTCCCGTTCACGACGCTGCCGCCGACGATCTTCCATGTCTACCTGCACGCGGCGGATTACGAGCGGATCGAAGGGATCGTGCCTCGCATCGTGGCGGAGCTCCAGAAGGCGCTCACCGAGGAGGTCCGCAGGATCAACGAGGGGCGTTCGCGCCCCGTCGGGATGCTGGCGCGGCTGATCGAGCAGGAGGAGGCCGCGCCTATCGAGGTACCGGCGACCGGCTGGGAGGTGTACGTCCACGCCGATCGGAACGACGGATTGAAGCCCGGGGACGTCGGCATCGAATCCCTCCTGCCGCTGCCGGCGCCGCTCGAGTTCGGCGGACCGCCGACCACCCGGATCGTCCGGTCCGTCGTGACCGGGGCCGGGCGGAGCAGCACCACGATTGAAGTGCCGCAGGCCCCGGCCGCACCTTCTTCGGGTGTGGACCACAGCACCGCTGAACGCGCGACGCTGCGATACGAAGACGAGCAGGGGCCGCACGTGTTCAGCATGCGCAAGGACACGCTCTCGATCGGCCGCGGCGGGAGCTCGGTCTGGGTGGACGTCCACCTGGTCACCTCGCCCAAGGTGTCGCGGGAGCACTTCCGGCTGCGGCGGGACGGCGCCGTCTTTTTCATCCAGGATCTCAGCACCTGGGGGACCTTCGTGGACGGCGCGGCGATTCCACCAGCTGTCACCGGTCCCGACGGGGTGCTGCGGCCGGGGGCCGAACGGCCGCTGGCATCACCGGCTCGCATCCAGCTGGCCGATGCCCTCGTCATCACGTTCGAAGCGGCGCCGCCTGAGGCGAGGCGCGAGCCGTGACGTGGCTGTACTGGGCGCACTTCGTCTTCCTCGCGGCGCTGGCCGCGTCGGTGGGCTGGCTCGTGTTCCTGGCGCGGGTGCACGACCGTGAGTGAGGCCCGCGTGCTCGCGGCAGACCTGCTGCAAGGGGCCGCGCGGACCGATCCGGGCCGCGCGCGCACGAACAACGAGGACCTGCCGCTCATCGACCCGGCCCGCGGGATCTTCGGCGTCATCGATGGCGTCGGCGGCGAGGCGGGCGGCGAGGTGGCCGCCGGGATCGCCCGCGACGTCATCCTCCAGCGGCTCGCGCGCCCGCTCGGCACCCCTGCCGAACGCGTCCGCGAAGCCATCGCGATCGCGAACAACGAAATCTTCCGCCGCGCGCAGGAGTCGGTCGAGCTGCGAGGGATGGCCTGCGTCATCACGCTGGCGATCGTCGCCGACGGACGGCTGGTCGTCGGGCACGTCGGCGACACCCGGCTGTACAAGATCCGCGGCGACGGCTTCCGGAAGGTGACCCGGGATCACTCCCCGGTCGGCGAACGCGAAGACGCCGGCGAGCTCGGCGAAGTCGACGCCATGCGCCACCCGCGCCGCAACGAAGTGTTCCGCGACGTCGGCAGCGTCTATCGCGACAAGGACGAACAGGAATTCGTCGACATCATCGACGAGCCGGCGGAGCGCGACAGCGCGCTGCTGGTCTGCTCCGACGGCCTCAGCGACATGCTCCCGTCCCCCACGATCGTGCACATCGTCCGGCAGCATGCCGGGGATCCGGCGAGGGTCGTCGAGGCGCTGGTAGCGGCCGCAAACGATGCCGGGGGCAAAGACAACGTGACCGTCGTGTACGCCGAAGGTCCGCAGTTCGCCGCCTCGGTCCGCGGCGACCTGCCCGACACGATGACGCCTACCGAACCTCTCGGCGACGGCCTGCAGCTGCGGGCATCCGCTGCAGCGCAGCCGCGGGTGGGCGGGCTCCGATACATCACCAGGGCGATCGTCAACAGCCGGACGACGTGGTTCGTCATCGGCACGCTCATCGGAGTACTCGGTGCGCTGGGGCTGATGTTCTATGTCGCGAAGATGCAGGTCCCGGCGGCGCAGACGCTGGTCGTCGCCGCAGACGGCAGCGCGCTCTTCACCCGCATTGCCCAGGCCATGGCCGAGGCAAAGCCCGGCGACGTCGTGCGCATCGAGCCCGGCGAGTACGAAGAGCAGGTGATGCTGGCTGATGGCGTCGACCTGGTGGCGAGAGTGTCGGGCAGCGTCACGATCCGCCGCCCGGCGGGGCTGGCTGCGCCGGCGCCGGTGCTCGCCGCGGGCGGCCCGCTGAACGTGCGGGTGTCTGGCGTGCGCATCGTCACCGCGCCCGGGCTCCAGGGCGGCACCGGCGTCCGCATCGATCCCGGAGCGAACGTCACGCTCGAGCTGGTGGAGATCGTGGGACCGCTCAGCCGGGCCATCGCTCTCGCTCCCGGCTCGTCGGTGACCGTGCAGGGGAGCCGGGTCAGTCTCGCCGGCGAGATCATCGGGGTCCCCGAGGATGCACAGGCGAGCCTCGTCAACAACGTCTTCGTGCGCACCGCGCCATCGCCGGAGCCGCCGATCTCCGCCGGCGGCGCGTCTCGGCTGACGATGACGGGCAACGTCTTCGCAGGGTTCGACGCGGAGATCGTCAAGGGGCTGAGCCCCGCGCGCCGCAAGGAGATCCTCGCTTCTAACATTGTCGTGCCGCCGCCACAGGCGCCCCGGCGCCGGCCGGAGGCCGGGCGCTGATGGCCCGCGAGGACTTCGTGATCACCGGGCCCAAGCCTGTCGGGCGCGGCTCGTTCGGCACGGTGTTCGCTGCGACGCGTGTCGCCGACGACCAGCCGGTCGCCCTGAAGCTGGTGCTCCACAGCGGCGAGTGGGGCGTGGAGCGGATCGAGGCCGAACGCAAGGGCGCCATCCTGCAGCAGCGGTTCGCCAGGGCCCACGGCATGGTGCCGGCCGTCTACGACTTCGGCCCGGACGGCGATGACTTCTACATTGCGATGGAGTTCATCGACGGCACGTCGCTGGAAGGGTTGCTGCGGCAGGGGAGGCTGCCGCCAGCCGCGGCCGCCGGCCACGCTTCGTGGGTGTGCGGCTTTCTCGAGAAAGCGCACGCCTTTTCCGGCGTCGTGGACGGACGATCGTACCGGATCGTCCATACGGATCTGAAGCCCGCCCACCTCATGATCTCGCCGTCGGGGGATCGGCGGGTGCTGGACTTCGGCATCGCCAAGGCGCTCGAAGAGAGCCGGGAGCTTGGCACCGATATCGGCAGAACGATCGCGTACGCCTCACCCGAACGGCTGGTATCGGATCAGGTGAGCCCGCACGCGGACTTCTGGTCGCTCGGCGTGATGCTGTTCGAAATGGTATGCGGCCATCGGCCGTACCCTCACCTGGACGGGCCGCGATTTCGCCGCGAGCTCGAGCAGGCCATCACCGCGAATGCGCCGCGGGCCCCCTTTCCGGACTCGTGCCCGCCCGAGCTCGGCGCCATCATCAGCAAGCTCCTCGCGTTCCAGGTCGAACACCGCTACCCGTCGGCGGAGGCGATCAAGGCCGACCTCGAAATGTTTCTGCGCGGGGAGACACCGACTGCCCTGACGATCTATGAGACGCCCGCCACGACGCCGGTGCACCGGATCTCGGGCGGCGGGGCCGCGCTGGCGGTTCCGCTGGCGCGCGCGTTGCCGCAGGCGGCGGCCGCAGTCGTCGAGCCCTCCCCGGCGACGACGCCGCGCCCCCAGTCGCACGCAATTGCCGCCACGGAACCGCGACCGGCCGCAGCCGCTGCGACGGTTGCGGCGGGTGTGGAGGTCGCCGACGCCGTGGCAATACCGGTTGTTGAGCAGCCCGCCGTCGCCGCGCGTGTCACCCGGTGGCCCGACGTGCGGCGACTGGTCCCGGCCCTCGCGATGCTCTGCCTCGTCGTCGTCGTGGCGAGCGAGGGTGTGGCGTGGATCTTCGCCGAGCGCTTTCGCGACACGATGCTGATCGATGAACGCACGGTGACCGAGAGCAGGCGGGCCTACAGAGCCGTGGACCGGTTGGGCCTGCTGGACCTCGGTCTCAGAGCGCGGGTGCACGGGCGGCTGCTGCAGGCGCTGGTCGCGGTCGGCGATCGCGTAATCGCCGATTACCGCCGAGAGGAGCCCGACATGGGGCCGTCCGAATGGGCCCAGGCGTACGAGGCGCTGACCTGGTCGCTCGAGCTGTCGTCACCCAGCCGGGCTTTGCGCGGCAAGCAGCTCACGGCGGCGGGGCACGTGAAGCGCTTCGAGGCGCAAGCAGTGAAAGGTGGTGCGTCGACGTTGCTATCGCAGGCGGCGGTCGAGACATTCCGCAGGGCCGCCGACGCCGACACGGCGTCGTACGACCCCTACCTCGGCATGGCACGCATCCAGGTTTACGCGCTTGCCGATGTCGATGCCGCTGCGATCTCCATCCAGGAGGCCGAGAATCGCGGCTACATCCCCGGTCGCCGGGAAGACGCGGTTCTGGGCGACGGCTACCTCCGGCGAGCGGCCGCAACGCGCAGGCGCGCCGACGTCCTGACCGGCGAGCAGCGATTGCGGGAGCTCAACAACGCTCGCGCCGACTACCAGCGTTGCGTGGAGCGCTTCGATCCCATCGTGGCTTTCGCCAACTCCGCCGAAAACCTCGAGATCTGCAAGGCGCAGCTCGAGCAGATCGATCGACAGCTCACCTTCGTTCTGCGGGAGTCGTAGGCCTCATGCGTGTCATCGCGCCAGCCGTCACCCGCGTCAGCGCCGACGTGCGCCGTGTGCGCGCGCTCAACCTGGAGCTCCTCGGGATGTTCGCCGCCACTCTGATCGTGACGTTCGGCATCACGCTGACCTACCTGGCGAAGGCCGGCAGCGATCCCGGGGGCAAGACGATTCCGCTCCGGGCCCTGGGTTCGGCGGCCGATCTCGAGCCGGTCCTCGGGATGTATCCCTCGGTTCACGAGCGGCAGGCCGTCGCCCGCGCGCTCTACCGGCACGCGGCCGGGAACCCTGGCCTCGAGCATGTGGGCAGCCTGGCCGCCGTGACCCTGCCGGCCGAGGAGGTCCGGAGCGATCCAGGGCTACCGCGTCTTCGGGAGCGTCTGGCCAGCCGCTCCAACGCGCTTGCGGTTCCCGTTCTCTCGAGCGCCGATCTGGCCAGCGTCAAGCCGCAGCTGACGGTCCGGACGGCAGGTGAGTTCCGGGCTCGCACGATCCGTGCGGTCGCGATCCTGCTCGCCGTGTTCTGGCTCGCCCATCTGTTCCGGCGCTGGCGGCGCCGGGACGACGATCCGGTGCTGTTGCCGGCGGTGGTGCTGCTCTGCGGCGTGGGCATGATGGCGATGCTCGGGCTGCGCGATCCGCTGCGCGACACCATGGCGGTGGTCACGTTCGCAGGCGGGGTGGCGGCTGGCATGGCCGCCCTACTGCTGGCATCCGAAATCGACTTCGAGTCGTCGCGACTGCGGCGCGCCGTGATCCTGCCGCTCGGCGCGGCGCTCGCACTGGCGTTGCTGCTGCTGCTCTTCGGCAGCGGGCCCGGGTCGAGCGGCGTCAAGGTCAACCTGTTTGGCGCTCAGCCCGTGGAAGTCATCCGGCTTCTGGTCGTCTTCGCACTGGCGGCGTACTTCGGACGACGGATCGAGTTGCTCCGCGCGTTGTCGGAGCCCGCCACCCCGACGCGGCGCTGGCTGCGGTTCTTCCGGATGCCGCGCTGGAAGGACGTGCGCCCCGTCCTCGGCAGCATGGCACTCGTGCTCGTGTTCTTCTTCTTCCAGAAGGACCTCGGACCAGCCCTCGTGTTGACCTGCGTGTTTCTCGCCATGTACGGCATTGGCCGCGGCCATGGCGCCTTTGTGATCGCCGGCTTTGCGCTGCTCGTCATCGGTTTCGCGGCCGCCTACTGGATCGGCGAGCCCGCGACGGTGAGGCAGCGGGTGACCATCTGGGCCGATCCCTGGAACAACGGCGTCCCGGGGGGCAACCAGATCGCTCACGGCTTCTGGGCGCTGGCCACCGGTGGCGCATGGGGCAGTGGTCCGGGCCTCGGCAATCCGGAACTGGTCCCGGCCGGCCATACCGACTTCGTGCTGGCGGCTGTCGGGGAAGAGCTCGGCTTCGCCGGCCTCGCGGCCGTCCTGCTCCTCTATGCCGTGCTCGCGTGGCGATGTCTCCGTACTGCGCTGCGGGCGCCGGGCGACTACTCCGCGTTTCTCGCCGTCGGCGTCGCGCTCGGCCTGGTCGTGCAGGCGCTGGTGATCGCCAGCGGACTGCTCGGACTGGTGCCCCTCTCCGGCGTCGTCACCCCGTTCCTGAGCTTCGGGCGGTCCTCGATGCTGGCGAACTGCTTCGCCGTCGGTATCGTGCTCGCGGCGGCGCAGCGGCGCGGCCCGCAGCGAGCGCATCTCCGCCGATCCGTGAACGCGCTCGGTGGGGTACTGGCCGCCGCGGCGCTCGTCGTGGCGGCGCGCGCCGCCTGGGTCCAGGTGGTGCGGGCCGACGAGTTCGCGGCGGCGGCGAGCATCTCCGAGCAGGCGGACGGCGGCTACCGGTTCGAACATAACCCCCGCCTCCTGCTCGCCGCGCGCACGCTCGTCCGCGGCACCATCTACGACCGCAACGGGCTCCCGCTCGCGACGAGTCGCGCCGACGAAATCGCGGCGATCGGCACGATCTACAAAGCCGCCGGCATGGCGCCGGTGGAGCAGTGTGCTGACCCTGCGGACCGGTGCTACCCGCTCGCCGGCCTGGCCTTTCACGTGCTCGGCGACTGGAACCACCAGACCAACTGGGGCGCGGGCAACTCGTCGTACATCGAGCGCGACAGCGACGCGCAGCTCAAGGGCTACGGCGATCGCGCGAGAACCATCGACGTCGTCAATCCGCGGACGGGTAAACGCCAGGCAGCGATCTCCCGTGACTACCGCGAGCTGCTGCCCCTCGTGCGGCAGCGCTATTGGCTGAAAAGCGCCGCGATCGATGGGCTGCGCGCCCGCAACCGGGACCTGCACACCACGATCGACGCGCGGCTGCAGCTCCGGGCCTCGCAGATCCTCAAGCAGAGGATCGAAGCCGGCGGCGATGCCCACGGCGCCGCCGTCGTGCTCGACGCGGGGAGCGGGGAAGTGCTCGCGTCCGTGAGTTATCCGTGGCCCGGCGCAGCCGATTTGCGATCGGGCGCGGCTCCGACCGGCGACGGCCGCGACATTCCCGACCACTGGTTCGACCGCACGCGGTACGGGCTCTATCCACCCGGGTCGGTGTTCAAGCTGGTCGTTGCTGGCGCGGCCCTTCGCGCACAGGCCGAGCGCGGCACGTTCAGCTGCGTCCGCCTGCCGGACGGCAGGGTAGGTCATGCAATTCGCGGGTCCGCCAGGCCGGTGCGCGATGATCCGAAGGATACCGTCCCGCACGGATCGATCGACCTGCACGACGGTCTCGTCGTCTCGTGCAACGCGTACTTCGCGCAGCTCGCGCAGGCTCTGGGCCCGGGCGCGGTGCTCGACGCCGCATCCGTCTTCCAGATCGACGTCTCGCGGACGTCCACCGCGGCGGGGTTGCTGCCGACGCTCCCCCATGCCGGATACGGCCAGGGGCAGGTCGTCACATCGCCTCTGAAGATGGCGCGCGTCTCGGCGTCGATCGCCGCCGGCGGCCTGGTCGCGCCAGTCCGCTGGTTCGTCCCCGAAGCACGCAGCACGCCGCACGGAGCACGCAGCACGGAAAGGTTCCTGTCGACCTCCCAGGCCGTGCGTCTCGGGCGCGCGATGCGCGATGTCATTACCCAGGGGACCGGTCGCGCCCTCCGGGGCAACGCTGTCCCGATCGCGGGAAAGACCGGCACCGCGGAGGTCGGCGAAGGCGCAGCGCATTCGTGGTTCACCGGCTTTGCGCCATACGGTGGGGGCGGACGCCGGATCGCCTTCGCCGTGCTCGTGGAAAACGCCGGCTACGGCGCGCGGGCCGCCGCGCCGGTCGCCGGAGATCTCGTGACCGCCGCGCGAGAGCTCGAGTTGATCAAATGAGGAGGGACGACGTGAGCGCACGGCTCTGGCACATGGGTCGGGACCTTCAGGCGCGGGTCAAGGGCTTCTTCGAGAACCCGCCTGGCCCGGACGCGACGCCGCTCGAACTGCTGCAGGCGGCACTCGACGAGCTCGAACGCAAAGTCCAGCCGGCGGGACGCGGCCGGCGCGTCTTTCCCTACGATCGCATCGTCGTCCGCATCGCGCAGCCCGGCGCGGATCCGATCGCCATCGACGCGATCTTCCGTCAGCTCGAGACACGGCTGCGAGACCGGCTCGAGGAGCTGAAATGTGAGACCCCGGAGTCGATCCGCGCGACCGTGGCCCTGGTCGATCCGCAGGGCGACGACCCGCAGCCGCTTCTCGCCGTGGATTGCTTCATTGATCCTCTCCAGCGTCCCGAGCCGGCCATCGGCGGGCGGTATCCGTCGCTGAAGGTCACGGTCGTCAAGGGGCAGTGCGACGAGCCGGAGTACGTGTTCGAGGAGCCGGTCGTTGCGATCGGACGCACGCCCGAGCCCACCGATGCGTTCGGGCAGGTCCGCTTCAATCATGTGGCGTTTCTCGAACAGCGCGATGGAGTGAACGAGACCGTCGGGCGGGCGCATGCGCGGCTGCAGTTCGACGCGGCTTCGGGGCACTACCATCTGTTCAACGAGGGCAGCAGCAACCCGACGTCGGTTCTCCGCGCCGGCCGGACGATCCGCGTCGCGCCGCGCGATCCCCGCGGCGTGCGCGTCCAGTCGGGGGATCAGGTGCAGCTCGGCCGGGCCGTTTTGCGCCTGACGATCGGCTAGTGGCTTGTACTGACTCTGCGACGATGAACGAAGACCGACATGCTCCATCGTCTGCAAGCACGGCGGAGCCGCTGTACGACGTGACTATTCCGACGCCCACGCACGCCGAGCGCGCGCGCACCCTGGTCGCCCGGATCCCGACGGGCACCTTGTGCACGCTGGCCCTGGAGCCGGAGGGCTACCCCTACGGCTCGTTCGTGACCGTCGCTTTTGACGAAGGGAACCCGGTCTTCCTGATCAGCAGGTTGGCCGAACACACCAAGAACCTGGAGCGGGATCCTCGCGCGTCCCTGCTGGTGGCGGAGAGTGGGGCTGACGACCCGCTCGCCAACGGCCGCGTCACCATGCTCGGACCGTGCATGCGCGTCGAAGGAGACGGTGGCCGCGCTCGAGCCGCGTTCCTGACCGCACATCCGAATGCCGCCTACTACGCTGACTTCCGCGACTTCGCGTTCTGGAACCTGCGCGTGCATGCCGTCCGGTACATCGGCGGCTACGGACGGATGTCCTGGATCAGCCAGGAGAACTGGCAGGCCGCCGAGGCAGATCCTCTCGCGCCGTACGCCGCCGGCGCGATTGCTCATATGAATGCCGACCACGCCGACGCGATGGTGCTCTACTGCAAGGCGTTCTCAAAGGCGACCGATATCACGTCGGCGACGATGACCGGCGTCGACCGGTATGGCTTCGATATGTCAGCGAAGACACCTGATGGTCCGCGCCCCGTCCGAGTGGCGTTTCCCAGGCCGGTCAGGACGCCGGAAGACATGCGCGCCACGCTGGTCGCGATGGTGAAGGACGCCAGGTCCAGGCTGGGCTGAGCCACGGACGTCAGCGCGTTTCGTCGCAATTGGTCTAAAAGGTGGAGTCTTCGGCCGATCACGAATCAACGGCGGCCGATCCGCATGACCGACGCTTTCTGTCAGGACAGGGTAGAAGCATGGCGGGCGAGCCATCGTGACGACTCCAATGGTGCTTGTTGCCACCTGGCGTGACGGGCTGTTCGTCGTCTCCGGCGGGACCCGCGACCAGGAGCTGGGCACTCAGTCGGTCAGAGCGCTCGCGCCCGACGGGCAGGGTTCTGCGCGTCGGCGCGGACGGAGCATTCGAGCAACTCCGCCGCTTCGACGCCGTCGCCGGGCGTGAGACATGGTATGCGGGCTCGAGCAGGCCTGAGATCCTGGAGCCGATCATTTGCGGTCGCCAGCTATGCCGTAGTGGCTACGAATCCGCTTGAAACTGCTGGCACGACGGCGCGCCGTTGGGGGATCGGTGCGAACGCCAGCGTGATCACGTCGATGACGGCCTGCTGATCGCGCTCCGTGGCGGGTGCACCGCGATTGTCAACATCGTCGGTTCAGATGCCGAGCAGGAGTGCTACCGCCTGAGCGACGATCGCGTGTGCCGCCGCGGTCGGATGAATGCCATCCCAGAACAGGTAGTCGTCCGGATTCTGACAGGCAAACGGCGCGACGTTTGGCGTGACACAGGCATCGGTGACGTTCGTCAGGCCGAACGCCCCCGGAGCAGCGACGATGGTGTTGATGAGGGTGTAGGCGTCGAAGGGTACGAGATTGATGCCTGGCAAGGCAGCCAGCGGCGCGAGCGCGGCCGAGAGCCCGGCGTTGAAAGTCGTCGTGGCAAGGCTGGCCGCTGCGATGGTGCCGGGAATCAGCGTCTCGAGGAATTGGGCCAGCGGCGTCAGGCCGGCATCAGGAACCGACCAAACGAGGAAGTTCCTGGCACCTGCGGCATACAACGTCTGGATTGCCGACGCGATGGAGGTTATCGCGGCCTGAAGGATCATCGCGCCCTGCACCGGATCGCCGGTCGCCCCGGCGTCGCGGACGTCGTTGCCGCCGATCTGAATGACATACAACGCATCTGAAGGGGCAACGAAACCGGTCTTCTGAAGAAACGCGCCGATTTCCAGCGCGAGGCTCGGGTTCTGACCATCGTCGCGTGCCCGTGCCGTTCCGATCGCGAAGTTCATCGCGTACGGACTCGATGAGCCGAACGCCGGCCGCGCGCTCCGCGCCAGTCCGCGCGGACGGACGAGCTGTTCGATCCACGTCGCGCCGTTCGTCAGATGGTGGCCGCCACGCGCGTACGGTGCGTCGGGAATAAGCAGCTGGTTCATCCCGTAATCGGGCGGTGTGCTCGATGTGCCGACGAACACGAAGCCGTTGCCGGTATCCGACAAGCTGTCGCCAAAGACGACGACCTGAGTCGGCACGCTCTGGCCGGCCGCCGTTTTCGGCAAGGCGAGGAGGAGCACGGCGCAGCAGGCGATCAGCGCCTTCCGCAGGACCCTGGGCTGACGCAGAAGCAACGACATGACGTAATCCTTTCGCGGCCGCGCCGACTCGAATCGACGACCGAACGCGGTTGAAGCAGATCGGCGTATTCTGGTGCTTGCGCTTTCCATCGTCAATTGGCGACAACGCCAAGGCTGCCGCGGCTCGCAGGTGTGGCGCCTATCCGAATGAGACTCGCGGCTCCCAGGCGGAGCAGTAAGCGCATCGCAGTTGGATCAATGCTGATGAGCTGGTCAGCAGGCCGGGAATCGCTGGACATAGTGCTGGTGGATACGCTTGGGCCGGCAGGCCCGGCAGTTCCGTTCCTGCGACGACGTAAAGCAGCAGCTGGCTGATTACCGCCGAGTCCAGGCAATAAGGTCGCTGCGGTGTCGGCGACCTCCCTGCCGCATCCGATAACGTGGAGCCGAAGTCTTCGCCAAACGTCTGGGTGTATAACGGCAGGCCCAAAGGAGTCCCCATATGCCCTCGCTGCGTCCCGATCCCACGTTCTATCCTTCACCCGGCATGGCCATGCAGGCCCCGCCGGAACGCCTCGCCTACGTGACAATGCTCAACGCCGGCGCTAACGGACAGCCGGACGGCATGGCCGTGGTGGATCTCAATCCAGCGTCGTCCACCTACGGCCAGCTCGTGGGCGAGGTGGATTTCCCCACTGGCGACAACGAACTGCATCATTTCGGCTGGAACGCCTGCAGTGCCTGCCTCTGCCCGCAGTCGCCGCACCCCCACATGGAACGCCGCTACTTGGTGGTCCCGGGGATCGCCTCGTCCCGGATTCACATCCTGGACACGAAGCCCGACCCGAAGCAGCCGAAGCTGGTGAAGATCATCGAGCCCGACGAGTTCATCAAGAAGACCGGCTACACCGCGCCGCACACGCTGCACTGCGGCCCCGACGCGATCTATGGGAGCGCGCTCGGCTCGGCCAGCGGCGACGGTCCGGGCGGCATTTTTCTTATGGACGCCGACACCTTTGAGCTGAAGGGGCCGTGGGAGAAGGACCGCGGCCCCCAGCAGTTCGCCTACGACTTCTGGTGGCATCTGGGCCACGACACCCTGGTCACCTCCGAATGGGGGACGCCAAACATGGTGAAAGACGGCGTGAACCCCGAACTGCTGCTCGGTGGCAGGTACGGTCACAGCCTGCACATCTGGGATCTGGACAAGGGCCGCCATCTGCAGGCCCTGGACCTGGGCGCCGAGCAGCAGATGGTGCTCGAGCTGCGGCCGTCCCACGATCCCACGAAGACGTACGGCTTCGTCGGCGTCGTCGTTTCCCTCAAGGACCTCTCGGCGTCGATCTGGATGTGGCATCGCGAAACCGGCAAGAACGGCAAATGGGCCGTCCGGAAGGTGATTGAGATCCCGGCGGAGTCGGCCGACCCGGCGCACCTGCCGCCGCTGCTGCAGGGCTTCAAGGCCGTGCCGCCGCTCGTGACCGACATCAACCTGTCACTCGACGACCGCTTCCTTTACGTGTCGTGCTGGGGGACGGGCGAGTTCATCCAGTACGACGTCTCCGATCCGGTCAACCCGAAGAAGACCGGGTCGGTACACCTGGGCGGCATCGTGCGGCGCGCAGCGCACCCGGCCAAGCCCCAGCGGGCTCTCAACGGCGGCCCGCAGATGGTGGAAATCAGCCGCGACGGCCGGCGCGTCTACTTCACGAACTCGCTGTACAGTCCCTGGGACGCGCAGTTCTATCCCGACGGCATCAAGGGGTGGATGGTGAAGCTCGACGCCGACCCGAAGGGCGGCATGCAGATCGACGAGAAGTTCTTCCTCGAAATCGACGGCCGCCGCGCGCATCAGGTGCGGCTCGAGGGGGGCGACGCTTCGTCGGACTCCTACTGCTACCCTGAGGCGCGTTGAGCGCCGGGACGCGATGACCGGAGAGAACGGACTGGCGACGCTGTGGCTGATGGTGCTGCTGGGCGCATACCACGGGGTCAACCCCGGCATGGGGTGGCTGTTCGCGGTGGCGCTCGGCATGCAGCAGAGGAACGGTAGCGCGGTGGCTACGTCGCTGGTGCCCCTGGCCGCCGGTCATACGCTGGCCATCGGTGGCGTGGTGCTGGCCGCCGCCCTGCTCGGCCTCGCGCTAAACCCGGCCGCCGTCCGGTATCCAGTCGCCGCGATCTTGATCACCCTCGGCCTCTACCGTCTGATGCGCCACCGCCACCCGCGGTGGGTCCGCATGCAGGTGGGCTTCCGCGATCTCACTGTATGGTCGTTTCTCATGGCTTCGGCCCACGGCGCCGGCCTGATGGTGTTGCCGGTGCTGCTGGGCACGCACGCCGTGGACGCAGCGGACCACGCGGCGGGGCACGATGCCATGATCGGTACCACGAGCCCACTCGCGATGCTGGTTGCGACGGTGGTTCACACCGTCGGGTATCTCGTGGTCACCGGGCTCATGGCCTGGGTCGTCTACTGGAAGCTCGGTCTCGCGCTTCTGCGGACGGCGTGGTTCAATCTCGACCTGATCTGGGCGGTCGCGCTCGTGGGGACCGGCGTCGCCACCGCGCTGATGTAGTCCAGAGCCACGTCCAGCCCGCCTCAAGCTTGACCCGCGATTGGCACTCTTGCTCGCGCTGCCTGACAGACAGCGCCGCGCGCTCAAGGCAGAGGAAGACGCCAGCTGCCGGTCGCCCGGGACGAGCGCCACCGCTTTCTCGAGGCTGCGGACCGCCAGCTCGAGATCGGCCGTCGCGTAGGCCACCTGCGCCAGGACGACCATCGCCGGCACCAGCCGGGGGTTGAATTCGATCGCGCGTTTCAGCGCCGAGATCGCCGCGTCGTTGCGGCCGATGAGGAGCAGCGACGCCTGGGCGCTGCCGTAGTGGAGGATCGCGTTGCGCGGGGACCGGTCGAGCGCGTCGCGGAACATCGCGGCGGCCGTGGATCCATCGCCGCGTTCCAGGGCAGCCCACGCCTCGGGGGCGGGAAGTTCCTGCGAGCTGGCGAGCGTGCCGGCGGCGGCCAGGGAGCGCCCGTCACCATCAGCGCCCGTAACGAGATGAGAAGCATCGCCCCGGTTGGGCGATTCACATGCCTGGAGACGGCGCCGCACGTCCCGCGTCGTATTGCGATCACGGGGGCGGACCGGCTACGGTTGCGTTATCGGTACGCCGCTTTTTGCCTGTTACCAGCTAACCCTCGGACCAAGGAGGCAGGTCATGGCCCGCAAGTCGATCGTCGCGCTCGTCGTTCTGGTCCTCTCTGCTGTCGCGGTGTGGGCGCAGACCAGCACCGATCCGACCGCCGTCACGCAAGCGCCGGAAGTGATCTCGGGCGCCGGCGTCGGGCTGCGGGTGACCGGTCCGCTGGACAGGAACGGCAGGCTCCCGGCGAGGCTGGTCGTCAAGTCTAATGGGCAATGGGTCGAGGTGGTGTCGACTCCCGGGGTGGTCGGTGCGGGCAAGTGACAGCAGACGCCTGCGGCAAGTGATCCGGCGCGCCGCGGGAGGCGCGCGCCTCCGATCCGCTCACCCCGGCGCGAGGCCGCCGATGGTCTTGTGCACGAGCGCGATGAACTCCGAGAGGTAGAGCGGCTCGTTCGCGTTCTTCAGCGTGACGGCGCTCCACTCCCGCTGAATGCCGCGCCGCGTGATTCGAACCGTCCGGATGTCGCCCCGGGTCACGGCGGGCCGCACGGCCCACATCGGCAGCACGCTGACGCCGAGGCCGGCCTTCACCATCTCGACGAGGGCTTCGGTCAGCTGGACGAAGCGGACCCGGGCCGGCCGCACGCCGGCGGGCGCGAGAATCCGGCGCACGGTGAAGCTCTCGGCCGGCGACGCCGAATAGAGCAGCAGGTCCTCGCTCCCGAGCTCCGCCGGCGTGATGAAGGATTTCTTCGTCCACGGGTGCGTGCGGCTCACGATGGCGACGTGCTCGTCGGCGGCGAGCCGGCGCACGCGCAGCCGCTTGTCGCGGACGGTGTCGGTGACCAGCGCGACGTCGAGCGATCCCTGGAGCAGCGCCTCGACCGGATGCCTGGTGTGCTCGACGGCGACTTCGACGTCCACGCCGGGATAGCGCGCGCGAAACGTGCGCAGCAGCGGCGGCAGCCAGTGATAGCCGGTGTGGCACTGCGCGGTGATCCGCAGGGTGCCGGCGTGCCCGTCGGCGAGCCGGCGCACGTCCCGCGCGGTCCGCTCCAGTTCGGCCATCACCACGCGCGCGGTCTCGAGCAGGCGCATGCCCGCCGGCGTCAGGATCAGCCGCCGGCCCGCGCGGACGCAGACCGGCGCGTTCAGCCGCGCCTCGATCTCGCGCAGCTGGTGGCTCACGGCCGACTGGGTCACGCCCAGCCGCGCGGCGGCGGCGGTCGCGGTACCGGTCTCGTGCAGCGTGGTGATCAGTTGCAGGTGCCGGATCGAGAGGGTGTCCATAGCTATGAACATATCTCATTCAAATAATGAATAAAAATGAGATTGATTAATGGATACGGCCGGCGGTAAGGTGACCCATGCCTCACCTTCGACAGGATCTCGCCGGCGCCGCGCGGCGGGCGCGCCGGAAACCCTGGTTCGCGCTGGCCGCCTGCGCGCTGCTGGCGCTCGCCATCGG
>DATFFM010000165.1:0-39142 GCA_035250005.1 Vicinamibacterales bacterium | reverse complement strand
CGGGCCGGAGACCGCGCCGGTGCCGGTGAACGAGGCGGTCGTAGAGCCCGGCCAGCCGGTAATCTTTCAGGGCGGCCGAGGCGTACGCACATGATCCGTCTGGCGTTGTGGGTGAGCGCGAGAATCGTCCCCGTAACGAATTCCTTCCACGCGTTCCCGCAGGATGTCCGCTACGCGCTGCGCGGACTGCTCGCCGCCCCCGGCTTCGTGCTCGGCGTCGTCCTCAGTCTGAGCATCGGCATCGGCGCCAACGTCGTGGCCTTCAGCTTCATCAATGCGGCAGTGTTCCGTCCGTTCCCCGGCGTGGACAGGCAGCACGAGCTGGTGCGCCTCAGCCTCGGCGGCCGGAAGGAATTCTCCACCCAGCAGCCCGACTATGCCCACTTCAATCTCGACACGGCACGCCAGCGCCTGACGACGGTGCGGAGCGTGTCGGGATCCTGGTCCGCCAGGTTCGCCGTGTCGACCGGCGAGCAGGCGTGGTCCGTGCCCGGGGCGCTGGTGTCGAGCAACTACTTCGACGTGCTCGGGGTGCAGCCGGCGGCGGGACGCTTCTTCGTCGCCGCCGAAGATGCACCGGCGTCGCCTGTTGCGGTGATCAGTGATGCTGCGTGGGAGCGCTTCTTCGCGAGAGATCCTGCCGCAGTCGGCAGGACGCTCTCGGTGAACGGCGCCACGCTCGAGATCATCGGGATCGCCCCGGCTGATTTCACCGGTGTGCGCAAGAGCTCCGATAAGCCGGCGCTCTGGATTCCTCTCGGACAGGCGACCCTGACGCTCCGCGATGCGAAGGGCAACCCGGCCGGGCTCCGCATGTCGCGCGGCGCGTGGCCCGATTACGTCGGTCGCCGTCGCGCGGACGTGAGCCTCGAGCAGGTGCAGATCGAGGCCTCGGTACTCGCGGCACAGGTCGGCGCCGCGACAGGCAAGAACGTCACGGCCATGGCCTCGCGCGTCTGGCTGAACGATCCGGCGGAATCGGCTCCCGCGGTCCTTGGCTTCATGGCGATCCCGATGCTGGTGCTCGCGATTGCCTGCGTCAATGCCGCCAACCTGATGCTCGCGCGCGCGGCGAGACAGGCGCGCGACTGGACGGTGCGGCTCGCGCTGGGAGCGTCACGCTGGCGCGTGGTGCGACAGGTGCTGACGGAGGCGGCGCTCCTCGCCGCCGGCGCGGCGGCGCTCGGCTTCGCGCTGGGTCGGTGGGCCGTCGGGTTTGCCGCGAGCCAGGTGCCCGTCCCGATTCCCGCCGACTGGCGCGTCGCGTTCTTCACCATCGCGATTGCGCTGTTCACCGCGGTGGCCTTCAGTCTCGGGCCGGCGCTCGGCGTGACCTCGAGAGCCGGACGTCGTCTTCCGCCGGCGTCCACGATGGCGGGCGCCTCACGTTCGCGCGCGCGGTTCGCGCTCGTTGCGCTGCAGGCCGCGCTGTCGCTCGGCCTCCTCACCACGGGCGCGCAGTTCACGCGGACGGTCTTCGCCAGCAACCCGCGCGAGGCGCAGATTCCCGATCCGCAACTCCTCGTGATGACCACAATCGACCTGGACCCGCTTCGATTCACTCCAGAAGCCGGAGAGGCGTTCTACCAGCGCCTCGTGGATCGGGTGCGGCGGGTACCCGGCGTCTCGGGCGCGGGATCCTCGACAACCGGTCTCGTCCGCGGATCCCTGGGCGACGTCGCGCCCGCGCGTCTCTGGCTTCCCGACAGTCCGCCGGAAGGCAAGCGAGGGTTCATCCCGATGCAGGTGTCACCCGGAGCACTCTCCGCGATCGGGATGCCGCTGCTGCAGGGGCGCCACTTCGCCGAGGCCGACGCGAGGGCCCTGCGCGCGGTGGTGGTGAACCAGGTTTTTGCAAAACACTTCCTCGCCGGCGCCCCGTTGGGCCGCTCGTTCCGTCTGGGGGCGACCGCCGGGGACGCCGTAGACGTCACCGTCATCGGGGTCACGGACGGGATCATGAAACGGGGCGGGCAGGAACCGGCGCTTCTCTATCACCCCGCCCCCATCGGCTACCAGCCGACCCGTACGCTCTACATCCGTGCCGACCGCACCGGCGCTTTTACGGTGTCGGCGCTGCAGGCTGCGGTGCGCGAGGTTGATTCGCGGGTGCCTCTCGGCGATCCCATAACGCTGAACGATGCCAGGGGGGGCCTGGACGTCGAGCGGCGGCTGTTCGCGCGAGCCGCGGCCGGGCTCGGGATGGCCGCACTCCTCCTCGCCGCCTTCGGCCTTTACAGCGTCGTCTCGTACGTCGTCTCGCTGCGACGACAGGAAGTCGGGATCCGGCTTGCCCTGGGCGCCGACGCCGCCTCGGTGGTCACGATGATCGTGCGGCAGGCGCTGACGCCGACCCTGATCGGGGCCGCGGTCGGCGCCGCTGCGGCCGCGGCCGCTGGAAAGGTGATCCAGTCGCAGCTGTACGGCACGGCCAGCGTGGACCCGCTGGTCTTCCTGGCCACCGGACTACTAATGGTGCTGGTGATGGCGGCCGCGAGCTGGATCCCCGCGCGCCAGGCCGGCCGCGTGGATCCACTGCAGGTGCTGCGGACGGAATAGCCACAGAAGGGAATACAGGCCACAGATCATGGTGCTTCGGCAGGGCTGACGATGCGTCTCACACATGCCGCTCTATGGTTGATCGCGCGGATCGTGCCGGCGGGTCGCGTCAGAACGAATCCGTTCCATGCCTTCCCCCAGGACCTGCGCTACGGCCTCCGGAGCCTGGCCGCCGCGCCGCTCTTCACGGCCAGCGTCGTCGCGAGCCTTGCCGTCGGCATCGCCTCGACGTCGGCGGCGTTTGGATTCCTTCACAGCATCATGTTCCGCGGCCTCCCGGGCGTCGAAGAGCAGGATCGGCTGGTCCGCTTGACCATCCATCGGGGCTGCGGCTGGCCGAATTGCTGGATTTCGTCCTCCACGCCTGAAGACTACGACGTGCTGCGCGGCTCAGTGCCGTCGGTGGAGGCCGTGTCGGCCGAGGCATCGACCCACGTCGCCGTTCGTATCGGCGCCGAAGCCCACTCGCTCCGGGCGGCGCTCGTCTCGGCGAACTATTTCGACGTCCTCGGCGTGCGCCCCGCTCTCGGCCGGGGCTTCACCGGCGAAGAACAGCAGCTCGCGCATGCGAACGTCGCGGTCATCGGGCACACGCTCTGGCAGCGGCTGTTCTCACAGGATCCCGGCGTGCTGGGGCAGTTCGTCGACGTGGCAGGCCACGCCGTCCGCATCGTCGGCGTCACCCCGCCGAAGTTCGGGAGCAGCGCCAAGGGCAGCATGCAAGTGGGCGGCGAGTACGGCACGGAGGTCTGGCTGCCGCTGCCGCTCGCGCCGGCCCTCGTGCAGCCGGCAGACGGACCAGGGGGAACGGTCCTTCCTCAGACAGAATATCGCTTCAACTACGTCGGACGCCTGAAGCCAGCCGCGACTTTCGAACAGGTGCAGGCCGACGCGGCAGTGGCGAGCGCGCGGATCAAGGCATCACGCGGCGCGGCCGGCGCCGACAGCTTCGTGCAGGCACAGGGCGTGTTTCGCCTTCTTCCTGAGGAGGCCTCCCGGCTGCTCGTCAACTTCATGCTCGTGCCGATGGTCGTACTTGCGATCGCGTGCATGAATGCCGCGAACCTGTTGCTCGCGCGCGGCAGCGAGCGCGCGCGTGACATCGCCGTCCGCCTGGCGCTCGGCGCCTCGCGCTGGCGTGTCATGCGGCAGGTACTGGCCGAGAGCCTCATGATTGCCGTATTCGCCGGAGTCTTGTCGATTCCCGTGATCCGGTGGCTGCTCGCGCTCGGGGAGACCGCCACCGGCTTCCCGATGGAGGCGAGCGGCCCGGCGCTCCGCTTCACGATCGTCGCGTCCCTGCTCTGCGCGCTCGGGTTCGGTCTCGCGCCTGCCGTCGCTGCGGCCCGGAGCCGTGCGGCTCTGGGATCGTCGCGCCCCGGCGATCGCGGCCCGGGGCGCATGCGCGCGCGTCGGGTCATGGTCGCGGTGCAGGTCGCATTGTCCCTGGGACTGCTCGCCACTGGCGGGCAGGTGCTGGGTGCCGTCCGCGGGCTCTTCGAGAGAACGGGGGCTGCGGACCCCGAGCGTCTCGTCCTCGCCTCATTCGATCTCAATCACCTCAAGTTCGCGCGGCCGGCCGGTGAAGACTTCTACCGCCAGCTTCTCGATCGGGTCTCGCACATCCCCGGCGTCGAGAACGCGGCACTGGCGCGCCGTTCGGCTTTGTGGACGTGGGGCCGAGGCAGTGGCGCCAGCCCGATCATCGCCTGGGGCCCCGAGGACGGCCCGAAGAAGGGCGGGTTGTACCTGGGCGGATATGCCGCGGGCGATCTGACAGGAACGGTGGGACTCCGTCTCGTCTCCGGTCGCGGGTTCCGTCCGGAAGACGCCACACCACAGCCCACCGCGGCCATCGTCAGTCGGGCCTTTGCGGACGCGAAGCTGAAGGGTTCGGCCGTCGGCCGGACCATCCGCGTGGCGGCGCGCAACCAGGGATACGCGAAGTCGGTCGAAGTCAGGATCGTCGGAGTCGTCGAAGCCGCCGAGGACCTGGCGTACACCACGCGACCGATGCAGACCGTCTACGTCGCGACACCTCTCGAGTACGAACCCGCCCTCACGTTGTATGTCCGGTCGCGCGGAGAGCTCGGGCACGTCGGCCCCGCGCTTCGCGCGACCGTACGCGACATCGATCCGCGCGTGCCGATCATCGAGCTGGAGACACTCGCCAGCCTGACCAGCCGCCGGCATTTCGAAGAACGGATCATGGCCGGCGGGCTCACGCTGCTCGGCACCATCGCGCTCGCGCTTGCCACCGCCGGCCTTTACGCGCTCGTGTCATTCATGGTGACGCTGCGGCAGCGGGAGATTGGTGTCCGCATTGCGCTGGGCGCGGTCCCCTCAGGCATCCTCCGGCTGGTGCTCGGGCAATCCATGCGACTGGCACTGATCGGAGGCGCATTCGGTGGCGTCGTGGCCATCGTGCTCGGCGCCGTGGCACACGCCAGCATCCTCGGCACTCCGCGAATCGATGCGGCACTGCTGGTTGCGGCGACCGGTGTCCTCACGGCGGCCATGGCCCTGGCGAGCGCCATCCCTGCGCGCCGCGCGTCGCGCGTCGATCCGATCTTGGTGCTTCGGCAGGACTAACGATGCGTCTCACGCACGCCGCTCTGTGGTTGATCGCGCGGATCGTGCCGGCGGCTTCGCGCGAGCGCTGGCTCGAGGAGTGGCGCGCCGAGCTGCTCCACGCCCGCAAGCCGATGATCCTCGGCGCCCTGCCGGACGCGTGGGCGCTGCGGCGTGTGTCGGCCCGGCGCGGAGAAACGATCGGCCCTTCCGCCGGGATCTTCCACGCCTATCCGCAGGACCTGAAGTACGCCGTGCGCGGGCTGGCGAAGGCGCCCGGCTTCACGTTCGCCGCGATCGCCAGCCTCAGCATCGGCATCGCCGCCAACACCGTGGCGTTCAGCGTCGTCAATGCCTTCGTCTTCCGGCCGTTTTCCGGGGTGTACGATCAGGACTCGCTGGCCCGCGTGATACTGATCCGCAAGGGAGGGTTGATCGACTCGACTTTCGAGCAGTACCTCCGGCTCCGAAATACAAGCCCCAGCCTCGCCGATGTATCAGCCATGCACGAAACGATCCTGGCGGTTGGGCGCGTGGCCGTGCCGTCGGAGGTGCCGGCTGCGATCGTCAGCGCCAACTACTTCGAGGTGCTGGGTGTTCAGCCGGTCATCGGCCGGTTCTTCGACACTCGCTCCGCTCAGGACGTGCCTGCAGCCCAGTCGGTGGTCATCAGCCACCGCTTGTGGCAGCAGATGTTCGCCGCCGCCGAAACGGCCGTCGGCCAGTGGATTACGGTCAACGGCGCGCACGTCCGCATCACCGGTGTCGCGCCGCGCCACTTCGCCGGCCTGGGGGACGGCGCGGACGCACCCGATGTCTGGATCACCTTCGCGCTGGCGGAGGTCGCGCTGCGCAACAGCGCCGGCGAGCCGGTGAGTGCGGAATCGGCCGGGACGCTGTCGCTGGACTTCGTCGGCAGGCTGGCCCCGGGAGCCACGCTGGCGCAGGCAGCGGCCGAGATCTCGGCGCGTGCATCGAACCTGGGTGGCGTTGAACCGGTGCGCGGGCGGGTGATGCCGGTCGGCCGCCGCGGCTCCAGTCGAACACCGGCGCTGATGCTCGCCTTCATGGCCGTGCCGCTGATCGTACTGGCGATCGCCTGCGTCAACGCCGCCAACCTCATGCTGGCTCGAGCCAGCCGGCGCGCGATCGAATGGCGGGTACGCCTGGCGCTCGGCAGCAGCCGCTGGCGGCTCATTCGGCAGATCCTCACCGAAAGCGGGCTGCTCTCGGGCGTCGCCGCAGCCGCCGGCCTGATGCTGACGTACTGGGCGCTGCGATCGATGCAGCAGATAGTGCCGGTGCCCCTGTGGATCGACTGGCGCCTCCTGACTTTCACGCTCGCCACGGCAGTCGCGACCGGCCTGGTATTCGGCATCGGTCCCGCCATCGTCACGACCCGCGCGGCGGCCCGCCGCACACCCGGTGCCGGGCCCGAGGGGCTCAACACCGGCCATCGCCGAACGCGGGCGGGGCTCATGGCCTTGCAGGCCGCCCTGTCACTCGCGCTGCTGATCACCGGCGCGCAACTGACGAGGACGGTGCTGCTGGCCAACGTCTACCCGGTCCCCGATCCCGCCGGCCTGATCGTGGCGTCGTTCGACGTCGACAAGCTGCGCTACACCCCGGAGCAGGCGCGCGAGTTCTACGACCGGCTTGCCGCCGGCGCGCGAACGCTGCCGGGGGCGAGATCCTCGACTGTCGCGGGAGGCAATCTCTGGGGGCCGCTGCCATTCTTAGGGCTGCTGCAGGTCTGGCTGCCGGCCGATGCCCCGGGGAGCCCCCGGAAGGCATACGCGGTCTACACCGCCGGAGACCTGTTCACGACGCTCGGTCTGCCGCTCACCGCGGGCCACTCGTTCCGGCCGGACGATCACGTCGGGCGCCCGCGGTCGGTGATCGTCAATCAGGCGTTCGCCGACAAGCTTCTCCACGGCACCGCGCTGGGCACGCATCTGCGGATCGCCGCCGGCCGCGAGCGATACGAGACCGGCTACGACGTCACCGTCGTCGGGGTCGTCGAGAGCACGCACGCGGAGACGGTTCGCCGCAACGAGCCGCCGACCATCTACTACCCCGGCCCGGTCGAGCACCAGCCGGCGCTCAATCTCTTCGTGCGGTTCGACGGCGATCCCGAACCGGTCGCGGCTGGCGTCCGCGAGCTCGTCGCGCGCATCGACGAGCGCCTCCCGGTCAGTGCGCTGAACACGGCTCACGGGCTGCAGCACGAGCGCCATTCATCCCGTCGTCTTGTCGTCCTGTTCATCGCCGTGCTCGGTCTCACGGCGCTCGTGCTCGCGGCATCCGGCCTCTTCAGCGTCGTTTCGTACATCGTCGCCCAGCGGCAGCGCGAAATCGGCATCCGGATGACGCTCGGCGCCGACGGGCGCTCGGTCGTCGGCATGATCCTCAGGCAGGCGCTCGTGCCTACCGGCGCCGGGTGCGTGGCCGGCCTCGGCGCCGCTGCCGCCACCGCGCAGATCCTGCGCTGGGGCGTTCACGGCGCGCCGACGATCGATCCCGTCGCGTTCACCGGCGCGCCGCTCGTCATGCTCGCCGTGATGATCGCGGCCAGCCTGCTCCCCGCGCGCCGCGCCACGCGCGTGGATCCGATGACGGTCCTCAGACAGGAGTAACCGACTACAGGTAATGCGGACCGAATAAGGACCGGGGACAACTCAAACTTCAAACTTCAAACTTCAAAAACTGCAAGAGAGACACCTGTTGAGTTTGGCGTTTGAACTCTGAAGTTTGGCGTTTGAAGGCGACCTCGTCAGATCCTGAACCCATGCTTCAGCGGGTCCCGATCATCGATGAGGAACGTGTTCTCGCCGGTGATGTAGGCCTCGCCTTCGATCTCCGGAATGATCGCTTCGATCCCGTTCGAAGTTGGAAGTTGGGCGTTTGAAGTCGAGAGCGTGGTCCTGCCGGCCACACGACCGCGGAACCGGGTGCCGATGATGCTCTCGTGGGTGAAGACCTGCCCCCCTTCCGCGAGCATGCCCATGGCCGCCAGTACGGCCATGACGGCGGCGGTGCCGGTGCCGCAGGGGGAGCGGTCCACCTCGGCGTCGGCGAAGATGGTGACGTTGCGGAGATCCGCGGTGTCGTCGGTCGGAGGACCGGTGAAGATCGTCCCGTAGATGCCGTGCAGCTGCGGCTCGAGCGGGTGTGCCACCTTCACCGCCTTCTCGACCGCGTGCTTGATCTCCATGCCCGCCTTGCGCAGGTCCGCCAGCCGGTCGGGGACGATCGGGATGCCAACCGCTTCGCTGTCGACGATCGCGTAGAACGCGCCGCCGAAGGCGACATCGGCCCGCACGTCGCGGGTGCCGGCGCGCACGGGGACGGCGGGATGCAGCACGAACGAGGGGACGTTCCGGAACCTGACGCTGTTGACGCGGCCGTCGAAAACCCTGGCCGTCGCCTGGATCGGCCCTGCCGGCGAATCCAGCGTGATGCGCAGCGAGCCGTCAGGCTCCGCCGGCACGACGATCAGGCTGCGCTCGACGGCGATCGTGGTGACCGCGATCACGCCGTGGCCGCACATCGTGCTGAAGCCCTCGTTGTGCATGAAGAGCACGCCCGCGTGTGAGCCCGGATGCTCCGGCGGCGTGAGCAGCGCGCCATACATGTCCGCATGCCCGCGCGGCTCCAGCATCAGCGCGCGGCGCAGGTGATCGTAGTTCTCGCGGACGAACTCCCGCTGTTCGAGGATCGTTCTGCCTTCCACGGCCGGAAACCCCGACACGATGAGCCGCAGCGGTTCCCCGGCGGTATGGGCGTCGACGGTTCGGATGGCGATCATTGAACGGGATGCCGGACGTCGAGTGGGGATGCCGCAGTGCCAGTCTTGTTCCCCGGCCGTGGCGATTATAAGCTCTTGTCTTGGGCGTCCCGCAAACCGCATCCGCATCCCGATCCCGACCATGGCCCTCATCCTGACCGAAGCCGATGTCAAGGCCCTGCTCACCATGGACGATCTCATCCCGGCGATGGCGACCGCGCTCGCGGAATTCTCGGCGCGGCAGGTCACGCAGCCGCTGCGGACGGTGCTGACGGTCGGGGAGCGGCACGCGTTCTTCGGCCTCATGCCGGCCTACATTCCCGGTACGCCGGCGCTCGGCACGAAGCTCGTCACCGTGTTCGAGGGAAACACCGAACGCGGCCTTCCGACGCATCTGGCGACGATCGTGCTGCTGGACCCGGAGACCGGCGCGCTCCTCGCGCTGATGGACGGCCGCTACATCACCGAAGCGCGGACGGCGGCGGTGTCTGCCGTATCGGTGCAGCGGCTGGCGCGAAAGGAAGCCGGCGTCCTGGCGGTCGTCGGCTCCGGCGTGCAGGCGCGCAGCCACCTCGAAGCGATCTCGCGCGTCCGTCGGCTGCGCGAGGTGCGCGTCTGGAGTCCGAACGCCGCGCGCGCGGAGGCATTCGTCACCGCCATGAGCCCGAAGGTGGCGGCTCCCATCACTGCAGCCGGCACGGCCGGCGAAGCGGTCCACGGGGCCGATCTGATCGCGCTGGTCACGTCCGCAAAAGAGCCGGTCGTGCGGAGCGAGTGGATCGCGGACGGCGCCCACCTCTGTGCGGTCGGCGCCTGCCGTCCGAACCAGCGCGAGATGGATGCCCCCCTGGTCGCGCGCGGCGACCTCTACGTCGACTCGCGCGAGGCCGCCCTCGCCGAAGCCGGCGACATCGTCCTGGCGATCGGGGACGGCGCGATCGGCCCCTCGCACATCAAGGCGGAGATCGGTGACGTCGTTCGGGGAACCGCTGAAGGCCGCGCGTCAGGGGAACGCGTCACGATCTTCAAGTCACTGGGGCTGGCTGTCGAAGACCTCGCAGCGGCGCAGTTGGCCTACGGCCGCGCCCGCGCACACGGCCGGGGCGCTGAAGTTGATGTCTAGACGCTGATGTCAACGCTGAATGCTCGAAATGCAAGTACTCGACATTCAGCATTGACGCCAGACATGGCGGCGGCGCGCGGCTTACTTGCTGGCTTTGGCCTTGCGGCGTTCGGCCCAGCGCTTCTTCATCATCTCGGAGATGCGCTTGCGGGCTTCAGGAGACATCTGGCGGCGGCGGCGCTTCCGCTTCGGCTCACCAGCAATCGTGGGGCCGGCGCCGGCCAGCCCCGCGCGGCCGGCAGCGCCACCCGGAAGCTTCGAGCGGAGGGCCCTGGCCTGCGACGTGAGCGCGGTCAGCCGCTCACGAGTGGCCTGGATCTCACGTTCGATCCCGCCAACGGCCCAGCCGATCATCTCGGCAGACTTCATCAACACGCCCCCCTGCTTCTTTCTCGCTCGGCCTCGCGGCATCGCATCCTCCGGTAAGTAGCATCAACGCGTGGCCCGGTGCAGCCCGGGCCTGAACAGCACCGGCTATCATAGTCCTGAATGCCGGGACGATGGCTGGCCGCTGCGGCGTTCGTAATCCTCGCCAGTGACTCCCGCCTGACGGCGCAAGCCACGAGTCCGGAGCTGCGGTCGCGCGCTCTGGAGCTGGCTTACAATCTCGATCACGACGAAGCCATCGATCACCTGAGAAAGGCAGTCGCCGCCGCGCCTGACGATCCCGCTCCGCACCGGACGCTGGCGTCGGTCCTGTGGCTGCACATGCTGTTTCTTCGCGGCGCCGTCACGGTCGACCACTACCTCGGATCGTTCAACCGCGCGCGGGTGAATCTGAAGAAGCCGCCGCCGGACCTCGACGCAGAGTTCCGAACAGAGGTCAAGGCCGCGATCTCGCTGGCCCGAGCCCGGCTGAAGAGATCGCCGGACGACCCCCAGGCCCACTACGATCTCGGGGCCGCCCTCGGTCTCGAAGCGTCATACATTGCAACCGTCGAGGGCCGGCTGCTGGCCGGCTTCAAGGCCGCCCGCCGGTGCTTCGACGAGCACGAGCGCGCCCTCGCGCTCGATCCGTCGCGCACGGATGCGGCGCTGGTGGTTGGGATGTATCGCTACGTGGTGTCGACGCTGGCGCTCCCGATGCGGGTGATGGCCTACGTGGTCGGCTTCGGCGGCGGCAAGGAGCAGGGCATCCGGCTGCTGCGGCGCGCCGCGGCCGGCGGCGGCGAGGCGCGCACGGATGCGCTGTTCGCCCTGGTTCTGGTGTACAACCGTGAGCGCCGGTTCGACGAAGCGCTCGCCGCGCTGCGGCAGCTCCGTGCGTTGTATCCGCGAAACCGGCTGGTGCTCCTCGAGGCCGGATCCACGGCACTGCGGGGCGGCCGCGCGGCCGAGGCGGACCGGCTGCTTTCCGAGGGATTGACCATGCTGGCCGCCGAAAAACGCCGGCGCATCCCCGGGGAGGAGGCCCTGTGGCGCTACAAACGCGGCGCTGCCCGGCTCGCGCTCGGGCGGGAGGATGCGATCGCGGATCTTCGGGCTGCCACAGCGGCCGACGCGCAGGCCTGGGTGGCGGGCCGCGCCCGGGTCGAGCTCGCGCGCGCCGCATTGAAGCGAGGCGACCGGACCGCCGCGGCGTCGGAGGCCACGCAGGCGGTCTCGCTCTGCCAGAACGGAAACGATCCGGAATGCGTCGAAGACGCCAGGGAGCTCTCGAGAAAAGCGCATGGCCGTTAAGCTGAAGACATGGATCTGGGTGATCGTCGGCCTGGCCGCCGTCGGCATCCTGTTCGTGATTGCGATGGCCGGCGCCGGGTTCTACTACTTCACCAAGAACATCGAAACGAGAAAGGCCTCGGCCGAAGTCGCAGCCAGCGAGTTCGACGCGGTCCGCGCGCGCTTCCGCGGCCAGCGACCACTCATCGAGCTCGACGGGCACGGCCGCTTCATCCGGTCCAACACCGACCGCCCGGCGCCGGCGAATCCCGCGCGCCCCGAGGCCCTCTACGTGCTCGCCTTCGACCCCGACGACGAGGGGCTGGTCAAGGTGACGGTGCCGTTCTGGCTGCTCCGGTTGAAGATGAACGGCGCCACCGTGGACTTCAGCGGGAACAGCATGGACCTCGAAGACCTGAAGCTCACGGTGGAAGACCTCGAGCGATTCGGTCCAACCCTCGTGCTCGATCAGACGAATGTCGGCGGGGACCGTGTCCTCGTCTGGTCGCAGTAGCTGTCCACTCGCCGCGACGCGCGGCCCCGGCACTCTGCCCGCAGGCCCGGTTTCATTCGAAAACTTCACCCAATCGCCCCGGCCAACGCCGGGCGCGCTTCTTGCCCCAAGCTCTGGCACGGAGGGTCCACCATGAAACGCCTGTTCCTCGTGCCTGCTCTCGGTGCTCTTGCCCTGGCGGTTGCCGCTCCCGCCAGCGCGCAGTGGGGCTGGCCCGATTCACGTCAGTCCAGAGGGTACTCGTCAGAAGTCCGCCGCGTCGCCTACGACCGCGGCTTCCGTGAGGGTGTGACAGAAGGTGAGAAAGACGGCCGGAGCCGCGACCCGTTCCGCTACCAGGACGAGCGCGACTTCCAGCGCGGCGACGTCGGCTACAACCGGAGCTACGGCGACGTCGAGCGCTACCGCCAGACCTTCAGGCAGGGATTCGCCGACGGCTACGCGGAAGGATACCGCCGCTTCTCGAGCCGCTATGGCAACAACGGCCGCTACGCACCGAACGACCGTCGCGGATACGGTTATCCCCAGGGACGCAACGACCGTTACTTCTCCCCCTTCGACATCGGCGCGCGTGACGGCTACGAGAAGGGGCGCGAAGACGCGCGCGACAACGACCGCTTCGATCCGCGCCGCCACAAGTGGTACCGCGATGGCGACCGCGACTACGACAACCGCTACGGGTCGCGCGAGCGCTACAAGGACGAGTACCGCCGCGGGTTCACCGTCGGCTACGAGCGCGGATATCGGGAGCGACGATAAGACACGTGCGACGTCCGACGTGCGACGTGCGACGTGCGATGTGCGATGTGCGATGTGCGACGTGCGACGTGCACGTGCGACGTGCGGAGAGCGCCGCGCGGCGGCGGAGCTACGTCAGGGCCCCGGCGCGATGCGGCCAGCCCGCTGCTGCCGCGCCGGAACCTTGGCCAGGGCGCGGCAGTGCTGAAAAATGCACCGCAGGCGTCCCCATCCGTCGAGGCAGTGATTCGCCACTGAGGCAGCGGCCAACCCGAAGGCCGACCCTGATCAGCATCCAGCGCACGGCACACCCCAGCCGAGACGGCATCGTGAGGCACGCGCCGGAGGTGCATTTTTCCGGGCGTAGGCCGAGGCGCCGGGGGCCTGGCGTGGCTCCGCCGTCAAAGCGTTCGGAATGTGCGACGTGCGATGTGCGACGTGCCGACGTGCCGACGTGCACGTGCGACGTGCGGAGAACGCCGCGCGGCGGCGGAGCTACGTCAGGGGCCCGGCGCGATGCGGCCAGCCCGCTGCGCCCCGCCGGGCCGTGGCAAAGGCGGGGCGTCTGAAAAATGCACCGCAGGCGTTCCCATCCGTCGAGGCAGTGATTCGCCACTGAGGCAGCGGCCAACCCGGAGGCCGACCCTGATCAGCAGCCAGCCTACGGCACACCCCAGCCGAGACGGCACCATCAGCGCCCACCTCCCCAAGTCTCCGGTGGGCCCACTGTAGCTCGCCTGAGTTCATTGCGAGCGGCGACGCCTTGGCGGCATCGGGGCGCCAGGATCTGACGTGGCTCCGCCGCCCAGCGCCCGGACGCATCAAGCGCGGCGCGACACCAGGTCCGGCCTCTCAGATGTGCAGAAACTTCCGCATGCGCGCGAGAAAGTTGGCGGGAGGTTCGACGACGGCGGCGGCCCGGGCGGACGCGCGCACGAGGTTCAGCTCGGCGCGGCGCGTGGCGGCGGCGACGCCGACCTGCTCGACGGCCTGCGGGCTGACGTCGGCCAGGTCGCGGAAGATCTGCGCGTCGATCTCGAGCACGCTGACGTCCCCTTTGGCGATCACGCTCGCCGTCCGCGGCTCGCCGGTGAGCAGCGACATCTCCCCGAAATAGCCGCCGCGCTCGAGGGTCGCCACCTCGCTCTGACTGTCCTCGAGCCTGACCAGGGCGCGGCCCGAGGCAACGATGTACATCGACTGGCCGGGGTCGCCTCCGCGAACGATCGCCTCGCCGTCGCCGAACTCGACCAGCTTCATCTTCGCCGCGATCGTGGCGCGGAGCGCGTGGTCGAGCGACGCGAACAGGTCGATGTCGCCCAGCAGCTGCAGCCGCTCGGCCAGCCGTCCGGCCTCGTCCAGCGACGGCGCATCCTTCGAGAACTCGACCTGGATCGGGTACGGGATCTCGATCCCCTTGCGGCGGAACGCATAGAAGAGCGCCCCGCGCACCTGGTCGGCCGCTTCCTCGTCGAGCTCGAAATCGTCGGTCCAGAAGCGGACGCGGTAGACGATCGACGAGTCCGCGAAGTCGTGGATCATCGCGTCGGGCGCCGGCGCCTTCAGGACCAGCGTGCAGTTGGTCAGCGCCTCTGCGATCGCCGCCTTCACCATGTTCGGCGCCGCGTCGTAGCTGACGCCGACGTCGATGAAGAGGCGCATCGGGGCCGCCGGCTCGGAGTAATTGGTGACGGCGGCCTTGGCGACCTCGCTGTTCGGCAGGATGACGAAGTTGCCGGTCTTGGTGCGCAGCTTCGTCGCGCGCCAGGTCACTTCCGCGACGCGCCCCTCGTGGCTGCCGACCGTGATCCAGTGGCCGATGTTGAACGGCTTCTCGCTCTGGATCGCGAGCCCCGCGATGGCGTTGCCCAGCGTGTCCTGCAGCGCGAAGCCCACGACCACCGCGCTCACCGCCGACGTCGTCAGGAACTTCTCATCGACAACGAACGTCGCGAAGAGCAGCAGCATGCCGAGGACGATCGCATCCTGCAGAATGGAAGGGAACCGGTCCGGCACGCGGTCCGCGCGCAGCGGGTTCACCAGTCCCACGATCAGCAGGTTGATGAGCGCGGCGGCGAGCACCAGCTCCTCGGTTTTCGCGGGCCACGCGGCCGGCTCGACCAGCCCGGGGCGAAGCAAAAGCAGCGCATGCACAACCGAGTAAACGCCGAGAAAGAAGATCGAAAGGCGTAGCTTGCGCTTCACCAGGCGGTTGACGGTGAAGCTCGACATGGCGAGCGTCACCGCCAGCGCGGCGACGCTCACCACCAGGTGGGAAATAGGATGGTCCACGATGCCTTAGCCGGCGATCCCCTGCTTGAAGGCCTGGAGGTCGGCCGGCGTCAGGGCGGGCACAGTCACCTTGGACGGATTCGGTCCGCCGGGGGCGGCGCGGTCCGCACCCACCGCTCTGTTACCTGCCGATGCCGAAGCCTGCTTGGACTCCGCCTGTGGGCTGCTCGACAGGCCCAGCGAGCCGAGACCAAAGCCCCGCTTCTTCGGCTTCTCCTTCTCCTCGGCCTTCCCTTCTTTGCCGCCGGTCGCGCCGGCGACGCCGCGGGTGCCCGCGACGACCATCGCGATCTCGCTCAGCGGCGGAGCGTCGAAGGTGATGTGGGACGCGTATCGCGGCTGCACCGTGGCGGTGGCGTTCAGCTTTGCGGTCGTGATCTGCTTCGTGAGCTTGTCGATGCGTCCCTGCGTTTCCGGATGAGAGGCGAAGAGGCCGTTGCGCTCCTTGGCCGACTGTTCCTTGTTCCGCTCGGCGAGCTTCGTGAGAAAAGTGCCGAGGCCGGACGGGTTGTAGCCGGCCTTGTTCGCGAGCAGGATGCCGTGTTCGTCGGCGTCTTCCTCGTCGCCGCGATCGAACCCTTTTTCGACGATGTTGTCGTACGCCGCGTTGGCCAGCCCCTCCACGAAAGCGGGGGTGCCCGGAGCAACGTCGACACCGAGCTCGACCGTCGCATTCTTCTTGATGGCGTTGACCGTATGCTTTCTGGTGATGTGCGCGATCTCATGGCCGAGCACGCCCGCGAGCTCCGCCTCACTCTTGATCAGACCGAGCGCGCCGCGCGTGATGTGTACGAGCCCGCCGGGGGACGCGAAGGCGTTGACGCCGTCGGTGTCGAGCACGATGAATTCCCATTTGAGATCGGGACGGCTGCTGTTCTGCGTCAGCATGGTGCCGACGAGCGTCACGTACCTCGTGACGGCCTGGTCCTGAAATACGCCGAACTCCACCCGGACGCGGTCGCTGACCTTCTCACCGATCTTGCGTTCGTCGGCCTCGGTGACGACGAGGTTTCTGATCTTGTCGGCTTTCTCCTTGACGCGGATCGCCTTGCCGAGGCCGCCAAGCTGCGCGTAGGCCGGCGATGCCGTGAGAACCAGTGCGAGTGCGAATGCTGCGTGCTTCATAACTTTGCTTCCTCTTGCGCCGCCGGCATCGGCGACGGGACCCTGATCTGAAAGATCGCAACCGGACGTGTCTTGCCCTTCACGACGACGTCGCCGAGCGGCTGCACGTCGTACACGCCTTTCAGGCGCGTCCGCGTGGCGTCGCTGATGATGATGCGGCACTTGTAATCTTTGTTCAGCGACTCCAGCCGGGCGCCGAGGTTGACATTATCGCCGATAACCGTGTAGCTCATGATGGACGAAGAGCCGATATTTCCGGCGATCATTTCGCCTGAATTGACGCCAATTCCGATGTCGAGCTGCGGGCGCCCCTGGGAGGCCCACACCCGATTCAGCTCGCCCAGCTCGCGGACCATGTCCACGGCGGCCTCCACGGCATGCTCGGCGTGGTCGGGGTCGTCGAGCGGCGCCCCGTAGAGCGCCATCACCATGTCCCCCACGAACTTGTCCACGGTGCCGTGGTGTCGGAACACGACGTCCACCATCCGCGAGAAATACTCGTTCAACTGCGCGACGAGCTCTTCCGGCTGTCCCTTTTCGGTCACGGTGGTGAAGCCGCGGATGTCTGAGAAGAGCACCGTCATGTCGCGCCGGTTACCGCCGAGCTCGGCGCGCTCGGGGTGTGCCAGGAGCTGGTCGTAGACGTCCTTCGAGACGTAGCGGCCGAACAGCGTCTTGACCTTCCGCTTCTCGCGGCCTTCGACGAAGTACTGGTAGGCGGTGCCGGAAAACAACGCCAGCCCCATCGCCGCCAGCGGCTCGATCATGCCGATCCAGAGACCGCCCTGGAACGCCCTGACGGCCAGCACCGCCCAGCCGCACATGATCAGCAGCGCCGCGGGAGCCGCCGCGTTGAACGGCAGGAAAGCGGCCAGGAGGCCGACGATGACCGCGCCGGCAACCACCGCCGCCACACCCCAGCCGGCAGCTGCCGGTCGGATGAACCGGTTCGACAGGATGCTGTCGGCCACGCTCGCGTGCATCTGCACGCCCGGCATCCGTCCCTGGCCGGCCGCGTCGAACGGCGTCTGGAACACGTCGACGAGACCCGATGCGGTGAGGCCAACGAACACGATTTTGTCCTTGAACGCCGCGGGATCCACCAGCGGCTTCTGGTCGCCGAGCAGCTGAATCTCGGATTGAATCAGGTGCCGAAGCTCATAGCTCGTGTACGGCTTTTCGCCGTTCGGCAGCACCGCCGGCGCCCGGTAATTCACCAGCATCGTCAGCTGCTCGTTGGTCGTGTTGGTGTCGATCGCGTCGTCGATCTCGCTGGAGAGGAGCGGGATGGCGCGATCGCGGATCCGCAGCGTCTGTCCATCGAGCAGGACCTCGTCCGGCCGCACGCCGAGGGCGCGAAGCGCCGCCGCGACGCCGAGCGACGGCATGAATCGATCGCCCATGCGCACGAACGGGGGGATGCGCCGGAGCGAGCCGCGCTCGTCGAGCACCGCGTAGTTGTGCGCGAGTCCCGAGGCCGCCGCCGCGAGCTCCGGAAACGGCGGAGTGATCGTGCGCCGCTCGTACATCCCGGGGCCCAGGCGGTACGGCTGGGCCGCCCAGTCAGGCGGTTTGTTCTCCTGGCCGCCGCCCCTCACACCTTCGTAAGTGGCTTCGGCGAGCAGAATGGAACCCGGCGCAGCCTTCACTGAGGCGACCAGCGCCGCGTCCGAATCGAGACCGGAGAGTTCGGTGGTGCCGATCCTGTGCTGCAGGACGCGGTCGTGCTCGGTAAACGCGAAGTCGAGCGCGATGACCTTTGCCGGCGCCCGGTTGAGAAAGTCGACCACGATCGAGACGGCCGCGCGCGGCCAGGGCCACCGGCCGAACTCCTCATCGAGGTCCAGGATCGTCGTATCGTTGAGCTCGACGATGACGATGTCTCTGTTGACGTCGGGCGGATTCTGGGCGGCGACGCGCATGCGCCAGTCGTAGAGGCTGAGCTCGACGGTCTCGAGCACGCCGGAGGCGGCGATCAGCAGGACGAGGGTCGCGGCACCGAGGCCGATCGCAAGTCCCGCGAGAGCTTTACGCTTCATAGGTTCAGTTCTGGGTTCCCGGTTCCGGGTTCGTATAAAAAAAGAGCCTCGCACGGGCGAGGCTATCGTAAAACTGGCCGACGAAACAGTGAATCTATGATGAAGGGTGCAGCGCGTCCTTGATCGTCAGTCGCCGGATCACTGGGTCCAGGTGAAGTTGAAATTCATGCAGGCGTAACCGGTCCAGCCGGGGGGATCCGGGTGGCTGCTAAACGACGTTGACGAAACCGAACATCCAGTCGTTGATCGAATGGACGCGGTTGATGCAGATCACCAGGTAGCGACCGTCTTCGGCAAACCGATATCTCACCTGCGTTCCCGTCGTGGTCGGCGTCGAGCCAGTCAGCAGCACGCCTGCGCCGGCCGAGAAGAGCTGTCCAGCCGGCGAATCCACGAGTCGTTGGGCCGGAAACACGCCAGTATCGACAATCAGATTCTCGTCACCGTCCGTGATGAGATACCGCTGTTGCGCCGTCTGTGTCGCGGTGTTGCAGAGAGTTGGACCGCCCTGGCACAGGTCGTCGGCGATATGAGCGCGGGTCGTGTTCTTGCTGACGGGATAAATGGCCAGCCCGTGACCGGTACCATTCATGATGAATGTAACCGTTCCGGCTTTGAAGATGGTCACCTCGTCGGGCACCAGGGCGTGGTGCGCTGGCGGCGCAGGCTGAGGGTGCACGGCGCCGAAGTTGACCACGGCATCCTGGATCGGCAGCTTGTCGGTCAAATCCTGGCTCGCAGACCTGCCGGTCTGTCCTGTCAAGACGACGAGCCACAAGGTCATCGTGGCTATTGCTAACCGCGTGTTCATCAGACTCTCCTTTTCTCCTCATGTCGAGGCCGTGTCACAATGCCGCGGCTGCAGGGCGGCGACAATGGCCGGCGTCTGGTTTCCGTGTGACCGGCCAAGTCGCTGCGAAACAAGCGCTTAGACCTGCGTGTGACTGGTATTCGAAATGAGGACGGGGTACACTTCGCCCCTCTCCCTGAAGGAACCCGATGAATTCCGCGCCGGGCGCGCATGTCTTTCGCTTCGGCGTGTTCGAGCTCGACACCCGTTCCGGCGAGCTTCGCCGCCACGGCCTCAAAGTCCGCCTTCCCGATCAGTCTTTCCAAATCCTCAAAACGCTCCTGGCTCGCCCCGGCGAGGTGGTCACGCGCGAAGAGCTTCGGCAGGTCCTGTGGACAACGGAGACGTTCGTCGACGTCGAAGTGGGGTTGAACAGCGCGGTCCGCAAGCTGCGCGAGGCGCTGGACGACTCGGCCGACAATCCGCGATTCATCGAAACGCTGCCGCGCCACGGTTATCGATTCGTCGCACCAGCCAGCTCACCAGTCACGCATTCGGCGTCCGCACCGGCGTCGGAGATGCGGTTTGGCGTTCGTGCGCGAGCCGCTCGCACCCGGGCGGTGGCCATCCTGTGCGTCCTGCTTGTCGGAATCGCTGCACTGACATACGTCGTTGGGCTCTCCAGGTCCGGAGACGCCACTCCGGCCGCAGAACCCGTTAAGTCCCTTGTCGTGCTGCCGTTCGAAAACCTCACTGGCGACGCGAAGCAGGACCATTTCGCGGATAGCGTCACCGACGCGGTGACCGCGCATCTGGGCGCGGTCGAGGGGCTCGATGTGATCTCGAGAACGTCGGCGCGGCACTACAAACAGACGGTCAAGCGCCTGCCGCAGATCCGAACCGAGCTGAACAACGTAGAGGGGGTGGTCGAGGGCACGGTGCAAAGGTCTGGGGATACCGTGCGGATCACCGTGAAGCTGATTCACGCGGCGACCGATCGCAGCCTTTGGAGCGACATATTCGAGGAGGACGTGAGCAGGATGTTCAGCCTGCAGCGACAAATCGCGTCCGACCTTGCGGTCGCGGCCGGTCGGCCGCGGCCGCGACCGACTGCGGCTCGCGCGCAGACGATCAAGCCCGCCGCCTACGAGGCATACCTCAACGCGCTGAGCGCCAGGGGACTTCAGCGGCCGGAGGGATTTCGCAGGGCCGTGGGGTATCTCGAGGAAGCAGTCGCGCTCCAGCCCGACTTTGCTGAAGCCCACGCCGAACTGGCGATGGTGCAGGTGCAATTTCTGTATGGCGGTCCGTACTCGCCGCATCAGATCGTCCCGAAGGCGGAAGCGGCGGCGCGCAGGGCGCTCCAGCTGGACGACAACCTTTCCAGGGCGCACCGGGCGCTGGGCCAGATACTCAACCTCTATCATTGGCGCTGGGAAGAAGGAGACAAAGAGCTGGAGACCGCGACGCGGATCGGCGGACTCGATAATCCTGCCGAGCCAATCAGCAGCTCATTGAGGCGTCGTGGCCGCTACGCGGAGGCGATTGCCGCGGCGGAGCGCGGACGCAAACTCGACCCCCTCTCGGTGCAGGCACTGGTGGCGGTCGGCGCTTCCTATCGAGCGGCGGGCCAGTACGATCGTGCGATCGCTGAGTTCCGCCGGGCACTCGAGATGAGTCCCGGCAACAACCGTGTCCAGTTCCAGATCGGCGTCACTCTGGTGGCGATGGGCCGGCCGCATGATGCGATCCGGGAGTTCGAAGCGGCCTCACGGCAGGCGACGGGGCACAATTCCAGGATGGAGGCCTACCTGGGCTACGCCTACGCCGCGGCCGGTCGCGCGCGGCACGCTCGCGAGGTGCTGAAGGAGCTCGAAGCCCACCGGCAGGATCAGTACGTCTCGTGGTACGGCATCGCATTGATTCACGATGCGCTCGGGGAAAAGGGCCCGGCTCTGGCTGCTGTCCAGCGCGCGTTCGACGACCGGGCCGTCGAATTCGGTTTGAACAGCCAGTACCCGTCGTTCAAGACAATCGCATCGGAACCAGCCTTCCAAGCGATGATGCGACAGGTGGGGCGCTGACGCGGCTCAGCGCCGCCGGGTGAGCGTCCCGGGGCCGACCGGCAGCATATAATCCGGATCCGCACATGGCGATCGCTCCGGGGACGCGGCTGGGCAGCTACGAAATCGTCGCGCTGATCGGCGCGGGCGGCATGGGTGAGGTGTATCGCGCGAGTGATGCGCGCCTCGAGCGCGAAGTCGCGATCAAGGTGCTGCCCGGCGGCGCCGCCGCCAGCGCGGACCGGCTCCAGCGCTTCGCGCAAGAAGCGCGCGCCACTGCCGCTCTCAATCATCCGCACATCGTCGCTGTCCACGACATCGGCTCCGAGAACGGGACCCACTACGTGGTGTCGGAGCTGCTCGAAGGCGAGACGCTGCGATCGCTGCTCGAGCGTGGCCCCCTGTCGCCGCGCAAGGCGATCGAATACGCGGCGCAGGTGGCCCGTGGGCTGTCCGCCGCACACCAACGTCACATCGTTCACCGCGACCTGAAGCCCGACAACATCTTCATCACCCGCGACGGGCGCGCCAAGATTCTCGACTTCGGGCTGGCCCGGATTCTCCACGCGTCGGAGCCCCGCGACCAGACAGTGACCGCGGGCGCGACGGCCGGAACGACGCCCGGCACGGTGCTCGGCACGATGGGCTACATGTCGCCCGAGCAGGTCCGCGGCCTCGGCGCCGATCACCGGTCGGACATCTTCAGCTTCGGAGCGGTGCTCTACGAGATGGTTTCGGGGAAGCGTGCCTTCCGCGGCGCCACGCCCGCCGACACGATGACCGCGATCCTGCGGGCGGATCCGCCCGAGCTCGAGACCGCGACACGGGGTATTCCGCCGATTCTCGACCGCCTGGTGCGCCGCTGTCTCGAGAAGTCTCCGGAAGAGCGTTATCAATCCGCTCAGGATCTTGCGTTCAATCTCGAGGCTCTGTCGACAACGTCGCCGGGCGAGCCCGGGGCTCTGTCGTCAACGGATTTCGCCGGTGCCGCCACCGCTCCTCGCGCCCGCTCCTCCGGCTGGGGGCGCGTGGGGGCGGCGCTCCTCTTCGGGCTGGCGGCGGGCGGCGCGGCAGGGGTCTGGAGAGCCGCGTCGCCCGGAACCGCCGACGATGTGACGTATCGCCAACTGACGTTCCGTCGCGGCGATATTGCCAGCGCCCGCTTCGCGCCCGACGGCCACAGCATCATGTACGCCGCGGCCTGGGAGGGCCGGCCGCCGAGCCTGTTCACCGGGCGAGTGGACGGCATCGCCGAGCAGTCGCTTCCAATCGAGGGTCAGGTCGAGGACGTCTCCAGTACCGGAGAAGTCCTGCTGCTGATGCGCCTGCGGCCGATACCTGGCCAGATGACAGTCGGGACCCTCGCCCGGATGCCGCTGGGGGGCGGCGCGCCCCGTGCGGTGATGGACGGCGTTGGCAGTGCCAGCTGGGGCAGCGACGGACAACAGCTCGCGATCGTCCGCGCCCGGTTCACACCCGAGCGGCGTTGGTCTCTCGAGTACCCGGCAGGAACGGTGCTGTACGACACGCCCAACTGGATCGAGGCGCCGCGCGTCTCGTCAGATGGAGCCCGCGTCGCGTTCTTCGAGCATCCACCGGCTGGGGGCGACAACCGCGGCCATGTGTCCGTGGTCACCCGCTCGAAGGAGAAGAGCGATGTGACCGGGGAGTACTCCGCGCTCACCGGGCTGGCCTGGCACCCGAACGGCGAGCTCTGGTTCGGCGGCGCCGACAGCGGCCTGCTCACGCAGCTGCGTGCGGTGCGTCCCGGCGCAGCGGTGCGTCGGGTCGCCGCCCTGCCGGCGGCGGTCGTCCTGCACGACGTGCGCGCCGACGGCGGTGTTCTCCTGGAGACGGTGACGCTCAAGTCCCGCATCCTGGTCCGGATGCCGGGCGAGTTGGACGATCGTGACCTCGGCTGGCTCGATTACCCGCTTCTCCGAGACATCTCGCCGGACGGCAAGTTCATCCTGTTCGACGAACAGGGAGTGGGCGGGGGGGCGAGCTACGGCGTCTTCATGCGGCCGACCGACGGCGGTCCCGCGGTCAGGCTGACCGACGGCTACGCGGTGAGCTTTGCGCCAGATATGACCCGCATCCTGGCAACCCATCCAGGTCGTCCGGGCTTTCGAATCGTGCCGGTCGGGCCGGGAGAGCCGCGAGAATTCCCGCCGTTCGCGCGTGATTTCATACCGGTCGGCCCGGCTCGATTCTGGCCGGATGGCAAGCACGTCGTGCTCGGGGGGCGGATGGGTGGCGGCGAGGTGCGGACCTACCTGGTAGACGTCGAGACTGGACACGGTCACCCGATCACTCCGGAAAAGGTCATCGGCTCGATCGCCTCACCCGACGCGCGGTCACTCGCGGTCACTGCCGACGGCGAACTGCGCATATTCAATCTCGACACGAAGAACGTCACACCCATCAAGGGGCTGGCAAAAGGAGACCAGGCGGTCCGCTGGTCGCCGGACGGGGGAACGTTGTTCGTCTCGCGGGTGCTCTCGCCGCTCCACCGCGACCTCGCGCGGCTCGACCTCACCACCGGACGCCGCGAGGTGATCGCGACGATCCGCCCGGCCGATGCCGCGGGTGTGTCGACCATGTCGATACCGGTGATCTCGGCCGACGGACGAGTGTTCGCCTATCGTCACAACCAGCGGCTGTCGGATTTGTTCGTCGCGACGGGCCTGAAATAGCGCCAGGCACGCGCCACGGCAGTCAATTCGACGCGCACTCGTCGGGCACGAGCCCGACGAGAAGCCGCCGATGGTCTACGGTGAAGTGCTGCGGTTGGATTACCGGTACGGGGATTCGAACCCCGGTCCCGTGGCTGAGAACCACGTGTCCTGACCCCTAGACGATACCGGCACGGCGACAGGAAACGCTGATTTTAGCACTCCCGATTTCAAACTCCAAATTTCAAACTTCAAACTCCAAAACAGGTGCATGAGGCACGGCTTTGGGAGTTTGGAGTTTGAAGTTTGAAGTTGACGCCAAAGTCCCCATTATCATCAGGAGATGAAATACCTCGTCGGTTTGATTCTCATCGTCGCGCTCGCCGCCGGCGGCGCCTACTTCGTGGCCGGCCGCATGGACGGCCCCGCCATCGAGATCACGAAACCCGAAAAGTTCGTCGGCGCCGCGACACCGGTGGAGTTCGTCGTCCATGCGCCCGCGGCCGAGCTGAAGTCGCTGACCATGATCCTGGAACAGAACGGGAAGCAGTTTCCGGTGTACTCGCTCGGGGACCAGGGGGCGGAGCTGAAGGAGGAGCCCGGAGGGTTGCGGGTCACGCGCACGATCGGCAAGGCGGCCGTGCCTGAGCTCCAGTCCGGCCCCGCGCGGATCCACGTGACGGCCTCACGGCCCGTGCTCTACGGCATCCGGACGGTGGACAACACCGTGATCAGGGACGTGCAGGTGCGGCTCGAGCGGCCGCGAGTCGCGGTCGTCTCGACCCATCACTTCATCAATCACGGCGGCTCGGAGGTCGTCGTCTATCGCGCCACGCCCGACGATGTCACCTCGGGGGTCATCGTCGGCGACGTCGAGTATCCGGGCTATCCGCTGGCCGGCGTGAACGTGCCCGGGATCTCGTCGAACGATCCCGCGCTGCGCGTGGCCTTCTTCGCGCTGCGCCACGACCAGGACCTGAACACGCAGATCCGCGTGTTCGCGCGCGATGAGGCCGGCAACGTCGCGCGCGCCGACTTCGACAAGCGGGTCTTCCCGAAACCGTTCAAGCGGAGCCGGATCAACCTCGACGACCAGTTCCTCGATCGCGTCGTGCCGGCGATCCTCGAAGGCACGACCGAGGTCAAGCCCGAAGGGGACAACCTCGCGAAGTTCCTCGTTCTCAACGGCGAGCTGCGGCGGAAGAACGCGGAGAAGATCGCGTCGTTCGGCAGCCAGACGGCGAAGGAGATCCTGTGGGGCGGCGCCGTGTTCCATCCCTTCACCAACACCGGGGTGCAGTCGGCCTTCGCCGATGCGCGGACCTACATCTACAAGGGCAAGGAAGTCGATCACCAGACGCATCTCGGGTTCGATCTTGCGTCGTATGCCGGTACGCCGATCGTCTCGGCCAACCGCGGCAGGGTCCTGTTCGCCGACGAGCTGGGGATCTACGGCAACTGCGTGATCGTGGACCACGGCCTGGGCGTCCAGTCGCTGTATGCGCACCTGTCGTCGATCGATGTCAAGCCGGGCGACATGGTCGAAAAGGAGCAGCAGCTCGGGCGAAGCGGCATGACCGGCATGGCGGGCGGCGATCACCTGCACTTCACGATGCTGGTGAACGGCCACATGGTGAACCCGGTCGAATGGTGGGACGCCCACTGGATCGAGGACCGGATTCTCCGGAAGCTGCGCGCGGCTGGCGGCACGAGTTGAGCGGGCGAAGAAGCTGGGCGGCCGCGGGCCTGACATGGACTCGCCGATTCCGGGGCGTGCGATATCATTAGGCGCCGATGCATTTCAAGATTCTGCGGACGCTTGCCTCCGCTCTGCTCGTGACGATCGCCGCCTGCTCGGGGGGCGAGGAGCGGGCGGCGCCGGCGGGGGCGGCGGCAGACGCCAGGCGGGTCGATCCGGGGCAGGCAGGCACGGTCAGCGGGCGGGTGCGTTTCGAAGGGGACGTGCCGGTCAATCCGTCCGTGAGGATATCGGGCGACCCGATGTGTATTCGCGCGAACCCGAACGGCATGACGTTCGAGAACTTCATGGTGAGCGGCGGCGGACTCGACAACGTGTTCGTCTATGTCAAGGACGGCCTCGGCGGCTATCAGTTCGACGTCCCGTCAGAACCGGTGAAGCTCGATCAGCAGGGCTGCCGTTACGTGCCGCACGTCGCCGGGCTGCAGGTCGGGCAGCCGCTCGAGATCAGCAACAGCGACGAGACGATGCACAATGTGCACTCGCTGCCCGAGGCGAACGGTGAGTTCAACTTCGCGCAGTACGTGAAAGGGCAGAAGAACGTCCAGACGTTCACGACATCCGAGGTCATGGTGCCGTTCAAATGCGACCTGCACGGCTGGATGAACGCCTACGTCGGCGTGGTCGAACATCCATATTTCGCGGTGACGACCGAGGGTGGGAAGTTCGAGCTGAAGAACCTCCCGGCCGGCACCTACACCGTCGAAGCGTGGCACGAGAAGGCGGGCACCCGGACGCAGCAGGTCACCATCGCGGCGAATGAGTCGAAGGCGATCGACTTCACCTTCACGTCCGCGTCGCCGGCGAATTGAGCGGGAGGCGATGAAATCAGCAAGTGCGGTCGTGATCGCGGACGGCCGGAGCCGTGCGGCGGACTACGTCACGCTCGCGAAGCCGCGCCTGAACCTGCTGGTCGTCGCTTCGACGCTGGTCGGGTACGTCATGGGCGACGGCGACCTGTCGAAGTCGCTGGTAGTGGTCTCGGTGCTCGGCGGCACGGCGCTGGTCGCGGGCGGCGCGTCGGCGTTCAACCAGGTGATCGAGCGGCGGACCGACGGACTGATGCGCCGCACGCGCCTGCGGCCGATGGCCGACGGGCGCCTCCAGAGCCCGGAAGCGCTCCTGTACGCCAGCGCGCTCTCGCTCGGCGGCCTCGCGATCCTTGCGCTGGCGGTCAACGCCCTCAGCGCCCTGGTCGCGCTGGCCACGCTGGTCTCCTACGCGGCGATCTACACGCCGCTCAAGCTGCGGACGTCGTTCTCCACCGTCATCGGCGCGATCCCGGGCGCGCTGCCGCCGGTCATCGGGTGGACGGCCGCCACCAACGGGCTCTCGCAGGGCGCGTGGATCCTGTTCGGCATCCTCTTTCTCTGGCAGCTCCCGCACTTTCTCGCGATCGCGTGGATGTATCGCGAAGACTATGCCCGCGCCGGGTTCCCGATGCTCCCGGTGATCGAGCCGGACGGCCGGAGCACGGCCCGACAATCGGTGCTGTACGCCGCCGCGTTGCTGCCGCTCTGCCTCGCGCCGACGCTCCTCGGGATCACGACGACGACCTATTTCGCGGCCGCGCTGGCATTGACGCTCGGCTTTCTCGGGCTCACGCTGCAGTTCGCCAGGACACGCGCCGTGACCGACGCCCGCCGCGTCTTCTTCGGCTCGATCGTGTATCTGCCGATCCTCTGGGTGCTGATGATCGCCGGCCGGACGTAAGCCCGTGGGGCTGACCGACCTCCCCGCCGTCAACGCGACCCTCAACGGGATCTCGGCGGTCCTGCTGGTGATCGGCTATACGCTCATCCGCCGCCGCCGCATCCCGCAGCACCGGCGCGTGATGATCGCCGCCTTCGCCACCTCCACTCTCTTTCTGATCTGCTATGTGATCTATCACGCGAACGTGGGATCGAAGCCGTTCACCGGCCAGGGGCCGATCCGTCCGGTCTACTTCGTCATCCTGATCACCCACATCGTGCTCGCCGCCTTCGTGCCGCCGCTGGCGCTCGTGACGCTCGTCCGCGGCCTGCGCGCCCGCTACGACGCGCATGCCAGGCTCGCCCGCTGGACCCTGCCCGTGTGGCTCTACGTGTCGGTGACCGGGGTCATCGTCTACGTGATGCTGTATCAGCTGTATCCCTGACCACGTGTTGCGCGGCGGGCCACAGCAGCGGGCCACAGCAGCGGCCACACAGCGGGCGACAGCAGCGGGCCACAGCAGCAACACAGAAGAAACACAGAAGAAACACAGAAGAAAACACCGTTCGGGCTTGGCCACCGGGGCAACACAGGAGAAACACGGCTCGTTGCCCGGCGCGTTGCGAGAATCCGGGGGAAATGCGTGGCGGGGCCGAGTTCAAGAAGACAGCGTCGGCTGCCGGCGGACGTCAGTCTTGCGGGATCTGCGACCGTCGCAGCAGCGGCAGGCTGTCGAGTGGATTCCCCATGACCATCCGCTTGTACTCCGGGCGTCGGCCGAAGTTCAGAAGCAGCCCGACACCTCCTCCAGCGCCCCTGAGGTAGTTCAGCAGTTGCGCCTGCGGATAGCCCTCGAGTTGCTGTCCTGCCTTGATCTCAACCAGGACCGTGTCGTTGACAACCATGTCGGCGAAGAATTGCCCGATCGTTCGCCCGCGGAATTGCACGCCGATCGGAACATCGATTGCCACCTTCAGACCGTTGTCAGTGAGGACGATGGACAGGGCGTTGCGGCAGACCGCCTCCGAGAACCCGGATCCGAGTTCGTTGTAGGTCTCCAGGAAACCCTCGATCGTCCGTCCCGTCAGGTCGCCGTGCGCGAAACCGGTGTTTGTAGTCATGGGCCACGAACACGCAAGAGCCAGGCTGAGCAGAACACTGCCGTTTTCCTCGCAACCGGACGACGAAATCGCAGTTTCTGCTGCGCCGCGCCTGCCCGAACAACGCAGCCGTTTACACCCCCCGGTTCATATTGGCCAGAACCGCGCGCGTGTGTTGTCCCCTGTGTTGTCCCCTGCGCTGTCCCCTGTGCTGTCCCCTGTGTTGTCCCTGTGTTGTCCCTGTGTTGCCCCCTGTGTTTCTTCTGTGGCTACGACTGCCAAGCCCGCTGTGGTTGTCCGCTGTTTTTCCTTTGTGATTCTTCCGTGTTTCTTCTGTGTTTCTTCTGTGTTTCTTCTGTGGCCAAACGGCCCGGTCTGTCGTGCGCGATAATGGCCTATCCCATGGCCACCCGCAGGACCCTTGCAGTCCTCGCTGTCGCGGCCCTGATCATCGTTGCCGCCGCCGGGCTGTGGTGGCGCGCTGCCAAGGGACGGACGGAGGGACCGCGGTTCGTCGAGACCGCCGACCAGAACGTCCTCCTGATCACGATCGATACGCTGCGGGCTGATGCGCTCGGAAGCTACGGCGGGCGCGCCGCCACCCCGAACCTCGACCGTCTGGCGGCCGAGGGGATCCGCTTCACCTTTGCACACGCGCACGCGGTGGTCACACTGCCGTCCCACGCCAGCATCATGACGGGTCGCTACCCCTACGACCATGGCGTCCGCGACAACGCGGGCTACCGGCTCGACGACAAGGCCAAGACCCTTGCCGAGCTTGCAGAGGGTCAGGGGCTGGCGACCGGCGCCTTCGTGGGGGCCTTCCCGCTCGACCGGCAGTTCGGGCTGGCACAGGGATTTGCTACGTACGACGACGTGGGCGGGCGCGAGTCGTCGCAGGCCGACTTCGCGTTCACCGAGCGGCGGGCCGAGCAGGTGGTCTCGGCGGCGCGGCAATGGATCGACAGCCAGAAAGGCCGCTGGCTTGCGTGGGTCCACCTGTTCGACCCGCATGCCAGCTACACGCCGCCGCCGCCATTCGATGCGCAGTATCGCGGCAACGAGTACGCCGGCGAAGTGGCATACGTGGACCACGCGCTCGGTCCGCTGCTCGAGGCCGCCAGGCGCGGGCCGCGGCCGACGACGATCATCGTTACCGCCGATCATGGAGAGGGGCTGGGCGAGCACGGCGAGCTGACGCACGGCACCTTCGCGTACGAGGGGACGCTGCGGGTGCCATTGATCGTGGCTCAAGTCAGCGGAGACTCCGGCGCGGCCGAGGGCGGCACCCGGGGGCATGTCAGCGATGCGCCGGTCCGGCACGTCGACATCGTCCCGACGATCGCCCGGCTGCTGCAGTTCGAGCCGCCGGCCGGCCTCCCGGGCGCGCCAGTTCTCGCCGCTCGAATGGACGACCCGCGGCCCGCGTACTTCGAGGCGATGACTCCGATGCTCGCGCGTGGCTGGGCCCCCTTGTCGGGGCTGGTGACCGGGCGCGAGAAATACATCGATCTCCCGATCGAAGAGCTGTACGACCTCGGCCGCGATCCGCGCGAAGAGCAGAACCTGGTGGCGAAATCCGGCGAGCGGACCCGCGCGCTCGCCGCGGAGCTGCGGCGTTTCAGCGCCGCGCTCCCCGGCGCTGCGCAGGACGAGACGGCGGAGGTGCGACAGCGGCTGCAGGCGCTCGGCTACGTTTCAGGATCCGCCCCGCGCAAGGCGACGTACACCGAAGAGGACGATCCCAAGCGGCTGATCGATGTCGATCGCCTGATGATGGACGGCATCGACCTGTACAGGCGCGGGCGAATGCCCGAAGCGATGGACGCCTACCGGCGGGTCATCGTGCGCCGCCCCGAAATGGGGCTCGCCTACCGGCGCCTTGCCTTTCTCCAGTGGCAGGCGGGCGCGCCGGCCGAGGCCATCGCTACGCTGCGGTCGGCACTGCAGAAGACCGGACCCGACATCGACATCGAGATCAGGCTGGGGACGTACCTGGCCGAGAGCGGCGCGGCCGCCGAAGCGATTCCTGTGCTGGAAAAAGTGGCCTCAGCCGACGCCCGCAATCCCGAAGCGCTCAACGCGCTCGGGATCGCGTACGCGCGCCACCGCAGGCCGGCCGATGCTCTTCGCACGTTCAGCCGCGCGATCGAGGTCAACCCGAGGGACCTCTTCGCCCAGGAGAACATCGGCACCGTCCACCTCCAGCAGGGCAACCTGAGCGCCGCCCGGGAGGCCTTCGAACGGGCCTTGAGAAACGACGACGCCTCCTCCCGCGCGCATGCGGGTCTCGGCGTGGTCGCGCGGCAGCAGCAGCGGATCGACGAGGCGATCTCGCACTGGCGCCGCGCGGTGGAGCTCGATCGCACCAATTACGACGCCCTCTTCAATCTCGCCCGCGAGCTCGCCTCGGCAGGACGGCACGCGGAGGCGCGTCCCTACGCCGTGCAGTTCGTACAGACCGCCCCGCCGGCGTTTTACGGTCGCGACATCGAACAGTTCCGCCGGTATTTGTCGGAATCGCGCTGATGGCGATGACGTTGGCGGCGGGGGCGCGCGACCCGTGACGGCCTCGGATCATCATGCCGCGCGGTAAAATACAGGATTCTCGCCGATCTCGCATGAACAAACGACGTGCTCTGATAGCGGGCCTGACCTTGGCGATCCTGATCATCGCCGGGGGATACGTCTGGCGCCGGTCGGCAGTGCCTGCGCCCGGCAGCGGCCCCATCATTCTGATTTCGATCGACACACTTCGGGCGGATCGGCTCCCGGCCTACGGCTATACGGGCACACGGACCCCGGCGATCGATCGCCTGGCCGGTGACGGAGTGCTCTTCGAACAGGCCTACTCGCACTCGCCGCAGACCTTGCCGGCACACACCTCGATGCTCACCGGAAAGCTGCCGTTCGAACACGGCGTGCGTGACAACATCGGTTTTTCAGTGAAACCCGGCGAGCGCGTGCTCCAGCAGGCGCTCCGCGATCGGGGGTATGTCACCGGCGCGTTCGTCTCGGCACACGTGCTCCGCCACGAGGTGGGACTCGCCCAGGGCTTCGATCATTACGACGACGAACTGCCGCCCGCCTCGCCGAGCAAACCGCTTGGACAAGTGCAGCGAGCGGGCCTCGATACATGGCGAGCGGCCGAGCGATGGCTGACAGCTCGAACCTCACCGCGATTCTTTCTGTTCTTCCACATTTACGAGCCCCATCGTCCCTATTCGCCCCCGTCTCATCTCACGGCCTCCAACCCGTATGACGGAGAAGTCGAACACGCTGACGAAATCGTCGGCGCATTGCTCGAACACCTGACGCGGACCGATCTGTACGATCGGTCGACGATCGTGCTGCTCTCGGATCACGGCGAGGGATTGGGAGACCACGGCGAAGACGAGCACGGCATCTTCCTGTACCGTGAGACGATCCGGGTTCCGCTCATCGTCAAGTTGCCGGGGTCGCGCGAGGGCGGGCGCCGTGTGGCGTCGGCGGTCCAGCATGTCGACCTGGTGCCGACGATTCTCGAGCTGCTGGATGGCGCAGCGGGCGGCGACGAGCAGGAGGGGCCGGGCCGATCGCTCCTTCCGGTGCTCGGGGGCGCTGGAACACTCGCCGAGGCAGCGATCTACTCCGAGGCGCTGTCGCCGCGATACCACTTCGGATGGAGCGAGCTGTACGCGCTCAGCGATGACCGGTATCGCTTGATCCGCGCGCCGCGCGACGAGCTCTACGACCTGTCGCAGGATCCGGATGAGAAGGCCTCTGTCGCCGCGGATCGCGTCCAGGTGACCAGCGCGATGCGCGCGGTACTGGACCGGCTGATCGCGAACGCGGCTCCATCGGCACCGTCCGCGATCTCCGCCGATGATCGCCAGAAGCTCGCCGCGCTCGGTTACGTTGGAACCCAGAGCGGCGTCTCGCTGCAGCTTCCCTCCGATCAGCTGCCTGATCCGAAAGACAAGATCCACGTGCTCCGCAAGTACAAACAGGCGGCCGATCTCGGGGGCCGGCACCGCCTGGCGGAAGCGGCGGCGCTCTATCGAGAACTGCTTCGCGACGATCCCGGCATGACTGACGCCTGGCTGCAGCTCGCCGACGTGCTGGTACGCCGCGGCCTGACAGGTGAAGCGCTTGACGCTTACACCGAAGTCCTGAAGCGAACACCCAAGGATCCTGCCGGCCTGACCGGGGCGGCGTCGAGCCTCCTGCGGCTGGGACGATTTCGCGAAGCACGCGCCCATGCGGAGCTCGCGACCGACGTGGCGCCGGCGATTGCTCACGAACTGCTGGCGCGAATTGCCGTTCACCTGGATGAGCCGGACGAGGCAAGAAAGCAAGCGAGACACGCCCAGACCGCGGATCCGACGCTCCCGCTTCCGGCATTCATCGAAGGTCTCATCCTCCACAAACAGCAGCAGTACGCCCAGGCGATCCCGCACTTCAGGGGCGCCGCGCAGGCAGTCGCCAGCCGCACGCTGCAGGTGCCCGACCTGCACTACTACCTCGGGGACGCTCTCGCACGGCTCGATCGTTTTTCAGAAGCGGAACAATCCTTCAAGGCGGAGCTCGAGATCTTCCCGCAGCACGTCCGGGCACGGGCCGGGCTTGCGATGATGTACCGGGCCACGGGCCGGGATCGCGAGGCGGAGCAGGCCATTGCCGAGCTCGTGCAGCAAGTCCCCACCGCGGAGGGTTTGGACGTCGCCGCCCAGCTGTGGACGATGTTCGGAGAGCCGGACCGGGCCGCACGTCTCAGGGCCGGCAGACGGCCGCGCTGACGGCACGCAGCCGCAGCTACGATCAGCGCGCAAGCGAGACGTCGCAGTGAAGCCACAAAAACCTCCCTCGTCCATCCCCGGCCCCCGCTGGCGTCTCGTACTGCTCGCTGTCGTCGTCGTCCTGCTGCTCGCCGGCGGCGCACTGAGGTGGATGTGGCAAGGGAACCGCGGCGCCAGCGCTCCTCCGGGATCGGCCCGCCCCGAAAACGTCCTGCTCATCACTCTCGACACGGTCCGCGCCGATCGGCTGGGCGCCTATGGGCACCCGGCCGCCCGCACGCCGAACCTCGACGCGCTCGCACGCAACGGCGTCCGCTTCGACGATGCGACGACCGTCGGGCCGATTACGGGCCCGGCGCACGCGGCCATTCTGACCGGGCTCCAGCCGGCCCGGTTTGGGGTGCGTGACAACGCCATCACGCCCCTGCCGGCCGAGGCGTCGACGCTGGCCGAAATGCTCTCGCCCCGCGGCTTCGCCACCGGCGGATTCATCGGCGCCTTCATCCTGGATCGGCCCTACGGTTTCGCGCAGGGATTCGAGACCTTCGACAGCGGCTTCACGCGGGTGGACTCAGGGCGCGAGGCAAATGCCGAGCGCCCGGGGAATGCCGTGGTGGACGATGCCATCAAGTGGCTGGCCGGCATACCGGCGGATCGTCCGTTTTTTGGATGGGTGCATCTGTACGACGCGCACGCCGGCTACCTGCCGCCGCCACCGTTCGCGCCAACCTATGACGGCGAGCTCGCATTCGTCGATCAGCAGGTCGGCCGGCTCGTCGAGGCGCTGCGCGCCCGCGGCGCGATCGACAGGACGTTGATCGTCGCGGTCGGCGATCACGGCGAATCGCTCGGCCAGCACGGTGAAGCCGAGCACGGCGCCTTCGTGTACGACGCCGTTCTCCGCGTCCCGTTCATCGCCGCCGGGCCGGGGATCAAGGCCGCGCATGCGGTGACCGAACAAGTGCGCGTCGTCGATCTCGCGCCCACGATCCTGGAGGCGCTCGATCTGCCGATCCCGGACAAACTGGACGGCGAGAGCCTCCTCTCGCTCCTGCGGGGCGGCAAGCGCGAGCGCATTCCTCCGTCCTACGCGGAGTCGTACTATCCGAAGCTGCATTACGGATGGAGCGAGCTTCGCGCCATCAGGGCTGATGGATGGAAGGCGATCGACGCGCCCACACCGGAGCTTTACAACCTGCGCGAGGATCCCCGGGAGCTGAACAATCGCTACGCAAGCCGGCGGCCACTTGCAGACAAGTTGATCGCCGAGGCCACGCGGATCGAACGCGAGTTGACCGGCGGCGCGGTCGCGGCCGCGAAGCAGCCGGACCGCGAAACGCTCGAGCGCCTGCGGAGCCTGGGATACGTCGGCTCTTCCGCGCCGCTTCCAGCCGGCGTTCGCGGTCCCGACCCGAAGGACCGCATCGCACGGCAGCGGGAGTACAACCGGCTGATGTCGGAAGCGATCGACGACCTGCGGGCGCAGCAGCCGGAGGCCGCCATCACGAAGTTCAAGAGGCTCGTGGGCATGAACGACAAGGCCTACGATCTTCACCAGTTCCTCGGCGAGGCCTACGAGCGGCTCGGGCGGCCGGAACAGGCGCTCGGAGAGTACGCCTACGCCGCCATCCTGAACCCCGTCTCGGTGATACCGCTCGTGTCGGCCGCTGAGGTGCACCTGAAACGGGGGAACCTCGCAAACGCGCGGACGCAGCTGGCCGATGCGCTGAAGGTTCAGGAAGACTCGTACGATGTTCAGGCCCTGTCCGGGCGCATCCTCGAGCGCGAAGGCCGACTGCCGGAGGCGCTCGAGGCCTACGAGCGGGCAGTGGCGATCAACGGAGCGAACCCGCGGGCGCGCGCGCAGATCGCCGCCATCGCAACCAGGATCAAGCGTTGGGACGTGGCCGAGCGCCACCTCCAGAAACTTCTCGAGATCGGCTATCAACCCTCCCGCACGCACATCGGGCTGGGCCAGGTGGCGCAGCTGCAGGGCAGAAACGCCGAAGCCGCCGCGAATTATCGGGAAGCCCTGCGGCTGGAACCGGGGCTGCCGATGGCGATCGAGGGGCTGAAGAGCCTTGGGATCCGGTAGAACCGCCTAACCCGTCCGTTGCGGCACCACGGGCCGCCGGGCCTGCTACAGGGTAAAATCATCGAAGAAACCCCGTGAGATCCAGGAGGCACGCCGTGCCTGTTCGTGTACTGCTTCTTTCCGCCGGCCTGCTGCTCTCGAGCCTGCCGGCGGCCGCTCAGGTCACCTTCAAATCCGGCGTGGACCTCGTGCGCTTCGACGTTCGTGTGGTCGATGCGAACGGAAAGCCGATCACCGATCTCCGGCCCGAGGAGATCGTCGTCGAAGACCAGGGCAAGCCTCTGCCGGTGATGCTCTTTCAGCGCGTCACCGAGCCGGCTGAATCGTATGTCGATGCGGCGATGCAGGCCGTCACCGCGCAGGTGTCGTCGAACGACGCATTCCCGCGCGGGCACCTCTATATCCTGATCTTCGACCAGGAGCACATTACCCCCGGCAACGAGCAGCGGGCACGGATGGCCGCCGAGCAGTTCATCCGGATGCGGGTGCGGCCATCGGATCGCGTCGCGCTGTTCGCGGTGCCCGGCCCCGGCCCGCAGATCGGCTTCACCGCAGACAAGACTCGCGTGCTGAACCAGCTTCAGACGATCCGCGGCTCCTATCAGCGGACGGTCTCCACCCCTTTTGGCACGATGGGCATCTACGAAGCGCATCGCGTCGCCCAGGGTGACGAAAAGCTGGCGGTCGACCTGCTGGAGCGGATGGCCGGGCAGACCGGACTGGATACGGTTGGCGGCGAGCGGGTTTTGCCGGCGAGAGGCGGCGGGAGCGACGAAGATCCGGGCATCGCGAGGAAGCTGCTCACCGAGAACGCCCGCGTCGTCGTCAATCAGACCGACAGCGCGTCGCGCCAGTTTCTCCAGCGCCTCGCCGATGTGATCACGCAGTTCCGCGACATCGAGGGGCGGAAGACGGTGGTGCTGTTCTCTGAGGGGTTCTTCCAGGACAATCTGTCGCGCGACCTCGAGCACGTCGCGGCGGCGGCCGCACAGAGCTACTGCGTGTTCTACACCTTCGACCTCAACGATCGGACTGTGCCGGTCAGCCAGGCCCAGATGTCGGATGCGCTGCACGCCAGCGAGGTCCACGCCCGGATCGCGCCGCTCTCGACCCTTGCCGTGGAGACCGACGGCATGATGGTAGTCGACGCAAGCGCGCGCAGCCAGCAAGCGCTCGAGCGCATTGCCGAGCAGGCACAGGATTACTACCTGCTTGGATTCGTCCCGGCGGAAGAAGCGCGCGCCAACCGCGGGAAGTACCGCCGGGTCACCGTGAAGGTCACGCGGCCCGGCGCGCGTGTCAGCGCCAGGACCGGCTATGCGGTCGCGCCGGAACAGACCCGCGCCGACCGGAAGCGGGCGCTCAGTACCGTGCTCGGGGCTCCCTTTGCGCAGCAGGGTCTCAGGATCGACTACACCACTTACATCATGAAGGCGGCCGAGTCGGGGCAGCATCGCGTCGTGCTCAGTCTGAACGCCGACCTGCCGGTCAGATCGGCCCCGACGGATGCCGCTGACATCCTGTTCGTCGCGCGTGATGTGCAGGACGGCCGCGTGGTCGCCACCGGATCCGACACCGTGCCCCTGCCGGCGTCCGCGCGGCCCGGTTCTTCGCTGGGCACCGGCGCATGGCGGGTGCACTTCAACGTGCCGCCCGGCAGCTACATGATGCGAATGGTGGTGCGCGAACCCGGCGGTCTCGTGGGCAGCGCCGACCGCCGGTTCGACGTGCGGCCGCTCACCGGCCCGGACGTCACGGCGAGCGACCTCGTCATCGGCTCCGCGCTGAGCGGCCTGCCGGTCAGACCGCGCGCGTACTCCGACGACGGCCTCACCGGCATGCTCGAAGCGTACGGCCGCGCCGCTGCCCAGCTCGAGCCGATGACCGCCAGGCTGGATCTGCGCCGCTCCGACAATGGCGATCCGGTCACGAGCGTGGTGGCGGATCTCAAACCGGTAGAACACGACGAAGGAAGCGGCGTCAGGCGGAAGGCAACGTTCGTCCTTCCGCTCGCCGGCGTCGCGCCCGGCAACTACACGGCGCACGCGGTGGTCACGAGCAACGGAGAAGTGGTGGCCGAGCGGACGAGACATGTCGAGGTGCTGGCCGGAATGGCCCCCGAGCTCCCCGCGGGACCGGCCGCGCCGGTGGTGTCGCCGCTCGAGATCGCCCGTGGAGATCTCGGCCGGAGGTACATCGCGTTTCTCACGCAGCGCGCGCAGGGCACGCCGCTTGGCGAGGCCGCGCGGCTCGCCCGCGAGGGGCGGTGGGAGGAAGCCGATCTGGCGCTGCGCCGTCGTACCGGCGACGCTACCCCTGCGTCAGAGGCATTGGGCGGCTTCATCCTGTTCGTCCGCGAGGATTTCGCGGCGGCCGCCACGGCGCTGCAGCGTGCCCTGGCTGGCGAGCCGAACGCGCTGACAGCGTTCTTTCTCGGCTGGGCTCACGATGGCGCCGGCAACTCGCGCGGTGCCATTTCGGCGTGGCGGAGCGCTGCATATCTCGATCCATTGCTCGTGTCGGCGCACCTGGCGCTGGCCGACGGGTATCTCAAGATCTCCGAACGCGCGCTGGCCGTCCAGGCCCTCCGTGCCGGCCTGACGAAGCTGCCAGAGTCACCGGAACTGCAGGCGCGACTCAGCCAACTCGAACAGATTCGATGAAGAGGGACACAACCATGACGCGAACAACAATCGCCGCCGCCCTGTTCGTGACGATTCCCGCCCTCGGGGCCACGCAGGCGCCGCCGGTGCAGGTCGGCTCGCTGACCGTTGCGCCGCCGACCAGGATCGGCGAGATCGATCGTGACAAGCAGAAGGGACAGCCATCGCGGCTCGCGTGGTCGGCCGACGGTACGGAACTGTACGTCCAGACGATGGACGGAGAGTTCGGGAAGCCCGGAGCCCGGCTGTCGCACTACGTCTTCAAAATCGAGAACGGCAACCGGCGCGAGGTGCAGGCGGAGCCGGAATGGGTGTCGGCCTACTGGACGGCGAAGAGCGGTCAGGCGGCTCCCGACGACGGCGCCTTCAAGATCGAGCTCAAGCAGGAAATCCGCAGCCAGAAGACCGTGTCGACCCCTATGGGAGGGGACCTCGCGCGCGGTGGCGGGGTCGGCGGGGACGGCGGTACCGCCAGCTCCGGCGACGCACTTGCGGCTGCCTACAACCAGCAGCCCGTCCCCGTCAACACGATGGTCCTGCACGGCGAGGTCGTGGGGGAATTCGTCAATTCGGTGATCGTGCCCGGGTTGACGTTCGGGTGGGGTCCGAAGGGCTCGAAGGTGATCGCCTACAGCGCCGCCAAGGGCGGCCGCCTGGTCATCATGAACGATCAGGGGAAGAAGCAGGATCTGGAGGGGACCAAAGATGCCCTCCTTCCCGCATGGTCGCCGGATGGTACCCGCCTCGCTTGGCTCCAGAAGGACGGCAAGAAGAAGTACGAACTGAAAGTCGCCAGGATCAATTGATCCGCCGATCGACTTGATACCTGTCGGATGATCGGCAGGTCGGTTGATCCGCCACATGTTGCGCACAGCTGTTCTCCTCGTGTCGCTCGCGGCCGTCGGAGCCGTCCAGGACGCTCAGCAGCCACCCACCTTCAAGTCGGGCGTGCAGCTCGTCGAAGTCGACGTCCGCGTCTTCGACAAGGACGGCCGGTTCGTCGCCGATCTGACGCGGGACGATTTCGAGCTGGTCGAGAGCGGCGCACCACAGAAGATCGATGCCATGTACCTGGTCGGCGCCGCAGCGCCCGCGGCCCCGACCGCCGATCCTGCCCGTG
>DATFFM010000164.1:0-19266 GCA_035250005.1 Vicinamibacterales bacterium | reverse complement strand
TTGCCGCGACGGCCGGGCTCCACGCGGCGGGGGGGCGGCGCGAGGCCGTAGAAGATCCGCGGCGAGCTCACGATGGCCGCTTGCGCCGGCGCCGCGAGCGGCACGCGAATCACTTCAAGCCTGAACCGCGCGGTGTTCGGGTCTTCGATCGGTCCATCCGTGCAGCCGGGCAGCTCCTCCGCGGAGCGCACGCGGCTCGACCCCGACACGTAGATGTAGACGTTCGCCTTGTCACGGGGATCGGTGACGACCGTGTGCGTGTGTGAACCGCGGCAGGTCTGCACGTTGGTGACGTACTTCGGGTTGGCGATATCGGAGATGTCGAAGACCCGGATCCCGCGCAGCCGATCCTTGCTGACCGGCTCCGGCACTCCCTGGATGCCGCAGTCCACCCTGCCGGTCTGGCCTTCGCCCGAGACGAACAGCAGGTTCTTGTACACCGACACGTCGCTCTGCGACGCGGGGCAGACATACGTCATCACCACCGCCGGCTTCGACGGATTCGAGATATCGAAGATCTGGAACCCGTTGTAGTTGCCCTGCACCGCGTACTTGCCGGTGAACGCGAGGTCGGAGTTGGTGACGCCGAGAAACTTCGCGGTCGGTGGCGTCGTCGACACGAGGCGAACGTTCCATGCCGACTGCGCCGCGTCCCAGTAGCCGGCGGCGAGGCCGATCCGGGGATCCGGGGTGGGGCCGGTGTCGGACACGATCGGCGTCACCGGCGCAGGCATCACGCTCGGTGGCGTCGGGGGCGGGGGAGGCGGAGTCCTTCCCCGTCCGCGGCCCCCCGCCGGCGCCGAGAATTCGTCCGCGGGCGGTGCCGCCGTCGCCGGCGGGGTCGCGCCCGCCGTTGCCGGAGGCGCGGTGGTTTGCGGCGTCGGTGCCGGCGCGGTCGCCTGTACCGGCGCATTGGCCGGCGCCGCTGCCGCCGGAGTGGACGCGTCGCCGGCCGACGAGACCGGAGCGGATTTCGGCGCACACGCGACGATGAGCGATGCAGCAGCAAACGATGCGAAGACGAACGATCTCATGACAGGCACTCCGTTCACCGGGATGGAGGCGCGAGCAGTTTCTGCATGCGCTCGATTTCGATCGACTGGTCGGCGTACATGTCCGACGCGAATTTGTAGATGTCCTCGTCCTGCAAGGCGCCGTAGGACTCGAAGAGGTCGTCGACCATCTTGATGGCTCCCTCGTGATGGCGAATCATGAACGTGAGGAAGAGCCGGTCCCACTCGACGTTCCTGGCCTTGTCGAGCTGCGCCAGTTCCGCGGGGGTGAGCATGCCGGGCATGAGCATGTCGTGCTCTTTCCCGTTCATCTTCATCCGATGATGCGTGGCGTCTGCGGCCGGCACGGTCTCGCCACGATCGCGCAGCCAGTTCCGCATGAATTCGATCTCGTCGCGCTGACCGACGACCATCCGCTCGCACAGCGTCCGCACCTCCGGGCTCGCGCCGTGGGATCCCGCCCACCCCGCGATCAGGACGGCCTGGGCGTGGTGCGGAATCATCCCTGACATGAAATCCACGTCGGCCTGGCTGTAGGGCTGTCGAACGAGATCGGGCCGCGGTTTGGCTTCGGATGACTGGCCGGACTGCGGGGTTTGGCCGTCCGGCGCGGCTCCGGCGGAGGCGGCGAAAACGGCGAGCAAGAGTACTGCTGGGAGCAGCGGGAATCGCGCCCTGTCCATACGCCGCGAATGGTAAGCCATCCAGGCGGGAAAGGGAAAGCGGGGAAACGGTGACACTCAACTTAACGCTAAGTTATTGAAAAATCGACGGCGTCGGCGCGGCGGCGATTAACCCGCCAGAGCGGCAGAGCTCAACCGGCCGTCGCGAAGATGCGCCGGACGTTGTCTTCCGAGAAAAACTGGGCCGGTGACGTCACCCCCGCGAAGACCCGGGCAAATCCGTCCATCGCGGCCTGATTGCCGTGAATCGCCGCGAACAGCTGCCGCGTCTCCGGCGGCGGCGGTGTGAACGAGGCGAACTGGCAGGTGAACTCGTACATCGGCAGGACGCACTCGTCCCGTGTCGATTGATACGCCGCCATCGCCACGTCGAAGCGGCGAACACCAGAGAGGGATTCGTGCAGGGCACTGGCGCACAGCTCGGCGTCGCGGAACGCGTCGCTGATCCCCTGCGCGGTGATGAAGTCCTTGTTGTAGCCGGCGTCGCCGACCAGCGCCCAGCCGAGGCCGAACGGCCGGCGGAAGAAGTTCGGCACCGCCGCGCCGACGAAACGCTCTTCGCGGCGGGCAGCGCGAATGCGCTCGCCGAATGCCGGCGCGCGTTCGAATGCCTTGAGGTAATGGCCTTCGACGTCCACCTTGTTGGCCTCGAACTGCGTGAATGGCCAGCCGACGATCACGAGCGTGAGGTCGTCGTGGGTCGGCCATGCCGCCCAGGCGCGGTCTTCGCGGTCGTACGCCTCGAAGACCCCATTCATGGGCAACCCGCTCCAGTAGGTGTAATAGCTCGCCTCGAGCCTGGGCTTCTCGTTGTAGGTTTCCGGCGCCACCGCCCGCGCGACGATCGAGTGGCGGCCATCGGCGCCGACGACCACACGGGCGCGTTCCGTGACCGGCTGCCCGCCCTTGCCATGGCCGCGAATGCCGGTCACCTTCCCGCCCTCGCTCAGGATGTCGTCGACGGTGAAACCCTCGCGCACCTCGACGCCCGCCTCTGACGCGGCGTCCACGAGCAGCTTGTCGAGCACCGTCCGTCGCGGGCCGTACGCGACCGGCATGTCTTCGGGGCCCGGCGTTCCCGAGATCGTGAAGGGCCCCATGTCGAACGCATAGGTGTGAATGGCCGGGCAGCCGGTCGCGATCAGCCGGTCGAGCAGCCCCCACCGACCGAGCGCCGCTACTCCAGGCGGGTGGAGCAGATGAGTTGACACGGTGTCGCTCGGGAACGTCGCCCGGTCGAGCAGCAGGGTCCTGTATCCCTTGCGGGCCAGAAGCATCGCTGTGGGAGAACCCGCACAACGGGCGCCGACCACAATGACATCGTACTGATCCTGGGCCATGTCGCCTCCCCGGCTGATCATTCTAAGGCAGCGTGCCGGCGCCGAGGCAGACCCGGCGCAAGGCTTGTTATGATCGACATTCGCGTGAAGGATAAGGCCGGCAACATGTCCCGAGGAGGCGTGCGCACCCTGTACGAATGGCTTACGGGGGCGGCGTCGCCGCAACCGTCTTCGGGCGCGCCCGGCGCTCCCGCCGGAGACCAGCTGCCCGGGCGCATCGGCCGCTACGCGATCGAGCGCAAGCTGGGGGAGGGCGGGATGGGCGTCGTCTACGCGGCCCGCGACGATCGGCTCGAGCGGACGATTGCGCTGAAAACCCTGCCGCCGCTGTCCGACGAAATCGCGCGCCAGCGCCTGTGGCGCGAGGCCAAGGCGGCCGCCAGCGTCAACCACCCGAACATCTGCCAGATCTACGAAATCGGCGAGGACGCCGGCCGGGTATTCATCGCGATGGAGTTGCTCGACGGCGAGGCGCTGGCCGAGCGGCTGCGACGGGGCCCGATGGGGGCCAGCGAGGCGGTGTCGGTCGGTCTGGGCATGCTGGCCGCGCTGTCGGCGCTGCACGCCCGCGGCATCGTTCATCGAGACCTGAAGCCGTCGAACGTCTTCCTGACCGTGCACGGCGTGAAGCTGCTCGACTTCGGGCTCGCGCGGCCGGAGCCCGACGGATCGCTCGGCCCGGCCGCGGCGGTCACGCGGACCGGGACGATGATGGGCACGCCGCGGTACATGGCGCCCGAGCAGGTGACCGGCGACCCCATCGACGCACGCAGCGATCTCTTCGCCGCCGGGGCCACGCTCTTCGAGATGCTCGCCGGGCGCCCCGCGTTCACCGGCCGCACCGTCGTCGACGTCCTGCACGCGACGCTGCACGAACAGCCGCCGGCCCTCACCGGATCTTCGGAGGTGAGCGCCGTGGACCGCGTGATCCGCCGGGCCATGGCGAAGAAGCCGGCGGACCGGCCCGAGTCGGCCGACGCCATGGCGGAGGAGCTTCGAGCGATCCGACTCGCGGAGACCGGCGCCGCTCCAGCCCTCGCGCATCCGCTCACGCGCCTGGTCGTTCTGCCGTTCCGGGTGCTACGGGCCGATCCGGAGACCGACTTTCTGGCGTTCAGTCTCCCCGACGCCATCGCGACCTCGCTCTCGGGCAACCCCTCGCTCATCGTCCGCTCCAGCGCGGTGGCCGGGCGCTTCGGCGCCGACACGCCGGACCTCAAGGCGCTGGCGGCCGAAGCCGACGTCGATCGGGTGGTGATGGGAACGCTCCTGCGAGCCGGCGACCAGCTGCGCGCCGCGGCGCAGCTGGTCGAGGCGCCGGGCGGAACGCTGCTGACGTCGCACACCGTCCAGTCGTCGATGGGCGATCTCTTCCGGCTGCAGGACGACATCGCCGGCCGCGTCTCCGAAGCGCTCGCGCTCCCGTTGTCGGGGGCGACGGCCTCACCGACGCCCGACGCCCCGCACGACGCCCTCGGCTACGAGTTCTACCTTCGCGCGAACGAGCTCGCGCGCACCTACGACGGGCTGGAGAAGGCGCGAAGCCTGTACGAGCGCTGCCTGGAGCTGGATCCGCGCTTCGCGCCCGCGTGGGCGCGCCTCGGCCGCTGCCACCGCGTGATCGGCAAGTACATCGAGGCCTCGGCAGACAGCGAGAGCCGCGCCGAAGACGCCTTCCGTCGCGCGCTCGCCTTGAATCCGCGGCTGTCGATCGCGCACAAGTTCTACGCGAATCTGGAGGCCGACATCGGCCACGCGCAGGACGCGATGACCCGGCTGCTGAAGGCCGCCGATCGGCACGGCAACGATCCGGAGCTGTTCGCCGGCCTCGTCCACGCGTGCCGCTACTGCGGTCTGTACGAACAATCCATCGCCGCGCACGCCGAGGCCCGCCGGCTCGATCCGAACGTTCCCACGAGCCTCGAGCAGACGCTGCTGATGGCCGGCGACATCGAGCGTCTTCTCACCGTCGAACCGCCGCGCGTGGTCGCCGGCGCCGACGATGGCATTCACGTGATCGGGCTGGGCCTGGCCGGCCGGCGGGAGGAAGCGCAGCGACGGCTGCACGGCATGCGTCAGGCTTCCCGCATTCCGCTCTTTCAGAGGTGGATCGAATACCTGACGGACTGGCTCGTGGGCCGGGGGGCGGAAATGGCCGGCCACCTGTCGGCGTTCGACACGCTGAAGATTCACGACGATCCGGAAGCCGTCTTTCAACAGGGATGGCTGTTGTGCGACGTGGGTGAGCATCAGCGGGGATTCGAGTATCTTCGCCGTGCGGTCACGAGGGGCTACTTCGCGGGCCCGACGCTCTCGAACCGTCCGCAGTTCGACGCGCTGCGAAGCGACCCGGCCTTCGGCGCGCTGCTCGAGGACGCATATGCGGGGCGCACGCGAGCCCTCGCGGCGTTCCGCGACGCCGGTGGAGAGCGGCTGATCGGGCCCGTGATCGCCGGCGCCTGACGCATGAAGACCCTCGATCGGGCGGACGGCAAGGCAGAGATCCTCCGCCGGCTGCGGACGATGCGCCCCGACCACACCCGCCGGTGGGGACGGATGTCGGCGCATCAGATGATCTGCCATCTCGCCGACGCCTGCCGCATGGCGGCCGGCCAGAAGCCCGTGAGCGATGCGGCCGGCCGGCTGCCACGTCCGCTGGTCAAGTGGATCGCGCTGTACCTGCCGGTCCCGTGGCGGTCGGGCATTCTGACGCGCCCGGAAATCGATCAGCTCTGCGACGGCACCCGGCCGATCGAGTTTGCCGCCGACGTCGCAGAGGTCGAGGCGCTCCTGGACCTCCTCACCACCCGGGACGACCGCTTCGAGTGGCCGCGGCATCCCATCTTCGGCCGGATGTCACGGGCCGACTGGCTCCGGTGGGCGTACCTGCACACGGACCATCACCTTCGCCAGTTCGGCGCGTGATGACGCCGCCGTCTCACACACCCTTCCGTGGCACCGGCTCGAACTCGTAGATCCGCCAGGTGGCCGGCCCTGATCATGTCCGATCGGATGGATACGCAATGGAACCCCAGGGCGCTTCGCGGTCGCAGCTCAGGTATGGTTCGCTGGTCATCAGCAGCTGGAATTGAGCGCTCAGTCGTGGCGCAGGGCGGCCATCGGGTCGATGCGGAGCGCCCGGCGCAACGAAGGAAGGGCGGTGAGAGCCGTGACCAGAGCGAAGACGAGCGCCACGCCCCCATATGTCGTCGGATCGATCGGACTGACCCCGAAGAGCTCGCGGGACAACACGGTCGCGAGGAGCGAGGCGCACGCGCCGCCGCCGAGGAAGCCGGCCATGGTCGGCCAGGCGAACTGGCGCCCGATCGCCCGCACGATATCCCAGGCGCCGGCGCCCAGCGCGAGCCGGACCCCGATCTCGCGGACGCGCTGCGACACGGTGAATGAGATCACGCCGGCCAGCGCGGTCACCGCCAGCGCCAGCGCGCATGCCCCCAGCGCAGCGATCAGCATCGCCGCCTGCCGGGGGCCCTCGAGTCTCGCCGCCAGGTTGTCTCGAAGCAGCGTGACGTGCGGCGTGACGCGGCTGTCGACGTCCCGGGCCACCGACCTGAGCCCGGTCGCGACCGAATCCGGACGGGCATCAGCACGTACGACCATCACCGCCCCGGCAAGATGCGGCGCATCGATCGGAGTATAGGCCTCGGTGGACGATCCGTCCCCGATGCGGACGGTTCGGGCATCTCCGGCCACGCCGATCACGGTCGCCCCGTTATACGGCTTTCCCAGTGGATCTTCTCCGGGCCACTCACTGCGCACGAGCGCCCCGCTGAGAATGACGACGCCGCGCTCCCCCGCCGAAAAATTGCGGCCCCGGACGATCGGTATCTGCATGGTCTGGAAATACGATGGCGTCACCCGGTACGAGAGCGTCCCTTTGCGATTCACGTCCACGCGATTGCCGAAAGGGGGCAGCGTCACCAGAGCGGCGTCCGCCACGGCACCCAGGCGCCGAACGCGGCGGTCGAGATCGCGCCAGTATGCGTCCGCCGCAGCCGACCTGATCCCGTAGCTGTCGAGGGCCGGTTCGACGAGAACGGTGTTCTCGTAGTCAAAGCCCAGGGGCACTCTGGTGACCCGCGTCACCCCTCGAACCAGCAGGCTCGCGACGATCAGCAGCACGCACGCCGCGCCAACCTGCAATGCCACGAGCACGTTGCGAAACCTGAGCCGTGTCGGCGGCGGCTTCAGCGCCTGCATGGCCGGCGTGAATCCGAAGAGCAGCAGCGAAACCACCGCCAGTGCCGCGGCGACCGCCACGACACGTCCGCCGAAGTGCGGCGTGATGCCGCTCGGCACGCCGATCAGGACCAGCATGATCCGGGTCGCGCCGGCCGACACAGCACAGCCCGCCGCACCGCCGAGCCCGGCCAGCACCAGGTACTCGGTGACCAGCTGCCGGACGATGCGGCCGCGCGTCGCGCCGACCGACAGGCGAATCGCGAACTCACGCTCGCGGCTCAGGGACCGGGCGAGGACGAGCAGGCCCAGATTCATGCAGGCCGCAATCAACACCAGCCCGACGAGCGCCGCCACGATCGCCATGCCGGCGCCGTGCATTTGCTCCAGCGCGATGAATCGCCCGGCCGGGCGGAGCGCCAGCCACGTCTCCCACGCGTGCGCCGGGTGCTGCTGACGCAGGGCGTCGACGAGCGGTTTCAGTTCCGCTTCCGCGCCTTCGCGCGACAGGCCTTCACGGAACCAGGCGTAAAAGCGGACCGGGCTTACGCTGGCGTCGCGGAGCAGCGTGCTGCCGCTGAAGGCCAGCGGATGCTGCGTCACGGGAAGCCACGCGACGCCACGACTCTCCGGTCCGACGAAAGTCGCCGCCACGACGCCGGCGACGACAAAGGGCCGGTCGTTGACTCGCACCGTACGGCCCACGATCGAAGCCTGGCCGCCAAACCGGGCTTTCCAGATCGACTCGCTCAGCACGATTGCCGGTTCCGCGTCGGGTCGATCGTCCCGTGCGTCCAGCACCCGGCCGATCAGAGGGCCGGCACCGAGGTCGGCAAAGTAATTCGAGGTGACGAATTCCACCGGCACATGAGGCAGGCGATCGTCGCCCAGCGCCACCTCGGCGTCGACGATGCCGAGCGCGGCGCTCAAGCTGGACGATCGGCGGTAGAAATCGAATGCCGGATACGACAGCGCGGTCGACGTCGACGTCGGGCTGCGCCTGAGCACGTGCACGAGTCTTTCCGGCGCCCTGACCGGCAGCCATGAGAGGGCCGTCGTGTCGAGCACCTGGAAGACCGCGAGATTGAGGCCGACGCCGAAGGCCAGGACGGCCGTGGCACTGGCGGTGAACGCGGGCGAGCGTATCAGCAGGCGGAGCGCGAACCGCAGATCCTGCGCCAGCCGGTCGAGCCAGCCCCAGCCCCACTCGTCGGTGGCCTGCTCACGCAGGCGCAGCTGGTTCCCGAATACCGGCCCGGCCCCCCCTTTCATGGCGACGTGCGCCGCCATCTCCTCGCGCAGTTCGCGATCCAGGCGCGACCGATTCAGGAGGTACCAAAGCCGCCGCCAGATCTCTCCCATGGCACCCCCTCAGGCGAGTTTCAGAATGGATCGAATGGCGTCGGAGGTGCGCTCGTAGCCAGCCATTTCGGAGGCGAGCTGCTTGCGGCCGGCCGGCGTGAGCCGATAGAAGCGGACCCGGCGCCCGGTCTCCGATACGCCCCACTCGGCCTTCGCCCAACCCTTCACCAGGATCCGCTGGAGCGCCGGATAGAGCGATCCTTCCTCGACCTGCAGCGCATCGCTGGACAGCTGGTGGATCCGCTGGGCGACGGCATAGCCGTGCAGGGGCCCGCTCTGCAGAACCCGCAGCACGAGCATCACGAGCGTCCCTGGAGGAACGGAACCGTAAGGCATAGTCAAGGTATGCCTACCTTAGCTATGGCTATGCGCGTCGTCAAGCAGATTTCTTCTCGACCGGCCGGACGTTCAGACCACCCGCCGCGGCAGCAGCGGGTTGAGATGCATCGTGAGGTCGTAGACCGACGCCCCGCAGCGCTCCGCCAGATCCTCCGGACGCGAGCCTTCCGTCCAGTCGAACAGGGTCGCCTCGTCGCCGATCTCGACCCGGCGTTCCGGGCCGATCTCGACGATGGTGTGACTTGCCGAAACGGAGGCGACGATCGGATACAACGCGCCGCCGATACGGACCCGGCCGCCTTTCGCCGCCGCGCGCGGCAGGCCGTCGGCGTGCCCGACCGGAAGGGTCGCGATCCAGACCGGCTGCTTCGCCATGTAGGCGCGGTTGTAGCCCGCGCTTTCGCCCGGCTGCAGCTGCTTGACGTAGGCGACTCGCGCCTTCAGCGCGAGGGCCGGCGTCAGCTTCATCACGTCGGACTTCCTGAACTGCGCTTCGGGGTAGATGCCATACAGCGCCATGCCGGGACGGACCATGTCGAGGAAGGCGTCGGGATGCTGGAAGAGCGTGTACGACGACGCCGCGTGCCGCGGCCCGGTCGGGATGCCGGCCTTCTGCACGTGTGCATTCACCTCGTGGAACCGGCGGAGCTGCTCCCGATCGTATGCCTCGTCTTCGGTGAAGGTCATCATCACCCCGCGAAGGCGTACGCCGCGCGTCCGGGCCAGATCGGCGATCAGCGCCGGCGCCTCGTGGTGCGGCACGCCGACCCGTCCCAGACCGGTATCGACGCACACGTGCACGTTCACTTCGCGGCCGGCCGCGGCCGCCGCGCGGGCCAGATCCGCCGCGACCGGCGTGTACACCATCAACGCGATGTCGCGCCGTACGAGGTCGGTCAGGTCGGCGCCGGCAAACGGCCCCATGAGGAGCACCGGGTGTCGCAGGCCGGCATCTCTCAGCGCGACCGCTTCCTGCAGCTTCACCACCGCAAAGCCGGCCACGTCGCGGCGCGACGACAGTGCCTGGGCGACCGTGACGACCCCCGCGCCATAGCCGTTGTTCTTGATCACGGCCAGAATCGGCACCCCGGCCCGGCCCCGCACCGCCGCGGCATTCGCGCGCAGGTGGCCGGCGTGCACCTCGACCCACGGATCGAACGGTGCGCTCGAAGCCGGCGCCGTCGCCGCAGGTGCGACCTGCAATCCCAGCCCCGGCAGTGCCAGAGAAGCGCTCAGAAACTGTCGCCGCTTCATGTTTGGAGGTTTTTCCTCATTTCCACCGCTGACATTCGCACACCCGATCGCAGTACATGCTCGGTGCGTCGGACGACTTCGTAGCCCAGCACGGCGTAGAACCGCTCCGCCGTGAGCGAAGAAACCAGGCGAAGCTCTGCGAGACCGGCCGCCCGAGCGCGCCGCTCGATCTCGTTTACCAGCGCCCGGCCAACCCCCCGGCGTGCGGCCCCCGGCGTTACATAACAGGCTCGCAGCTCGGAATGCTCCGGCACAAAGGCACCCATGCCCGCCGGCTGGCCGTTCAGTTCGGCAATCAGCCGGATCTCCGTCTCGTCGCCTTCGATCGCTGAAACGTCCCCCTCAGCGATCGGCAGCGGCGCCCACGCCTCGATCACGTCGTCGGGATAGTCCGAAGCCGCGATCCCGCGGACGGCGGTGCGCTGGATCTCCAGGTACCGGCGCGCCTCGCCGGGGCGAAGAGGGCGGACGACCAAGCCGCGGTTTCTGCCCGGTCCCATCAACTTTTCCTGCCGGGATCCATATATTGTTTAGGTGCCCGAGAGCATCTGAAGGGACATTGTATGAAAACGCTAGTCAGGCGCGCGCGCGAACGTGGATTCACCCTGATCGAGCTGCTGGTGGTCATCGCGATCATCGCGATTCTGATCGGCCTGCTGCTGCCGGCAGTGCAAAAGGTTCGGGAGGCGGCCAACCGCAGCCAGTGCCAGAACAACCTGAAGCAGATCGGGCTCGCGCTTCACGCCTACCACGACGCCAATGGCACGTTCCCGCTCGCGATGGACGAGGTGCTCAAGATCAGCGAGCTGCCGCTGGCCAAGGACGGTTTCAAGTACGTCGCGTCGTCACTGACCAGGGACGACGCCGTGATCCTCGCTGAGCCCATCGCCGGCGTCACCAATTCGGAAAGCGGCATTCTTCACGTCGACAGCTCCCTGCCGGTGGAATCGATCAGCATCAACTTCGAGCCAGTCAAAGGGGCCTTCGAGGGCCGGCAGCGCATGCTCCGGGGCCTGCTCGCCGAAGGGGCGCAGGCAGTGCACTGGCTGACGCTGATGCTGCCGATCGGCGAGCAGGAGGAGGTGTTGAAATCGACGCTGCCCTTCCTCGCCAATCCCGATTCGCGCGTCGCCGAGGGGCTGCGCAGCCTGAGCGGCGACGACGGATTCAGTCTGAAGAGCTTCCATACGGGCGGCACCAACTTCCTCTTTGGGGACGGCTCGGTGCGCTTCGTGGCGACGTCGTTGACCGAGAACATCCTGAAGGTGATGCAGGTTGGCGCGAACGGCGAGCAGTGGGAGCTGCTGCCGGGGGTGCCGCTGGACACCAGACAGGACCGGCCCACGCTCTTCAACTACTTCGATCTCTCCGAGCTGGTGCAGAACCAGATCAGCGACCTCAAGACGCGCGACGAGCTGCTGCGGCACCTCCGCCAGGCCGAAGCCTCGGAGGCGCGCGGGGATCTGCTCCAGAAGTCGCGGTCGCTCGATGCGTTCGTCGGCCTGCTGGAAAACAGCAGCGACTCGAACCTCCCGGCCGTCCAGGCGGGCGCGATGATCCAGATCGCGCGAAGCCTGTAAGGTTTTTGCCGCGCGCGATGGCTCCCGGGGCCATCGCGCGCGTGGATCCCCCGGAGTGGTTGCGCTGGACTGACGCTTCGCCCGCTAGACCCCGATGTCTTCGTTCCAGAGTTCAGGGTGCAGCGCGATGAACTCGCGCATCAGGCGGACGCAGGTTTCGTCCTGGCGGACCTCGACCAGCACGCCGCGCGACCGCAGCAGCTCCTCATCGCCGCGAAACGTCCGGTTCTCGCCGACGATCACCTTGGGGATCCCGTAGAGCAGGATCGCGCCGCTGCACATCGAGCAGGGGGAGAGCGTCGTATAGATCACCGACGCCCGGTACACCGGCGCGGGATGACGCCCGGCGTTCTCGAGCGCGTCCATCTCGCCGTGCAGGATGGCGCTCCCCCGCTGCACCCGGCGGTTGTGGCCGCGGCCGATGATCCGACCCTGGTGAACGAGCACCGATCCGATCGGGATCCCTCCCTCTCTCAGCCCCGCCTCGGCCTCTTCGATGGCCGCTGTCATGAATGGATCCGGCGTATGCATCTGCGGCCTCCGCGGCGTCGTGACTGAAGCGATACTTGCCGGTGGACTACGCCAGCTGGCCGCCGTCGACGACAAGCACCTGGCCGGTGATGAAGTCGGCGAGCGGTGAAGCGAGAAAGAGCACCGCCGCCGCGACGTCATCGGGCTGCCCCAGCCGGCCAAGCAGGATCTCGTCCTGCGCCTTCCGGAGGATCTCCGGCGGCAGCGCTGCGGTCATCGGTGTGTCGATGAAGCCCGGCGCGACCGCATTCACGCGGATCCGATGCCGCGCGAGCTCGGTCGCAGTCGCCCGGGTGAACGCGATCAGCCCCCCCTTCGATGCCGCGTAGTTGGACTGCCCCACCCTGCCGCGAAGTCCGTTGATGGAAGCGATGTGGACGATCGCCCCGCTCCCGCGGCGGCGCATGCCGGGCACGCAGGCGCGTGTCATGCGGAAGGCGCCGGTCAGATTCACGTCCAGGACATCGTCCCATGCGTGATCCGAGAGCTTCCAGACGACGCCGTCGCGGGTGATGCCGGCGGCGTTGACGAGGATGTCGGCGCCGAGATTTTCAGCCTCGAGGTTGTCGGCCAGATGTTCGATCGCGGTCCGGTCGCGCACGTCCAGCACGCAGCCGCGGATTCCTGGGTCGTCGTCGCCTGGCTCGAGATCGAGCGTCACCACGCGCGCCCCGGCGTCCGCGAGCCGCCGGGCCGTGGCGCGGCCGATGCCGGAGGCGCCGCCGGTGACCCACGCCGTGCGTCCTGACAGGTCGATGCTCGTCGCCATGCGGTCGCGCTGCGGCTAGTGACTGAGCCCGTAGATGAAGTAGTTCACGCCGAACTTGAAGGCCTCGTTGGTGGGATCGACTGCGTAAAAACCCCGTCCCGAGTGCTCCATGTAGTCCCCGATGTCCATGTTGTAGCTGATGACGACCATCAGCCGGCTGGACGGATCGTTCCCCTCATGGATCCCGTAGAACTCCCCCATGAGCCCGTTCTCGCCGAGGCGGCCGGGGTAGGGCACGTCGAGGGACTTGATCGAAAAGAACGTGTTGAACACGGGATGCGACAGCTGGAGCCGGTCGATGCGGGAACCCGGCAGCACCTTGTTCATCGCGGCCTCGAAGACCCGCCATTCCTGCTCGAAATGGAAGTCGTCGACGATGAGGAAGCCCCCCTTGGCCAGATACCTCCGCAGGCCGAGCGCTTCGCTGTCGCTCGGATACCAGTAGCCCGGCTCCGACAGATAGGCGACCGGGAACTTCAACAGCTCGGGGTCATCCATCCGGAGGATGTTGCTGCCATCGGGGCGCGCGCGCAGCGCGGTCAGCTCGTTGAGAATCAGCGTGAGGTTCTGCTCCATGTCGGGATAGTCGAACGACCAGCCCCCGTAGTCGGGGTACCACAGGCGGACGATGGTGAAGCGCCCGTCGTATTCGACCGTATTCGCCGTGCGTGGCAGCGATCCGAATCCAAAGCGGCGCCCGTCCCGCCGCTGCGCCGGCAGAGTCAGCGTCAGCATCAGCGTGACGACGACCACCAGCGCGGGACCGCGGGCGGAACGGCCGTTCTTCTCCATCGCCTGCCTACTGTAACGCGTTACCGAGGCGCCGGGTCGCCGTCCGAATGCCTCGGAGCAGCCCATCCACTTGACAGCCAAGTGAAGCAGTGCCAAGCTCCACTAGAATGACCAGTGCGGGCGCACGCCGGGAGCAGGCCGCATGACGGGACTCCGCCGCTTGGTTCGCCGTGCCATGGCCGTATTCCGCCCGGGCAAAGCCGACGCCGACCTCGTGCGCGAGATCGACTCGCACCTGCAGCTGCTCGAAGATCAGTTCGTCGCACAGGGCATGACGCGCGAGGACGCGCGCTACGCGGCCCGGCGCGCCTTCGGCGGCATCGAACAGGCAAAGGAGCTGCAGCGCGACGAGCGCTCGCTCCGCTGGCTCGCGGGGTGGCCGATGGACCTGAAGCTCGGCGTCCGCATGCTGGCGAAGTCGCCCGGCCTCACGGTGATCGCCGTGATCGCGCTCGCCGTCGCCATCGGCGCCGGCGCGGCCTACCTCGAGTTCGTCACCGATCTGCTTCGTCCGTCACTCGCGTCCCCCGGCGGCGACCGGATTGTCGGCGTCCGGGTCTGGAACACCGCACGGCGCGAGACCGAGGCGCGCCTGCTTCACGATTTCGCGGTGTGGCGCCGCGAGGCCCGGGCTTTCGAAGACCTCGGCGCCGTGCGCCGGCTCAACCGTCCGCTGATCACCGGTGACGGGCGGGCGGATCCGGCGCGAGGCGCCGAAATCACTGCCGCCTCCTTCCGCCTCCTTGCGGCTACCCCGCTCATGGGGCGAGCACTGCTCGAAGACGACGAGCAGCCGGGCGCCCCGCCGGTGGTGGTGATCGGACACGACCTCTGGCAGACGCGCTTCAGCGGCGATCCCGATATCGTCGGCCGCACCGTGCAGCTGGGGGCGGTGGCCCACACGATCGCCGGCGTCATGCCCGAGGCGTTCGGTTTCCCGGTGAATCAGAACCTGTGGGCCCCGCTGAAGGTGCAGACCGGTGAATTGCGGCGGGGGGAGGGGGATGAGATCCAGATCTTCGGGCGGTTGAAGGACGGCGTGAGCGCCGGCGCTGCTCGAGCGGAGTTGAGCGCGATGCTGGCCGCTGCCGCCGAGGGCCCGGCGCCCGCCCCGGCACTCGTCGTCGACGTGCGTCCCTATCTTGAATCGATGCTGAGCGCCGAGACCTCCAGGGCGTCGATCGAGAGGCTTCTCTATTCGGGCAACCTGCTGTTCGTCATGCTGCTCGCGATCTGCGGCGCGAACGTCGCGACCCTCGTGTTCGCGCGCACGGCCACCCGCGAGGCCGAGATCGCGATCCGCACGGCGCTCGGCGCCAGCCGCCGACGCATCAGCGCGCAGTTGTTCGCCGAGGCGCTGGTGCTGTCGCTGGTCGCGACACTTGCCGGACTCATGCTCGCCGGATTCGTCGGGCGGTGGCTCGGGCGAGTGGCCAGCGAAGCCATCGGGCAGCCGCTGCCGTTCTGGTGGAACGCCAACCTGAGCCCGGAGACGATCCTGTATTCCATCGCGCTCGCGGTCTTTGCCGCCCTCATCGCCGGCGTGATCCCTGCACTCAAAGCCACCGGCGCGAACCTGCAGGGCCGTCTGCGTGAGGCGGGAGCGGGAGGATCCTCGATGAAGTTCGGCCGGATGTGGACCGGCATCATCGTCACGCAGGTCGCCATCACCGTGATCTTTCTCTCGGCCCTGGTGTCGCTGGGATGGACGACCTATCGTGGGCGTCAGAATCGCGACGTGACTTTCGACCGCGATCAGTTCCTGACGGCGAGGCTGGTGGTGGATACCGCCGGTGCCGGTGAGCCCGCCTCCCACCCGGCGTACCGCGCGCTGGCAGACCGGTTGAGGGCGGAGCCCGGCATCGTCAACGTGACCTACGCCACTGAACTCCCCGGCACGACGTTCGGGCGATTCCGGCTGGAATTCTCTTCGACAGGCTCAGGGCAGGCGGTCGAGGGCGTCGCCGCCGGTGCGGTGCCCCACAGCGACGGCCTCTGGTCGCGCAGCGCGCGGGTGGGCCCGAGCTACTTCGAGACGGTCGGCATACCACTCGTGGCAGGACGCGTGTTCACGGAGAGCGAGATCGAGGGCAATCGACCGGTCGCGATCGTCGACGAGACGTTCGTCCGTCTGATTCTTGGCGGCCGCAGCGCCGTGGGGCTGATGGTGCGAGAGCCGGCGGCCGAGGCCGGCGGTGCGCCGGGGCCGTGGCACGAGATCGTCGGTGTCGTCCGCGACGTCACCATCAGAGCGCGCAAGAAGAGCTACGACTCGATGCTCTACTCGCCGGCAGCGATCGGCGCGGCGCCGCCGGTGCACCTGCTGGTGCGCACGCGGGGCGCCGCCTCGCCGATGTCGCACAGCCTGCCGGCGGCCGCGCTGTCCGCGACTCCCGATGTTCGGCTCGCGGACGTCAAGTCGCTCGACCGGGCCGCGGACGAGGAGGCGCTCGCGATGCGGATCTTCGTGCGCATCTTCGCCGTCGTCGCGGCCATCGGACTGCTCCTGTCGACCGCCGGCATTTACGCGCTGGTTTCGTTCACGCTGGCACGGCGAACGCGCGAGATCGGCATCCGGGTCGCGCTCGGTGCCGCCCCCCGGCGCATCATCACCAGCACGTTCTCCCGCGCGTTCCTGCAGGTGGCGGCCGGCGTGCTCCTGGGCGGGGTCCCGAGCGCCGCGCTGCTGATGCTGGGAGTCGAGGACGAAGGCGGACTCAGGGGCCCCGGCCTGGTCGTCATGCTTCTCGTAGGTCTGTTCGTCATCGCCGTCGCGATGGTCTCGTGCGCGGTACCGTTGCGCCGCGCGCTGCGGATCGAGCCGATGCAGGCGTTGCGAGCGGAGGCCTGATGCCGCGAACAGGCTGCCGCCGCCGAGGGAGAAGCTTCCAGGCGCTCTACACGGACCAGCAAATCAGCTTGTCGACGTCTTTCACCAGCAACGCGCGCGGCGCGAGCGCGGGGTGGGCCCACACGGCCGAATCCGCGACGGTGTAGCGGCGAATCTCGTCGAACTTCGCGGGGTTCGGCCGCGCGACGATCAGCTCGGCGTTGGTCGTCGAGAGCAGCAGCAGAGAGCCCGCCGCGATCAGCGAGGCGTTCTCCCCCTCGCGTCCGGTCGTGGTCCACAGGGTCTTGCCCGTCGCCAGATCCAGCGCGAAGAACTGGCCGCGGTTGCGATGGGAGAGCCCGTAGAGCGTCGTCCCGTTGATCACGGGGGAGCTCATGTACATGGAGACCTGTCCGTTTTTCCAGGCGGGCGACGCAACCCACTGACTTCCCTTCCGCGCGATGCGGACGGCGGTGACGCCGTGGTCCAGGCCCGAGTAGATCACGAGATCGCCGCTGACGACCGGGGTGACGGAGTTCTGCTCGTAGGGCGTGGTCAACGGCGCCTGCCAGAGGAGCGCGCCGTTGGCGGCGTCGACGCTCACGATCGATTTCTGCGTCTGCGTGATCACGTGGCGGGTGCCGCCGATCGTGGCGACTACCGGTGAGGCGTAGGCGGGGCCGTCGCCCGTCCATCGCCAGCGCGTCGCGCCGGTTGCGGCGTCGAACGCCGTGAGCGCGCCGTTGTTCAGGCCGCCCATGTGTGCGATCACGAGCGCGCCGTCCGTAAGCGGCGACATGGCCGTGCCGTATTCGGGCAGCACGGCGGGCGGAGGCGTCCGCCACAACAGCTTGCCGGTGTTGAGATCGAGCGCGGAGAGGATGCCGCCGATGCCGAAGGTGAACACGCGGCCGCGGGCGACCGCCGGCGTGGACTTCGGCCCCTGACCGTGCGCACGCGCGGCGGAGTTCATGGCGTACGGAGCCGCGTACTCGTCACGCCAGAGCTCCTTGCCGTTGCTCAGCGCGATGGCGCGTGTAATCTCCCGGTCGCCCTGCCGGGCGTGAAGCACCACGCGGTCGCCCGCCACGACCGGCGACGAGTGCCCTGCGCCAACCGTGAGCTCCCATCGCTTGGTGAGCGCCGCCGGCCAGCTGGTGGCGAGCGGGGTCGTCACGCGGCCGTCACGGTCCGGACCGCGCCACTGCGACCAGTTGCGGTTCGTGCCCTGTGCCAGGGTTACCGTGCTCATGAGAGCGAGCAAAGCGGCGCTACGAAAGCATGTGACTGTTCCGGTTCTTCGTTGCGACATTGCTGTGACCGTCCTTTGCCGAAACTACTCGGCTCTCATTGCCTCGGCCGGGCTGATCCTCGCCGCGCGAACCGCCGGCAGCACGCTGCCTGCCAGCGTCATCCCGACCGAAACGCTGATCGCGATCGCCAGCACGGGCGGGTCACCCGGACTGACGCCGACCAGCAGGGATTCCATCCAGCGCCCGGCGAGGTACGCAACGACGACGCCCACGGCGACGCCGGCAATCCCCAGCACCAGACCCCGCCGCGCGACCAGCGTCAGGATCTCACGCGGTTCGGCACCGAGTGCCAGGCGGACCCCGAACTCACGCTCGCGAGCCGAAACAACGAACGCGAGCAGCCCGTGCAGGCCCACGGCCGCCAGCAGACACGCGAGCGCCGCGAACGCACTAAGGACCCGCACCTGCACGGCGCGCGCCGTTGTTTCTCCGTCCACGATCGCCGCAAGCGGCTGGATGTCGGCAATCGGCTGATCGGGATCGGCGCTCGCCACGATCCGCCGGATCGCCGTCGTCAGCGCGCCCATGTGTTGCTCCCCGGACAGCGACGCGTCCAGCTTGACGACCAGATCCTTCGGCATGTAGCCCAGCGTCGAATTATCGCGCTGCTGCTGATACGCCAGGTAGACCTGCGGTTCGCTGCGGCTTTCGAGGCCGCGGACGCGCACCTCGCCAACGACACCGACGATCGTGCGCGGGCCGGCCGGCCCGAACTGGAACGCCTGGCCGATCGGCGGCTGGCCGTCCAGATAGACCTGCACGAATCGTTCACTCACGATAGCGACCGGCTGCGCGAGAAGCGAATCCGACGCCTGGAATACGCGGCCGAGCTTCAAAGGAATCTCCATGACCCGGAAATACCCGGGCGTGATGTAGCGTGCGCTGGCGTTGTCGACTCCCCCCGGGGCGGTGGGCCGGCCGGCGAACGCGACCGGCCAGACCCCACCACGCATGGTCATGGGCAGGTAGCTCGTGTAGGCGGCGGCGGTGACGCCGGGCAGCGCACTGACCCCGTCGATCACGCGGCGGTAGAACTCGACTCGAGGTGCCTGCAGCCCGTACTTTGCCGGCGGCAATGTCGTACGCATCGTGAGCACGCCTTCGGGGTTGAACCCCGGAGGGGTCGACTGCACGCGAATCAACGCGCGGATGAGCAGGCCTGCGGACACGAGGAGCACGATCGACACTCCGACCTGCGCGACGACGAGACCGGCACGCACGCGCTGGGTTCGGCGGCTGGAGCCCGCGCGCGCGCCGTCG
>DATFFM010000163.1:0-31273 GCA_035250005.1 Vicinamibacterales bacterium | reverse complement strand
CTGCGCGAACTTCTCTGTCACGTCCGCGACGGCCACGTCTTCGGTGATGACGAACCGGGCGAGATGCTCACAGACCGCCGGCGTGACGGCCCGCTCGAGATCCAGCAGGATCATGTCACCGAGCTCGAACACGCGCATGTCCGAGATCATCCGTCCCTGCGCGGTCAGCAACGCCGCATAGCACCAGCCTCCGGTCTCGAGCGCGAGGATGTCGTTGGTCAGAAGGCCGTGCAGGTAAGCCTTGCGGTCCACGCCACCGAGAGAGATCCGGCCGCGATCCGTGCGGTGCAGGAGCCCGGCCGCGTCGTGCAGGGCCCGGTATTGGTCGAGTGCAAACATGGTGGGCGCTGATATCCTCAGAGCATGGTCTCCACGCGTAATTGTACCGCGCTGCTGCTCTGTGCCCTGCTCACCGTGGCGGTCTCCGGGCAGACCCCGGCCACGCCGCAGTCGGAAGGGCGCGCAGAGTTCCTCATTTTTGCCGGCGGCCGGCAGGTCGGGCGGGAGCAGGTGAATGTCGCGCGCTCGGGCGGCAACTGGATCATCACCGCCACCGGCAGCATTTCCGCGCCGGCCGACATCAACGTCAAGCGCTTCGAAGTGAAGTACGCCTCGGACTGGCAGCCGCTCGAGCTGCATATCGAGGCGACCCTCAGCGGCAAGCCGCTGACGCTCTCGACATCCTTCGGGGTGACCACGGCCGTCAACGAGATCACGCAGGCGGGGACGACGAACTCGAAGACGGACCAGATCTCCGCGCGGTCGATCGTCCTGCCGAACAACTTCTTTGCCGCGTACGAAGCGATGGCGGCACGGCTCGCCACGGCCAACCCGGGCACACAGCTGCCGGTATACGTGGCGCCGCAGGCCGAGATCATGGCGGTCGTCAAGGTCGTCAGCAACGAACAGCTGAAGTCGCCGGCCGGGACGCTTGCGCTTCGCAAATTCCAGATCGTGTTTCAGAATCCCGACGGCCCGCTCTCGGCAGACGTCACCATCGACGCGAGCAACCGGCTCGCGCGCGTCGACATTGCCGCCGCCGGCCTCAGCGTCGTACGCTCGGACCTGGCGACCGTCTCCTCGCGCCCGCAAGTCTCGCGCAACCCGACCGATACGGACGTCGCTATTCCGGCGCTCGGATTCACTCTCGCGGGGACGATCACCACGCCGCCCCAGGTCGCCGGACGCCTCCGTCATCCCGCCATCGTCCTGGTGGCCGGTTCGGGCCGGGTGGATCGCGAGGCGAACGTTGCGGGCGTCCCGATCTTCACGCAGCTTGCGGGCGCGCTCGCCGAGCGCGGTTTCGTCGTGCTGCGCTACGACAAGCGCGCCGTCGGCCAGAGCGGCGGACGCGATGAGCGCGCGACGATCCAGGACTACGCCGAGGATCTGATCGCAGCGGTGAAATGGCTTCGCAAGAGGAAGGATGTGGACAGGGAGCGGATCGCGGTCGCCGGCCATAGCGAAGGCGGCGCGGTCGCGATGATCGCGGCCGGCAAGGAAGACGAGATCGGGTCGCTCGTGCTGATCGCGGCGCCAGGTACCCGCGGGTCGGACCTGATTCTCGAGCAGCAGCAGCATGGCCTCGATCTGCTCGACGCGAGCGCGGCGGACCGCAAGACGAAGGTCGACATCCAGCAGCGAATTCAGACGGCGGTGCTCACGGGCGTCGGCTGGGAAGGGCTGCCCCCGGAGTACCGGAAGGTGGCCGACACCCAGTGGTTCCGCAGCTTTCTGCAATACGATCCGGCGAAGGTCATGGAGCGGGTGCGCCAGCCGGTCCTGATCATTCAGGGGGATCTGGACAGGCAGGTCTTCCCCCACCACGCCGACAAACTGGCCGAGCTCGCGCGAGCGCGAAAGCGGCAGGCGCCGGTCGAACTGCTGCACGTGCCCGGCGTGAACCACCTGCTGGTGCCGGCCACGACCGGCGAGGTCGCAGAGTACGCGACGCTCGAGGACAAGAAGGTCGCGTCCGAAATCCCGGCGAAGATTGCAGAGTTCCTGAACGCAAAGGGGAACTGACTACTGCTTCTTCTGAGCAGCAACCGGCTTCAGTTCGATGGTGCCGGCCAGCTTGTTCGAGGCGTCGCGACCGCAGCCGACGATCTCGACGGTGCCGTTCGACGCGGGCAGCTTCGGTGTCAGCCTGATGTTCATCGCGATCTGCCCATCGCAGTTGCGCTGGACCATGTGGTACGGGAAGTCCAGCGTCATGACGCCCGCCTTCATGCTACCGGCGGCATTCCCGGTGATCTCCCCCGGACTGGTGATGTGCATTTTCCCGGTCACCTTCGGGCCGTTCACTGCCAGCACCATCCTGCCGGTGTGGGCTGCGCCGTCGGCGTTGATCGTCACGTCATACGTCACGCTGTTCGCCCCGCCCGTTTTTTTTGGCTGAGCAGACACGACTGTCAGCCCCGCCGCAACCATCAGTGCCGCCGCCATCGTGTGCTTGAACATGAAGCCTCCTGGCACAGAGACGAAAAAGGTCCTTCCGAGGTTGCCTCCGTGAGCAGGGCTGCGGCTGACTTGCGGTCTTCTGAGCTACACTTTGCGCATGAAAGTCGGGATTCCTCGTGAGACATACCCTGGCGAGACACGGGTATCGGTCATCCCAGCATCCGTCCCTGCCCTGACCAAGTCGGGGCTCCAGGTCGTCGTCGAAGAGGGGGCCGGCGCCGCGGCTGGCTTCACCGACGACGCCTATCGCGCGCAGGGAGCCACGATTGCATCTCGGCGCGCCGTCTTCGAGAGCGAGATCATCCTCCAGGTCCGATCCGGCCCTGAAGACGCTGGCTCGCTGCGGGCGGGCCAGACGGTGATCGGCTTCGCGGACCCCCTCGGCTCCCCCTCAGGCATCTCCACTCTCGCTGGCTCAGGCGCAACCCTCCTCTCCATGGAGCTCATGCCACGCATCACCCGCGCGCAGAGCATGGACGCCCTGTCGTCGATGGCCACGATCGCCGGATACAAGGGCGTCCTGCTGGCCGCGGTCGCGCTGCCGCGGATGTTTCCCATGCTGATGACCGCCGCCGGGACGGTGAGCCCCGCGCGCGTCTTCATCGTCGGCGCAGGCGTGGCGGGGCTCCAGGCGATCGCGGTCGCGAGGCGGCTCGGCGCGAAGGTCGAGGCGTACGACGTGCGACCGGCGGTGAAAGAACAGGTCCAGAGCCTCGGCGCGAAGTTCGTCGAGCTGCCGATCGAGTCGCAGGACGCCGAAGACAAGGGCGGCTACGCGAAAGCGCAGGACGAGAGCTTCTACCGACGCCAGCGTGAGATGATGCTCAAGATCGTGGCCGCGAGCGACGTGGTCGTGACGACGGCCTTGATCCCCGGACGGCCGGCGCCCAAACTGCTGACCGCCGAAATGGTGGAGGCGATGGCGCCGGGCTCGGTCGTGGTCGATCTGGCGGCTGAGCGCGGCGGCAACTGCGAGCTCACGAAGCCCGACGAAACCGTGGTCCACAAGGGGGTGACGATCATCGGACCGTCCAATCCGGCCGCCTTGGTGCCGTATCACGCCAGCCAGATGTATTCGAAGAACATCATCACCTTCCTGATGCACCTGCTCGGCAAGGAAGGCGCGAAACAGGCGGCGGTGCCGATCGACACCGCCGACGAGATCACGCGGGAGACACTGCTGACCCACAGCGGTGCGGTCGTTCACCCACGCATCAAAGAGCTGATCACGTAGGGGCAGCCGGTCAGCGGTTGCCAGAGGCCAGCCTTCACAGGTGGCCCCGTATGTCCGGAGGTCTTGATGGAAGCGTTTGTCGGTGCACTGACCGTGTTCGTTCTGGCCATCTTCATCGGTTTCGAGATCATCAACAAGGTGCCGCCGCTGCTGCACACACCGCTGATGTCGGGATCGAACGCGATCTCGGGGATCACGGTCATCGGGGCGATGCTCTCGGTGGCGACCCCAAGCTACCTCTCCACGACACTGGGGGTCATCGCCATCGTGTTCGCCACGATCAACGTCGTCGGCGGGTTCCTCGTGACCCACCGCATGCTCGGCATGTTCAAGAAGAAGGCCTGACGGTGAACAGCGCGCTGATCAATCTCTCGTATCTGGCGGCGTCGGTGCTCTTCATCCTCGGGTTGAAGGGGCTGACGCATCCGCGCACCGCCGTCCGCGGCAACCTGCTGGGCGCGCTCGGGATGCTGCTCGCCGTGATCGCCACCTTCCTGTACCGCGACCCGCTCGGTCACGGCCCCGCTCAGGCGATCGGCCTGATCGTGGCCGCCGTTCTCATCGGGTCGGCGGTCGGTGCGCTGCTCGCGCTGAAGATCCAGATGACGGCGATGCCCCAGATGGTCGCGTTGCTGAATGGCTTCGGCGGCGGCGCGTCGGTGCTTGTCGCCGGCGCAGCCCTGGCGGACCTTCAGGTGGAGCCGACCATCGTCATCGTCATCGCCACCGCCGCCTCAGGCATCATCGGAGGCGTGACGTTCTGGGGCAGCCTCGTCGCGTTCGACAAGCTCCAGGAACTGTTCCTCCCCGGCAAGCCGATCCACTTCCCCGGCCAGCAACCGCTGAACCTGGCGCTGGGTGTCGTGGTCATCGGTGTCACGGCCTGGATGGCGACCGGCGCCGGCGGCCACCTGGGCGCCGCTTACTGGACGATCGTGGTGATCGCGTCGGTGCTGGGGATCCTGCTGACGATCCCGATCGGCGGCGCCGACATGCCGGTCGCGATCGCCCTGCTGAACTCCTACTCTGGCCTCGCGGGCGCGGCGACGGGCTTCGTCCTCGACAACGAAGTGCTCATCATCACGGGGTCTCTGGTCGGTGCGTCGGGCATCATCCTGTCGCAGATCATGTGCAAGGCGATGAACCGGTCGCTCGCCAACGTACTCATGGGCAACATCGGCGCGGCCTCCGCCGGACCGGCCGCCGACGACGTGTATGCCGGAAAGGTCAAGGGGGCCTCGCCGGACGACGTGGCGATCGTCATGGACGGCGCACGCCGGGTCGTGATCGTGCCCGGCTACGGGCTCGCGGTATCGCAGGCACAGCACGCCGTCCGCGATCTGATGAATCTGCTCGAATCGAAGGGCACGGAGGTGGAGTTCGCGATCCATCCGGTCGCCGGGCGCATGCCGGGCCACATGAACGTCCTGCTGGCCGAGGCCGACATCCCTTACGACAAGCTGAAGGAGATGGACGAGATCAACCCGTCGTTCCAGCAGACCGACGTGGCGATCGTCATCGGTGCGAACGACGTCGTGAACCCGCTCGCCCGTACGGATCCGACCAGCCCGATCGCCGGCATGCCGATCCTGGACGTCGACAAGGCGCGCACGGTAGTGGTGATCAAGCGCAGCCTGAGCCCGGGGTTCGCGGGCATTCCCAATCCCCTGTTCGCCGCCGACAACACGCTGATGTATTTCGCCGACGGCAAGAAGGCAATCGTGGACCTGATCGCCGCGATCAAGGCGGTGTAGTGGTGTGGCTCCTGAAGACGGCCGAAGGGGCGGAGCCCGAGCTGACGTTCCGTCTGCTGCCCGGAAGCATCAAGACGGTCGGGCGCGCCCCGCGGGCCGATTTCATCGTCATCGCCGCCCTCGTTTCGCGGGTGCACTGCCGGCTCACGGCCGGCGCCACCGAGATCGAAGTCGTCGACCTCGAGAGCACCAACGGCACCTTCGTAAACGGGCAGCGCATCGAGAAACGCGCCGCGGTGAAGGCGGGAGACAAACTCGGCATCGGCCGCGTGGAGCTCGAAGTCATCGACGCGTAAAGCGGCTCACAGGAACGGGTTCGAGCGCCGCTCCCGGCCGATCGTGGTGGGCTCGCCGTGACCTGAGTAGACCGGAGTCCCGTCGGGAAAACTGAAGAGGACCTCGCGGATCGAGCGCAGAAGAGTCTCCGTATCCCCTCCCGGGAGATCCGTTCTCCCGATCCCTCCGGCAAACAGGGTGTCGCCGACAATCAGGATGCGGCGCTCGGTCGGGCCGGCGGTCCGAGGGTCCCCGTTCACCGCGAGACACACGCCTCCGGGGCAATGACCCGGCGTGTGGTGCACGGAGATCTCGTACTCGCCGAACCGCAGCTTCTGATCCGGGGAATAGAAATGGTCGATCGGAGGCTGCGGGTCCACGCGAAACCCGAACAACATGCCCTGCTGCACGACGCCCTCGTACAGGGCGTTGTCGGCCTCGTGCAGCCACACAGGCACGTTCAGCACCTGCTTCGCCCGCGCGACTCCTGTGACGTGATCGATGTGCGCGTGGGTCAGCAGAATGGCGTTCACCTTCAGCGCATGCTGCTCGACGGCCGCCAGCAGAAGGTCTACGTCGTCTCCGGGGTCGACCACCACCCCTTCGCGGGTGGTTTCGCAGCCCAGAACGAATCCGTTCTTCAGGAACGGAGGAACCGCACGGGTTTCGAGAATCATGAGCCTCCAGAAGGCCCATTTTCGCATTCCGGTACGAGATGGAAACCAGCAAATATCGCGAAGCAAAACGGATCCACACCAGCGTTCTGGCAGCGGCCGAGAAACGCTGTCTCATCTGGATGGCGGAGCGGCTCCCGGTCTGGATCAACTCGGATCACCTGACGACGCTCGCCGGCGTGGCGATGGCGGGCGCCGGGATCTGCTACTGGATCGGACCGGCGTCGCCCGCCGCGATGCTCATCGCGATCGGCATGCTCGCGCTCAACTGGTTCGGCGACAGCCTGGACGGCACGGTCGCGAGAGTGAGGCGACACGAGCGGCCGCGCTACGGCTTCTATGTCGATCACGTCCTCGACGTGATCGGGATCCTGTTTCTGCTGGCGGGGTTTGCGCTGGGCGGCTTCATGACGCCGCTGGTGGCAGCCGGCTTTCTCGTCGCCTACTACCTGTTGATGGTCGAGATCGCGCTCGCGACCCATGCGGTCGGCACCTTCCGCATCTCGTTCTGGCGGTTCGGACCGACCGAGCTGAGGATTCTGCTCGCGGCTGGCACGCTGCAATTGCTCCGTTCCCCCTACGTGTCGATCGCCGGCGAGCGGTTCCTCCTGTTCGACGTGGGGGGTGTCGTTGCGATCGCGGCGCTGCTGATGACCTTCCTCGCGTCGGCGGTCCGCAACGGACGGGACCTCTATAAGCTCGAGCCCCTGCCGCGCCAGGAAAAGGGCGCGGCGCGGCTGGAGGAATTAGAATCGAGGGCATGATTCTCGTCGCGGTTGACGATCTCCTCTTTTCCTCGAAGATCCGTGCGACAGCCAGGCAGGTTGGCGTAGAGCTCACGTTCGCCCGGACCCCGCCGGACATCCTCTCGCAGGCCCGCGCGCTGAAGCCTTCTCTGGTGATCTTCGACATCAATTCGCAGAAGGCGGATCCCCTGAACACGGTCGCGGCGCTCAAGGCGGATCCCGAGCTCAGGGGCATCCCGACGACCGGATTCGTGTCGCACGTGGACACGTCGCTGATCATGGCAGCGCGCGGCGCGGGGATGGACGAGGTGATGGCGCGCAGCGCGTTCGTCGCGAACCTGTCGCGGATCCTCAGCGAACGGGAGCCGCGCAGCTGACTCTGGACGAGATCCACGCGGCGGCGCGCAGGATCCGCGGGCGGGTGCTGCGGACGCCGCTGCGGCACTCCCCCTGGCTCTCGAAGGCCTCCGGCGGCGACGTGTTCCTCAAGCTGGAGACGCTGCAGCCGACCCATTCGTACAAGATCCGCGGGGCCACCAATGCCGTCCTCAAGCTGGCGGCGAGCGCCGGGACTGACGCGCCGCCGATCGTGACGGCGTCGGCCGGCAATCACGGGCGGGCGCTGGCGCATGCCGCCGCGGCCGCGGGGATGCGGCTGACGGTCTACGTCCCCGAACAGGCCCCCCGGACGAAGACCGATGCCATCCGCGACCTGGGCGCCGAGCTGCGCCCGTGCCGCGACTACGACGAAGCGGAGCGCCGCGCGAAGGAACACGGCGCCCGCGGGATCGGCGTCTACATCTCACCGTACGCGCATCCGGACGTGATTTCCGGCGCAGGGACTGTGGCGCTGGAGATTCTCGAGGAGCTCGGCGACGTTCGGACGATCGTGGCGTCCATCGGCGGCGGGGGGTTGATCAGCGGGATCGCGGTAGCCGGCGAGGGGCGGGTGGAGGCGGCGGGGGTCGAAGTGCAGGCGTCCACGCCGTTCACGACGAGCCTGAAGGCAGGACGGATCACCGAGATCGAGGTCGGGGAGACGCTGGCTGACGGGCTGAGCGGCAACCTGGATCCCGACAGCCCGACCTTCGAGATCGTCCGGCAGCGGGTGCCGCGGATCGCGGTGGTCTCTGAGGAGGATCTGGTCGCGGCGATCCGCGGGGTCGCGGAGCACGAGCGGCTGATCATCGAGGGAGCGGCGGCGGCAGCGGTTGCGGCGGTGGCGACCGGCCAGCTCGATATCCGCGGCCGGCGGACCGCCATCGTCCTGTCGGGGGCAAATATCGACCTCAGCCGTTGGGGTCAGATCTCGATTTTTCGAAAGTGACCGGCGATTTCGGCGGTCACTTTCGAAAAATCGAGATCTGACCCCAACTTCACCGCAGCCCCCACCAGACGGCGGCGACGAGGACGACGACGCCGGTGGCGGCGGCCAACCACACCATCGGCGGGACTTTGTCGGCATCGTCATCCACGGGCAACAGGTAGTCGGCTCCCCGCTCCCCGGGCCGGACGTCCAGCGCCGGCGCGACCCGCCGCAGCGCGGCCGAAAATGACGCCGCGCTTTGCACCCGTTTGTCCAGGTCCTTCGCCAGCGCCCGGGCGGTGATCCCGTCGAGATCCGCAGGTACGGCCGGGTTCAGTGACGACGGGTCCGGCGGCGTCGTCCGCACGACGTTCATGACCGTGTCTGACACCGATGCGGCGGTGAACGGATTGCGGCCGGTGAGCATCTCGTAGAGGATCGTCCCGAGCGAGAACAGATCCGCACGGCCGTCCATCTGCCCGCCCAGCGCCTGCTCGGGGGCCATGTAGCCGGCGACGGCGGCATCTTCATCCGGAAGCGCCTCCGGTGTGCGGCCTGCGGCGCGGCGAATCAGGCCCCCCCGCGTCCACCGCCACATCCCGAAGTCGAGCAGCTTCACGCTCCCCTTGTCCGTTACGACGACGGTCTCCGGCCGCAAGTCGCCGTGGAGGATCCCGGCGGCGTGCCCCTCGGCCAGCGCGTCCGCCACCTGGATGCAGAGCTCTACCGCGCGGCGCGGGTGTAACGCGCGCCCGGCCATTTCTGCGCGCAGCGGCGCGCCGGCGGCAAACTCGTACGCGAAATAACTCACGCCGCCGGCTTCGGCGGCTTCGAAGAGAGTGGCGATATTGGGGTGCGAGAGCTGGGCGGCGAGCCGCCCCTCGTCGAACAGCGCAACCCGGCGTGTTTCGTCGGCGATCAGCGCTGGCTCGAGAATCTTCAACGCCACCGTCCGCCCGACTCTCGTGTCACGCGCGCGGTAGACCTCGCCGAGCGCGCCGCGGCCGATGGGCTCGAGGAGGTTGTAATGCGCAATGGATCGTTCAGTCATGTCGGAGGTTTACTTCCTCGGGGGTTGGGAGGGTCTCAGCTCGACGCGGCTCGGCAGGCTCCGCGCCGGCATGGCAATCAGATCCATGACGACCTGGGCGACGTCTTCCGGGGTTGTGGCCCAGTCCCGCTTGGAGGAGCCGCGGCCCATGAACTCCGTCGCAACCGAGCCAGGCATGACGCAGCTCACCCTGATGCCGTCGTAACGGACCTCCTGCATCAGCGACTCGCTGAAGTGATTCAGGCCGGCCTTGGACGCGCCGTACGCGGCGCCGGCCGGAAACGCGTTCTTGGCCGCCAGGCTGCTGATGTTGATGATCCAGCCGCCGCCGCGTTTGCGCAGTTCGGGGATCGCGGCGCGGCAGAAGTAGAAGACGCCGCTCAGGTTGGTGTCGATGACCTGCTGCCACTGTTCGATGGTCATGTCGGCCACGTTGACGAACGCGCCGACCCCCGCATTGTTGATCAGGAAGTCGAGCCCGCCGAATGCACGCACAGCTTCGCTCACCGCCCGCTCCGCATCTTCCGGTTTGCGCACATCGGCGCGGATCTGCAGGAGGTTCGGGGCGGACGGCCCGCCACCCGACCGGCTGGTCGAGGCGACCGACGCGCCCGCATGCGCAAGCGCCTGCGCGATGGCCGCGCCGATGCCCTTCGATCCTCCGGTCACGAGGGCAACCTTCCCCGACAGATGCGATGAGGTACCCATACGACTAGAATAGTGCACTCCCGATGCCGCTCATCGCCATCATCGGCGCCGGCGCTCTTGGGGGGGCGCTGGCGCACAAGCTCGCCGTCCGCAGCCGTGTGGCCGAAGTGCGCGTCGTCGACGCGGATGAAGCGGTCGCGCGGGGGAAGGCGCTCGACATCCTCCAGTCGGGGCCGGTCGAGGGCTTCAGCACGACCGTCGTCGCGCACGGAGCGATCCTTGCGGCGGCCGGAGCCGACGCAATCGTGCTTGCGGACGCGGTGTCGGGTGCCGAGCATGCGGGCGAGGCGGGGCTCGCGCTCGTACGCCAGCTGGTGGCGGCCGGATCGGTGGCGCCGCTCGTTTTCGCCGGGGCCACACAGCGCGAGCTGATGTCCCGCTGCATCACCGAGCTGCACGTGCCGCCTGCGCGTGTCATCGGAGCCGCCCCCGCGGCCCTGGCTTCCGCGGTCCGCGCGCTCACTGCCGTCGTGCTCGACACATCCGCCGTCGAAATCTCTCTGACTGTCGCCGGCGTACCGCCCACGCAGGCGGTCGTGGCCTGGCAGGAGGCATCGGTGTCGGGTCAGCCGCTGGCCAGCGTCATGGGAGCGCACGACATCGCGGCGCTGTCGGCGCGCATCCCCAGCCTCTGGCCGCCCGGGCCCTATGCGCTCGCGTCAGCGGCCGCGCGCGTCGCCGAAGCGGTGTGCTCGGGCTCGCGCCGCCGGTTTTCCTGTTTCGTGGAGATAGGTAGAGGACGAATCGCCGCGATGCCCGTGGAGTTGAGGCGCGGCGGCCTCGAGCGCATCATGAAGCCGGCGCTGACTGCCCAGGAGCAAACGGCCCTGGACAACGCGGTCGAGAACCTCTAGTGGATCTCGCGCTCGTGGAGCGTCAGCGCGCCCGCGAAGTCTCCCAGATGCTGCCGGAGGATCAGCCGGCCCCGGTGCAGACGCGACTTCAGCGTCTGTGGCTTGACCTTGAGAATGACGCTCGCCTCTTCGGTTGAGAGGCCCTGGACGTCTCGCAGGATCACCGGCGTCCGGTACACCTCCGGCAGGTGCGTCAGCGCTTCGATCAGCCGCGCCCGCATCTGCGCGCGCAGCACGCGATCGTCCGCGAGCGACGACCAGTCGGCGGGCTCCTGCGGCGCGAGGTCGCCGTTTTCGGTCTGCGTGTCGAGCGCCTGCACCTCGTGCGGACGGCTGAACCGGCTGGTGCGCAGCCGCGACATCGCGGTGTTGAAGGTGATCCGGTAGATCCACGACGACAGCGCGGCGTCACCGCGGAACAGGGCGATCTTCCGGTGCACCTTCAGCAGCACGTCCTGGGCGACCTCTTCGGCGTCTTCCCAGTTCTTCAGATATCGGAAAGCAAGTTGGTGGATGCGTGGTCCGTAGGTCGATGAGAGTTCGACTACGGCCGTGCTGTCCCCCGCCTGCATGCGGCCAATCAGCTCGCGTTCGGTGTCAGCCTGGGGCATTGGGACCTCCGTGTAGGGAATAGAACACCCTATCGGAACCGGTTATTCCGAACAGTGTTCACTTTCTTCTAATTATTGGGATGAAAGACTTTAGCGGCTGCGATGACGAGGCTATTCGAACACGCCGCGGAACGCCCGTTCGGTGGCATCCTCAACCTCAGCCATGGGAACCACGCTCCCGAGGAGCTTCGCGAGGGAGGTCACCCCCTTGTCGCCGATGCCGCAGGGGACGATGAAATCGAAGTGATCCAGGGTGGTGTTCACGTTGAACGCGAACCCATGGCTCGTGACCCATTTCGCGATGCGGACCCCGATCGCGGCGAGTTTCTCGCTGCCCACCCACGCGCCTGTGAGGCCCGGCAGGCGGCCCGCCTCGATCTCGAACGCCGCAGCGGTGCGGATCATCACTTCTTCGATGTCGCGGACGTACCGGTGAACATCGCACCGATCCGGCTTCAGGTCGATGATCGGGTAGCCCACGAGCTGCCCGGGGCCGTGGTACGTGACATCACCCCCGCGGCCGGCCTCGAAGATCTCGACTCCTTCGGCCTCGAGCGTCGCCGACGCGGCCACAATGTGCGATCGATCGTTCCGTGATCTGACGCCGAGAGTGATGACCGGCGGATGTTCCAGCAGCAGCAGCTGGTCCGGAATCTGCCCGGCCTTCCGCTGCTCGACAAGCGTCTTCTGGAGCTCGAGACCCTCGGCGTACGAAACAACGCCCAGCCGCCTGACTTCTATTTCACGCACGTTTCAAGAACCAGCACGTCGCACATCGCGCACGTCGCACGTCGCACGTGACTACATCCACCCCTCATCGAAGTTCTCCAGCCGTTCCTTGATGAGCGACAGAAAACGCCCGGCGTCGGCCCCGTCGATCAACCGGTGGTCGTAGCCGAGGCTCAGGTTGCACATCGGCCGGATCGCGATCGCATCGTCGATCACCACCGCCCGTTTCTCGATCGTCCCGACGCCCAGGATCGCGACCTGGGGCTGATTGATCAGCGGCAGGCCGTACAGCGCCCCGAAGATCCCGGGGTTCGTGATGGTGAAGGTCCCTCCCTGCACTTCGTCGGGGTTCAGCTTCTTCGAGCGGGCCCGCGCGGCGAGATCGTTGATGGCACGGCTCAACCCGAGGAGGTTCTTTTCGTCCGCGTTGCGGATCACCGGAACGATCAGGCCATTGTCGAGCGCGACCGCGATCCCGAGGTTGATGTCCTTCTTGTAGACGATGTTGTCGCCGTCGATGGAGGCGTTGACCATCGGGAACTGGCGCAGCGCGTCAACGATGACCTTGGCAATGAAACCCGTGAAGGTGAGTTTCGCACCGGCCGCCTCGTAGGCTCCCTTGTGCTTCTCACGCAGCGCCGCCACCCTGCCGAAGCTGACCTCGTAGACGGAGTAGACGTGGGGCGAGGTGCGCGCGCTCATCACCATGTGCTCGGCGATCTTCTTGCGCATCACGCTCATCGGCACGATCTTGACGTTCTCGCCCGGCTTGTAGACCGGGCCTGGCGCCGGGATCGCGCGCGCCTGGGCTCCGGCCGCCGCCTGGCCCGAGCCTGTCGAGGCCGACTCGATGAACCCCAGAATGTCGTTCTTGGTCACGCGTCCGCTGATGCCGGTGCCCTGAATCTGCTGAATGTCGACCGCGTGCTCTTTCGCAATCCGGCGCACCAGCGGCGACGACTTCTGGCGGCGCAGCTCCTCCTTCGACAACGCTCCCGGCGTGGCCGATGGCCCGGCCGGCGCAGCGGCATTCGACGGCCGTGCGTCGGCTGCCGCAGCGCGATCGTCGACCGCCGTGCCTTTGGAAGGCGCAGAGGTTTCCCGCTGCCCGACCGCAGCTGCGGGCATCGCGCCGGCCCGCTCGCCGCGCCCGTTGCCGCCGGACGGGGCGGCTGCGGCCTCCCCCGCCTGGCCGATGACCGCGACCACGCTGTTGACGGGGACCGTTTCCCCCTCCTTCACCATGATCTGGGTCAGGACGCCAGCCGACGGCGACGGGATCTCGGCATCGACCTTGTCGGTCGAGATCTCGAAGAGCGGCTCATCGCGATCGACCGAGTCGCCCACCTTCTTGATCCATCGGACGATGGTGCCCTCGGCGATCGATTCCCCCATCTGGGGCATTACGACGTTTGTGGCCATAGTCAGTCTCTAATCGCTAATCCAATCCCTGATCCCTAATCCCTAATCCCTAATCGCTGATCCCTAATCTATCCCGCATCCACTGCGGCGGGGGCGTCGGGATCAGGGATTTACGATCAGGGATCAGCGATCAGGGACCGGGATTTCAATAGCCCACCAGCCGCTTCGCCGCTTCGACAACCCTGGTCACGCCCGGCAGGAAGGCGGTCTCCAGCGGTGGCGAGTAGGGCACCGGAGTGTCGAGCGACGCCACCCGCATGATCGGAGCATCCAGGTACTCGAACGCGTGCTCCCCGATTATGGCCGCAAGCTCCCCTCCGATACCGCCGGTGAGGGTCGCCTCGTGCAGGAGCAGCACGCGGCTGGTCTTTCCCACGCTTTCGAGGATCGCTTCGCGATCCAGCGGTGCGAGGCTGCGCAGATCGATCACCTCCGCCTCCACCCCGTCCTCCGCCAGCGCCTTTGCCGCCTCGAGCGCCGTATGCACCATCGCGCCGAACGTGACGATCGTCAGGTTTGCGCCTTCGCGCCTGACGGCCGCCTTGCCGAGCGGGACGACATAGTCCTCGTCGGGCACTTCGTCCTTGATCCGTCGATAGAGAAACTTGTGCTCGAAGTAGAGCACCGGATCGTCATCGCGGATGGCAGCTTTGAGCAGCCCTTTGGCGTCGTAGGCGGTCGACGGCTCGACCATCTTCAGCCCCGGCGTGTTCAGGAAGAACGCCTCGGGGTTGAGCGAGTGAAAGGGGCCGCCGCCCACGCCCCCGCCGCACGGCCCGCGGACGACGATCGGCACGGCCGCGCCGTTGCGGTACCGGCTCTTCGCAGCGAAGTTCGTGAGCATGTCGAAGCAGCACGCGATGAAATCGATGAACTGGATCTCACAGACCGGGCGCATGCCCATGTAGGACGCGCCGATCGCCGATCCGACGATCGCCTGCTCGGAAATCGGCGCGTCGATCACTCGCGTCTCGCCGTACCGGTCGAGCAGCCCGTCGGTGACCTTGAACGCGCCGCCATAGACGCCAACGTCTTCGCCGATCACGTACACGCGCTCGTCGCGGGCCATCTCGTCGAACAGCGCCTGGCGGATCGCCTCGAGGTAAGTGATTACAGGCATTGGGGGAGAGATGAGGAGGATGCACGTGCGACGTGCAGGGTGCACGGTGCGGTGCGGTGCACGTGCAGGGTGCGGGGTGCAGCTGCAATGCTGTGCACAGTCGTGGCCATCGAGGAGCGGGAGCACGTGCACAGCACCGCACCTGCACCCTGCACCCTGCACGTGCACCCTTCAGCCCTATGCACCTTCGGCCCTATGCAAACGGCGACCTCACGAACTCCAGCGTCGGCTGCGCGTAGTCGTCTCCGGCATACACGCCGCGCGCGACGGTTGAGGGGTCGGGCATCGGCGACTGCTCCGCGAGATCCGCTTCCTCGGCCGCGTAGCTCTTCGCCATCCGGTCGATCTCGGCGATCTGCCCGGCCTTCGCGGCGCCGCGGTCGATCAGGGTCTTCGTGAACCGGGCAAGCGGATCCTTCTTCTGCCACGCCTCGAGCATCTTCTTCGGCACGTACCTCGCGTCGTCATGCTGCGCGTGCCCCTGCATGCGCATCGTGTCCACGCCGAGCAGCGACGCCCCTTTCCCGGTGCGTGCGCGGTCCACCATGCGCCGCGCGGCATCGTAGACCGCAAGGATGTCGTTGCCGTCCACCGTCTCGTGGAGGATCCCGTAGGCCGCGGCGCGCTCGTCGATCCGGGCGATCGCCATCTGCTTGGCGATCGGAGTCGAATACGCGTACTTGTTGTCTTCGGCGATGACGACCAGCGGCGCCTTCTGAACGGCCGCGAAATTCAACCCCTCGTGAAAGGCGCCGGTCGAGGTCGCGCCGTCGCCGATCCACGCCATCGCCACGAGGTCCCGGCCGCGCATCCGCGCGCCCATGCCGATACCGGCGGCGACCGGTATCGAATCGCCGAGCATGCTGATCGGCCCGACCACGACGGGCTCGTCACCGTCGGTGGCACCGGGATTCGTGTCCCGGCCGGCGGATCGCGTCCATGCCGGCATGTGGACGATGTGGATGTTGAGGTCGCGGCCCCGGGAGTTCGAGCCGCCCCTGGCCATGTACTGGAGAAAGATCTCCTTCGGCCGGACGCCCATCGTCATCAGCGCGCCCATGTTGCGGATGAGCGGCAGCACCGCGTCGGACTTCTTCAACGCGTACGCGGTCCCGACCGACTCCCCTTCCTGGCCAAGGCTGCGATACAGCCCGCCGATCACCTTGCTCTGGCGAAAAAGGATGACCAGCCGTTCTTCGATCTCGCGCGCGAGCCGGCCGAAGTAGTACATCTCGAGCAGCTGGTTCGCGGTGAGAACGTCGGACGGGCGTTTCGTTTTCGCCGATGACGCTTTAGGCATGAATCGGGGCGCCGTGCGCCGCGTGGGCAGCCTCACCCACCGCCTCCGACATCGTCGGATGCGCGTGAATGGTGCGAACGAGCTCTTCGACCGTGCACTCGAGCCGCAGGGCGAGCGTCGCTTCCGCGACCAGCTCGGTCGAACGCGGGCCGATCATGTGGATGCCGAGAATCTCGTCGTACTTCTGGTCGAACACGATCTTGACGAAACCCTCGGTCTCACCGGCCATGCGCGCCCGGGCGAGGATCCCGAACTTGAAGGATCCGGTCTTCACCTCGTAGCCGCGCTCCTGCGCCTGCTTTTCGGTCAGGCCGACGCTCCCGATCTCGGGATCGCAGTAGGTGCAGCCAGGCACCTGGTCGTAGTTGATCGGGCGATACTCCTTGCCGGCGATCCGCTCGGCGAGCACGATCCCCTCAGCCGACGACAAGTGCGCGAGCTGAGGGTGCCCCGGCTGCTCGAACGTGATGACATCTCCGATGGCGGAGATCCCGGCGACGTTGGTCTTGAACTCGCGGTCGACCCGGACGTAGCCCCGGTCCATCTGCAGGCCGGCCTCCTCGGCGCCCAGCCCGGACGTGACCGGGCCGCGCCCGGTCGCGACCAGCAGGTACTCGGCGCTGATCTTCATCGTCTTGCCGTCGGGCGTCTGCGCTTCGAGGTCCACCCCCGCCGCCCCCGGTTTTGCGCTCGTGACCTTCGTGCCGGTGAGCACGGTGATCCCCTGCTTCTTGAACGATTTCTCGAGCTCCGCCGACACCGCTTCGTCTTCGACCGGCACGATCCGCGGCAGCAGCTCGATGATCGTGACCTCGCTGCCGAAGCGCCGGAAGATGGATCCGAACTCCACCCCGACAGCGCCGCTCCCCATGATGGCGATCGACTTCGGGATCTCCTTCAGGTGGATCGCTTCGTCGCTGGTGATGATCCGCTGGCGGTCGATCTCGACGCCCGGCACGCTCCGGGGGGTCGAGCCGGTCGCCACGATGATCTCCTTGCGAGCGGTGATCGTCTGCTTCTGCCCTTCGGTGATCTCGACCTTGCCGCTGGCCGCGAGCCGCCCGCTGCCCTTGATCCAGTCGATCTTGTTCTTCTTGAACAGCATCTCGATGCCGCCGGTGAGCCCTTTGACGATCTTGTCCTTGCGGGCATGCACCTGGGCCATGTCGATGCCGACGGCGGCCTGACCGATCGTGAGCCCCCACTCCTTCCAGTCCTGGGCGACCTTGAGCGCGTGCGCATGTTCCAGCAGCGCCTTGGTGGGGATGCAGCCCCAGTTCAGGCAGGTACCCCCGAGCACCGGGGCACGCTCCACGACCGCGGTCTTCAGCCCGAGCTGCGCCGCGCGGATGGCGGCGACATACCCGCCCGTCCCGGAACCGATCACTATGACGTCGTATTCGCTACTCATTCTTCTTTTTCATGGACGAAAGCGGAACGAAGGCCACCTGGGTCGAGGCCTGTGGCGGCGCCGGGTCAGGATCGGGCTCACCCGGGTCGAGCCGGGCCACCTGAGAGCGGAGGCGCGTGAATTCGTAGCGCAGCTCCCAGTACGACTGATTCAAGGCGTCGAGCTTGCGGCCGACCCGCCGCGCCTGGACGACGGCAACGAACGCAACCAGCAGGGCTATGCCCGCGATTCCCCAGAGGACCACAACCGTCAAACGGTATCACAGCGATGGGCTGATCGGTCGATCGGGTGACCGGTCTATCGCCTGATCGGGCGATCGGATAGAATCCGCGAAAAATGGCGCAAGCCAAAACCATTCTCATCTGTGACGACGATCAGGGGATGCGCGATACGCTGTCGGCCATCCTCAAGCGCGACTACCGCGTGCTCTCGGTGTCGAGCGGTGAAGCCGCGCTCGTGCTGCTGCGTGAAGACGACGTGGACCTGATCCTGCTCGATGTCAAGCTCCCGGGCATCAGCGGCTTCGACGTGCTCAGGATCGTGAAGGAAAACTACAGCCTCGTCGAGTGCATCATGATCTCGGCGATCAACGAGGTCGAGACCGCCGTGCAGGCGATGAAGCACGGGGCCTACCACTACATCACCAAGACGTTCGATTACGACGAGCTCCGGTCGCTCGTCCGCAACGCCTTCGAGCGGCAGGACCTCAACCGCCAGGTCATCACGCTGAGCGCACAGGTTGCCGAGCAGAGCGAGCGCGAGTTCCTCATCGGCCCGAGCCGGCAGATCCGCGACATCGTCGATCTCGTCCAGAAGGTTGCGAAGCTGTCGGCGACGGTGCTCATCCTCGGCGAGAGCGGCACGGGCAAGGAGCTGCTCGCGCGCCTGCTCCACCGCGAGTCGGGCAAGGGCGAGGCGCCGTTCATCGCGGTCAACCTGTCGGCGATTCCCCACGAGCTCGTGGAGAGCACCCTGTTTGGCCACGAGCGCGGCGCGTTCACCGGCGCGCACAAGCAGCAGCTGGGCAAGTTCGAGCTCGCCGCCGGCGGCACGTTGTTTCTCGACGAGATCGGCGATCTGCGCTTCGACCTGCAGGCCAAGCTGCTGCGGGCGATCCAGGAAGGAGAAATCGAGCGGGTTGGCGGCGCGAAGCCGATCCGCACCGACTTTCGCCTCATCGTCGCCACCAACGTGGACCTGGAGAAGGCGGTCAAGGAGAACCGCTTCCGCGAGGACCTCTACTACCGGATCAACGTCATCCCGATCCGGATGCCGCCCCTGCGCGACCGGATGGAGGACGTCCCGGAGCTGACGCGGCTCTTTCTCGACCGGTATCGCACCAAGTTCCGGAAGCCGGTGCGCGGGATCTCGGCCTCGGCGCTGAAGATCCTGTCGTCGTACTGGTGGCCGGGCAACATCCGGGAGCTCGAGAACCTGATCGAGCGGCTGGTGGCGGTGAGCGACAAGGAGTTTCTGACCGACGAAGACCTGCCGCTCGAGTATCACTTCGCCAAACTGGATTCGGCGCCGTCCGAGCAGGGGGAAACGCTGTTTCAGGAGGCGTGCGACACCTTCGAGCGCAACTTCATTCTGCGAGCGCTCGAGAAATCCGACTGGAACGTCACGGCAACGGCCAAGTATCTGGGCCTCCCTTTATCAACGCTGAAGCACAAGATGTCGCGGCTCGATCTGCGCGACATCGCCCGCAAGCTGCGCGGCTAGGCGCCGGCTCGCGCCTCACGCTTACGGCGGGACGAGTCCGGGCGCGCGGGTCGGTGCCGGAAGCGGCCAACTGGTTGGCCTGTGCGGCCAATGGCTTGGCCAACCCAGCCGTCATATTGGCCGCTTCAACCCGCGACACGGCCTCGCAGTGCGTCGAAAGAGTACGCTCGATTTCACAATCGTTACGCCGTTTCGCAGATTCTGGCTGGGGGCAGCTGACTCTGTGGACACGGTTGGACCCATCGGAACATCCGTTGCAGCCCCCGACACCGACGCAGGCTGAGGCCACACGACGGTCTTCCTCGAATTCAACTCATCTCGAACGGGCAGGCGGACCCGTCTGCCCACTCGAAGGAGCACGCATGCAGTCCTCGATGTTCAACGTCCGTGTCCCGCTCGCGGGCCGCACGGCGGACGTCTTTCTGATGAACACCTTTACCGACGCACAGCTCGTGGTCGGGCCCGAGGTGGCGTCGCTGCTCGACCGTTTCACCGAGGGGGCCGCGCCGGAGACGCTTGCCGCGCTGACCGCCGACGAGCGGGGCGCGGTCTCCACGCTCGCCGAGCACGGGTTCATCGTGGACGACCGCGCATCCGAGCGGCGGCGCCTGGAAGCGTTTTTCCGCGATGTCCGCGAAGGCGAGGAACAGCTCCGAGTGACGGTGCTCACTACCCTGCAGTGCAACTTCGCGTGCGACTACTGCATTCAGGGTGATCACGGCGACTACAACCGCGGCGCGGCGAAGATGTCGCTCGAGAACGCCCAGCGGGTCGCGGCGTGGGTGGAGTCGCGCATGGATGCGACCAGGCCCTCGAGCTTCGTCCTCACGTTCTTCGGCGGTGAACCGCTGCTGAACCTGCCGGTGATGTACTTTCTCGCCGAGCGGCTCTGGGCGTCGTCCAGGAGCCGGAGCGTGAGCATGCAGATCAACGTGATCACGAACGGGCTGCTGCTGACGCCCGAGGTGGTCGACCGGCTGGAGCCCTGCGGCCTCAACGGCTTCAAGATCACGCTCGACGGCGACCGCGATACGCACAACCGCATGCGTCCGCTGCGCGGCGGTCAGGGCACATTCGACCGGATCATCGGCAACATCCGGAAGATCGCGGGGCGCTGCGCGATCTCGATCGGGGGGAACTTCGACGAATCGTCGGTCGCGTCCTATCCCGCACTGCTCGATTTTCTCGCGTCACAGGAGTTCGCACCGCACTTGTCGCGCGTGGCGTTCAAGCCGGTGATCCGCGACGTGATGGCGAGCGTGGCGGCGGGACCGGCCGCGTCGCCGACGCCCGGCCGGACGAAGTTCATCGGCCTGACACCGGTCGCCGACGGCAAGCCGCTGAACGGCACGTGCATGACGTCGGCCGGCAGCGGCACGGCGGCGGGCGCGTGCGACAGCTGCCACTTTCTGGACGACCAGATGTCTTTTCTTCGCGACGAGACCAAGAAGCGCGGGTTCAAGACCGGCGACGGCGTGCACATGGGCCCCTGCGAGATTCACAAGAAGCACGCCTACACGATCGGGCCCGATGGCGATCTCTACGCCTGCCCGGGCTTCACCGGCGACAAGAAAATGTCGACCGGGCACATCGACGGCACGACCGACGGGATGCGCTCGGCGGCCGCACGCCGCTTCGATCAGCTCGCGGCGTGGAAGGAGTGCAACGACTGCGCGTTCATTCCGGTCTGCGCCGGCGGCTGCACCGTGGCGTCCCACTCCGAGATGGGGGACATGAACGCTCCCAACTGCCACAAGAAAAGCTTCGAGGCCGGCGTCGTGACCATGGCCCGCGACGCCGCCGCCACGCTCCATCCGGAGCTCGTGAACTGACCGGTCATGCAGTGGAGGACAACATGAACAGAACGAAACCGACTATCAGGAAGACCACGCTGCGCCCGTGGCTCGTCGACGTGCAGATCGAGCATCTGCGCTAGTCGATCGGCCGACCGTCGACACACTCAATTCGATCGACATACCAACACTCAGGAGAATCATCATGAAAATCAACGTCATCAAGAAGGCCGAAGTGAAGAAGAGCGCCGGTCCGCAGTGCCCGTGGGTGATCGAGGACATGCCCCCGGCACGCAAGTAGCCGGAAGCGGATGCGCCGGTGAATAATGAGGTTCGGCCCGCGTTTTCACGCGGCGGCCCGCATGATCCCCGTGCACATCACTCGACGTTTCGTGTCGATTCGTTTCACCGTGACGGCCGGCGCCCTGGTGCTGCTGCTCCCCTGTGTCGCAGCGCTCGGCGCCTGCCGTTCGGCGTCGGGGGCCGGGGACCGATCCCCGATCCTCCGGATGGGAGTCGGCATCGGCCGGACGGTCAAGGCTTCAGCCGAAAAAAGCCTGGCGGAACTGCTGTACCTGGAGCCGCTCATCGGGAGAGCAGTCGACGGACGGCCCGTCCCGCATCTGGCCGAGTCATGGGCCTGGGAGAACGACGATCGCCGCGTCAAGGTCCGGCTCAAAAGTGGCGTCCGTCTTCACAGCGGCAAATTGCTCACAGCTGAATTGGTCGCAAGATCGTTGAATCAGCAGGTAGATGCGGCGCGGGAATTCAGCCCCCAGGCCTTCGACACGGTCGTCGGCATAAGCGCTCACGGCCAGGACATTATCGTCGACCTGTCACAGCCGAACGCGCTGCTGCTCTCAGAGTTGCTGGGTCTGCGAATCGCCGACCCCGATTCGGAGGACAACGGCACAGGGCCGTTCAGGATTGCGACCCGGACTCCGCAGACCGAGACAGTACGCTTCGACGACTACCACGACGGTGTTTCCGATCTGGGCGGCGTGCGTATCGTCACCTACGAAAGCCAGCGGAGCGCTTGGGCTGCCCTGCTCCGCAGTGAAGTCGATGCCGTTCAAGAGGTGAGCCGCGAGTTCGTCGAGTTTCTTGAAGGCAGCTCCAACGTACGAACGTACTCCTTCCTGCAGCCCTTTTACATCCCGCTGGTGTTCAACATCCGGCACCCGGTACTGAAAAACGTCGAAGTCCGGCGGGCGCTCACCGAAGCGCTGGACCGGAAGACGATCGTGGCCAAGGCGATGCGCGGCCGGGGTCAAATCGCCGACGGGCCGATCTGGCCGCTGCACTGGGCCTTTGCGTCGGCGCCGCGGCGGTACCCGTTCGATCCGGCGCACGCCGCCGCCCGGTTGGATCGCGCCGGTTTCACGCTGACCGGGGCGGCTTCAGATCGCAAACCCCGGACTCGGTTCTCGTTCCGGTGCCTGTTCTGGAGCGAGGATCCGCAGTTCGAGCGGATTGCCCTGATGATCCAGCGGCAATTGTTCGATATCGGGGTAGACGTCGAGCTCGAGCCGGCAACGCTGGCGGACCTTGGACGGCGTCTTCCCCCGGGCGATTTCGACGCTTTTCTCATGAGAACGAACGCCAGCCGGTCTCTCGACATCACATACCGGTTCTGGCGCTCGTCCGAAAAGGGAAATGCGGCCATGCAGGGATCGGGTTACACCGGGGTCGACGCATTGCTCGACACCTTCAAGCAAAGCACGTCTGACGAAGCCGTGCGTGCGGCCGTCGCCGCGCTTTCGCAGCGGTTCCACGAAGACGCTCCGGCCGCGTTCATCGCATGGACGGAGATCACGCGGGCCGTCAGCTCTGATTTTGCGGTCCCGGATGTCGGCGCGGAGGATCCCTTGGCAAAGATCTGGCAGTGGCGGCCCGTCCGGGAGGTAACGCGCCGGTGAGAAGCATCACGTCCCGGATTGTGGTCCTGATAGCGACCGCTGCCGTGGCGCCCCTTCTCGTTTATGGTGTGGTGTCGGTCACCTCGCTCCGGCGGGGAACACAACAGTCCGTCACAGAAGCCAACCTCGCGGTGGCACGGCAGATCTCCGAGCGGATCGCCCAGTACTTCGACAACACCCGAAGAATCCTCAGCTCCGTCGCCAACCAGTTGCAGGGCACGCAGCTGCAGCAGTGGCAGAAGCAACACATCCTGAGGAATCACGCCCTCGACTTTCCCGAGTTCCGTGAACTCTCGCTGTTCGCTTCGTCAGGCGCCACCGTCGCCACGAGCCGGGCGATCGCACCACGGCTCAAGCCCCCCTCATCGGCTCTCGATTTCAAATCCAGCAGCTATATCGCCCCACCGCAGATTGACCAGGACGAACTGCCAAGCACCACCATGGCGCTGCCACTTGGGACGCAGGCCGTGCCCGAAGGCTGGATTGTTGCGGAGATCTCCCTGGAGGAGCTCTGGCGGGCGGTCGACCGCATCCGGATCGGCCAGACCGGATACGCGCTCCTGCTCGACGAAGCCGACCGTCTCATCGCGCACGGCCATCCCGACGAGAAACGGTTGATCGCCGCGGGCGCCACCGAGACGCCGGAGCAAGGCTTGGCCCGACATCTTCGGTCACTGAACGCGCGAACCACTTCGGCCAGTCTCACGACACTCAGCGGCGTGGATGTCGTCGCCGTGGCCGCGGCTGTGTCGATGCCAAAGTGGACCGTCATCATCGAACAACCGAAGGACGAAGCCCTGGCGGTGGCACACCGCCTCGAGATGCAGCTGACGGTCGCGATCGGGCTGGCGCTGCTCGCGACGATCGTCGCCGGATCCTGGTGGGGGCGCTCCTTCATCCGCCGCATCTTCGCGCTGACCAAAGTCACCGACGCGCTCGCCGCCGGGCAGATGGACGCCCGGGTCACGCTCACCGGCCGCGACGAGATCGCGCAGCTCGGGACGCAGTTCAACGCGATGGCCGATCGCCTCGTCGAGCTGCAGGACGAGATCAGGAAGCAGGAGCGACAGGTGATGTTCGGCCGGATCGCCGCCGGCCTGGTCCACGACCTGTCGCACCCGATTCAGACGATCGGCAACAGCTGCAAGCTGATCCAGCGCATCTTCGACGACGCGGAGTACCGGGCCACTTTTCGACAGACGGTGGAACGCGAGCTCGCGACGGTCAAGCGCGTGCTCGACGACCTGCGGAACATCGCCCGGCCGATGCCGCTCGAGCACTTCCCGATCGACCTCAACGCGGCGCTTGCCGAGGCGGTCCAGACGATGGCGCCGCACGCCGAGACCGCCGGGCTGGAGCTCCGGGCCGAGCTGTCGCGCGAGCCCGCGTATATCGAGGGAGACCTGTTCGCGATGGGCCGGGTGCACCGGAACCTGATCCTCAACGCCATCCAGGCAACGGCGCCGGGCGGGCTGGTCGCGGTCACCAGCGAAGTCGCCGGCGACCGCGTTCTCGTGAAGATCCACGACACCGGGTGCGGCATACCGCCGGACCGGCTGCAGGCGATGTTCGACGATTTCGTGACCACCAAGCGCCGCGGGCTGGGTCTCGGCCTGGCGATCTCGCGGAAGATCGTCGAACAGCTCGGCGGTCAGATCCGTGTGGCGAGCGAGGTCGGCAAGGGCACGACGTTCGTGCTCGACTTCCCGCGGTCGGCCGCCGCGCCGATGGCACGCGCGGCCGGGTGAGACGCATCCGTGCTGCGGTTCAGCGTTCAGCGTTCAGGGTTCAGAGTTCGGCGTTCCCCGGGGAGGGTGACATGTTTGCGAAACTGGTGAAGACGAGCCAGATAGAGGTGGACGGGCGAAGCTATCCGCTGCGGTACTACGAGCAACGGACGGGGCGTGGAGCGCGGCGCTTCAGCTGCGAGGTGCTGCTCGGGGTCTCCGACCGAATCATCATTGACGACGATTCGATGCCGAGCCTCGAGTCGCGGGTAGAACGACTCGCCCCGGCGACGGTCTACAGCCGCCTGCTGGCCGCCGCGTCGTGAGCTGACGCCGCTTAGCAATGCTGAGGGCTGAAGGCTGAATGCTGAACTTCGGCATTCGGCATTCAGCATTCAGCATGCCCCGCCTACTTCTTCGGCAGCACCGTGTCCTTGAGCTGCTTGGCGATGCGCGCCTTGACCACCGTCTTCGCAGCGATTTTGATCTGCTCGCCGGTCGCCGGGTTGCGGCCCATGCGCGCCTTTCGCTTCTGAACCACGAGCTTCACCATCCCGGGGATGACGAACTCGCCCGACCGCTTCAGCTCCTTCTCGGCGAGCGTGTTCAACTCATCGAAGAACTCCCGCGCCTGCGTCCGCTTCATCTCGAAGCGATCAGCGAAATGCGAGAACAATTCCGACTTGCCCATTCTGCGGGCCTCTGCCATGTGCCATCCCCTTGCTAGGGCGCGCTTACCCATCCCGCATGACGGCCGCGCGCGCGATCGGCGGCTGCGGAGAAGAAACCTTCGACCTCAAGTAGTGTGTGAAGTCAGGCGGTATCCTATCGCTGTCCTTTTTACGGTGTCAAACGCGCACACGGTCGAAACTGAGCAAAACTGGCCTGAATGCTACAATTTTTTGCATGCCCCGCTCCACGCTCGAGACCTTCCCCAATCCCCGGCCCGGCCGCGACTACGAGATCGAAATCCGTTGTCCCGAGTTCACATCGGTGTGTCCAAAAACCGGCCTGCCCGATTTCGGCGAGATCCAGATCAATTACGTGCCGGACCAGCTCTGCCTCGAGCTGAAGGCGCTCAAGTACTACATGGTCGAGTTTCGAAATCAGGGGATCTTCTACGAGGCGGTGACCAATCAGATCCTGGATGACCTGGTCGAGGTCTGCCAGCCGAGGCGGATGACCGTCACCGGAGACTTTTCCGTGCGCGGCGGCATTGCGACATCGGTCGTGGCTGAGTATGAGAAGCCGGAAACCGGCCGTTAGACGCCGCGAGCCAGGAACTGGAGGGCATCGGATCCCGATCGAACCCGAGCTCGACCTTCACGCCTTCCAGCCGCGCGACATCCCCTCGGTCGTCGAAGAGTATGTCAACGAGGCGCATGCCGCCGGCCTGCGCGAGATCCGGCTAGTGCATGGCCGCGGCATCGGAGTGCAGCGCGGGATCGTGCAGCAGGCGCTCGAACGGCACCCGCTCGTGGAGAGCTTCGCTGACGACGCGCGTTCGCACCTGGGCGCCACGATCGCGGTGATCGCGGTGCGAATCCCTAATCCCTAATCCCTCCTCCTAGAAGAGCCCCGGGACAACCCGCCAGCGCACGCGGGTCTGGTAGTCACGGTAGGAAGGATCTTTCGCCAGGGTCTGCTCCTCGCAGACCGCCCGCGCCAGCAGCGCGCCGTCGGCAACCAGGAGCGCCGCGATGTTCCAGAGCGTCGGGCTCGCCACGAGGAAGGCGGCGTGGGTCACCAGGTAACCCATGTAGATCGGGTGCCGCACGATCCGGTAGAGACCGCTCGAGACGACGCCACGGTTGGCCGGCAGCAGCGCAAAGCTGCGTCCCAGCGTGACCTTTCCGGCGATCACGACGGCGAGCCCGGCGCACGACAGCGCGACGGTCACGGCTTCGGGCGCCAGCGCCGCGACCGCACCCGGGGCGAGCAGCGGCGGCCCCAGCACCGAGACGATCGTGAAAACGCGCGCGCGGAAGCTGCGGTCGACCGCCCGCGCCGAGCGGCGCACCAGCGTCAGCACCACGACCAGCGCTTCGCTCAGCAGCAGAAACAGCCCGGTGATCCGCCCGGTCTCGAAAAAGTCGGTGGCGAACCGCACCGCCATCATGGAGAACAGGACGATGATGGTCGCGCGGGCGAGCAGGTCGGCGACAAAGTGCAGCTGCGCCGAGTAGTCCACCGCGGCCCCGACGGCTGGCCGCAGCGCAACCGGAACGGATTTCATGCGCCCGCTCCCTGAGACTCTGTTTCCTCGAGGAAGTAGCTGCCGCAGGCCATGTCGAGCAGCTCCCGGGTGATGGCCGGGGGCTTCTTCTGATAGCGGCAGATGTCGACCACCTGCTCGACCAGGTCGCGCGGATGGCACGCCCGCATCTGCAGGCCGCGCGGCTGATAGTAGCGCCGCTCGAGGTACTCGACCATGACCGGATCGAACGCGAGGCCGCGCTTGCGGCAGTTCAGCTCGAAGATGCGGCAATACTCGTCGACGGTCGGGTTCTTCGCCAGGATCTTGTAGGGGATCCGGCGGAGGAACGCCTCGTCGGCCAGCGACTCGGGCTTGAGGTTGGTCGCAAAGACGATGAAGACGTTGAACGGGATCTCGAACTTCCGGCCGGTGTGCAGCGTGAGATAGTCGACGCGGCTCTCGAGCGGCACGATCCAGCGGTTCAGCAGGTCCCGAGGCGGGATCCGCTGGCGGCCGAAGTCGTCGACGACGAACACGCCGCCGTTCGCCTTCAACTGGATCGGCGCTTCGTAGAACTTCGAGATCGGGTTGAAGGAGAGGTCCAGCATCTCGAGGGTCAGCTCACCGCCGACCACGACCACCGGGCGGCGGATCTTCTCCCACCGCTGGTCCTGCGAGGCCCCGGCGACAACGCTGACCGACTCGGTCGCGGCCACGGCGCGCTGGTGGTTGACGGGGTCGAACATCGTGATGGTCTGTCCGTCCACGTCGACGGCGTGCGGCACATACATGTCGGCGCCGAGCGCGCGGCCAATGCCTTCCGCGACCACGGTTTTTCCGTTGCCGGGCGCGCCGTACAGAAACAGCGACTTGCCCGAGTTCACCGCCGGGCCGAGCTGATCGAACATCGCCCGGCTCACGATGAGATTGTCGAACCCGGTCGCCAGCAGGTCACGATCCACCGGCATCCGTGACGCCATGCAGGCGCGCACGTAGGCGTTGTACTGGGCCAGGGGCACCGGCGCGGGCCCGACGTAGCGGGAGACGTCCATGTACTGCTGGGCGCGGTCGCGTCCGAGGTCGGTCAGCATGTAGCGATAGCCGGCCGAGCCGACGCCGCTCGTGCCGCGCACCTCGACGAGCTTCTCGATCCGGGCGTGCTGGACGAGCGCCTCGAGAAGCGAGTATGGGAGCTTGAGGCGGTCGGCGAGCCCGCTGCCGCTGGCCTCGCCGCCGATCAGCGTCTTCAGCAGCAGCTGCGACAGCGTCTCGGGGTTCAGCCCGGTCTCGGCGATCGTCGCCGGCGGCGGCGGTGGCGTCGGCTGCACCACCCGCGGTTCCGCGGCTGCGTCGGTCAGTGTCGTCGTCGTCATCGTATGGTCCAGGGGCGGGCTACTGCTTCATGTTCTGAACCATCGGGAACAGCACGGTCACGAACTTGATGGCTGCGGGACCGATGGTCACAACCCAGATCGAGGGGAAGATGCAGAGCACCAGCGGGAAAACCATCTTCACGCCGGTCTTGGCGGCCGCTTCTTCCGCGCGCTGCCGCCGCTTGGTGCGGAGCGTTTCGGAGTACACGCGCAGGGACTGGGCGACGCTCGTCCCGAACTTGTCGGTCTGAATGAGCATCGTCACCAGCGAGCTGAGGTCGTCGACGCCGGTGCGGTCCGCCAGATTCCGAAGCGCTTCGGCGCGCGCCTTGCCGGCGCGGAGCTCGAGGTTGATCAGCTTCAGTTCGTCGGCGAGCTCGGGATGGGCGAATGCCAGCTCGGTGCCGACGCGGGTCATCGCCTGGTCGAGGCCGAGGCCGGCCTCGACGCTGACGACGAGCAGGTCGAGCGCATCGGCCAGCGAAAGGCGGATGCGGTGGGCACGCCGTTTGGCCATGCGGGCCAGCACCATGCCGGGCAGCACGTAGCCCAGGGCCAGACCGCCGAGGGCCATCAGGGTATTCGGCCGCATCAGAGTGCCCCATATGGGGCTCGACAGCAGCAGAAAGAACGTCACCGCAAAGAGCACGCGGATGCCGAAGAAGATCGTGAGCGCCTCGTCGCGACGGAACCCGGCCTGAACCAGCCGCAGCCGGAGACTGCCCATCTCCTTCGGCGAGCGCGGCACCTTTTCGCCGATGCGCTTGAACACGCCGATCAGCGCCTGGAAGCGGGGCTTCGCCGGCTCCTCCTCCTCCCGCCCGACCGTCAGCTCTTCGAGCCGCCGTTCGATGGCCGCGGTCCGGCGCGGCATCAGCAGCAGCGCGGCGGCCCCGACGAGGGCGGTCCCGAAGACGAACGCGATAAACGGGAGCATCATCGGCACGCTACACCTCGATCTTGACGATCTGCTTGATCCACAGGAACCCCATCGTCTGCATCACGATCGCGCCCATCAGCATCATCTGCCCCATCCGCTCGCGGAAGAGCAGGTTCATGTGTTCGGGGTTGATGAACATCAGCGCGATCGACAGCACCGCCGGCAGCGCGAGCAGCACGTAGCCGGTCAGGCGGCCGTGCGCCGTGTAGACCCGGACCTGGCGCAGGATCTTGAACCGCTCGCGGACCACGTGCGCGAGGTTCTCGAGGATCTCGGACAGGTTGCCGCCGGTCTCGCGCTGGATCAGGACGGCGGTGGCGAAGAACCGGACGTCGAGCAGCGGAACCCGGACGGTCAGGTTCTCGAGCGCATCTTTCAACGGCAGACCGAAATTCTGTTCGTCGAAGGTCTTGCGGAACTCGGGGCCGACCGGCTCCGCCATCTCGTCGGCGACCATCTTCAATCCGGTCGCAAACGCATGGCCGGCCTTGAGTGCGCGCGCGATCAGGTCGAGCGCCTCCGGGAACTGCTCTTCGAAGGCGCGCATGCGGCGCCCGCGCTTGGTCCGGAGCACGATGAAGGGCACTGAGAACCCGACGCCGAAACCGATCGCCATGGACCACGAAGCGCGCAGGATCATCGACGCGCCGAAGGCGAACATCACGCCCGCGATGATGGCGATCACCAGCACCGCACTGAGGCTCACCTTCGTCCCGGCCTGCTCGATCCACGCCGCCATGGCATTGCCGCGGGCGGTCTGGCCGAAGGCGCGGTCCAGCATCGGGAGCGGGCCGGCGTTGAGCGATTTCAGCAGGCTCTTGGCGGTTTCGGGGTCGGCCTTGTCGCCGAAGCTGATCTCCTGAAGGCGGCTGTCGAGCTTACGCCGCAGCATCATCCCCGGCATTCTCGTCAGGAGATGCGCGAGGCCGAAGACCAGGCCGGCGCCGAAGATGAACGCGAACATCACCGCTACAACCGACATCACCGCACCTCCGTGACGCCTTCGAACATGTCGGTGGCGAGGTGAACGCCAGACGCCTTGAGCCGCTCGCACACCTTCGGGCGAACGCCGGTGGCGCGGAACCGCCCGATCACCTTGCCGTCCTGCGTGACGCCGAGCTTTTCGAACGCGAAGATCTCCTGCATGGTGATGACCTCACCCTCCATGCCGGTGATCTCCGAGATGCTCGTCACCTTGCGCGTGCCGTCGGCCATCCGCGACTGCTGAATGACGATCTGGATGGCGGCGGCGATCTGCTGGCGCATCGCGCGCTCCGGCAGGTTGGTCGCGCCCATCGCGATCATCGTCTCGATACGCGAGAGAGCGTCGCGCGGCGTGTTCGCGTGGATGGTTGTCAGCGACCCGTCGTGGCCGGTGTTCATCGCCTGGAGCATGTCGAGCGCTTCTTCGCCGCGGGTCTCACCGACGATGATGCGGTCCGGGCGCATGCGCAGGGCGTTGATCAGCAGCTGGCGCTGGCGGATGGCGCCCTTGCCTTCGACGTTCGGCGGACGGGTCTCGAGCCGCGCCACGTGCTCCTGGTGCAACTGCAGTTCGGCGGCGTCTTCGATCGTGACGATGCGCTCGCGCTCGGAGATGAAGCTCGACAGCACGTTCAGCAGCGTCGTCTTGCCGGCGCCGGTGCCGCCGCTGATCAGCATGTTCAGCTTCGAGCGGACGCAGTGCTCGAGGAACTCGAGCATCGACTTGGTCATCGAGCGGATGGCGACCAGATCGTCGGCCTTGAGCCGCTCGGCCGGAAACCTGCGGATGGAGAGCAGCGGACCATCCACCGCCAGCGGCGGGATGATCGCGTTGACACGCGAGCCGTCCGCCAGCCGGGCGTCCACCATCGGCGAGCTGTCGTCGACCCGGCGTCCCACGCCGCTGACGATGCGGTCGATGACCCGCATCAGGTGCTTGTCGTCCTGGAACGTGGTGG
>DATFFM010000162.1:0-27511 GCA_035250005.1 Vicinamibacterales bacterium | reverse complement strand
ATGATGAGGTCGGCGGGCTGCATTCAGCCTTCAGCGTTCAACGTTCAGCGTTCGGCATTCAATATGGCCGCGAGGCGGGTTCGGATCTCGGCTTCCGAAATGCCTTCGATCGAGACCCGCTTGTCACGCGATTTCTCGCCCGACACGATCGCGATATCGCGCCGGGGCCGCTGGAAGGTCTTCGAGAGGAATTGGATCAGCGCATCATTGGCGGCGCCGTCCACCGGCGGCGCGGCCAGACGGATCAGAACGGCCTCGCCGCGCATACCGGTGATCGCGGACCTCGGCGAGCGGGGAATAATGCGGATGGAAAGGAGCACGGCTCAAATGCTGAATGCATTCAGCATTGACGCGTCTCACCCGTTCGTCCCCTCAGCCGCCCTCGGGCGGTGCAGGTGCACTTCCCCTTCGGGCTGCTGGTCCTGCTCGCGGATGAACTCGAGCGCGTGATACAGGGTCTGGATCGAGGTTTCGAGCGAGCCTTCGACGCCGCGCCGGCGGAGCCGGAGCGAGGTGATGTCTCGCTCGATCTCTTCGAGCCGCGCCTGTGCCTTCTGAAGCAGCAGGTCCCCCCGCCCCTGCGCTTCGCGGACGATCATCCTGGCCTCGTTCTGCGCCGACTCCTTGACCTCGTCCGACAGCCGCTGCGCCGTCGTCAGCGTGTTGCGGAGGTTGGCTTCGCGCTCGCGATGGTCGGCGAGCAGCGACTCCATGCGCGCCAGGTCCTGCCGCAGGCGATCGATCTCGCGGAGCGCGTGCTCGTAGTCGTCGGCCGCCTCGGTGAGAAACGCGACCACCTCGGTCTTGTCGAACCCGCGGAGGGCGGTCTTGAACCGCTGTTGCCGGAGATCGAGCGGCGCGATCCGCATCACGCGCCCGGGCGGGAGCGATCCCGTCCCGGCTGCAATGGTGCTGCCCTGGAGTGCTTCGTCGGGTGTCTGCTGTTCGGACATGGTTGCTGGCCTTTCTGACTCGCCCGGCCTGAAGGCCGGGCCTACGTACCTGCCGGTGTTCGTTTGCCGAAGATCGCCGTTCCGACCCTGACCATCGTCGCACCCTCTTCGACCGCCGCCTCGAAATCGTGGCTCATGCCCATCGACAGGTGCCGGAGCGCATCGCGCGGTACGCCGCCCGCGATCCACTCCTCCCGCAGCTCGCGCAGCCGCACGAACCACGGCCGCGTCAGCTCCTGGTCCTCGTTCCATGGGGGAAGGATCATCAGCCCCGCGAGCCGCACGGCGCTGCAGGCAAGCGATGCGTCGACCACCCGCCGCGCCGCGTCGGCCCGGGCGCCGAACTTCGTCGCCTCGCCGGCCAGATCGACCTGGACGAGGATCTCAGGCGTTGCCCCCGCGTCGGCCGCCGCCTCGTCGATCCGCCGCAGCAGATCTACCGAGTCGATCGAGTGAATGCACCCGAACGGCACGGCGGCCTTCCGCGCCTTGTTCGATTGCACGTGGCCGATGAGATGCCACCTTACGGGAATGTCGGCTGTTTCGCCGATCTTCTGCAGGGCCTCCTGGACCTTGTTCTCGCCGAAATCCCGCTGCCCGGCGCCCCAGGCCGCCCGGACGTGCCCGGCGCCGAAGGTCTTCGACACCGCGATCAGCGTGATTTCGCCCGGCTCGCGCCCCGCGCGCTGCGCAGCGGCCCCGATCCGCGCCCGGACGGCGGTCAGGTTCCCCGCGATATCGGCGTCGAGCGGCAAGGCGCGCGGCTTTACTTGATGTACTGCTTCAGCATCTCGAAGTTGGCCTTGGCCTTCTCCGCGTTCGGGCCGGTCGGCGCGAGCTTGGTGTAGGTTTCGAACTCCTTGGCCGCCTCGGGGAGCTTGCCCAGGTTCAGGTACGCCTGCCCCAGCATGAAGTGCGCTTCAGCATGCTTGTCATTGGCCTTGATCGCCGCGACAAAGAGCTCCTGCGCCTTGGGAAAGTCGTTGCCGTTCCAGGCGATGACCCCCTGGTTGTAGAGGCTGTCGGCATTTCCGCCTCCCGCGGCCCCCATCCGCTTGGTCGCTTCGGCGCTCATGGCCTGCGCTTCGGTGAACTTTTTCTGCGCGTTGTACACGTTCGCCAGACCGGTGTACGACTGGACCGAGTCGGGGTTGATCTCGAGCGCCTTTTTGTAGGCCTCTTCGGCCTTCACCCACTCTTGTTTCTGCGAGTGAATCGCGCCGATGTTCACGTAGCACTCGACGCATTTCGGGACCTGGGCCAGGACCTCGTTGAACTTCGCGATCGCTTCCTCATGCTTCCCGGCATTGCTGAGTTCGGCGCCCTGGGCGAACGCGGACTTGATGGCATCGATCCGTTCGGCCTCTTTCTTGGCTTGCTCCGCGGTCATTTTCCCGCCGGCGCCTCCCGCCTGCAGAGAGAAATTCACTTCCTTGGTGTCCATGGTGACGCCGACGTCGAAGGTCTGCGTCATCCCGTCTTTCTCGGCCGTGACGGTGTACTTGCCCGGGGGCAGGCCGATCTGTCGCCACTCACCTTTGCTGTCGCTCTTCGTCTCGTACTTGCGATTGGTCTCGATGGCCAGCATGGTGATCTTCGCACCGCTGAGCGGCTTGTTCTGGCCGTCGACGACCTTGCCTTTGAGCTGCCCGGTCTGGGCTGACGCGGGTGCCGCCAACGTCAGGAGCGCCAGCACGAGCGCGCCAACGAGACCGGCGCAGAGGGTGCGCGAAGCCTTCATATGAACCTCCCTAACTCCAAGAAAACACGATTGATAGCGTTCTTCAGTCTACACCACTCGCTGGCTACGCCACCCCGTTGGGCCGGCCAGCCGGCGGGCCGGCGCCGGCCGCGAAGAACCGCTCGATATCGTCGAGGCGATGCGTGACGGGCGCCGCCGGCAGCGATGCCAGGACCCGTCGGCCGTAACCCATCGTCCGCAATCTCGGATCGAGGATCGCCAGCACGCCGCGATCCTGACGATGCCGGATGAGGCGCCCGAGCCCCTGCTGGAGCGTGAGGATCGCGAGCGGGACCTGGTAGTCGCCGAAGGCGGAGCCGCCGGCGGTGTTGATCGCTTCGATGCGCGCGGCCGTGATCGGATCGCCGGGCGAGGCAAACGGGATCTTGTCGATGACGACGCAGCTGAGCGCCTCGCCGACGACGTCGACCCCCTGCCAGAAGCTGGAGGTCGCGAGCAGGACCGCGTTGGGTGTGACCCTGAACTCTCGAAGCAGCGTCGAGCGCGGCGCCTCCCCTTGCACGAGGATGGGGTAGGGCAGTTCCACCGACGCGATCGACTGGACCTCGCGGAGATTCGCGTAGCTCGTGAAAAGCACGAACGCGCGGCCCTGGGTTCGCCGGAGGATCTCGATCACCTCGCGCGCCGCGGCGGTGCCGAACTCACGCGAGCGGGGATCCGGCATCCGGGGCGGCAGGTAGAGGATCGCCTGCCGGGCGTAGTCGAACTCGGAGGCGAGCCGCACTTCCTGCGCGTTGCCGATGCCGAGCCGGCCCTTGACGTAATCGAAGGATCGGTCAACCGCCAGCGTCGCGGAGGTCAGGACCGTTGCGGTCATCCGATCGAGCAGCAGCTCGCGGATGATGTCGGAGACGTCGATCGGCGCCGCGCGCAGAAACGTCCCCCGTCCGCGCGCTTCGAGGTAATACACGTACGTCGGATCGTCGGCCCGCATCAGGAAGTTGAGGTTCACCCGCACCTCCGACGCGCGCCGCGCGAGCGCCAGCACGTCTTCTGATGCATCCGGCGCCAGGGCGAGGTCCGCTTCCATGGCCTCGAGGGCCCCGCTCAACGAGTGCGCCTCTTCGATGACCCCTGCAAGCTGCTGGGCGCGGACCCGGATGCGCGATTCGGTTCCGGCGAGCCCGCCCGCGCCGCCGAAGCCGGGCGAAGCCGAGCCGAACCGGACCATCTGGAGCGCGCCGAAGAAATTGCGCGCCCGGTCACGCAGCCGTTCGACGTCATCGCGGAGTTCGTCTTCGCGGTCCGGATCGCTGATCAGCCGCGCCGACACGGCCTTCTCGACGTCGCGGGCGAGGTCGTCGAGGCGGTAGTTGCTCACGGCTACGCCGAAGTACTGCGTCGCGACATCCTCGAGCTGATGCGCCTCGTCGACAATGGCGTATTTGCACGAGGGGATGACCTCGCCGAATGCGCTCTGCCTCACCGCGGCGTCGGCGCAGAGGAGGTGGTGATTGACGATCACCACATCGGACTCGGCGGCGCGCTGGCGCATCCTGGTGACGAAACAGTCCTGAAACTGGGGGCAGTCGGAGCCGATGCAGTTTTCCGCGCTCGCGGAAATGTCGTTCCAGAACGGCAGGTCCTCAGGGAGGTCCTCGATTTCGGCCCGGTCGCCGGTGTCGGTGCCTTCGCGCCATGCATCGATCAGCCGGATGTGGTGCGCTTCGTCGTGGGAATGCATTGCCGTGTCGCGGTACTCGGCGAAACGGTGAAGGCAGAGGTAATTGCCCCGCCCTTTCATGTAGGTGGCCGTGAAGGGGATCCCCAGCGAATCGCGAAGGACGGGGAGGTCCTTGAAGAAGATCTGTTCCTGGAGGTTCTTGGTGCCGGTCGAAACGAGCACGCGCTGGCGGCTGAGGATCGCAGGCACGAGATAGGCGAGGGTCTTGCCCGTGCCGGTGCCTGCTTCGGCGAGCAGGACGCCTCCGTCCACAAAGACGTCCGCGACCGCGGCGGCCATCTGCAGCTGCCCCTCACGAGCCTCGAACCCCGGCAGTGCGGTCGCGATGGGGCCGCCCGGCGCGAACACGTCCGCGACGTCAGCCTGCAGGCCTGACCCGCGCCGGCCGGCCGGCGAACGGCCCGACGGCCCGGGCCGTGGTTCTACGCCTCGGGGTACAGCGGGAATTTCCGGCACAGCACCTCAACCTCCGTCCGCACGCCGGACAGCACCGCATCGTCGTCGGGAGCCTCCAGCGCGCGGGCGATCAGCCCGGCCATCGCGTCCATCTCCCCTTCGCGCATGCCGCGGCTGGTCACCGCGGGCGTGCCGATGCGGATGCCGCTCGCCACCATCGGCGGGTTCTTGTCGAACGGAATTGCATTCTTGTTCACCGTGATCCCGGCCTTGCCGAGGGCGGCTTCGGCGACCTTGCCGGTGAGCCCTTTGGAGAAAACATCGACGAGCATCAGGTGATTGTCGGTCCCGCCGCTCACCAGGCGGAAGCCGGCCGCCGAGAGGTTCGCCGCCAGCCGCTTTGCGTTTGCGACGATCTGCCGCTGGTATTCGGCAAAGTTCGGTTCCAGCGCTTCCTTCAGGCAAACCGCCTTCGCAGCGATGACGTGCATCAGCGGCCCCCCCTGGATCCCTGGGAACGTGGTGCGATCGAGGTCCTTGGCATATGGCGCGCGGCACAGCACCATCCCGCCTCGAGGGCCGCGCAGCGTCTTGTGCGTCGTCGTGGTGACGAAGTCGGAGTGAGGGATCGGGCTCGGATGGATTCTCGCCGCGACGAGCCCTGCGATGTGCGCCATGTCGGTGACGACGGGAACCCCGATGTCACGGCCGACCTTGCCGATCCGCTCGAAATCGATGGTCCGGGGGTACGCGCTCGCGCCGACCATGATCAGCTTCGGCTTGTGCTCGTGCGCCAGCTTTTCGAGCTCGTCGTAGTCGATCCGCTCGTCGTCCGGGCGGACGCCGTACGGAACGATGGTGTACAGCTTGCCGGAAAAATTCAGCGGATGGCCGTGCGTCAGGTGGCCGCCGTGCGCCAGGTTCATGCCGAGCACCGTGTCGCCCGGTTTCAGCAGCGTGAAGTACACCGCCATGTTGGCCTGCGCACCCGAATGGGGCTGCACGTTGACGTGGTCGGCGCCGAAGAGCTCCTTCGCCCTCGCGATCGCCAGGGATTCGGCCACGTCCACGAACTCGCAGCCCCCGTAATACCGCCTGCCTGGATACCCTTCCGCGTACTTGTTCGTCAGGACCGATCCCTGGGCCTCCATCACCGCCTGGGAGACGAAGTTCTCGGACGCGATCAGCTCGAGGCCGGTGTTCTGGCGGTGCCGCTCGTCGCGCAGGACAGCGGCAATCTCCCGGTCGGTTTCAGTCAGCGTGCGCCAGCGCGAGGGGGTGTCAATCATCGTTCGTTCTCGATTGCTGAAATCTGGTCGATGCGCCTCTGGTGACGGCCGCCTTCGAAGGGAGTGTCCAGCCAGAGCTTGACGATCTCGTCGGCCAGTCCGGGCGCGACGATCCGGCCGCCCATTGCCAGGACGTTGGCGTCGTTGTGGCCGCGCGACATCTTTGCCGTGTAGAGGTCGTTGCACAGCGCGGCGCGGACCCCGCGCACCTTGTTCGCCGCGATCTGCTCGCCCTGACCGCTGCCGCCGAGCACGATACCGCGCTCGGCCCGACCCGCGGCTACCTCGCGGCCGACGTCCGCACAGATCACCGGGTAATCGACTGACCCTTCGTCATGCGTGCCGCGGTCATCGACCTGGTGTCCAAGCGACCGCAGGACGCGGACGAGGTGCTCCTTCAGCGCATACCCCGCGTGGTCTGCGCCGATGGCGATACGCATGATGTGGAATTATAGCTGCTGGGAGCCGGGAGCCAGGAGCTGGAGTGCGATGCCGACTGTCACTGTCAACAAACGCGGCGAGGATCGCATTCACTCGGGCCACCCCTGGGTATACCGGTCCGACGTCGCGGAGGTGCGGGCCGAGGCCGGCGAGATCGTGCGCGTGAGCGGCCCTCGCGGCCGCGTGCTCGGCGACGCGCTGTTCAGCGACCGGTCCGAGATCACGGTGCGGATGCTCACGCGCGGCGACGTGCGCGCTGACAACGACCTGTTGCGGCAGCGGCTCGAGCAGGCGATCCGGTTTCGTGAGTCGCTCGGAATCGACGCGACCGCGTATCGCCTCGTGCACGGCGAAGCGGACCTTCTGCCGTCGCTGGTCGTCGACCGCTACGGCGACTACCTGGTGCTCCAGGCGCTGTCACAGGGGACGGACCGGCTGCTGCCGAAGATCACCGCGATGCTGGTCGAGCTGATGGCGCCGAAGGGCATCCTCGCCCGCAACGACCCGCGGGTCCGCCTGCTCGAGGGGCTCGAGCAGAAGGTCGACCTCCTGTACGGGGATGTGCCGGCGGCGATCGAGGTCAAGGAAGGGCACGTCACCTATGCGGTCGATCCATTCCACGGCCAGAAGACCGGGTTGTTTCTCGACCAGCGGGAAAACCGGGCGGCAACCGCGCAGTACGCCTCAGGGCGGCTGCTCGACGCCTTCAGCTACAACGGCGGTTTTGCGCTGGCACTCGCGCCGCGGTGCCAGGAAGTCGTCGCCGTGGACATCTCCGAGGAGGCGGTGGCTCGAATCCGGGTGAATGCCGAGCGCAACGCATTGACCAACGTGCAGGCGCGCGCGATGAACGTCTTCGACGAGCTGCGGGAGCTCGAACGGCGGGGCGACCGGTTCGACACGATCGTGCTGGATCCGCCGGCGTTCGCGAAGAACAAGGCCGCCGTGGCCAAGGCGCTCTCGGGGTACAAGGAGATCAATCTGCGCGCGCTGAAGCTGCTCCAGCCAGGCGGCTACCTCGTGACCTGCAGCTGTTCGTACAACGTCAGCGAATCGGCCTTCGCCGACGTGATTGCGTCGGCGGCGGCCGACGCCCACGTCGATGCGGCGGTCGTCGAGAAGCGGATGCAGGGACGCGATCACCCGGTGCTGATGACGGTGCCCGAAACGTATTATCTCAAGTGCTTCATCCTGCGGAAGCTCGCCTAGTCCTGGCGTAACGCCGCGACCGGGTCGACGCGCAAGGCGCGGCTCGCCGGGACGACGCAGGCCGCCGCCGCCACGAGACCGACCGTCGCCAGCACGGCGCCGTAGGTCACGGCGTCGGTCGGGCTGATCGCGTACAGCAGCGAGCCGAGCAGTCGCGTCGCCGCCATGGCGGCGCCCAGGCCGATCAGGAGCCCGAGCGCAACGATGCTGCCGTTCTCGGTGAGGAGCAACCGGAGCACCTGCCACGGGGTCGCGCCCAGCGCCACCCGAACGCCGATCTCGCGCGTGCGCCGGACGACCGCGTACGCCACGATCCCATAGACACCCACCAGTGCGAGCGCCAGGGCCAGCGCCCCGCACACGGTCACCAGCGTCACGGTCAGCCGGTTGCCGGCCAGCGCCTCCTCGAGGTGCGCCTCCAGCGTCACGGTCCGGAATACCGCCACATCGCGGTTCGACGGGACGATGGTTCGGCGCACGATGTCGGCCATCGAAGCCGGATCGCCGGCCGTTCTCGCCACCACCATCAGGCGGCGCGTGAACTGCTGATCGAGCAGATAGAACACGACCGGCAAAGACGGGTCCTGCAGGTCGAGGCGGCGATCCGCCCGAACGACCCCCACGATCTCCAGTTTCCGATCTCCCGAATCGACGATCCGTCGGCCGACGGCATTCCCGGCGTAGTAGCGATCCGCGAACGCGTGGTTGACGACCGCCACCAGCGGTCCGGACCGGTCCGCTTCGCTGAACACCCGGCCGGCGGCCGGCGCGATGCCCATGGTCTCGAAGAACTCCCGGCTGACGGTGTTGATGTGGAGCTCGGTGTCTTCGCCATCCCTCGGCACGTAGCCCTCCATCGTGAAGCCGCGCCGGAATGTGCCGGCAACCGGCACGAACTGCGCGACGGCCGCCTGTTCGACACCCGGCAGCGCCCGCAGGTTCTCGAGCAGGCTGTCCAGGTAGGGGCGCGCCGTCTCGGCCGTTATCGTTCGCGGCATGTCGATCGACGACACTACCGCGCGCTTCGTGGAGAAGCCGAGGTCTGCGTCCACGGCGTTCGACAGGCTGCGCGTCAGCAGGACGGCGGACACGAGCAGAACAGACGCGATCGCGACCTGGCCGACGACGAGGACCTTCCGGGCCAGAACGCTGCCGCGCGCTGCGCCGGCCCGGTTGCCGTCGGCGCGCAGCACGGACGTCCGCGCCTGCCTCAGCCCCTGCACGGCCGGAGCGACGCCAAAGACGAGCCCGCTCAACACCGCGACCGCGGTGGTGAAGGCGATGACTCGCGCGTCGACCCCCGCGTCGAGCAGCCGCGCCTGTTCCGCCGGGAAGAACGATGGCAGCGCGTCGGCGGTCCAGAGCGCGACCAGCAGACCGAGTGCACCGCCGCCGGCACCGAGGATGACGCTTTCGGTCAGCGTCTGGCGGAACAGCCGGCCCCGGCTGGCGCCAAGCGCCAGCCGCACGGCGAACTCCCGGCCGCGGGCGGTGGCCCGCGACAGCAGCAGACCCGCGACATTCGCGCACGCCATGAGCAGCACGAGCGCCACGGCAGCCGTCAGCACCGCCGCGATCATCCCCACCTCCGCCCGGAAGGCCGGGTGCATGCGGGTGTGCCGCACGACGATGATCGGCCGCGGACGATCGGGCGCCGCGAGCGTGCCCATGTTCGAATCGGGAAAGGCCGCGGCCAGCTGGGCCGAGATCGCATCGAGCTGTGCCTGCGCCTGAACCAGGTTGGCGTCCGGGGCCAGACGACCCACGATGGAGAGGCTGCGGCTCTGGCGCGCGGAGGCATCCCGCCGCGGCGCGAGCGGAGTCCAGATGTCGAACGCCGCCCCAAGGTCCAGGCCGGTGAAGCCCGCCGGTACGATCCCGAGGACCGTGTGCGGCACGCCGTTGATCCCGACGGCCGTTCCAACGACAGCGGGATCGGCGCCGAGCGCCCGGCGCCAGAGGCGCTCCCCGATCACCACCGACGGGGGGGCACCAGCCGCCTCGGACGCCCCGATCAACCGGCCTGCGAGCGGCTGGATCCCGAGGACGTCGAAATAGCCCGCCGACACCGACAGCGTGCGAACGCGCTCGGTCTCGTCGTTCACACGGAGGAGCGTCGCGGGCTGCTCGGCGGATGCCGCCAGTTGAGAGAACGCGCCGGCGGTGGAGGAAATCGATTCGAAGTCGGGGTAGGAGGACGTGCCGTATCGAGTGCTGCTGAAATCGCTCGTGTAGACCGACACCAGCTTCGACGGGTCCTTGACGCCCGCCGGTGGTCTCAGGAGCAGCGCGTTGACGAAACTGAAGACGGTCGCGTTGGCGCCGATGGCGATCGCCATCGTCACCAGGGCGACGAGCGTGAACCCCGGCGCCTTGGCAAAGGCCCTGACGGCGTAGCGAACATCCTGGAACAATGTGTCCATGGCCGGCGGGTCAAGCGAGGAGCGTGCCACGGGTCCGCGAGGCTGAGTGGCTCGGTCCGGGTCTTTTTACGGCCCCCGCCTGGAGCAGGTTTCGGCGGGCTGTCCGGTTCCGGAATTCGACGTCCCGCCGACGGACGGAGGCTCTAGCGCGGGTGGGGCGCGAGGCGCGCCGCCAGCGCCGCGTGCCCGTGCTCCTGCGCGATGACCTCGGCGGACTTGCCCTCGTCACTGAGCAGCGACGGATCGGCGCCCCGGCCGAGCAGCAGGTCCGCGATGTCGTCGCGCCCGCTGGACGCGGAACCCATGAGCGGGGTGTAACCGGCCTGCTGGCGCGCGTTCGGATCGGCGCCGCGATCGAGGATTGCGGCGACGGCCTCAGCATTGCGCCCGGCGACCGCCGCGTGCAGCGGTTGGACCCGCATGGGGTTCCGCGCCGCCAGGTGCACGGCCGCGCCGCGGGCCAGCAGCAGCCGCACTGCGGAAGCGTGACCGAAGAAGGCGGCGAGCGCGACCGGCAGATGGCCGTCCGGGGCGAAGGCATCGACCAGAGACGGATCGCCGGCGAGCAATGCTTCGAGCGCGGCGTCCCTGCCCAGCGCGGCGGCCTCCCAGACGGTGAGCGCCGGTGCGGCGTCGGCGAGCCGGTTTGCCTCGTCGCGTTGCTGGCGGTAGAGGGCCGCGAGGATATCCGAATGCGGGTCCAGCATATCGCCTCCCATTTAGTTAGCTAGCCTAACTAAGTTTATACTCCACTCATGCCGCGCGATGCAACCGCCCGTCCCGACCCTCTGGAAGAGCTGGCCGATGCCCTGCATTCGGCATCCATTCATCTCTTGCGCCGCCTCCGGCGCGAGGATGATGCCACGGGCCTCACGCCGGCGCGCCTGTCGGCGCTCTCGGTGGTGGTGTTCGGCGGGCCGATGCGCATCTCCGACCTGGCGCGCACCGAGCAGGTGCGAACGCCGACGATCACGCCGATCATCGCTGCGCTCGAAACCGACGGGCTCGTCGTGCGCGAAGCCGACCCACGCGACGCCCGGGCATGGATTCTCCGCGCGACGCCGAAGGGGCAGAAGCTGACGGCACAAGGCCGCGCCCGACGGGTCGCCCGGCTGGCGGCACAGCTGAGGGACGTGCCGGCCGGCGATCGCGCCATTCTCCGCCGCGCCGCCGTCCTCATGCAGGAGCTCGCACGGAAGGATCCCGCCTGACCACACCTGCTATAGTCGTACTCAGCACGCAGCACGCAGCACGCAGCACGCAGCACGCAGCACGTAGCACGGAAGAACCCATGTCTCCATCCAAGACGTTCACCCCTCTGACGCCGTCCGATTTCGCCGCCGCGTTCCCGAGCTCGCGAAAGGTCTTCGTCGAGGAGAACGGCCTTCGTGTCCCGATGCGGGAGATCTCGCTGAGCAATGGCGAGGCCCTCCGCGTCTACGATTCGAGCGGACCCCAGGGGCACGACGTGCGCGCGGGGCTGCCGAAGCTGCGCGAGTCGTGGGTGGCTCCTCGAATCGGCCGTGACACCGTCACCCAGCTGCAGCACGCACGTAAAGGACTGGTGACGCCCGAGATGGCCTTCGTCGCGACCCGCGAAGGCTTCGAACCGGAATTCGTCAGATCCGAAGTGGCACGTGGCCGGGCGATCATTCCCGCGAACGTGAACCACACGGAACTGGAGCCGATGATCATCGGCCGGAACTTCGCCGTGAAGATCAACGCCAACATCGGCAACTCCGCCGTGTCGTCGTCGATCGAGGAAGAGGTCGACAAGCTGCGGTGGGCGACGCTGTGGGGCGCCGACACGGTCATGGATCTCTCGACCGGGAAGGAGATCCACGAGACCCGCGAGTGGATCATCCGGAACGCTGCCGTGCCGATCGGCACCGTGCCGATCTACCAGGCGCTCGAGAAGGCCGGCGGCCGTCCGGAGGACCTCACCTGGGAGGCTTACCGCGACACGCTCATCGAGCAGGCCGAGCAGGGCGTCGATTACTTCACCGTCCACGCCGGTGTGCTCCTGCGCTACATCCCGATGACCGCACGGCGCATGACGGGGATCGTGTCGCGCGGCGGCTCCATCATGGCGAAGTGGTGCCTGGCGCATCACCAGGAGAACTTCACCTATACGCGCTTTCGCGAGATCTGCGACATCATGCGCGCCTACGACGTGTCGTTCTCGCTGGGCGACGGTCTGCGCCCGGGTTCGATCGCCGACGCCAACGACGAGGCGCAGTTCGCCGAGCTGAAGACCCAGGGGGAGCTCACGCGGATCGCGTGGCAGCACGGTGTTCAGGTGATGAACGAGGGCCCCGGCCACGTGCCGATGCACCTGATCAAGGAGAACATGGAGAAGCAGCTCGAGTGGTGCGACGAGGCGCCGTTCTACACGCTGGGGCCGCTCACCACCGACATCGCTCCCGGCTACGATCACATCACGTCCGCGATCGGCGCGGCGCAGATCGGCTGGTATGGGACGGCAATGCTCTGCTACGTCACGCCCAAGGAGCATCTCGGCCTGCCGAACCGCGACGATGTGAAGGCCGGCGTCATTGCCTACAAGATCGCCGCGCACGCCGCCGACCTCGCCAAAGGGCACCCGCGCGCGCAGGCCTGGGACGACGCGCTGTCGAAAGCGCGATTCGAGTTCCGGTGGGAGGATCAGTTCAACCTGGCGCTCGACCCGGTGACCGCCCGCGCGTTTCACGACGCGACGCTCCCGGCCGAAGGGGCCAAGCTGGCGCACTTCTGCTCGATGTGCGGGCCGAAATTCTGCTCGATGGAACTGACGCAGCAGGTACGGAAGATGGCCGCCGAGGGGATGGAGGAGAAGTCCCGTGAATTTCGCGAGAAGGGCGGCTCGATCTATCTGAAGGCGGAGTAGATCAGAGCGGCCCCCGCAGACGCATCATCAGGTACCCGATACCCAGCGCCGCCGCGAAGGTGGCGAGCCCGAGCAGAATGGCCGCCAAGAAGTTCCACAACGCCGAACGGTGGGCCGCCCACCACAGGGCGTAACCGGCGGCGGCCCCGCAGATGGCAGCCGCTGCGACCACGGCAAGCCCGGTCATCATCACGAGAGCCGGTCCAGCGCCGAGGGTGGTAACGTCCTCACACGGGGCTACTTTAATTGAGGAGCGGCACGGTTTGCGGCCGCCGGACACACGGAGTATAGTTTCGCGGACGGTTTCAGCTGGAGGTAGGCAGATGAGAAGGTTATTCGTGCTTGCGGCGGCGCTCGTGTTCGTGGGGGCGGGGGCCATGCAGGCCCGTGCCGCGGAGACCTGGAAAGGCACCATCGGCGACTCGATGTGCGGCGTCAAGCACTCGGCAGACAAGCACGGCGACAAGGCCGGGGATCACCGGGCCTGTGTCGAGAAGTGCATCGCCGGCGGCGGCGAGTACGTGTTCATCACCGATGGCAAGGCGCTGAAGATCGCGAACCAGTCGTTCGAGGGGTTGAAGGCGCACGCGGCGCACGAAGTCATGCTCACGGGTGAGCTGAAGGACGGCGCCATCGTCGTGTCGAAGATCGAAATGCCCAAGGCGGAGAAGAAGTAGCGCGGGCGGCGCGCGGTTCCACCTGGGATCCGGATGAAGCACGGGGCCGGCATTCAGCCGGCCCCTTCTTTTTTGTGCCGGCCGCGGCGCTGCCGCCTACCTCGCGACGACCGGCGGGTTCGGAACGATCTGAATGACCGTCGGGTAGCGCGCCGGCTGCCCCCCCACCTTCGGGTTCAGATAGCCGCCGTTGCCGCCCCAGGTATAGTCCTTCACGGTCACGCTCGGCGGAAACGCCATGGTCTCTTCACGAAAGCGGCCGATGTCGAACTGGTGGATGGGCGGTTCCTCGAAGACGAGCTCGCCGCGCTGCTTCAGCGAATTCTTGTAGTACTGCACGACCTCGCCGAACGTCGCCGTCGATCCGTACAGGTAATACCGCTGGCCGCGGCCCGCGTCGTACGACGTGATGAACTGGGCGGTGGGATAGACCGCCACGCCCAGCGCGCCATCCGACGGTTCGGCCGCAGCCTGCGGCGCGGCCGACGGCGTGGCCGGCTGGGGCAGCGGCGGTACCTGCTGCCCGGGCTTCGGGAACGGCTGCGGAACCTGCGCCGCGGCGGTCGTCATCCCCGCAAACGCGAGTACGGCAAGAAGCCTTGCGCCCATGCTCCTATTATACGGACTGCTGCGAGGATGCGGGATGCACGATGAGCTGATGACCTTTTGCGGGGCGGAGCAACCGGCGCTGCGCCGCGACATCGAGACCCTGGTGCGGCTCGAATCGCCGAGCACCGACAAGGCCGCCGTAGACCGCTGCGGGGTGGCGGTGGCGACGATGCTTCGGGATGCCGGGGGGGAGGTCGCCCTCCTTCCGCAGCAGGCCCGCGGCGATCATATCCGTGCGGAGTTCGCGGGTGGGCCGAAGCGCGTACTCATCCTCGGCCATTTCGACACGGTCTGGGCTGCCGGTCAGCTCCGCCGAATGCCCTTGAGGGAAGAGGACGGCCGGCTGCACGGCCCCGGCATCTACGACATGAAGGCGTCGATCGCCATCGCGATGCTGGCGGCCCGCGCGCTCAGGCATCTTGGATACGCCGCGCCGCGGATCGTCATGCTGTGGACGACGGACGAGGAAGTCGGCAGCCAGACGTCGCGCGCGACGATCGAGGCGGAAGCGCGTCAGAGCGACGCCGTTCTCGTCCTCGAACCGTCGCTGCCTGGCGGCGCGGCCAAGACGCAGCGCAAGGGCTGCGGGGAATTCACGATCACGGCCCACGGCGTCTCGGCCCACGCCGGGATCGATCCGCGCAAGGGAGCGAGCGCGATCCACGAGCTGGCCCATCAGATCGGCAGGCTGGAAGCGTTCCAGGACCTCGAGCGCGGCATCAGCCTCAACGTCGGGCTGATCGAAGGGGGCACGCGGGGGAACGTGGTCGCCGAACAGGCGCGCGCCGTGGTCGACGTCCGCGTGCCGACGATGGCGGACGCCGTCCGGCTCGAGGCCGCAGTTCGGGCCTTGAAGCCGCGGCACCCGGCGGTGAAACTCGAGATTCACGGCGGGGTCGAGCGTCCACCGCTGGAACGCACCGCGGGAGTGGCGCGTCTTTATGAACAGGCGCGGGCGGTCGCGGCCGCGTTCGGCCGGGATCTGGGTGAAGGAGGAACCGGCGGCGGGTCCGACGGGAATTTCACGGCGGCGCTGGGCGTGCCGACGCTCGACGGGCTCGGGCCCGAGGGAGACGGCGCCCATGCGCTGCACGAGCATGTCGTGCTGGCCGACCTGACGTGGCGCGCGGCGTTTCTCGCCGGACTGCTGGTGCGGCTCAGGGAGTAAAATAACGGTATGGCTAATGGTGTGAAGACGGTCCTGCTGCTCGGCGCTCTCAGCGGCATCCTGCTCGTCATCGGGGAGCTCGCCGGTGGGTCACAGGGGCTGATCCTGGCGTTCGGCTTCGCGGTCGTTGTCAACATCGGGTCGTACTGGTTCTCGGACAAGATAGTCCTGCGGATGTACCAGGCCAGACAGGTCGGGCCGGAGCACCCGCTGCATCAGCTGGTTGCGAGGCTGGCCCAGCGCGCCGGCTTGCCGATGCCGAAGGTGTACATCATCCCCGATGCATCGCCCAACGCTTTCGCCACGGGCCGCAATCCCGAACACGCCGCGGTGGCCGCAACCGAAGGGATCATGCGCGTGCTCGGCGAGGCCGAGCTCGAGGGTGTGATGGCGCACGAGCTGGCGCACGTCAAGAACCGTGACATCCTCATCAGTTCCGTCGCGGCGACACTGGCCGCCGCCATCATGATGTTCGCGCGGATGGCGATGTTCTTCGGCGGGAGCCGCGACGAACGCGGCGGCGGGTCGAACCCCATCGTGCTCCTGGCCATGTTGATCCTGGCGCCGCTGGCCGCGCTGATGGTTCGGATGGCGATCTCCCGCTCGCGCGAGTTCGCCGCCGACTCCACCGGCGCGCAGATCGCCGGCACCCCATACGGCTTGGCGCACGCGCTCAAGAAGATCGAAGCCGCCGCCAAAGGCATCCCCATGAATGCCAACCCGGCGACCGAGCACATGTTCATCATCAAGCCGTTCTCCGGTGAAGGGGTGATGGGTCTTTTCAGCTCGCACCCGCCGACCGAGGCGCGAATCCGGGCGCTACTGGGCACCATCTAAGTAAACCGCCTTCCACGATAGGTCGCGTGCGTCCCCGGACTCGGGGACGCGCGCAGTTGGCATCCAGCTTCCCACTTCCGTTTTCCTCAGCAGAGTCAGTGAGTTATCAGCCGTCCAGGATCGGCACGGGCTGGCGCGGAGCTTGCTGTCTCCGGCGTCAGGTACGTCATTCGCTGGAGGGCGCCGTGGAGGATTTCGACATCCCGCAGAGCAAGCTGGCCGAGTCTGCAGAGAGGGTGATGGATCGTGCCCTCGACGAAGCCCGACGGCGCGACCATGCGTTGCTCACCAACGAGCATGTCTGCCTGGCCTTCGCCCAGGTCGAGTGGGACATGTTCGGTCAGGTCATGCGCGACCTGGAGCTGAATCCGCACGAGATCCTGCAGGCGCTGGAGGAGCACCTCCGCCTACTGCCGAGCGTGCCCGGGCGCGACCTGCGTGTGGCGCCGTCAACCAAGCTGCTGTTCAAGCTGGCGCTGCTCCATGCGAGCCGGTCCGGCCGCCACGCCATCGAAGCCTCCGACCTGTTCTCGGCGATCTTCGAAGAGACGCAGGGCATCCCGGTGTCGATTATCCGCCGCCATGGGATCGAGCCAGAGACGCTGGTGTCCCGGCTCGCGACCCGGATGCGCGACCACGAGCTCCGCGAAGAGCGTCTCAAGAAGCGTTTCGAGCTGCCCCCCTTCCTGAAGCACTTCGCCACGAACCTGAACCAGCTTGCGCGGCAGGACAAGGTCCCCCCCGTTTTCGGCCGCGATTACGAGATGGACCAGGTGCTCGAGATCCTGTGCCACCGCGAGCGCGCCAATTCAGTGCTGCTGCTGGGTGAGCCGGGGGTGGGCAAGACGGCGATCGCCGAAGGGCTCGCGCGCCGCATCGAGTTCGAGCCAGAGAAGGTGCCGGTCCGCCTTCGCGACTGCCAGATCGTCAACCTGCAGATGAACACGATGGTCGCCGGCACGATGCTGCGCGGCATGTTCGAGGACCGGATCCAGAACGTGATCCGCGAGATCAAGGAGCGGCCGAATCTGATCCTGTTCATCGACGAAGTCCACACGATGATCGGCGCGGGCTCGGCGCTCGGCGCCCCCTCGGACGCGGCCAACGTCTTCAAGTCGGTCCTCGCGCGAGGCGAAGTCCGGATCATCGGTGCGACGACGACGAGCGAGTACAAGGAGTTCATGCAGGAAGACGAAGCGCTCGCGCGGCGCTTCCGGCCGGTTCACGTGTGCGAGCCGACGATCGAAGAGACCCGCACGATCCTCTACAACCTGCGCCCCCGGCTCGAACGGAACTATTCGGTCAGGATCCAGGACGAAGCGATCGAGACCGCGCTCGAGATGTCGCCGCGCTACATGCGGCACCTGCAGCTGCCCGACAAGATCATCGGCTGGCTCGACACCGCGTCCGTGAAGGCGGAGATCGGCCGCCGGTGGGAAGTGACCGGCGCCGACGTGGTCAACGTGATTTCGAAGGTGGCGCGCATCCCGGAAGACATGGTGTTCCGCGAGGTGACCGACCGCTTCCGCGATGTCGAGTCGCAGCTCGGCACCCGGGTCATCGGGCAGCGCGAGGCCATCGACGCCGTCGCCCGCCGTCTGGTGCTGAACAAGGGGCCGCTCAAGGACGGCTTCGACCGCCCGGACGGGGTGCTGCTGTTCCTCGGCCCGACCGGTGTGGGCAAGACCGAGCTCGCGAAGTCGGTCGCCGAGTTCCTGTTCGGCGACGAGAAGAAAATGATCCGCGTCGACATGTCGGAGTATCAGGACGGAGCGGTCGCCGTCGACAAGCTGATCGGCATGCCGCGAGGCATCGTGGGATCCGAGCGCGGCGGGGTGCTGACGAATCAGCTCAGGGACAACCCGTACTCGGTCGTGCTGCTCGACGAAGTCGAGAAGGCGAGCCCGGGGATGCTGAATCTGTTCCTGCAGGCGTTCGACGAGGGCTGGGTCACCGACGGACGGGGCAAGCGCGTCTATCTCAGCGACGCCATCGTTATCATGACCTCGAACATCGGATCCGAGTGCTTCCGGCGGCTGAGCAGCCCGCTCGGCTTCTTTTCGAAGCAGATCGGCGTCGAGCAGGTGCAGGGGGAGATCTCGCGCGAGCTGGAACGGCGCTTTACACCGGAGTTCCGCAACCGGATCGACGAGGTCGTGATCTTCCGCCCCCTGACCCGCGAGGAGGTGCATCTGATCACGATGCAGCAGCTCGCGAGGATCGAGAAGTCGCTCGCCAAGAGTGGACGGACGTTGACCGTCACCCCGGATGCGCTCGAGCAGCTCGTGAAAGAAGGCTACAGCCTGGCGTTCGGTGCGCGCTTCCTCAAGCGGGTGATCGAGAGCCGCATCAAGCTGCCGATCAGCCACCGCTGGACCGAGGGGCACCGTTTCACCGCCGACCTGCGCAACGGCGAGATCGAGATCGAGGTCACACGGGAGGCCGGAAGCTTCGAGCTCGCGGCAACAGCCTGAAAGAGATGGGAGAAAGAAGGGAGAAGGTAAAAGGCAAAGGTAAAAGGGAGAAGGAAAAACGGCAAAGGCGAAGTTCAAGCTCCGAAGTCGAAACCTCTCCCTTCTCCCTCCTCGCTTTTCCCTTCTGCCTTTTCCCTTCTGCCTTGTTCCTCGCCCTGTCCAGAGACTCGGCGGGCGCGGCGCTGGACTTCGTACCGGTCCTGCAGGACCGCGATCATCCCCTTCACCCCGGTGACGTAGTCGGTCTTCGCATACGCGCCGGCGTAGAGGCGGTTGTAGCCCTCCACGAGGTGGGGGAACTGGGTCGCGAGAAAGCCCATGAAATGGTCTTTCGTTCCCCCCTTCAGGTACATCAGGTTGGCGCCCATGAAAGCCGCGCCGTGATCGGCGATGGCCCTGATCGTCGCTTCGAGCTTCGCCGGCTGGGTCGTGAAGCCGGGGACGACCGGCGCCATGAGGACGCCGGCGTTGACGCCGGCATCGCGCAGCGTGCGAACCGCGCGAAGGCGCTGGAACGGGTGCGCAGTCCCCGGCTCGAGCGCCCGCCACGCCTCTTCATCCACGGTCGGCACGCTCATGTACACCGTGCAGCCGACGTGGCGCCCGAGTTCGGCCAGCACCTCGGCGTCGCGCACCACCATCGGTCCCTTCGTGACGAGACCGACCGGCGTTCGCGCGGCGAGCAGCGCCTCGAGCGATCGGCGCGTCAGTTTGTAATGCCCTTCGATCGGCTGATAGGGATCGGTGGCCGTGCCCACCGCCACCTGCTCGCGCGCCCAGGCCGGTTTGTCGAGCTCGCGCTTCAGGACCTCGACGAGGTTGACCTTCACCAGGATGAACGACGAGAAGTGGTCGCCTGGCCCGAGCTCGAACTGCGTCTGGTATCGCCGGGCGAAGCAGTAATGGCACCCGTGCGTGCAGCCCCGATATGGATTCAGAGTCCAGTTGAAGGGCATGCCTTTCACGGCGTTGAGCGCCGAACGGCAGGTGACTTCCTGGTAGCTCGCGGCATCGGCCCGGCGTTGCGCTTCGTCGATCGTCGCCTCCGCGCCGACATGCTTGATCCGGAGGGCAAGCGTCCTGGTGGTGGGCGGGCGGGTGCCGAGGTCGAAGAATGCAGGCTGTTCGGCCATCTTTCGCTTTAATTTCGCCACAGGCTGCCCTCGATGTCAAACGAGGTAGGCGATCGCGAACCCGACCTGCGCCACGAACATCATTCGATACATGTGCGCCCAGGACACGTGGTTCGCATCGATGGCAAGCTCCTCCGGCCTGCGCAGCATGAGGTAGCACACGTAGGCGCCGTAGAGAGTCATGCCGGCGGCCAGCGCCTGCAGCAGCCAGAAGTTGCCGGTCAGGATCCCCGCGAACGCTCCGTACGAAATGAGCAGGAAGGGCAGCACGAAGGAGGGGGAGATCATCCATGCGGCCCGGCGCACGCCATACAGGATCGGCAAGGTGCGGCAGCCCCCCCGGGCGTCCCCCTCCATATCGGCGAAGTCCTTGGTGGTCGAGGCGCCCAGCAGAAACAGACCGAAGATCGCTCCGATGAACCAGGGCTCGATTCCCCAGATGGTCTTGACGCAGGACCATCCCGCCACCTTCAGCAGCACGCCACGAGGAACCGCGATCGTGACGTTCGCCCAGATCCCGCGCTGCTTGGTGCGGAGCGGAGGGCACGAATAGATGAACGTGCACACCGCCGCCGCGACGACGATCCAGAAGCATTCGCGCCGGCCCTGAGGCGCGACGAGCCAAGCGAGCAGCAGCGCGGCCGCGTATGCGATCACGGTGAAGATCCACGCATCGCGGATCGACAGACGGCCGCTGGTGAGCGGCCGCCGCGGCTTGTTGATGCGGTCGATCTCGAGGTCGTAGATCTGGTTGAGCGCGTTGTTGCCGGCGTTCAGCACCATGGCCATGAACGCGCCGGTCAGCGTGAAGCGCACCAGGTCGGCCGTCCACAGGTCGGGCGGCTCCGCCCCTGCGGCGGTGATCGCACCCGAAACGACTCCGAGAGCGGGCGCCACCAGGGTGAATGGCCGCGACAGCTCGAGCCAGAGGGTGGGTCGCGAAGCCGAGGTCACAGGAGCCGCCACAACTTGATCGCGACGAACACCGCGACGGCGGTGTTCAGGAAGTTCAAGACGTCGTTGTTCACGACCCCGCGGTGTTCGAGCGTTGCGCTCAGCGCGCTTTCGACGAGCGCTCCGGCGGTGGCCGCCACGACGACAACGGCGACGAGCGTCAGGGGGATCAGGCCGAGCGCGGCACCCGCCAGGGCGAGCAGGGCGGCGGCGGCGGCGCCGGCGGCGGTGCCCTCAGCCGACATGGCGCCAGGCGTGCCGGGCGCGACGGGCTTCGCGCTGCTCACCAGAAACGTCCGCCGCCCCCAGGCCTTGCCGATTTCGCTGGCCACCGTATCGCTCGCGCCCGCGACCAGCGCGGCTACGAAGGCGAGCCGCCCGGCGCCGTGGGCATAGGTCAGCACGCTGGCGGCGGCGGCGATCGCGGCCAGACCGGTGTTTGCCATTGCGTTGCCGGCCCCGCGCCTTCCCCCTCGCTCTTCCTCGATCCCGAGGGCGCGCTTTCGAGCAAGGCCCATTCGCGACGTGGCGACCGCGCATGCAAAACAGAGTAGCAGCAGCGTCCATCCGCGGATGCCGGCGAAGACCAGGATCACCGATCCCAGAATCACGCCGCCGACCGTGCCCGAGACCGTGACCGAACCGGCGCGGTAACCGGCTGCCGCCACGATCACGTTGGCAGAGACCGCGAGCGGAATCGTCCACAGCCGCTCCTGCATGGCCGCCGTCACGAGGTCGTTGCTGACCAGTGAGAGGGTCCAGAGCACCGCCGCGGCCGATGCCGTGACCGAGACGTTGTCGTCGAGCGCGATCGGGATCGTTTCGACGGCCGCGGCGACGATCGCGGCGGCGATCGGGGCGCCGAGCAGGTACCAGAGATAGGCCGGAGGTACGACCGTGTCACGGCACCACCACGAGAGCGCGGCGCCGGCGGCGCCGCCGAAGACCGCGAGCGCCACCGATCCGCCGAGCGACTTTCGCGGGTTCCACGGGATGGCGGCGATCGGGAACCGGCGGCCGACGATGGTCGCCATGCCGTCACCGGCGGCAAGGATGCCCCAGGCGGCGGCCACGATGTCCAGGCGGTTCGGAAAGATCAGGAGCAGCCCGACCACCGACAGCGGGTACAGGACGATGCCGGAGCTGAGCCGCCGCAGCCGCTCGCCGGGGCGAAAGAGCTGCAGGCCGAGAAGCTTCTGGAGCGCGAAGAGGTTGAAGGCGACGGCAAGGGATGCCAGGATCGTGGCCTGCCACCAGGGGATGAGCGGCAGGGCCAGCGCGAACCCGCCCATCGCGATGTGGACCCCCTGGCGGGTGTCTTCCGAGAATGCTTCGTCCGCCCTCATCGCGCGGGGGCGACCTGCAGCCGCCACCAGCCGAGCAGGTCGGCGAGGGTCGCTTCGATCGGAATCTCGGCGCGCCAGCCGGTATCGGTCGTGAGCCGTGAGTGATCGCCGAGCACCAGAGGATTGTCGCTCGGCCGCAGCCGAGCGGGGTCCTGCCGGACCGTGACCTTCTTTCGCGCGAGACCGAGCAGCCGCTCCAGCACATCGCCGATCCGGTACGCCGTACCGGAACAGACGTTGTAGACCCGCCCCGCCGTGCCCGACACCGCGAGCGCCTCGTACGCGCGCGCGGTATCCCGTACGTCCATGATGTCGCGGCGTGCGTCGAGGTTGCCCACGAGCAGCACGGGTTCGCGGACGCCCGCCTCGATCTCGGCGATCTGCTTCGCGAAGCTCGACGTGACGAACGACTCGCGCTGCCGCGGACCTGCGTGATTGAACGGACGGGTGCGGACGACCGGCGTCGCTGCCCGTTCGGCGAGCATCTCCTGCGCCAGCTTGCTCACGCCGTAAGGATCGGACGGAGCGAGCGGATCGTCTTCCCGCAGGGCGCGATTCGACGGCCGATACACGAGCGCGGACCCGGCGACCACAACCCTGCACCCCGGAGCCGCCCGTTCGACCGCATCGAGCAGATGATGCGTGCCGAGCGCGTTCACCTGCAGCGGGCGGTCCGCGGTCTTCCACGACTCGCCGACATGGGGCAGCCCCGCGAGGTGAAAGATCACCCGCGGCTGGAGCTCGCGTACCGCGCGCTCGACGGCGATCCGGTCGAGCACGTCCACCGGCGTCCAGCGAACCCGCGGGTCGCTCGGCGGCGCGGCGCGCCCCCGGGCGCTGGACCATGCCGCGACTGCTTCATGCGATTCGAGCAGGCGGTCGAGCAGGTGGCTGCCCGCGAACCCGGTTGCCCCGGTCACGAGCGGCAGATGACGGCCGGCGGCGCTCACGACCGGCGGCTGCCGTACTGACTGTCGTAGTACGAGCGGAAGGCCGGATCAGCGTCCTTGATCGGGCGCCACCACCATTCGTTGTCCCGGTACCATTTCACGGTCTGCGCGAGACCCTCCTCGAAACGCGCCTGCGGCGCCCAGCCGAGGCCGCGCAGCTTCGTGGTGTCGAGCGAGTACCGGCGGTCGTGCCCCTGTCGATCCGGCACGTGCCGGATCAGCGCGGTGGTCTTCCCCGCCAGCTGGAGAATCTGCTGCGTCAGGTCCACGTTCCGGACGTGATTGCCTCCCCCGACGTTGTACACCTCGCCGCTGACACCGGCGTCGATCAGCAGATCGACGGCGCGGCAGTGATCCTCCACGTGCAGCCAGTCACGCACCTGCAGGCCGTCGCCGTACAGCGGCACCGGGATGTCGTCCACCGCATTGGTCACGAACAGCGGGATGACCTTTTCGGGGAACTGATAGGGTCCGTAGTTGTTCGACGCGCGGGTAATGATCACCGGCACGTCGTAGGTCGCGAAGTAGCTGTAGGCGAGCCGGTCGGCCCCGGCCTTGCTCGCGGAGTACGGATTGCGCGGCTTGAGCTCGTCGGTCTCGCGGCTGGACCCCTCGGGGATGCTGCCGTACACCTCGTCGGTCGAGATCTGGACGAACCGGCGCAGGCGCGACGCCTCGCGCGCCGCTTCGAGCAGGACGAACGTGCCGAAGACGTCGGTGGTGATGAACTCGCCGGCGTGCATGATCGAACGGTCGACGTGGGTCTCGGCCGCGAAGTGCACGACGATGTCGGCGGCGCGGACCAGCGGCGCGGCAACATCGGCATCGGCCACGTCGCCGCGGACGAAGGTATGGCGCGGATGGTCGAGGATCCCATGGAGGTTCTCGAGCCGCCCCGCGTAGGTCAGCTTGTCGAGGGTCGTCACGTGCCAGTCGTCATGGTTCGCGAGCGCGTACCGGACGAAGTTCGAGCCGATGAACCCGGCGCCGCCCGTGACGAGGACCTCAACCATCCTTTCGCGTCCAGTCGTACGGCAGCGTGCCGTGAGGCTCCAGGCGGAACTCGTCGGGCGCTTCGCGATCGTACGGCTCGGTCGGGACGTTCACCACGAGCGACGGCTCCATGCCGATGCACTTCCAGCCGTGATAGACCAGGCTCGGCACCTGCACGAGCATCGGGTTCTGCGAGCCGATGAAGAACTCGTTGACCAGGTCCCGGGTGGGCGAATCCTCGCGCGTGTCGATCAGCACCAGCTTGACCATTCCGGCGACGCACGCGAAGTTGTCCACCTGCTTCTTGTGGTAGTGCCAGCCTTTCACGACGCCCGGATACGTCGCCGACACATAAACCTGGCCGAACTTCGGAAGCAGGCCGGTCTCGTCGCACCGCAGGATCTCCATCAGCCACCCGCGCTCGTCGGGGATGGCGCGGAGCTGCTTGACCTGGACGCCGGCGATGCGCCGCGTGTCGGCCGCCGCATAGGTTTTCATCGCTGCTGCTGCTGCCCCGACAGCGCACCCAGGAAGTTCGAGAACGTCCCGATGCCCGCGAGGCTGAAGGAAATGTTGAACCGCCGGTCCTGCGGGACGGTGATCCCGGCAATGCCCTGAAGATTGAACGTCTGCCACTCGAGCACCACGCCGCAGCACTGTGCGTTGTAATACCCGAGTATCCGCTGCTGGAGGAAGAAGTCGCGCTGGAAGTCGTAGTTGAAGGAGTAGCTGCCGCCGAGCCGGTTGGCAGCCGATCGCATCGTCGCCGCCGCATTCAGGGAGTGGGTCGCCCTCGTCGGATCGGCGAAGTCGGGGAGCTCCGGGATCACCCGCCGCCGGCTCCAGCCGGCCGATACGTCGAGCCACTCGCCGCTGCGCATCGACCCGCTCGCGGAAAGCGTCTTCAGCGTATGCACGGTCGGGTCCCATTCCGTTCGGAACTCGCCGTTGATCCGCTCGGTCGGGCTGACGCGGGTCGCAACCGCGACCGCGGAGAAGTTGGTGGGCCTGGCGACCCGATCGAAGCTCGACTGATAGTTCTGATCGAACTGGGCCGCCTGCTGGTCCGTGTAATAGGTCTGGCTGACGCTCAGGCTGGCGATTTCACGTGAGACGTCCTTCTTCGCATAGAGCCGGTTGGCGAGCTCATAGCGCAGCCTGGTCACGTTCCCCACGACGTAGTCGGCCGAGTCGAGCTGCACGATCCGGGCGAACTCGTCGATGGCCGTGGTCCGCTGGATCGTCAGACTGGGCTCGACCACGTGCTTGAACTTTTCGGCGAAGGCGTTCCCCGGCGTGTTGAAGATGCGGTTGAACACCGGCCCGGTGATGCGCGATTGAAAGTTGATGTACTGCCGGCCGATCGATTCTTCGACCTGCTGCCGGGCGGCGTTCAGGCTCTCGGTCCAGTACGTGCCGCGCCAGCCAACCGACGAATTGATCGTGAGAAAGGGCCACCGCGTAAACGGGATCCGCAGCGTCGGGCTGACATCCAGGCGAGTCAGCCCCTGGTCGGTGAGCGTCACGTCGTCCTGCCGGGTGCTGCGGACGATGCTGACGTACTCGCCGCTGGCGCCGAAGTAGATCGGCAGACCCGCGATCGGCCGCTCGCCGCGCGAGACGCTGATGCGCGGCAGGCTGCCGGTGCGGGTGAGCGTATCGGCGTTGTCGAAGTAATCCCGCCGCTCGGCTCGAGCGCTGAGCACGTACTCGGCCCAGTTGCCGGTGAGCGACGCGTCGAAGTTCCGCTGGCGTGTTGTGGCCTGAAAGACGTTCTGCTGGTAGCGCTGCTGGGTCGCCAGGCTCGTGAAGTAGTTGGCGTTGGCCTGGGCGCGAAAACCGCGCGGCAGCGCCTGCACCAGCGAACCGGTTATGGTGTAGCTCCGCCTGGCAGGGCGCGGCGCCTGGATGCCGTCGGCATCCTCTGCCGTAATCTCGCGCTCGTTGAGCAGGTTGACGGTGGAGTTGCCGGAAGACCCCGGCGAGAGGACGTAGCGGTACTCGCCCGTCACGGCGCGGCCCGCCTTCGAAAACCAGTCGTAGGTAATGGTCGCGTCGTGGCTGCGCCCGATCGCCCAGAAGAATGGGGCCGAAATCGACTGCCCCTTCACCGTCCCCGAGCCGTAGATCGGCATCAGAAAGCCCGTGGACCGGTCGTCCTCCTCCATCGGGTAATAGAACATCGGGAGGTAGAGCAGCGGCACCCCCTTCACTTTGAAGAGTGAATTGCGCAGCAGGGCATAGTCGTCCAGGTTCAGCGTGATCGCCCCCGACGAAATCTCCCACCGCGGCGTCGGCTGGACGCACGCCGTGAAGCCTCCCTTCACGATGCGGTATTTCGAGGGGCCGGCCTTCTGGATCTCCTCGCCCCAGAAGAACGCGTTCGGCTCCTGCGTGCCGAACTGGTTGGGCTGCGCCTTGTCGCGTATGACCGTGGTGCCAGACGCGTTGTAGAACGTCCCGGTCTTGCTCTTCGTGTTGAATTCCAGGCGCTCCGCCGAAATGCGGCTGTTGCCCGAAACGAAGAGCACGTCGCCGGTCGCCACGAACCGTCCGTCGACCTGAAACAGCTCGACGCTGTTCGCGAACAGCTGGACGTCATCACAGTCGATTCGCACGGGGTCGGTCGACGAGCCGGACAGCGTGATGTGGTTTTCGTCGAACCTGGACGATGTGAGGGCTTGCAACAGATCGGTCCGGCACCCCGAGATGGTGCCCTGCGCGTGCGCGTCGGTGCGGGCGAATCCCCACTCGCCGAGAACGCACAGGATCAGGATGACGCTGAAGCGACGCATGCGTGGATGAGCCCGGCAGGAATCAGCGAAGAATACCACGCAGCGGACCGACCAGGAAGATCGAGCCTGCCACGACGACGCGCCGCGAGATCGCGCAGGCGCGTTCCAGCGCGGCCGTTGGATCCTCGACGATTTCCACGTCTCCGGTGTCGTCCAGTGACGAAGCGACGCCGGCCAGGGCGTGAGCGGGCGTCGCCCGAGCTGTCGCCGGCGTCGTGCAGATGACCCGCCGGGTCACGGGCATCAGTGCCGCAAGCATGCCCCGCGCGTTCTTGTCGGACATGGCCCCGAAGACGAGCGTCGCATCGGTCCAGCCGGAGTCGCGCAGGTAAACGGCCAGCGCGCGTGCGCCGGCGGGGTTATGCGCGGCATCCAGCAGAATCTCGGTGGTGCCGTGGCGAAGGTGCTCGAGCCGTCCAGGCCACCGAACGTCTGTCAGCGCTTGCCGGATGGCGGCCTCATCGACGGCAAAGCCGTGCTGGCGGAGCGCCCCCAGCACCGCGATGGCTACGATCGCGTTATCGCGCTGGT
>DATFFM010000161.1:0-13681 GCA_035250005.1 Vicinamibacterales bacterium | reverse complement strand
GCGGTGCCACGCCTGGTGGTCGAGTCGGGCGCGCGTGGAATCTACGACGTCAACGACACCAACCTGCGTGCGGTCCGCATCCTCACCGGCGTCGTCGCACTCGTGCTGCTGATCGTCTGTGCCAACGTGGCCAATCTGCTCTTATCGCGCGCGACCGCGCGTCAGAAAGAGGTCTCCATCCGTCTCTCGGTAGGAGCTACCCGGGCACGCCTGGTTCGCCAGATGCTCGTCGAGAGTCTCCTCCTGGCATTGCTTGGCGGAGCCCTTGGAATCGCCGTCGGCTACTGGGGAAAGCAGCTGCTGCCTGGCCCGCTCGGCGAGCTGGCGCCGCTCGACTGGCGCGTGCTGGCCTTTACAGCGATCGTGGTGGTCGTGACCGGCGTGGTGTTTGGCATCGCGCCGGCGTTGCGGACGACGCGGGCGGATATCAGCAGCGTCCTGAAGGAAACCAGCCGCAGCGTCGCCGGTTCGCGCAGCGTCCTGGGCAAGTCGCTGCTGGTCGTTCAGGTCGCGATTTCGCTCGTCCTCGTGACCGGCGCCGGCCTGTTCCTCCGGACCCTCGACAACCTGCGGGCGGTGGACGTCGGCTTCGACCCGGCGAACCTGGTGCTCTTCCGCGTCAATCCGCAGTTGAACGGATACGACGAGCAGCGCAGCGCGGCGCTCTATCAGCAGGTGATCGACCGCCTCGGCGGCCTGCCGGGCGTGCGCGCGGCGACGCTCTCGAATCCTGCGCTCCTGAGCGGCAGCGTCAACCAGTCCAGCATCTTCGTCCAGGGTCGCACCTACGAGATCGGCGTGCAGCAGCGGGACAGCATCAATCGGCTGGTGATCGCGCCGAACTTCTTCGAGGTGATGGGCATCCCGCTGAAACTGGGTCGCGGCCTCGGCGAGGCCGAGAACAACGCGAAGGCGGCGAAGGTCGCGGTCGTCAACGAATCGGCGGCAAAGAAGTACTTCCCGGAAGGTAACCCGGTCGGCCGCCGTTTCGGGTCCAGTCTCGAAACCTCAGGTCAGGTCGAGGTGGTTGGCGTCGTCCGTGACGCGAAGTACGACAGCGTTCGCGATGAAGCGCCGCCGACGATGTACGTGCCGTTCCGCCAGGCACGAATGGGGACGCCGACGATCGCGGTGCGGACGGCAGGCGATCCGCTCGGCCTGGTGAGCGCCATTCGCGAGACCGTTCGCGGCATCGATCCGAATCTTCCGATGGTCGATGTCTCCACCCAGAAGGAGCAGATGGAGCGCGGATTCGAGCAGGAAAAGGTGTTCGCCCAGGCCTACACGCTCTTCGGCTCGCTGGCGCTGGTGCTCGCGGCCGTGGGTCTCTACGGCGTGATGTCGTACACCGTCGCACGGCGGACCAACGAGATCGGCATCCGGCTGGCGCTCGGCGCCCAGCGCCAGCACGTGCTCGGCGCGACGATGCGCGAATCCCTGGTGCTGGTGGGCATCGGCGCGGCGATCGGCATCGCAATCGTCCTTCTGGCGAGCCGGTTCGTCGCCAGCCTGCTGTACGGCGTGCCGAAGAACGATGCGGTCTCGATCGCGCTCGCCACGGCCGTCCTCAGCGTCGTCGCCGCCATTGCCGCGTATCTGCCGGCGCGCCGGGCATCGCTCGTGGATCCGATGGTGGCGTTGAGAAACGAGTAGGCCGATTCTCACTCGCTGCGGAGCGCGCTGTTCGAATCTACCGCGATCGCACGGTGCGCCGGCCCGACCTCCGCAACGGTCTTCCGCAGTCAGCCGGGGAACTTCAAGCGCCGCACCAGTGCGTCGAACCGAGCGTTACCCCGCAACTGGTCAAATTGGGGCGCCTTGTTGAGAAGGAGAAGAAACCAGCCGCGGTTCGCGAATTCATCTTCCATGAAGCGAAGCGCCGTATCCCACTCCCCGAGTCCAAGATGGACCATCGCAAATGGGAAAGCCGGCACATAGCGCGCCTCCTTCAGACGACGCAATTTCTCCAGTGCAGCCAGTGCCTGCTCCACGTCCCCCGCCAGGCCAAGTGCGTACCCAAGCAGGCCGAGGCACGCCGGTAGCTCGGGCGCTGCTGACGACGCGCGGCGAAACGCGCGAACGGCCTGAGCGTACTTCCCCTTCCCTGCCTGGGCCGTACCCAGTCGGATCAGGGCCATCGGGTATGCCGGATCGGCATCGAGCACCGCTTCTGCTTGATCGATCGCCGCATCGAAGCGGCGCGCCATCCACAACACAAACGCCCGGGTCGACTGGTTCGCGCGTGAGAGCGGGTCATGAACGAGCGCAGCGTCGGCGACCGCCAGGGCTTCGTCGAAGCGGCCCATTTCCGCCAGAAATTCGGCGTACCACTGGCCGGCCGGCGAGCAGCTCGGATTCAGGGCCAGCGCCCGCCGGAAATTCGTGTCGGCTTGCGCCCAGTCCCACACGAAAGTCGCGTGGATGAGGCCGAGCGAAGCATAGGCGTCTGGCAGGTCGGGATTGAGCCGGATCGCGCGCTCGGCCGCCTCGAGCGCCAGCGGAGCTGTGCTGGAGGGAGGTGCCTCGGTCCAGACGGATAGCTGCTGGTAGGCTTCGGCAAGCGACGCGTAGGCGGGGGCGTAGCTCGGATCCGCGGCGATGGCCCCCTGAAAAGCGTCGATGCTGCGGCGGACAGAGTCCGGCGTGAAGCTGTTCAAAAGGTGCCGCCCCTGCAGATGCGCGTAATACGCCTCGGCCTGGACGCGATCGAGTCCAGTCGTCTGGGGGCCCGGCCGCGGGCTCAATGTGAGCCGGACACCGGCAGCGATGTCCCCTGCGAGATCCCGTTGGAGGGCGAGGATGCTGTGGATCGTCTGTTCGTATGTATTCGACCAGAGATGAGCCTGGTCGCGCGCATGGATCAGATGCGCGGTGACCCGGACCCGATCACCCTCACGACGCACGCTCCCTTCGACGACATAATCGACCTTCAGCTCGGCGGCAATCTCGCGCAGCGACCGGTCTGTGCGGCGATACAACATCACTGTCGTTCGTGCAATGACGCCAAGCGTCGCCGGGCTGAATCGGCCCAGATGCCCGATCATTTCTTCGGTCAGTCCGTCGGCGATGTACCCGCCGTCGCCCGCGTCGGTGAGGCTGGCAAATGGGAGCACCGCGATCATGACCCGCCCCGGGAGACGCCGCTCGCGCCGAAGCGCCTGGTTCGCTTCTGTGCGGTGCGCCCGCCGTCCTTCGCGCCAGGTATCGAGCTCCGACCGGTAGGCGTAGATCGTCCCGACTTTCCTGTGCGCGTGGCGATGCACCGGCAGGCCTTCCTCCTGTTCCCAGCGGCGCACCGTGCGCACACCACGATTGAGGTAGACGGCGATCTCCTTCCACGACTCGAGCCGCTCCTCCGGCCTGGTGTCTTGACTCGCCTCACGATGTTTTTCGGCCATGGTGGGGACCGGCGGCATTTCCGCGATGTTACTTCAGCCTCGCGTGGGCGGGACGGCTGGCCATCGTGGGCCAAGCCAGGTCACATGCCGGAAATGGCCGCTTCTGTTCGTTGCCCTCGTCGACTCCCGACTCTAACCTCGTCGAGTGTTTCAGACGATGTGCGCCGTGGTGGTTCGTGCCCTGCTGCTGGTCTTGCCGTCCCCGGCCGATTTCGAAGGCACCACTCATGCCGGAGACCCGGTTGTCGGCGAGGCGTTGCGTGTCCTGGCGCAACCTGTCAACGCCGTCAGCGTTGTCTCCCGTCCGCAGGTGCGCAAGCTCTTCTATCGAGCGACAGGGGGCGATCCTCCGGCCGGATTGAACGCGTTCCGGATCCGGGGAGATCCGACCATTTACGTGAACGTGGAATCCGCGGTCTACCGTGAGGCCGCACTCCGGCCGACCGCCTTCCACCTTCTTCGGCTGGCTGCGACACTTCTGCACGAGCAGGTCCACGAGACCGATGACGAGTACGCCGCGTATCGGCTGCAGGCGGATTTCGTGCGAACCCGCCTGGCCGCTCTTCCTTCCAGTCAGCGCGCCGCCGCCTCTGCCTACTGGAGAATTCTCGAGATCCGGGCCATCTCGCTCGCGAAGGCGCAGCGCCTCGCGCGGTGATGGCAGCACATCTTCCGTGCGAATCCTTGATATCCGAGAGGTGCCGGATCACGTTTGGCAGAAGGCAACGCCGCTACTTCGTCGGCAGATCCGCGCCGCAGGGCAGCGTCCCCCGACGGACCGGCGCGGTTCACGAACGGCAATGATCGCCATGATCATGACGCGTTCGTTGGCCGGCTGCACCGGCGTGCCGCGCCGGGCGGTAGATCGAACGGATACATGTACAGATAGCTTGCGACGTAGATCTGGTTGCCGTTCGGCGCGTGCCGGTGCGTGCCGATCCAAGCGATCTCGTCGCGCTTCACGAATCCGGGGCGGGGCTGAGCGAATCGGAGCGCATCGGTGTAAACCAGTTTATTTAACCCATAGGTTTAGTATCGCCCCGCGAACCAGCCTGTCAAGTCGTCGCTGAAATCGCCGGGGTGGCGCGCGCCGAAGGATCGCTTAGGATTCAGGGGAGACCGACGATGGCTGACGTGAAGTCCCCTGGAGTCGCGGCCGTGCTCAGCGCACTCATCCCGGGGCTCGGGCAGATCTACAACGGCGACTTCCTGCGCGGCATCTTCTGGCTGATCGTCACGCCCGGGCTGTGGATCGGCTCGGGCGGACTGCTGGGATGGGTCTGCCACATCATCGCGGCGATCACCGCACACAGCCGGGCGCGAAAGAAGAACAGATCGATCTCAGGTGTCATTCCACCTTGAGCGGGTTGTTGAACAACACGGTCAGGCGGACGCTGCCGTGACCGAACTGCGGGAAGCCAGGCGTCAACGGGTCGCCCGGGTCGAGGTTCGACGCGGTATCGTCTGGCGGAAACACGATCAGCGAGTTCAGAAAGGCGATGACTTCCTGCTGTTTCGACGGGGCGAGCGCTGCGAAGGCGTCCCGTGAGGCCTGTGCTTCGCCTCCATGCCGCAGGATCACCTCCAGCAGGGTGATGCTGCGGCCATCGTGCCCGTATGGCGCCGTGCTCCCCACCCCCCACAACGGCGTCGTCAGGAATGCCCGCCGGATCGACGTGTCGTACTCCCGCTCGTGGAAGCCTGGCCCCAGGTCGTGCCGCTTGAAATCCGTGTAGACGTTGCGCACCACAAAGCTCCCCTGCGACGGGAGCTTGAGCGCCGGGTGACCGGGGACGTCCTGGACGGCGGTGAACAGCCCGCGCGCGGTCGCAAACAGCCGGTTGAAATGACCTCGGACCGGATCGAACACGGTATCGACGTCGGCGACACGCCGATCACGCGTAACCGTCAGATCCGGCACGTGACAGCCGGTGCAGCCAACCTTCTGCATGGTCTTCTGTCCGCTCTCGGTATCCGCGGTCTCCTGCCCTCGGGCCGGCTTGAAGTAGTTCAGGAGGTAGAACTCGAGGTAGTCGACGACGGCCGGATCGATCTCTCCGGCGCCGGCCGGAGGGGCCTCGACGGCGTCGGTCCCACCATCGAGCAGCATCCCGGATGGGGTGACAATGCGGGCACCTTGATGGGCCGCGAGCAACTCCGGATCGCTGACCTGCAGGCCCATCTCGGCGTTCAGCGCCCCGACGATGAACTCCCGGATCGACATCGTTTCGCCGTGCGCGAAGAACGGCCGGACCCTGAGATCCGAATCGACGCCCTCGACCAGCGACGTGTCGGCGATCCCGTTCGGCAGACCCACGATCTGCCCGAAGAACACACCCTTCGACACGAGCGGACGCCTGGTGGCCCGCCCCTGTCCAACCGCGGTCGCGATCGCCTGGTCGCGAATCGCGCGCAGTTCACGGGTGATCTCGTCCGCCAGCATCTCCTTCAATCCGAGGCCGAACAGGTGCGGTGCATCCCGGCTGTCGGGTCGCGTGGCGACGTCGCCGCCAAACCCGGCGGCACCGCGCGGCCGGCCGTGACACGACGCGCAGCTGTCGGCCAGGCCGGCGCCGATGGCACGGATGGTCTCGACGTCACCGATGCCGTCGCCGGTGAGTGGACCGAATCCGCGTATTGTCTGGAACTTGCGTTGAAACAGCTGGCGGCCCCGGCGGACGGCGCGGAACGGATCGCGGTTGATGATGTACGACGACGAATCAGGCGTGAACCAGTCACCGCGTCCGGGACCGACCTGCTCCTCGAGGCTCAGGGCGATACCGTCGCCCGATCGGTTGGGTGCGAGGGTCCGGTCAATGAGCTGCGCCAGAACCGGCGCGCCTGCCATCGCCGGCACGCCACACAAGACAGAGACCACCAGCCTGCGACGCCAGCCCATGTCCGCCTCCCCCAGGTTTGCCTACTGGGATGAGACGGAACGCGGGAAAACCTTTCGGGCTATCGCTTCCCATCCAGATCCGCCCATTCGCCTGCCTGGATGAAGCTGGCCCAGTAGAAGGGATGCTGGCGCCCCTTGCGTGTGATCATTTTGAGCTGCACGTGTCGCAGCGCTTCGCCACGCCCCATGCCGGCCTTGAGCCCCCTGTAGTAGGCCGTCATCAGCTCGCGGGTGATCGCGTCGCTCACCGGCCAGAGGCTCATGACCAGCGTTTCGGCGCCGGCGAGAAAGATCGAGCGGCGAAGACCATAGACCCCGTCCCCGTTCCGCACGACGCCGACACCGGTGTCGCACGCCGAGAGCGTCACGAGCTTCGTCCCCCATAGATTCAGGTGCGCCGCCTCCATCGCCGTGAGGATGCCGTCCTCTGTTCTGGCGGCGAGGTTCGCCCCTGCGAGCGCCAGGCCCGACCGAAGCAGCGGGTTCTCCCCCGGGGGCGCCGCGTTGGACGATGGGCGCCGGGGGCCGGCGGCCGGCCCGCCAGCCGAGTCGCGCTGTGTTTCGATGAAGAAACCGTGAGTGGCAATGTGAAGGACGCGCGGTGCCTGGACGGCCTTCAACGCCACTTCGCTGGCGTGGGGCCCCGACAACACCTGCGCGTCCGGGAATACCGACTGGATGCTTTGCGCCTCGTGACGGGTGCCGGCCAGCGGCGCGAAATACATCGTGCTGAGATCTTCACCGGCGGTGATGCTGCGCCGCCGCGACGCGGCCGATGATCCTGGTCTGGCCTCCGTGCGCGCGCTCGCCACCCCCTCGGGTTCGCCAAAAAGCGGATCCGCGACCACCACGGGCCCACCGCGACTGGCGCGAGCGATCTGCATGCGCAGCAGGTCTCGCCCGGTGCTCACGTACGTAACGGGATATCGCTCGACCAGATAGCGGCCTGTCTCGTCCACGAGCGCCTCGAACGGGACGAGGGCAAGCGGGCCATCCGGCGATATCAGCAGCCGCGATGCGCCTGCCGCGACGCGGCGGACCGGCTGCATGATCCTCTCGTCGAGTGCGCGCGCCACCCGCTTGACGTCGGTGCGCGCGGGATCCTGCAGCGCGGCTCGGTAGGACTCGACCAGCGCGTCGATCGTGGTCGCCTCACCGAGATCGAGCCCGGCCACCTCCTGCGCTTGCAAAACGTAGGCGGCGTACCTCGGTGCGCCATAGGCCACCGTCATGCTCTGCGCCCTGGAATCGAACGGCCGGTACACCGCGAACTCGATGAGCGTGACGCCGGCCGGAATCGCCCGCTGCACGGCTTCGCGGCTCACGCGCTGGAGCGCCGCACGGGCTTCGTCGCTGCGCCGGCTGATATCGGCCTCGAGCCGCTCCTTCGTGTCCTGCAGCTCGCGCAGCTGCCGGAGGTGCTCGTCCGGCGACATCTTTCCAGGCCCGGCCAGCGCGAGCCGCGAGAACCGGGTCGTGGTATCGGACAGCCGATCGAGCAGCTGCTGCTCCTCTGGCCCGGCCTGCGCGCGGCGCACAGCCAGGGTGTTCGTCATTACATCGAGCACGCGTCCCTTGCGCTGCAGCAACGTGCCGACGGCCAGGCGCGCGGCCTCGGGATTGTCGGGCTGAAGCCGGAGATGGAATGAGAGCGTGCGCTCGGTCCGCTCCGCGATCGTGTTCAGATAGGCGATCTTCTGCCGCTCGGATCCGATCGCCAGGTTCAGCGCCATATCGGTGTCGAGCGCCGCATCGACCCGCTGCTGGAACTTCAGCGCATTGGCATAGTCACCCAGTGCCGCGTAGGTGCGGGCGATATTGCCAAGTGACAGGATCGGCTGCGACCACGGCGTGGCGTGCTTCTCGGAGATGCCGAGCGCCCGCAGGTGCATCGCCAGCGACCTGGGGTAATCCCCCTGCGCGCCGTAGACGTTCGCCAGGTTGTTCACCGTGCCGGCAACGATCGGATCATCGAGGCCCACCGACTTCTCTCGAATGGCCAGGGCACGAAGGTAATGCCGCTCGGCGGCGGCGTAATCCTTCTTTTCGCGTGCAATTATCCCAAGGTTCTGGACCGCCGTCGCGAGCTGCGGATGATCGGGACCGAGGATTTTCTCCTTGATGGCCAGGGCGCGCTCGAGGTGCGGCTCCGCACGCGCGTAGTCGCGCTGCGTCAGGTACATCGAACCAAGGTTGTTCTCCACGGTGGCGAATCGTGGGTCATCGGTGCCCAACCACTTTGCGATGATCGCCGCCGAGCGCTGATAGCCGCGTTCGGCGCTCACATAATCCCCGCGCCTCTCGGAGTAGCGCGCACGAATCATTGCGGTCGATCCCACGAACGGATGGTCGGGTCCGAGCACAACTTCCTGCCGGCGCAATACATCGACGAGGAGCCGTTCGGCGGTGGCAAGATCGCCGCTATTCACGTGCTCTTGGCCGAGCCGGCTTTGGGCGGCCATCGTCTGAGGATGATCGGGGCCGATCGTCGCGGAAAGCACGTCGAAGGCGCGGGAATAGTGGCGCTTGGCAGCGGCGTTGTCGAGCGCTTCGTCGGAGGCCATGCCGACGTCCATCGCCAGCACTCCCACCAAGGGGTCGTTCGCGCCGAGCAGACGTTCGCCGATGGCCAGCGCCCGCTGAGCGACAGGAACTGCGTCGGCTGGCCGATGCGCGCTACGCAGTTGGTGGGCCTGGCTGCGCAGCTTCTGCACCTCGAACAGCGACCGATCCTTGTCGCTGGCGGGCCGCGGTGCGCCAACATCGATGCGGTAGCTTCCCGCAGCCGACCGTTTGAACAAGGCGTAGATCAGGACGGTTTGTGTGGCCGCCGGTCCGCCGAGCACATCGAGCAACTCGGTTTCCCCGCCGACGCGATACTCATCGATCATTCGGACGAGGGTGGCGCCGTCGGGCTCCACGAGCTCGATCGCAACGTCGACACCTCGCTGTTCGACGGCGATCGTCGCAACGTCTCCCTGGTTCAGTCTGAACTGGTAGGCGTGCCGTGTCGTTCCGGAGATCTCCCGCTCGACCGCGGCACCCACCTTCAGGGGCACGGGTGCGTCGGATCTCGTGACAGGTGATTGGCCGGCGGCTGCGAGGAGGGCCGAGGCAAGTGATCCGACCGCAATGAAGACCGCTGCAGCAGAACGCAGGCGCATGGCATGTACCTCCGGTCGCGGGTGCTACGGGGTTGGCTACTCTACCACGACGCGAAACGCATAGCTGGTGACGAATTCAGCGGCCGCCGTCCGCCTCATGCCAGCCAGCTCCACGGTGTAATTCGCCGACCGCAGCAGCGCCGCTGGCACATCCACCGCAAGTGTCTGGTCCGTACCCTGAGGTCTGGCTTCGATCGGTCCGCTGCGCCACACGCTCCGCCCGGCCGGGTCTCGCAATGCCGCCTCGTAGCGCGGGAACGCGTCTCCCTCGAGACGCAGCCGCAGCGGCAGCTGACCGGTGCCCCGCTGGACCAGCACGGTGGGGACTTCACCGGCTCCGCGCCGCAGGGGCAGCAGGACCAGCGCCTGGATCGAGGAGCGCGCAGACGGCACCGACCCGCGCAGCCGCTCGTGCTCGCTTCGCGCAGCCGCGCTCGCGGATCGTTCCTGCTCGAGCTCGGTGCGCAAGCTCTGCGCGGTCTGCTCCCCGGCCGCGCGCGCGGCGGCGGACCGGCTCACCTGCTCGCGCAGACGCCGGTTCTCGAGCGCGAAGTACCCGACCGCCACCGCGGCAACGAGCGCCGCCGCGGCGAGCGCCCATTGCGGCAGGATGCGGCGCGGCACGTGCGGCTGAATCGCCGGGACGGCAGCGTGACCGAGCGCGGTCAGGGTCCGCGCGAAGTCCACCCGCCGTTGCCGAACGGGCGACATCAAGTAGAAAGACTTGAACTGCTCGAGCCGCCGGCCGGACAGCCGACCCGCCACGTACGCGTCCACCAGGTCGTTCTCGACTGCCTGTAGCCGTGACGCAACCTCGTCGTCCGCGATGCTCAGCTCGTCGACGCGCTCGGCCTCCTCCGCCGAGAGTGTGCCGAGGAGGTATTCGACCAGCACCTCGTCGTCGGGGCGTTCACCTGAAGCCGGCGTCATCATCTGGGTGAGACAAAAACCGAAAAGAATGTCATGACTGCTCCTCCCGCGAGCGGATGCAGCGCTCCAGGATGTCACGGATGCGGCAGGCCCGGATCGCCAGCGCGTTCGTGGTCAGACCGAGCCGCGCCGCGAGCGCACGCCGGCGATCGGCGGTGCGCTGGTCTCCGGCTCCGTAGTACTCGACGATCAGCTCGCGGTCCGACGCTGGCAGCCGCTCCAGACAGCGATCCAGATATGAATGCCGTCTCTCCCGACCTTCCTCATCGTCGGCTGCCGATCCGCCGCCGCGCGATTCCGGTCTCCACGAGTCGACGGGTAAATGAGCGGTCTCCACCCGCTTTGCCTCGCGGGTGTATTCAAGGAAGACGAACTTCGCCACGATGTAGCAGTAGCGCGCCGGCGGGCCGGCATCGAGGGAGCCTTCCTCTTCGAGACGGCGCGCAATGCGATTCAGCGTCTCGTCGGCGAGATCGTCGGGCGCGTGGCAGTTCTTCCGGTCGAAATACGCGCTGAGCCGGCGGCGCATCTCGACGTAGCTCTCCCCGCCCGAGTCCACCCCCGTGTCGAGCCAGGCGAGAAGCCGCTGAAACGACGTCTCGGACGGCACCCAGTGCTTCTTCACGTTCGGTCTGGGGATCGCTACTCTCCCGGTTGGGTATGTTACTGCCTGCATCGGCTCGAGCGCGGCGCATCACATTCTCTTGAGACCACGTGCCTGGCGCCGTCGTGACGACACCCCGGAGCGCCTGCCTTCATAGCCTCGCTGTTCACGGGCGACGGTACGGGTGCCGTACGAGTCCTGTGCGGGCGTTGTGGGTGGCCCGGGGCGGGACGTCGCTCCACACTCGACACATGGAAGCGAGTGCGACGGCCACGGCCTTTGCCGCAAACCCTGTCGGAAGCGCCGGGACTGAGCTTTGCTCAACGCTGAATCCCTGCATCGGCACGACCTTCGACGACGTCGTCGTGCCACACCTCGATGCTGCGCACCGGCTCGCACGCTGGCTGGTCGGCAATGAGCACGATGCCGAGGACGTCGTGCAGGAGGCTTCGCTGCGGGCGTTTCGTTACTTCCGGACGTTCTCGGGAGGGAATAGCCGGGCCTGGTTCCTCAGGATCGTTCGAAATACCAGTTATGGGTGGCACAGCCAAGGGAAGCACCCGCCAACCGACGTGTTCGATGAGGAACAGCACAGCGGCGCTCGGCTGGCGATGACTCCCGAAACGCTGCTGCTGCACGCCGCTGACGCCAGGTTGATCGAACAGGTGTTGAGAGATCTGCCGCACCGGTCCCGTGAGCTCCTCGTGCTTCGGGAGCATCACGAGCTCTCCTATCAGGAGCTGGCCGACGTCATGGGAATTCCGATCGGTACGGTCATGTCAAGGTTGTCACGCGCGCGCCAGACGTTCCGCCGCGCGCTCAACGCACGGTTGAAGCCACCGGATCGCGATTAGCCAGCGGTATGACCCGCGGACGCTCCCTGAATGGATGTGCGGCGCGAGCCTATTGCGCGTGATGGCGGTCGATCTGCGCCTGGGACAGTCGCAGAAAGCGCGCCGCGTTGCCGTAGAGAATGTCGCGCTTCTGCGCCTCGCCGAGGAACGGCGCGCGCTCGATCCGGCGGATGGACGGCTCGATAACTCCTGGCCATACCATCTGATCCGAGCCGAACATCACACGGTTGCCGAAGCCCGCCTCGACGATTCGCTGAAGGTAGCGGTAGAACTCGGCCTCCGGGAGCGCCCACACGAGCACGCCCACCTCGACGTACACCTGCCGGTGGGCCCACATCAGTGCCAGCAGGTCGTCGCCGAGCGGCCACCCCGCGTGCATGATGTAGACGCGAAGCTTCGGGTGTTTCGCGAGCGGCTCGTCGAGCTGCAGGGCGCTGTGCAGCCGCGCGCGGTATGCCGGGAACAGGTGGGCCGCGCCAGGCGGCCCGGTGCCGATGTGAATGCCGACCGGGATGTCGAGCGTTTCAGCGAGCGCGAGATACGGCTCGAACCGCGGATCGTCTGCCGCAATTCCAGCGTACTGGTTGGTGACTTCTGCGAGGACCTCGAGCCGCCCCCTGGCGTGGAGCGCTCTCATGTCGTCAGTCGTGATCGCGTCGCGGCCGATCTGAAAGCCAAGTCCGGCAATGATGCGATCCGGCGCGTCGTCACGCCAGCGCGCGACGCGCTCTGGAGTCCCGCTGAGGACGCCGATGATGTTCCGGCGGTTCAGAATCTTCACCGTCTCTGTCCGCAACCCATCGTCCGTCGCAGGCGACCAGACGGCATCCCGGCAGGGGGGCTTCTTCATCCAGCCGATGAACTGCTCCGCCCACCCCGAGCGTTGATCCCAGGCTGGCAGCCCTGTCAGGCCCAGGCACACAGCGACCGGCGGCGGTCCCTGCTCATCGGCAGCGAGCGCGTGCAGGTGCATGTCGATGACCGGGAGAGGACGCGGCTGGAACGCCGCGACCGCGTGGGCGCAGAACGCGCACGCCGCCAGGACGATCAGGCGCATTATTTCTTCGTCGGCAGATCCGCGGCGTAGAGCAGCGCCGCCGGACGGACCGGCGCGGGTTCGCGGACGGCGGTGATCGCCATGATCCGGACGCGGTCGTTGGCCGGCAGCACCAGCGTGCGCGCGCCGGGCGGCAGATCGATCGGATACATGAACAGATAGCTTGCGACGTAGATCTGGTTGCCGTTCGGCGCGTGCCGGTGCGTGCCGATCCAGGCGATCTCGTCGCGCTTCACGAATCCGGGTCTGATGTTCTCGATGCCGCTGACCTCGCCGGTCTGCGGATTCCACGAGACCACGAGGTCAGCCTGGATCTCCTGCTGTGTGGGTGTGCCGCCCCGTCCGGCGCGTTGCGGCACGAACGGCTCGCGGAGGGCGCTGGGCTCCTTCAGGCGGCTCCACCACTGGCCGACGGGCCCCTGCCATTCACGAACGAGGATGCTTCGGCTGACAGCTGTCGCGGACGGGGTCACGCCGATGCTGAGCGGGACGTCGCCGCCGACGGCGGCGGCAAGGACGTACACGCGGTTGAACAATCCGGCCGGGAGCGCCAGGCCGTCCCCTTTCGGCACGAGCACGTTCTTCGCGCCGGCTGCACTCGATCCAAACTTGAACGTGACCCCGTTGATCGTGAGTTGCGCCGGCAGCAGCTCGGCTGCGATGGTTCGCTTGCGGCCGTCGAAATCTCCGTCGGCGCGGTCCTTGTCAGTCGTCACGCCATCGAGGTTGAAGGGCAACTCGAGGGGCGCCGACGCGCGCTCGAGCGCAGGGATCG
>DATFFM010000160.1:0-5645 GCA_035250005.1 Vicinamibacterales bacterium | reverse complement strand
TGGCGGCAGCGCGGCCACGCGCCGCACCGCGCTCAGCGCGCCGAGGCCGGCCGCGACGAAGCTGACGAGCACGCCGCCCACGACCACCCGCGGCGGCACCTGGTACAGCAGCGTCGGGAACCGGAAGAAGTTGTTGTAGATCGAGGTCATGCCCGCGCCCAGCCACGCGCCGCCCGCGATCCCGATGGCTCCTCCGGCCGCCCCGATGAGCAGGCTGAGCTTGCCGTAGTGCCATGACAGCTCGCCGTTGGTGTAGCCGAGCGCCTTGAGCGCGGCGATCTGCTCGCGCTGCACCGACACGATGCGGGTCAGCACCACGTTGAGGAGGAACGCGGCGACCAGCAGGAACACGATCGGCAGGATCAGGCCGACGCTCTGCAGCTGCCGCAGCTCGTTGTCGAGATACCAGTGGGAGGTTTGCAGGCTGCGCGGGATCGCGCCGAGGCCGCCGAACGTCGAGAGCAGGCGATCGAGCCGGGCGACGACATCCGCCTCCGACGCGCCCGGGAGCAGCGTGAGCGCGAGATGGTTGAAGCCCCCTTCCATGTCGAACGCCGCCGCCAGGCTGCGCCCGTCCATCCAGAAGATGCCGAAGCGCGAATCGTCGGGCACCAGCTCGCCGGGCCGGATGCTGTAGATGTACTCCGGCGAGAGCGCGACGCCGACGATCTCGAGCTCGCGCCGGCGTCCGTTGATGACCGCCCCGACCGCGTCGCCCGGGCCCAGCCCGCGCGAGATCGCGAACGCTTCGCTGACGGCGACCTCGTCACTGCGCCCGGGGGCCGGGTAGCGGCCCCGCCGAAGAAAGAGGTCGTTGAGCGTCGGGACCCGCGGGATGTCGATCCCGATCAGCCGCGCGCTCGCCGGTTCGACCAGGCCGGGCACGTCGAGGGTGACGTCCACGACGACGCGCGCCTCGACCCGGGCGACGCCGGGGATCGCCGCCACGCGGTCGCGCAGAGAGAGCGGCGCCCGGGTGAGACCGGCGAACACGTCGGCGAAGCGATAGCGCTCGTAGTAGGTGTGCTGCGTCACGCGCAGCGACGCGAAGGTGCTCAGGTACATGATGAACATCGCGACGCCGGCGCCGATCACCAGGCTGATCGCGAGCGCCTGCCCCTTGAGCGCCCAGACGTCGCGGAGCAGCTTGCGGTTCAGGGGCGTCACGCTCTCAACTCCAAACTACGAACTTCAAACTGCAAACCCGCAGGCGAGATTCTGTTTTGAGGTTTGGAGTTTGAAGTCTGGCGTGTGCGGAGGTCACCATGAAAGCTCCGAGGCCTTGACTTTGCGGCCGTTGCGGCGGTCGCTGAGCACGCGGCCGTCCGACAGCGACACCACCCGGTCGGCCATGGCGGCGACGGCGGCGTTGTGCGTGATGACGGCGGTCGTCGTGCCGAGCTCCTCGTTGACCTGCTGGATCGCTTCGAGCACGAGAATGCCGGTGGCGATGTCGAGCGCGCCGGTCGGCTCGTCACAGAGCAGCACGTCGGGACGCTTGGCAACCGCACGCGCGATCGCGACCCGCTGCTGCTCGCCGCCCGAGAGCTGCGACGGAAAGTGATCGAGGCGCGCGGTCAGGTTCACCAGCCCGAGCGCCGCCTCCGGCGCCATCGGGTCGTCCACGATGTCGGTGACGAGCGCGACGTTCTCGCGCGCGGTCAGGCTCGGGATCAGGTTGTAGAACTGAAACACGAACCCGACGTGCCTCCGCCGGTACATCGTCAGCGCCCGCTCACCCGCAGCCGTGAGGTTCTGACCCCGGTAGGTCACCGTGCCGGACGTCGGCACGTCGAGCCCGCCGAGGATGTTCAGCAGCGTCGACTTGCCGCTGCCCGACGGCCCGAGCAGGACGAGAAACTCCGATTCCCGGAGCTCCAGGCTGACGCCGCGCAGCGCGTGCACCTCCACCTCCCCCATGTGGTAGACCTTCGTGATCTCACGGGCGGAGAACACGGTCGGTGCAGACGTCTCGGCGGAAACCTTGGTCATGGCTGGCGGCGGACGGGGATACGAAGACTCTATACCTGATGGGCCTCCCGGGAGCAGACGCTACAATGGAAGCTCGCATGGCCACGATTCTTCAGCATCTGCCCGCCGGCGAGAAGGTCGGCATCGCCTTCTCCGGCGGTCTCGACACCAGCGCCGCCCTCCACTGGATGCGCACGAAGGGGGCGATCCCGTACGCCTACACCGCCAACCTCGGGCAGCCCGACGAGACCGACTACGAGAGCATCCCGCGCCGTGCCATCGAGTACGGCGCCGAGCGGGCGCGCCTGGTGGACTGCCGCCGCCAGCTCGTGGCCGAGGGCATCGCGGTGCTGCAGGCCGGCGCCTTTCACATCTCGACGGCCGGCGTTCCGTACTTCAACACCACCCCGATCGGCCGCGCCGTGACCGGTACGATGCTGGTCAGCGCGATGCGCGAAGACGACGTGCACATCTGGGGCGACGGCAGCACGTTCAAGGGGAACGACATCGAGCGGTTCTACCGCTACGGGCTCCTCGCCAATCCCAATTTGAAGATTTACAAGCCGTGGCTCGACCAGGCGTTCATCGACGAGCTCGGCGGCCGCGCGGAGATGTCGGCCTACATGACGGCCGCCGGGTTCGAGTACCGGATGAAGGCCGAAAAGGCCTACTCGACCGATTCGAACATCCTCGGCGCCACGCACGAAGCGAAGAACCTCGAGCGACTCGATACCGGGATGCAGATCGTCGAGCCGATCATGGGGGTCGCGCACTGGCGCGACGATGTCGAGGTGAAGCGCGAACAGGTCGCCATCCGGTTCGACGAAGGCCAGCCGGTCGCGCTGAACGGGATCACGTTCAAGGACGGCGTCGAGTTGATTCTCGAAGCGAACCGGATCGGCGGGCGGCACGGGCTCGGCATGAGCGACCAGATCGAGAACCGGATCATCGAGGCCAAGAGCCGCGGTATCTACGAGGCGCCCGGACTCGCCCTGCTGTTCATCGGCTACGAGCGGCTGATCACCGGGATCCACAACGAGGACACGATCGAGCAGTACCGCGAGAACGGCCGGCGGCTCGGCCGGCTCCTGTACCAGGGGCGGTGGTTCGATCCGCAGTCGATGATGCTGCGCGAGACTGCGCAGCGCTGGGTGGCGCGCGCGGTGACGGGTGAAGTCGTGCTGGAGCTCCGGCGCGGCAACGACTACTCGATCCTCGACACGAGCTCGCCGAACCTCACCTACAAGCCGGAGCGACTGACGATGGAGAAGGGCGAGTCGATGTTTTCGCCGCAGGACCGCATCGGCCAGCTCACGATGCGCAACCTCGACATCGTCGACACGCGCGACAAGCTGTTGACCTACGTCAGGGCGGGGGTGCTCGCGCCCTGGACGGGGGTCGCGCTGCCCCATCCGGCCGGAGACCATCGCGAAGACGAATAAGTCGGCCGAGACCATTGCGAACCGAGGGAGCACGTATGGGCAAATACAGCGTCTGCGTCGCGCTTCTGATCCTCACGGCCTGCGGCGGGGATGACGGGCCCCCGACTCCGACCTCGCCCGCGCCCATCCCGGCGGCCGACACCTGCGCCTTCCTGGGAGGCACGGCGTCGACACCGGGCACGCCGATTCTCAATGGCGCCGGATGTTCGCCCGACCGGTCGTCGGTGGTGCTGCTCAACATGCGGACGAGCGACGGATCCCCGTTGGGCGCGTGCACCGGAACCGTCATCGCGCCGCGCGTCGTGCTGACGGCGGCCCATTGCCTCGACGAAGGCGCGGGGGTCGCGCGGGTGTGGCTCGGCCCTCCGACGCTGGAGATCGTCGCCGAGTCGTTCGAGTTCTTTCCGAACTACCGCTTCAACACACCCGGCCTGTTCGACGTGGGCATCATCGTGATGAGCGACGATCTGCCGCGGACGCCGATCCCGATCCTCACGAGCCGGGATGCGCGCGTGGGCGAGACCGCGATCATCGCGGGCTGGGGGCGCGACCAGAACGACGTCACCGCGACGCTGCGCGCCGGCAGCACGACGCTCACGGGCGTCACCGATTCGCTGCTGCAGACGCAGCACGCGCCCCCTGCGAGCTCGGTGTGTTCCGGCGACTCGGGCGGTCCCATCCTGCTCTCCGAAGGGGGATTGTGGGTGATCGGCGGGATCACCTCGGCGACGTCGGCCAACGTCTGCAACACGGGCACGAATCTCTATCAGGCGATCCGGCATCAGAGCGTCCGGGACTTCATCCTTCAGCGCGTACCGAACGTGCTTCAGCGCTGAACGGCATCGCGCTTGCTCTGCTGTTCCCGTCGCACCCCGGGATCGGGCCGCGACGCGGAGCGCCATGGCTGAGATAGTGAAGCGCCAGGTAGACGTGTCGGCCGCAACCTTTTTCCGTCTCCTCGGCGTCGTCGTACTCGTGTGGATCTGGCTGCGCCTCTGGCAGTGGATCCTGGTCTTCGTGGTGGCGGCGTTTCTCGCGGTGACGCTGGACCCGCTGGTCGCGCGGCTGGACGGCCGCGGCCTCCGGCGCCGCTTCGGCGGCCCGCTCGTCGTCCTGCTTCTCGCCCTGCTGATCGGAGGGTTTTTCTATTTCTCCAGCGCCGCGCTGAAGGACCAGGCCGGCGTGCTCGGCGACCGCATCACCGAAACGCAGCGGCAGCTCAGCGAACAGGTACCTGACGCGCTGAAGAACATGCTCGGTTCGTGGGCGACCGGCGGCTCGGGCGCGGGGCACGAGGCGCAGAGCGAACGACAGGAGACCAGCAGCGAGCCGGCCGGGTACCTGATGCGGTTTGGCCGTGCGCTGTTGTGGGGAGTGTTCTCGATCGCCCTCGCGCTGGTGCTGACCGCCTACCTGCTCGTCGACGGGCGCCGCACGTACGAGTGGTTCGTCGCGTTTGCGCCGCCCGGAAAGCGCAACCGCATTCACCAGACCGGGGAAGCGGCGCGGCAGGCCGTTCTCGGCTACGTGCGGGGCGCCGTCGCCACTTCGGTGCTCACGTCGATCATCACTTTCCTCGTGCTCGCCTCGCTGAAGGTGCCGGCGCCGCTCCTGCTGGCGATCGTAGCCGGGATCCTCAATTTCATTCCGGTGGTCGGAATCATCCTCTCGCTCGTGCCCGCCTTTCTGCTCGCGTTGACGGTCTCGCCTGCCGTCGCAGCGGGCGTCGTGGTGTTCTACTTCGCCTACAACACGATCGAGAACTACTACATCCAGCCGAAGGTCTACGCGCACGAGATGCGGCTGTCGAGCCTGGCGGTGCTTGCGGCCTTTGCCGCCGGGGCCGGGCTCGGAGGGGTGATCGGCGCGCTGATCGCCCTGCCGATCGCGGCAATGTATCCACCGATCGAGAGCCTGTGGCTCAAAGGTGCGCTCGACGCCGCGGCCGTGGAGGATCACCGCCGAATCGAACGGACCAAAGAGCATTGAGGATTCCGCTAAGATAGCCACCCATGCTGAAGAAGATCGCCAAGGTTCTGGGGATGGCGGTGGCCGGCCTCGTCGTCGTCGGCGCGGTGTCGTATCTCGCCGGTCTTCGAGTCGTGCTGGACGGTGGCGGCACGCCGACGGTCGGTTTCGTCGAGTCTGCCGATGATCGCGCCGAGGCGATCGCGCGCCATCGGGACGCGCAGCGAAAACAGCCGCCGCCGCCGGCTCCGGCCGCGCCGGCCC
>DATFFM010000159.1:0-19837 GCA_035250005.1 Vicinamibacterales bacterium | reverse complement strand
CGCCGCATCCGTGGACCAGCTCCGCCGGGTGATGGCGGCCGCGGAAGCCGCGCGCGTCGGCCGGAAGGAGCTCGCGGCGGCCGGGCGTGCGTCTGCGGACGCGCAGGCGGCCGTGCAAAAAGCTCGCGCAGCGATCGGTTCGGAGGACTACCTGTCGGCGAGGGACGGCGTGAAAGACATTCCGCGCCGAATCATGGCCGAAATCGTGGCGCTCGACGCCGCCGCCGCCAAACGGCCGGCGAGGCCGCCCCGCCGCGGGCGGTGACCAGGACGCAGTTGCCGCAGCACCGGGGCGCCGGAAACGTCGCAGTCGCTGCGACGCCTCCGGGCGCGGTCTAGAACACCCGGCCGAGCCCCAGCAGCAGACCGACGATCACCACGAACCCGGCAACGTCGAGCATGATCCCGTGCCGGATCATGGCGGTGATCGGCACGTGCCCCGAGCTGTAGACGATGGCGTTGGGCGGCGTGGAGATCGGCATCATGAAGCCCATCGACGCGCCCAGGGTCGCGCCGAGCGCCGGCTGGATCGGGTTGATGCCGGCCGCCTGCGACACCGCGATCGCAATCGGCACGATCATGGTCGCCGACGCGGTGTTGGAAGCGGCCTCGGACATCACGATCGCCACCGCGGTGAAGAGGATCGTCAGCGCGGCTTCGGACTGCACCGGGAGAACCGACGCAATCCCGCGACCCATCGATTCCGCGAGACCGGTGGAAAACGCCAGCTCCCCCATCGCCAGGCCGCCGCCGAACAGCAGGATGATCCCCCAGTCGATGCGGACGGCTTCTTCCCACTTGAGCGTGAACTGCCGGGCGCGCCAGGCCAGCGGCAGCACGAACAGCAAAATCGCTCCGGTCATCGCGGCGACCGACTCCGGCACGGCCGCGTTGTACCCGCGCGCGAGCGCCGTTTGCCCCAGCCCCAGGATCGCGAGCACCCCCGGGAAGAGCCAGAGCGTCACGGTGACACCGAAGGCGACGAGCACGTTGCGCTGCCCGACCGACAGCGGTCCCAGACGGCGCAGCTCCTCTTCGATCTTTCCCGCTTTCGACGTGTCGAGGTCGAGCCCGCGCACCGAGCGGAAGTAGAAGTACACGATGAGGAACACGAAGAGCAGCGCGACGATCGGGACGCCGAGCAGCATCCAGCGGAAGAAGGTGATGTCGGCGCCGGTAATCCGGTTCAGCATGCCGATCCCGATCAGGTTCGGCGGCGTGCCGATCGGCGTCGCCATCCCGCCGATCGAGGCCGCGAAGGCGCAGACCAGCATCATGGCGGTCGAGAACTCGCGGCTGCCGTGTTCCCCTTCACGCCCATGGGTCAGGTGCGCGACGATCGACAGGCCGATCGGAAACATCATCGCGGTGGTCGCCGTGTTGCTGATCCACATCGAGATGAAGGCGCTGACGCCGCCGAAGACCACGAGGATGCGCACCGGGCTGCCGCCGACCAGACGCGACGACAAGGCGCCGAACGCGATCCGGCGGTCGAGCCCGTGGACGAACATCGCCTCGGCCAGCATGAAGCTGCCGATGAAGAGAAAGATGATCGGGTCGGCAAAAGGCGCAAAGGCCGACCGCGCCGGCGCCACCCGCAGCACGATGGCCAGTACCGGGCCGATCAGCGCCGTCACCGCCAGCGGGAGCGCTTCGGTGATCCAGAGCACTACCATCATCGACAGGATCGCGGCGAGCCGATGGGGAGCGGCCGGCAGCGGCAGCGGCGCGGCCAGCAGGATCAGGAGGATGGCGGGGCCGAGGAACAGCCCGGCGGTCCGGCGGCGGCGGTTGAAGCGCTCTTCGGCCGGTGAGTACACCTCCACCGAGATGGTCGCCTCGTGGACCTTACGCATCGACACCGGCTACATCCGCCAGTCGCATGCGGCAATGATCTGCGCGGAGCCGGTGAGATACAAGCCGTCCTCGCGCCATTCCACGCGCTGCGAGCCGCCCGGCGAGACGACCTCGACGTCACGATTCGCCCCGCCGTAGGTCATCGCGGCGACGGCGGCCGCACAGGCGCCGGTGCCCGAAGCTTCCGTCGGTCCCACCCCCCGCTCCCAGATCAGGATGCGCACCCGGCCCGGCGATTCGACCGTGGCGAGCTCGACATTCGTTCCGTGGGGGAAATGAGGATGCACCGCCAGCTTCGACGCGAGCGAGTGCAGCCGATCGAGGGTGACCGGGCCAAGCACAACGCACTGGGGGTTGCCGACACGCAGCGTCACCGCCTCGACGACCTGGCCGTCGAGCTCGAGCTGCGCCAGGCTGACGGCGTCGGGTTGCCCCATGGCGGCCCGAAACACGAATCCGGCAGGCGTGCGCTCGAGCAGTTCGAGGCGCTTGAGGCCGGCGTCTGTATCCACGCGGATCTCCGCGCCAGGCTGCGCGCCCGCCTGTTCCCCGATCCACGCGGCAAGACACCGCACCCCGTTACCCGATACCTCGGAGTAGCTGCCGTCCGCGTTGAGCAGCGCCATGCGGACGGGGGGTGGCGGCGCTCCCCGGGAGTCGCTGAGGTCCGGGTTATAGAAGATGAGCCCATCCGCGCCGAGGCCGCGGTGGCGGTCGCAGACGGCCCGGGCCAGCGCCGGGCGGTCCGTGCCCGCCGGGACGACCCGGTCGTCGAGCAGAAGGAAATCGTTTCCGAAGGCGTGCGCCTTGACGATCTCCAAAGCGCTACGGAATCGTGAAGCCGCGGAAGACCCAGGTCAGACCGGCCGTGAAGCCAATGCTGGGATCGCGCGAGGTCATGCCGACGATCAGCCCGGCGTCCACGCGGACGGTGCCCTTCGTGAACCGGCCGCCCAGGCGCATCGCGCCGCGAGTGTCGGTCCCGGGTGGTGGATCGCCGTCGCGGACGTCAAGGTGGCCGTTCACTTCCCCGACCACTTCGAGCCCCTGGCGGACCGCGCGGGCGAGCGACAGGCCGTAGGTCAACACGTCGTTCTGGCGCCCCCCCTCCGTGGGATCCGCGAGGACGCCCACGCCGGCGTTCCCGACGACCCGGATCGACTGGACTGTCTTGCCAATCAGCAATGAGGCGTAGAAGTCGGTGGTGTCGAGACCCAGCCCGCTTTCGTTCGACGCGTTCGGCAGTTTCGTCGCGAAGCGGAAGCCGACGGCCGGCCGCCCTGCCGTCTCCGACAACACCCGGATCTTGGTGCCGATGACCAGGTCCTCGATCGAGGTCGTGCGGTCGCCGGTGAAATCCAGAATCGACGACAGCGGCGCATCCTCGCGGTCCGTCACGGTCAGCCGGTTGTACAGGCCGCCGTCGATCTGGATCTCGGCGATCGGCGAGATCCCGAAGCTGACCCCGAGCGTCGGCAGCCGCAACAGGTTGCCGGTCAGGCCCGACACCGGATAGAAAATCTCGCGCAGGTGGTCGACGCCGCCTTCCAGCAGCACGAGGCCGGATCCGATCGTTTCCGGATCCTCGGTCACCAGCGGGCGCTGCTGCGCGTGGGCGTTTGCCGCAGCCAGCAGACCGATCATCATTCCAGACAGGACGATTCGTCGCATGCGTTGAAATCCTCGAGGGAGAGGCAGGCCTGAAGGCCTGCGCTACGGGGTTCCGGCAGGCCTGAAGGCCTGCGCTACAGGGTTCCGGCAGGCCTGAAGGCCTGCGCTACAGGGTCCGGGGGCGCAGGGGCAGCGGCACCGCCCCGCCCGCCAGGGCGGCTTCGCGCAGCTCCGGCAATGGATTTAGACGCCGATCGAGCAGGTGGCGGCCGGCCACGTTGCCGAGCGCCCGAATCATCGAATTCTTCACTTCGGGATGCTCGACTTCCAGCTCGGCGATCAGCCGCTTGATCCGCTGGCGCTGCAGGCTCAGGTCGCCGCAGGCCGGGCAGCAGCACCCGATGATCGGCAGGCCGCTCGCCTTGGCGTAGTTCCGAGCCTCCGCCTCCGTCGTATAGACCAGCGGCCGGATGACAACGTGTTCGCCATTGTCCGACACGAGCCGGGCCGGCATGGCTTTCAGGGCGCCGGCAAAAAACAGGTTCAGCAGCAGCGTCTCGACGAAGTCGTCGAGGTGATGCCCCAGCGCGATCTTGGTGGCCCCGACTTCCGTCGCGATCCGATAGAGCACGCCGCGGCGGAGCCGCGCGCACAGCGAGCACGGGGTTGCGCCGGCGTCGAGAATGTCCTCGATCGTCTCCCCGATCTCCGTGTGCTCGATCCGGTACTCCCAGCCCCGCTGCTCGCAGGTCCGTGAGATCAGGTCGTGCCGGTAGCCGTTGTAGCCGGAGTCGACGGTGACCGCGACGAGCGAGAACCGGATCGGGGCGCGCCGCCGCAGCACGTCGAGCACCTGCAGCAGCGCCCAGCTGTCCTTGCCCCCCGACAGACCGACCATCACGCGGTCCCCCTCCTCAATGAGGCCGTACTCCGTGATCGCCTTCGTGACCTTCTTCGCGATCCGCGCTTCGAGTGGTGTTGCGTACGCCATGTCGAACCAGTTTACGCGGTCAGTTGCCGGACGGCATCCGGCCAGTTGAGCTCCGCGCCGCGCGCGTATGCCGCGTCGCCCATTCGTTCCGCCAGCCCAGCATCGTCGGTCAGCTTGCGCAGGGCCAGGGCGATCGCCGCGGGTGACGGCTCGCAGACGAATCCCTGAACGGCGTCGGAGACGAGCTCCGCCGGGCCGCCGCTGTCGCGGCAGGTCACCACGGCCTTGCGCGACGCAAAGGCTTCGACCGTGACGAAGCCGTAGTCCTCCTGCAACGGCGGAAAACATACGGCCCGGCACTGCGCCAGATGCTCCAGCAAGCCGGCGTCCTCCAGACGCCCGACAAACCTCACCCGCTCCTGGAGCCCGTGGGCCGCCGCCTGTGCCTCGAGCCGCCCGCGCTCTTCGCCTTCACCGGCGATCACGGCCTTGATCCCGGCCCCGTCCGGCGTCGCCAGCGCCTCGAGCAGCAGATGCGCGCGCTTCAGGCCCGTCAGCCGCGACACCATGAAGATGTAGTCCCCGTAGCCATCGCAGCGATACCGGCGCTGGGGCGCCGGCGGGTAGAGGACGGTCGATCGAACCTCGGGCCAGATCGACAGCCGCTCCTGAATCGTGCGCGACTGCACGAACAGCGTGTGCACGTTACGCCCGAGCAGGTACCGATCGGTTGCATGGATGGCCGCGCGCCGCACCCGCTCCTTCAGCAGGCTGCGCGACCCGAGCGTGGCGCTGAACCGCCCCCAGAGGTCGTAATACTCACGCATCGTGTGGTTCAGCCAGCAGACGTGTCTCTCGTGGCGAACCGCGTAGCTGGGATAGCGCAGGCTGATCACACGATCGATCTTTTTTCCATCCGTGGTGCCGACATCGGTCAGCCAGGTCGCGAGGTAGGCGGATGCCTGCCGGCCGAAGCGATTCTGCGGCGTGACGATGACGTCGGCATGGTGGCCGGCGTCCTGGAGGGCCTGCACCAGCGCTCTGGCGATCACCATGTGCCCTCCTTCCACCATCGGCGGGCTCGACGTGACGACGGCGACCCTCATGGCATCCCCGCGGGCCAGGCGACGATCTCGTACAAGTGGACCGTGCCCTGCACGTACTTCGGGCGCAGGTAGTCCGAGTTGGCGAGGATGCGCTGCTCCAGCAAGGCCCTGCTCGGGCCGTCGTACAGTCCCAGGTGGAAGACGACGTAACGCGTGCCGCGCTGGCGCAGCCACCCAAAGCCTTCGGGGTTCGGAAATGTTTCCAGCAGGGCGCCACCCTGCACGACGTCCCGCGGGATGTAATCGCTGTAGCCGTTGACCAGCGGCTGCCAGTGTGCGGTCGAGCCGAGCATGTAGAGGGTGTGCCGGAAGCGCTCGTGGGCCCGGTAATAGAAAGGAAACTCCGCGACCGGTCCGCGATCGGCGGCGGCCAGCACCTTGTAGGCTCGCGGAACGTCGCGCCCCGGCAGATATGGAATCGTCGTCGACAGTTCCGCCACCGCCAGGATCACAAATGCGGCGGCTGCCCAGGGCCGGACGCGGGCAGACACGCTCCGGAGGATCACCGTTGCGGCGGCCGCGGTGAACACCGCCAGCGCGAGCGTCACGGCCAGGCCGAACCGGCCCGGTGCGCGAAGCAGAGAAAAGACCGGAATGGTCTTGTACAACACGGAATAGAGCCCGCCGGGCGGCCCGAACGAGCTCCACAACGTCAGGCTGAAAACGAGAAGGTAGAACACGGCCTCCGGACGCCCAAGGGGTGAGGCCGCCGGATCGCCCGCCGGGCGCCGCCGGAACGCCAGCAAGATGCCGAACGCCCCCAGGATGAGCGCCGTGAATCCGGGGAACAGCACTTCCTTCCAGTGGCCCAGAACCGGCAGCATCCACCGATGGGCCCAGGCCGACGAGGCGAAGTACGCGCGCCAGTCGGCGGAGTACCGGTTCGAGTCGGCGAGCGCACGCGCGAACCCCGTCTCTTCCTGCAGGGTCAGGTAGGGGATGAAAAACGGCAGCACGATCAGCACCGACACCGCGGCCGCTAGCGCTGACATGTACCACCAGCGGGGCTCGCGCCAGAGCCCGCGTGTGACGGCAAACGACAGGACGCCGAGACCGACGAGCATGCCGACCAGGATCCCGTAATACGCGCAGAACAACGCCTGCACCGCGATCGCCAGTCCGAGAACGACCGCGCGCGGCACGCCGACCCGATCGGCAAAACGATGAAATGCCAGGAGCGCAAACGGCAGCGGCGCCGTCATCATCAACTGGATGTGCGCGGTGCGCGCGAAGAGAAAGGGACAGAACGCGAACACGATGGCGGCGACGAGCGACGCTTCCCGGTCCCCGGTCAACCGCCGCGCCAGCAGATACATCCCGACGACCGAAAACGTCAGGCCGATCAGGACGACCGAGTTGTGAGCCGCGTAGGGGTTGTCCGTGAGCAGGTAAACCGGCACGGCCACCAGCCCGGCACCGAGGTTGGCTTCCGAGTACGCGAGCGTGCTGCGATACGGGTGAAAGATGTTGGCATCGAACACGCCGACACCGGGAGTGATCAGCGCATGCGCCACCCACGCCACGTTCCACACGCTGAACTGGCCATCGCCCATTTCGAGGCGTCCGAGGCTTGCCGGACGCAGCGCCAGGGGCCACGTGAAGTAGACGGTCAGCGCGAGCGCGATGAGCGAAACCGCGATCGCTTCGCGGCGCGTGACGGCGCCGATCGGCGTGTTCATTTCCGGCAGAACGCCAGCAGGTGCCAGCCGAACCGCTTCACGAGCGGCCGTGGCAGCGCGTTGAACGTCCCGACGAAGAACGTGTTGAACACCAGCCCCTTCCACCCCTTGTGCAGGCGCGATTTGACCGGGAAGCGCTCTTCGACGATGCGGACGTCGTCGAAGCCGCGCAACAGGCTCTTGAATTCGGCCGCGCTGTACTTCCGCAGGACGGGTGCGTCTTCGTGCTCCAGCGGGACCTTCATCAGCTTCGACAGGGCATTGAGCCATGAGACGCGGTTGTACACCTGGAACACCGCCGTCCCGCCCCGCTTCAACACGCGCCGGCACTCCTCGATCAACCGGCCCCCGTCGGGGGTGTACTGCACCACGCCGTGCGCGTACACGAGATCGAACGTCCCATCCTCCCACGGAAGGTGCTCGCCGTCCGCCTCGCGAAACTCCCCCTGCAGCCCCTGCTGCTCGAAGTTCTTCCGCGCGAGGTCGATCGCCGAGGCCGACAGGTCCACGCCGGTGACGATGGCCCCTCCACGCGCGAAGCGGGCGAGGTCCGTGCCGGCCCCGCATCCGACTTCGAGCACCTGTTTGCCCCGGTAGGCATCGAAGTCGATCAGGCGCAGGAGGTGGTGCAGCTTCTCGAAATGGTACTGATCGAGGTCGGCAAAAAAGCCTGGAGTGCCCACCGGATGCGTGGTGATTTCGAGGTCGTGGATGTGCCGGTTCCAGTAGTTGCGAACATCGGCTGTCGTCGGGGCTCCGGCGGGTGGCACGGGTCAGTACTATAGAGTAAAAGCTCTGCATGCAGCCACGCGACGCGACGCGACTCGAGTCCGTTCACTTCGATGTGCTGGTCGTCGGCGGGGGCATCCATGGCCTCACGACGGCGTATGAAGCCGCCAGCCGCGGCCTCCGCACGGCGCTGATCGAGGCCGCGGACTTCGGCAGCGGCATCTCCTTCAACCATCAGAAGACCGCGCACGGCGGGCTGCGGTCGCTGCAGTCGCTGCGGCTCGATCGTGCGCGCGAAGCGATTCGCGAGCAGCGCGCGCTGGCGCGCATCGCACCGTGGCTGGTGCGTCCGATCCCGTTCGTCATGGGGACCTATCGCTCCGCCGTGAAGGGCCGGCTGGCGCTGCGGGCGGGCTTCCGGCTCGACCGGTGGCTCGGCCGCAAGCGCAACGCCGGCGTCGAACGCGAGCTGCACCTCCCCTTCCCGAAGCTTCTCTCGCGGGGCCTGACGCTGAAGCTGTTTCCCGGCCTCGATCAGCGGAACCTGACCGGCGGCGCGCAATGGTACGACTATCAGATGGTGCAGAACGACCGGCTGACGCTGGCGTTCGCGGTCGCCGCCGACCGCGCCGGCGCCGTCCTCGTGAACTACGTCGAGGCGGCCGCGGCGATCAGGGAGGATGGCCGGATCGCCGGGATGACGGCGCGCGATCGGGAGTCGTGGCAATCACTGACGATCCGCGCGTCGATGACGATCAACGCGGCCGGTGCGCGGGCGGGTGAAGTCATGGCGATGTTCGGCGTCCAGCGGCCGCTGCCGCTGCTGGCGGCCATGAACCTCGTGACGTCAAAGCCGGCGCGGGAGATCGCATTGGCCGCGCCCTCCTCCAGTGGACGAATGCTGACCCTGGTCCCCTGGCAGGGTCGCGCCATTGTCGGCACCAGCCACTCGAACCAGCTCGTCACACCCGCTGACACGCAGGCTTCGGCAGCCGAGGTGGCGGCATTCATCAGGGAGGCCAACGAGGCCTTCCCGGCGCTCCGCCTCGCGCGTCAGGATGTCACGCTCGTGCACCGGGGGCTCGTGCCGGCGGCGGCCGGACAGGGCGAAGAACCGCACCTGCTGCCGGCGGCGGCGATCCACGATCACTCGCGGGACGGCGCCGCCGGTGCAATGACGATCGTGGGCGTGAAGTACACGACCGCGCGGGCGGTCGCCGAACGGACGATCACCAAAGCCTCACGTGCCCTGGGACGGCGGCTTCGCCCCTCGTCCACGGGTTCGACGGTGCTGCCAGGGGCCGGCCTGGCGGACCACGAAGCGCTCGCGATCGAGACGGCCCGTCACGCACGCATCGACCTGCGACCGGATGTCATCGAGCGGCTCAGCACGGTATATGCGGAACGGTCCGCCGACATCATCCGCCTGATGGCCGAACGCCCCGAGCTCCGGCAGCCTCTTGCCCCCGAGAGCGCGGCCACGGCCGCGGAAATCGTTTACGTGATCCACCAGGAGATGGCGATCCACCTCTCGGACGCGGTCGTCCGTCGCCTGGGGCTGGGCGCCGCCGGCCATCCCGGGCCGGACGTCCTGTCGGGCTGCGCGCGGGTCATGGCTGCTGAACTGGACTGGAGCGACGGGCGGACGGCCGAGGAGATCGCAGCGGTCGAAGAGATCTACCGGGTGCCATGACTTGAACAGTCAAACGATTACCCAGGCAGCCCTAAAGGGCTGCGCTACAAGTCAGCGTTGCCGGTCAGCGTTGCAGGTCAGCGTTGCGGGTCAGCGTTGCAGGTCAGCGTTGCAGGTCAGCGTTGCGGGTCAGCGTTGCGGGTCAGCGTTGCGGGTCAGCGTTGCGGGTCAGCGTTGCAGGTCAGCGTTGCGGGTCAGCGTTGCGGGTCAGCGTTGCAGGTGAGCGTTGCAGGTCAGCGTTGCAGGTCAGCGTTACAGGTCAGCGTCCGGGCTGGCGCCTCGGCGGGAGGGTTGCTTACTCGACGAGAAGCGGTCTCACGCGTACGCCGAGAAACCGCGTGTCGCTGCCCCCTTCGGTGAAGAGCGGCACGAAGCCGGCGCTACTCGACACCGACGCCGTCCAGACGAATCGCGGCTTCCCATCCTCGTTCTTCATGTACGGAAAGCCCCGGCGCATTTCAAAAGTGATCTGACGCGAGTCGCCGGCCGGGATCTCCAGCGGCTGTGAGCGACCTTCGAACTCAGCCCGGACAGTTGTCGGTACGGCGCCCGCGGTAAGTGTCAGCACGAGACGCTTCATCGGCCGATCCGTCTTGATCAGGAACTCGGCGCGCGATTCCCCTTTCACCCAGAAGCTCTTGTCCCCCTCGGGAAATGCGTTCCTGTCCAGAAAGTAGATCTGGAAACCGGGATCCGGCCCCTCCTGCTTGCCGGGAGGATCACCGAACCACACGACGCGCAGCAAGCGTTCGGTGTTGATCGGCAGATCGTTCACGTTCGAGAGCTCGACCGGCAGGATCCTGAGCGGGCCCGCGTCGGCGTACATGCCGGGCGAAAACGAGGTCGTGAACGGATTCAGTACGAGCTTCGCCATGAAGATCCCGCCGACGATCCATGGAACGATCGCCGCCGCCAGCGAGGTGATGGGCGGCAGCAGAAACAGAAAGATGCCGTAGAACCCCATGAAGTAGCGATTGCCGACCGACCCTCCGCCGCCGAACCACGTGTAGGGCAGCGAGATCACGAACAGCAGGATCTGGGCGACCGCCGCCGCCAGCACCAGCCATTGCCAGAGCGGCCGGCGACGTGCGCCGGCCAGGAACGCCGCCAGCGCGAAGACCGCTGGAAAGAAATAGGCGACGAGGCCGGAGTAGCGGCCGACGAAGTACCACTTGAGGTTGTGCGCCAAGTTCGTCCAGAAGACCGACTCCTGGAGAATGACCTCGGCCTGCGCTTCGTCGCGGGCCATCGGCGTCCCGACGTCGAACGCGGACTGCGGTGTCTGAAAGGGGAACTCCCACACGTACGTCCGCCGCTCGCCCCCCTGGTAGTTCCACTCGCCGGAGATGACCGTGTTCACGGCGAAGAGGCCGGCCGCCACGGCGAGGAACACCGCGCTGACCAGCACCAGCCGCACGGGGAGCCGGCGCCACGCCAACCACGCGACGAGCGGCACGAACAGCAGGGCGTTCGAGGGTTTCGAGAAGGTCGCGATCCCGAGCAGCACGGCGGCCACGATGTCGCCCGCGCTCCCGGCGGTCCAGCGCAGACCGCGCGGCATCCGGTCGCGGGTGGCGACCTCTTTGTGCAGCCAGCAGAAATACGCGAAGAATCCGACGGCGAAATTGAACAGCTCGGGCGTGATCCAGACGTAGTACACCGGCACGACCGTCGCCATCAGGAAGGCGCCTGCAATCACCGCCGATGGCGCCGCGGGCGCGCGCGCGTGCAGGAAGAGAAAGGCGCACCACGCGACGCCGGCGAGGAGGAGCGCGTGGAACAGCAGAAAGCCGTTGGTCCCGAACACCTTGACGAACGGCGCCGCGAAGAGCGGGTAGATGAACGACTTGCCGTAGAACAGCCGCCCGGCATCGGGATCCGGCTGCGTGCGCGTCCAGACGAAGGGCGGCCGCATCATCAGGCCGCCGTCGACGACGTCCCGTCCCTTCTTCAGAAACAGACCCGCAGGGCCCGACGAGAACTCCTTCCAGACGCGCTCGAGATCCTGGCGCCGGTAGGTGAGGTCACCGTCTTCTGCCAGGCTGTGCCCCATCATGTAATAGGTCGCCTCGTCGCTCTGGATGCCGATCGCCGTGCGCGGAAAATCGACGCTGAGCGCGAGGCCGCCGTACACGCACAGCAGGATCAGCGCGAGGAGGGCGCCGGGGCGGAGGTCGGTCGCCATGCCGGTGGTGGCCGCAGGGACCGGTGTCTCAACGGCCATGGGCCACCTGCGAGTCCAGGAACGCCAGGTCGGCGTCCAGCACTCCACGCCGGTGCGTCGCACGCGACACGCGGTGCAGGATCTCGTAGAGCCGCTCCATCTTCCGGACGAACTCGGCGATGTCGTACTGCTGCGACGTGACCCGGGCCTGCGCCCCGAGCCGTGCGCGCAAGGCCGGATCGTCGATCAGCCGGACGATGCCGCGAGCCAACGCCCCCGCGTCCCGCTTCGGGACGATGAGCGCGTCCTTTTCGTCGGTCAGCACGTCCACCAGGCCGTCCGCGTCGGTCGCCAGGATCGGCTTGCCCATCGCCAGCGCCTCGAACACCGTCAGCGGCGTTCCTTCCCACAGCGACGGAAAGGCGCTGACATCGAAGGCCGACACCACCGCGGCGACATCGCGGGCAAACCCATGGAACACGAACCGGTCGCCGAGACCGAGCGCCGCTGCCTGGGTCTGGAGCTCCGGCAGCAGTGGTCCTTCACCCACCAGATAGAACCGCGCGTTCGGTCTCTCCTTCAGGACCAGCGCGGCCGCGTCGATCAGGTATGAATTCCCCTTGGAATCGTGCAGCCGGGTCACTGTGCCGATTGCCGCGTCCCCGGGCGCGATCCCGAGTTCGCGGCGCGCTGCCGCAATCTCCTCCGGCGTGCGCGGGCGGCTGAACTCGTCGAGGGGCACACCGAGGTACACGATCCGGACCTTCCGGGCCGGGAGCTGCCGCGCGTCGATGACGAAGTCGGCGGTGCTTCTCGACACCGCGAGCGCGATATCGGTGGCCGGGGCAAGCGCCCGGTCGGCAAGCTTCTGGAACCACGGCGTGTCGGTCAGGTTCGCGTGCTCGTGCAGGATGACCGGCAGCCGGCGCATCGCCCCGGCCAGCCGCCCGAACGTCGTGGCGCCGTAGCCATGCAGGTGGAGGATGTCGGTCTGCTGGCGATCGATCACCTTGAGGAGCGCCGGCAGCGTCGCCGGATCGAACTTCGATCTGTGCAGATAGGTGATGTCGACGCCGAACGATTCGAGCGTCTCTTCCGAGAGGTCCTTCTTGCGCAGGCTGACCAGCGACACGTTGAACCGCGAACGGTCGAAGCGCGGAATCATCCAGGAGAAGAGGCGCTTGACGCCGTGCATCCGCGAGCCTTCCCATCCGAGATGATCGCAGACCTGGAGCACGTTGAGCCGGCGGCCGGCATGCGTCCCGTCACCGCTCACGAGCGTGCCGCGCCTTTGCGCTGCCCCACGACGCGCGCGGGAATGCCGACCGCGATCGCGCCATCGGGGACCGCCTGGCGCACGACCGCGGCGGCCCCGACCACCGCCCGGTTGCCGATCGCGACGCCGTCCAGGATCTTGGCGCCGGCGCCGAGCCACGCCCCGTCGCCGACGTCGATGCCCGACGAACGCCGGCCCTGCTCGAGGACCGGCCGGTCGGGATCGCTGAAATCGTGCTCGCCGCCGATCAGATAACAGTACGCGGCCAGCAGCGTGTCGCGCCCGACCCGGACGCGGCTGGCCGAGAACAGCTCGCAGTTGAAGCCGATGTTGGCGCCGTCGTCGATCGCGATATCGCCGTTCTTGCACGAGAGAATGGTGTTGCGCCCGATGAACACACCGGTCCCGATCGTGATCCCGGTGTTGGTGGTGCCCTTGGCGTCGAGGAGGCAGTTGTCGTCGATCACGACGTTGTCGCCGATGCGGATCTTGCCCGGATGGCGCAGCACGACGTTCTGCCCGAAGAGGACGTTGCGCCCGCACGCGCGGAGCAGACCGGGATAGAGAGTCTTGCGCAGCGCGAAGCCGAGCGCGCCCGGCACATTCTGCGACAGCAGCGTCACGAGCTCGTGATGAAGAAGCGCGCCCCAGCCGGGGCGACCGACCACCAGTGCCGTGTATTTCTGCCGCGCAGACTGCCGGGTGTCGAACAGCTGTTCCTGAGCCCGCGGAATGTTGGTCATGCGTAGCAGCGGTCTGCGAAGCTTATGATACCCGTCCGCCAACATTGCTGTTTGGCGATTTCTGGCCGCGGCCTGAAGGACCCGCGAGGCATCGCCGGTGGACGCTGTGGGAAGCAAACCCTTTCCTGGCCCGTTGTGTTCTCCCTTTCATGCGCGTCGTGTTCTTCGTGACCGTCGCGCCCAGGCCGTCAGCCCGGGACATGGACTTTGCCCTACAACCACCCCGCGCTTCGGTACCACTCGAGCGTCCGTCGAATCCCTTCGCGCAGCGTCACCCGCGGCTCGTACCCGAGCTCGGCGCGCGCGCGGCTGATGTCGAAGGCACGGCTCTTCGTGAAGAAATCCACCCGCCGCCGGTAGATCGGCGGCTCGACGCCGAGCGGGGCGCAGACCGCTTCGCATACCGCCCCAGCGATCCAGAAGGGCCACACCGGGAGCCGGAGGCGCGGCCGCGGGACCCGTGCTTCTTCGGCGATCATCCCGATCAACTCGTGCAGGGTCGTGACTTCTCCACCGGCCAGGATGTAGGTGCGTCCCGCGGCAGCTGGCACCTCGCCGCAGAGCCGGAAGCCTTCCACCAGGTCGTCGATGTAAGTGAGGTGATAGAAGATCCGGCCGTCGCCGAGCGTGACGAACCGGCGTCGCGCCACGCCGCGGAACAGCTTGAGCAGGCGCCGGTCCCCGGGACCATAGATGCCGGTCGGGCGCGCGACGACAATTTCGACGCCGGTGGAGCGGCCGGCCTCGCGCGCCGCCTCCTCCCCTTCGAGCTTGGTCTGCTGATAGATGTCGCCGGGCTTGAGCGGCGCCTCCTCGTTGGCCGGCGGATGCTCGACGTCACCGTGCACGCCGACCGTGCTGCAATGCACGACCCGCCTCACCCCGCCATGCGCAGCTGCCAGAACGACGGTGCGCACCGCCTCGGCATTGACCGCGCGGTACTCTTCGTCGGGCAGCCCGGCCTGACGGTAGATCGCGGCGATATGGTAGATGACCTCGACGCCTGCACACGCGCGCTCGAGCCCGGCGCGGTCCTTCAGATCCCCTTCGGCGATCTCGACCCCGGCAACGGCGAGCTCGCTGCGGACGGCCGGCCCCGCGGCAGGTCGGACGAGCCCCCACACCTGGTCGCCGCGCCGCGCGAGCTGCCTGGCCAGATGCCCCCCGGTGAACCCGGTCGCGCCGGTGACTAGCGCGCGCACCGTTCCGCCACCAGCGTGACGGGGGATCCCAACAGGCGATTGAGCCCCGCCCGCGTCAACGCTCCCTCGATGCGCCGCGTCGCCGCCTCCGAATTGATCCGCTTGTGCAGGGCGATCGGCAGCACGAACTGACGATGCATGTCGACGATGCGGAAGGCATTGGCCTCCAGCGCCGACCGGACGCCGGCGTCCGTCAGCACGCGATAGGCCTCGACGTGCGCGCCGGCCGCGTGCGCCAGCCGCCGTGCGGCCGACTGCAGCAGCGCGGCGCTGGCGAGCGCCGGGTAATCGAATACCACCTGATGGCGCGACACGCGGCAGAGCTCTGCGAGCGATTGCCGCCAGTCCGGGGTGTGCATGAGGACCCGCAGGCAGATCACCGCGTCGAACGAACCGTCCGCAAACGACAGCCGGTGCGCATCCTCCCGCGCGAAGGTGACGCTGACCCGCGCCTCGCCGGCGCGGCGCCGCGCCACCGCCAGCATCTCTTCGGAGGCGTCGACCCCGGTCACCACCGCGCCTCTCCCGGCCAGGGCAATGGCACCTCGCCCGGTGCCCGTGCCGACATCGAGCACGCGCCGGCCGGCGACCGGCTGGAGGAACGACGCAATAACCTGCTCCTGCGTGACGGCAATGAGACGGCCGATCGGCCCGCCGAAGCGCATGCCATCGAAGCGCTCGGCCATCGCCGGGTCGGCGTACATCGAATAGCTGTAGTGGTCCGGCCCGGGATCGCTCACGCGGCCCCTCCGGCGACCTGCGCGGCGGGTGGCTTCACGAGGTGGGCACAGGCTTCACGCGTGCGCGCCAGATAGGCGTCGTAGCTGTACTTCGTCTCGGCGAGATGCCGCGCGCGTTCCCCGACCCCACGCGCGCGTCCGGGATCCTCTATCCCCGAGAGGATCCCTTCGGCAAAGCCTGCGGGTGTCGGCGGAGTCAGGATCGCGATCGTATCGTCCAGTACCTGGGTGTGGGTGAGCAGCCGGGTGGCGACGATCGCGCGACCCGAGCGCAGGTACTGGTAGATCTTCAAGGGCGTATTGGTGCCGGTGCTGCGCGGCGACACGAGCAGGTCGGCCGCGTCGAGAAACACCGGTATCTCCTCCGCCGGCCGCTGCCCCGCGAATACCACCGCCTCGGCAACACCCGCGCGGGCGGTCTCGGCGCGAGCAGATGCGATCTGGTCCGGACGGCCGCCGGCCAGAACGAACCGCACGTCCGGACGACGCCGCACCACGTGTCTCGCCGCCGCGAACAGCAGATCGAGCCCCTGATACGCCTCGAAAGTACCGGTGTACAGCACGAGCGGCGCATCCTCCGCGATCCCGAGCTCGCGCCGCACCTGCGCGCCCGACCCGCTCACCGGCGCGTCGCCGGAGCCCGGCGCGTTCTCGATGAGCACGGTCGGCACGCTCGGATCGATCGCGCGAACGGTATCTTCGAGATGCTGGCAGATGACGATGACCGCCGTCGACCGGCGGATCACGAAACGCTCCATCCACGTGAACGCGCCGTGCAGCAGCCGCGACCGGCTGAAGGCGAAGTTCGTCAGCTGCTGGGGCAGGCTCGAGTGCATGTCGTACAGGTGCGGCACGCGCAGCACGGCGGCGAGCAGGACGCCGACGACGCTCCCTTCTTCGTGAGAATGCACGACGTCGTAGCGCTCCGAGACGGCGCGGCGAAGCGCCGTCAGCGTGAGCGCCAGGTCGAGCGGAATCTTCGCCAGCGACGGGCCGATGCGGACCTCGCGTACGAATGGAGGGCGCAGGCACCGGAAGACGCGGAGGCCGGCCATCGAGACGTCGCGCCCGAACGGATAGGTGACGAGATCGACCGTGTGGCCGAGCTCGAGCAGCGCGCGGATCCGATGGTATTCGCTGAACGGCGTGCCCCGGGGCTCGAAGAACGGCTCCGGAGCAATCATGAGGATTTTCACGGCCGGCGGATCTGTTGACGCACTGAGAGTTCTGCGGCTAAAATGACGGTTTCCTCACGTGATTTTTCCTATCATACTGCCCTTCCGGCGCTGCAGTGCGTGGGTTGCGGCCGCGCTGGCAGCGCTTGCGTTGTCGGCGTGCGGCGGAACACCTGTCTCGCCGCCACCGCCCGCGGGGATCTCCCTCGTCTGCCCGGCCAACGTGCAAACCTCGTCGCTCGGCGGGGCGGCCGTACCGGTGAATTACAGCGCGCCGGTCGTCTCCGGCGGCACGGGCCAGGTGAACGTCACCTGCAACCCGGCCACCGGTGCATTGTTCCCGGCCGGAGCGACCCCTGTGACCTGCGCCGCCCAGGACGCGGCCGGCCGCCAGGCCTCCTGCACGTTCGGCGTCAACGTGTCTGCCGTGCCGCGGCTGGCGAAGACCCGGTTCCTGGCCTTTGGCGACAGCCTCACGGAAGGCAAGCTGTCGTTGTCGCTCACGCTGCTGATCGACTCGCCCGCGCATTCGTACCCGGCACAGCTGCTCCGGCGGCTGACCGAGCGCTACACGGGCCAGGAGATCACGCTCATCAACGAAGGATTCGGCGGCGAGCTCGCGGCCGAGAGCCTGAACCGGTTGAATGGCGCCCTTTCCACCCATCGGCCGGAAGCCATGTTGTTGATGCATGGCGTCAACGACCTGAACGGCACCTCCGATGGCCTGATCCAGATCACCGTCGACGCGCTCGAAGAGCTCACCAAAGCAGCGCAGCAACGAGGGGCCACCGCCTTCGTCGCGACGCTGCCCCCGCTCGGGCCCGGCGGCAAGGCCGGGTGCCCGGAGTGCGTCGAGCCGCTCAACGAGCGGATCGAGAGCATGGCTGCCGCCAAGCGCGCCGTGCTCGTGGACGTGCACGCCGCGTGGGGGACGGGCAGCGGGCTCATGGGTCCGGACGGCATCCATCCGACGGCCGCGGGATACGAAGTGATCGCCGGTGCGTTCTTCGAGGCGATCCGGCGCACGCTCGAAGGGACCGGCTCCATCCAATGATCCCGGATCCGCCGCACCCGCGTCCTCTCCGGAGAATCCTGCTGCCGCTGGGCAAGCTGCTGTTCAGTGCGGCGCTGATCGCGCTCCTCTTCTCGCGCATCGACGCGGCGAAGCTCTGGGCGATGGCACGAACGGCCTCCCCGGCCTGGCTGCTGACCGCGATGGTCATCTACCTCGTGATGATCCTCGCCAGCGCCTGGCGCTGGGGCCTGCTGCTGAAGGCCCAGGGTATCGCGCACGAGTTCCGGACGCTGACCGCCTCCTTCCTGGCCGCAACCTTCTTCAACAACTTCCTGCCGAGCAACATCGGCGGCGACGTGATCCGCGTGACCGATACGGCAGTGGCCGCCGGCTCGAAGACGCTGGCCGCGACCGTCGTTCTCATCGACCGCGGCATCGGCCTGCTGGGGCTCGTGCTGGTGGCGGCGATCGGAGCGACCGCTGGTCCGCGGCTGGTGAACGCCGGCCCCGGCGTGGGCGCGCCGATGCTGTGGGCCGCCTTCGGCGCCGCCACGCTGTTCGCGGCGCTGGCGGTGTTCATGCCGCGCGCGCTGCCGCGGCTGCTCCGTCCGCTCCGACTGGTCCATCCTGAATGGGTGGACGAACGGCTCGCACGCCTGCACGGCGCGCTGCACCGGTTCAGCAAAGCCCCGGCCGCCCTCGCGGGATGCTTCGGCGGAGCCATTTTCGTCCAGGCCACACTCGTCGCGTTCTATCTCGCCATCGCCCGCAGCATGCAGATCCCGGTTGGCTTCGCGGAGCTGGCGTTCATCGTGCCGATCTCGTTCGTGATCCAGATGGTGCCGGTGTCGGTGAACGGGTTCGGCGTGCGCGAAGCCACGTTCGGGTTCTACTTCGTCCGGCTGGGGCTGCCGCTCGAATCGGGGCTGCTGGTTTCGTTCGTCGGCGCGGGCGTGATGATGCTCTTCTCGGTCTCCGGCGGCGTGGTCTACCTCGTGCGTAAGGGTCGTCCAGCCCCCGCGACTGTCACCGCGGTCTAGCCGTCCAGGCTGGCCTTGTTGCTGCATCAGGTCAGCCGTGCAATCGGCTCAGTCGTCTCTGGTGGCCTCGGGCCGCGACGCCGCCCTGATCGCGGATCTCTTCAGCGTCATGGCCATCGGCGCCCTGATCGTCTGGGCGGCGGTTGTCGCGATTGCCATCTACGCCATCCGGTTTCGAGGGTCGCACAGCCAACAGGCGGCGAGCCTGCTCATCCTTGGCGGCGGTGTCGTCGTCCCGGCGGTAGTGCTCGGCGCATTGATCGCGTACGGCATGCCGCTCCTGCCGGCCGTGCTGACAGGGCCGCCGGACGGCGGCCGCGTGATCCATGTCACGGCCAAGCAGTGGTGGTGGCGGATCGAATACAGCTCCCCGGCTGGCCCGGTGGAAACCGCCAACGAACTGCGCCTCCCGGTCGGCGAACGGGTCGAGCTGCGGCTGTCGAGTCCGGACGTCATTCATTCGTTCTGGGTACCCTCGCTCGCCGGCAAGATGGACATGATCCCCGGCCGCGTGACGCGGCTGGCGCTCGAACCCACACGCACCGGCACGTTCCGTGGCGTCTGCGCCGAGTACTGCGGCGCATCGCACGCGCGAATGGCGTTTGTCGTGGTGGTGCTGGAGCGGGAAGCGTTCGAGGCCTGGCTCGGGGCGCAGGCGCGCCCGGCGGAGGCCGCAGGCAGCGGGCCTGCCGCCCGGGGTGAGCGCGCCTTCCTGTCCGACGGGTGCGCGGCGTGTCACACCATCCGCGGCACGGCGGCGGCTGGCCGCATCGGCCCCGACCTGACGCATGTGGGCAGCCGGCTCCGGATTGGCGCCGCCACGCTGCCGAATGAGCCCGAGGCGCTCGTCCGATGGATCGGGCAGGCCGACCGGAT
>DATFFM010000158.1:0-11228 GCA_035250005.1 Vicinamibacterales bacterium | reverse complement strand
TCTTCGCCGGCAAGCTGCCCGACCGCTCGGCGACGGTCTCACTGTCGGACGCCGCCGGCAAGCCCCGGCTGACCCTGACCGTCGACGCCGACGGCAACCCGCGCATCGAGTTCCTCGATGCGCAGGGGAAGGTCCTGACGCGACTGCCCAAGTAGGCTATAATGGCCATGTGAAACGAGCCAGTATATCCGAAGCCAAGAACGCGCTGAGCGCCCTGCTCGACCGCGTCAGGCATGGCCACACCATCGTCATCGAAGACCGTGGCATCCCGGTCGCCCGGCTGGAGCCGATCGTCGCCGGTTCGGATCCACAGGGACGCGCCGCCCGGCTGGAGCGCCAGGGGCTGCTTCGCTCTGCCTCGAACCGCCTGTCGGATCATTGGCTGAAGACACGTCCGCCCCAGCTGTTGAAGCGACGCCGGGCCAGCGACATCATCATCGCCGAGCGGAGCGAAAGCCGATGAGGTTCTGGGACAGTTCGGCAGTCGTGCCGCTGCTGGTCAGCGAAGACGCGACCGACGCCATGATCGCGAGGATTCGCGAAGATCGGGAGATCGCCGTGTGGTGGGCGACCCACCTCGAATGTGCCTCGGCGATCGCCCGGCTCGAGCGCGAGGGGGCGCCTGCCGACGGCGTGGCCCGGGCCTTCGCCCGGCTCGACGAGCTCTCGGACGCGTGGGCCGAAGTCGAGCCGCACCAGGAGCTGCACGACGTCGCGCGGCGCCTGCTCCGCGTGCATCCGCTTCGAGCCGCCGACGCCCTGCAGCTCGCGGCGGCCTACGTCGTGTCGGAGCGGCGCCCGCCGACGCTGGAGATCGTGACGCTCGACGATCGCGTGCGCCGCGCCGCCGTCAAGGAAGGATTCATCGCCCTCCCGGCCTCCATCCCACGATCGGGCCGACCATCTGCGCCTCGGGATTAGGGATTAGGGATTAGGGATTAGGGATTAGGGATTACCCGCCCGATCGACAAATAGTACGCAACGTATTAATATCCCTCGTATCGTGACCCGGGACGTGACCCTGCTCGGCTACGCCCTCCTCGGCCACCTGCACCGGCAGCCGATGTCGGGCTACGCGCTGCGCCGGCTGTTCGCGACCACCCCGATGGGGCATTACAGCGACAGCCCGGGGTCCATTTATCCGGCGCTCGCCCGGTTGCGCCGCCACCGGCTGGTGACCTCGACGGTTCAGCGGAAGCAGACGCTTCGCCCGCGTCAGGTATTTCGATTGACCACCGCCGGACGCGAGGCCCTCCGCACCTGGGTGGCGGCGCCAGTTTCGCGCGCCGAGATCATCTCTGGCGGCGGCTCCGCGATGCTCCGATTCGTTTTCGCGGAGCAGGTCCTCGGCGCCGCGGCGGCGGTGCGCTTTCTCGAATCCTTCGAACAGGCGCTGGCGGCGTATGTCGGTGAGCTGGAGGGCTACTACGACGGCGTCCGGTCGATGATGCCGCTCGCCGCCCGATTGGCGCTCCAATGCGGGGTCGAGTCACACCAGACACAATTGCAATGGGTACGTGAGGCGATGCGCGAATTCCGCCGCGCCGCCGCGCGCAAGGAGGCGGTATGAAGACCCAACTCGTCGCGACGGTCGGTGGAGGTTTCATCCTGACGGTTCTCCAGATGCTCACCGGCATTGTGCTCGGGCCGCTGGATGTGGAGATGCCGCCCGGCACCCTGCCCTGGATGCTGCTGGCGAACCTGCTCCTTGCCGGCGTGCTGGCGTGGTACGCCCGGCGCGCGGTCTGGACCGGGTGGCGGCTGGCTGCCGCGCTGTTCGCCGTCAGCTACGGGATCGGCCATGCCAGCGCCTTCATCGAGCTCTATTTCTTCCCGGTCGTCCTGCCCCGGCCTGGCCTGCTCCAGGGGATCTTTGTCAGCTCGCTCGTGCCGGCCGTGCTCCTTTCCCCGGTGATGGTGTTGCTGACCGGCCGGTGGTCGCGGGCGGGCGCCGCATCGGCCAGGGCGCCGGAGCGATCGGCGACGGAATGGATGGCGCGTTTCGCGGCGTGCTGCATCGCGTACGTGCTCCTCTATTTTGCCGCCGGCACGATCATCTTCCCGTACGTGCAGGCGTTCTATGCGCAGTTGACGCTGCCAGCGGTGAGCACACTCATCATGCTGCAGCTGTTTGTGCGTGGCCCTCTGTTCGTCGCCATCGGCTTTCTCATCGTCCGCATGGCGCCGGCTACGCGGATGGAACACGCGCTGGCGGTCGGGATCGCGATGTCGGTTCTGGGGGGCGTGGTCCCGCTCCTCGTGCCGAATCCGTTCCTTCCCGACTACGTTCGCTGGGTGCACCTGGCCGAAGTCGTATGCTCGAACCTGGTGTTCGGGTTCATCGTCGGCTGGCTGCTGAGCGGATCCGGTCGGGCGGAGCCTTGGGCGCCGGTCAGGCGCGAAGGAAGATCCGCCGCCGGTACATCACAAGCAGTATGAGAAACAGCACGGCCAGATTCGCCAGTGCATACAGCAGCGACGCGTTCTTCGGAGAGGCCAGCGGTTCGAACGCGCTCGTGTAGATCAACCCCGAAAGGCTGACTGCCCTCCCGTCGTCGGGCGTGACGCTGATGCTCCCGAGGATCGAGGCCAGCAGCGACGAGAAGCCGTAGAGCGCCAGCGCGTTGACGCCGAGGATCACGAACGGTTTCGTCCACCTCCGCCAGCCCTTGACGTCGATCGTCCAGTAACACAGTGCCAGGAAGAGCGCCGCGGCGCCGGCGCTGAACGCGACGTACGAGCTGGTCCAGAGGCTCTTGTTGATCGGGAAGATGACGTCCCACGCGACTCCGACGGCGATGGCGGCTGCCCCGGCGAGGGCCAGCAGCGCCGCCTTGCGCGCCGGCGCCGCGCTGCTGCCGAGCCAGAGGCCCGCGACAATGCCGAGCAGCGTCGTGGCGATGGCCGGGAACGTGCTGAGCAGCCCTTCCGGATCCCACCTCGGTTTCCAGAGGTGGCCCGACATCAGCGCCCGGTCGATGAACGCCCCCAGGTTCCCCTCCGGCGACAGGTCTCCCGCCGTACTGCCGGGCGCCGACGCCAGCATCATCACCGCCCAGTACCCCAGCATCAGCGCCGCGGCCAGGCCGGCGATCACGGCCGGCCGCCTCGACCGGCGGTACAGCAGGGCGGCCGCCGCGTAGCACAGGGCGATGCGCTGCAGCACGCCCGGGATCCGCCAGGTCGCCAGCTCGAATCGCGGAAATCCCGAGAGGAACAACCCGACGCCGAAAATGATGCCGGCGCGCTTCAAAATCGATCCGGCTGACGCCGACCGCTTCGACAACGTGATCGCCACGCCGACGATGAAGAGGAAGAACGGGAAGATCAGGTCCGTCGGCGTCCAGCCGTGCCATGGCGCGTGCAGGAGCGGCGCGTAGACGTGGCCCCAGTCCCCGGGGTTGTTGACGATGACCATGGCGGCCATCGTGATCCCGCGGAAGACGTCGAGTGAAACGAGCCGACTGCTGGTCTGCATGCAGCGTGTCTCAGACGATCAGCGCGGCAGGAGCACCGGCGTGCCTCGTTGTTTCGCCGCGGTGATGAGTTGCACGTTGCGCTCGTACGACGGTGCTCCCGCGGGGCCTGGCGGTGGATAGCGCGGTGCCTGATAAACCGGGTACGCCTCGGTTCGAAGCTGCGCGAGCATCTGGTGACCGACCCTGACCTCGCGCTCGTGCCGGAGCGCCGAGATGTCGATGGGCGCGACGACGATCCGTTCGCCCGGCCCCGGGGAGGCCTCCGCCAGCAGGCGTCCCTCGAAGTCCACGACCTGGCTGCCACCGGGCCAGGAGTACGGTGGATAGTGCCGGAGGCTCGCGCCCTGATTGGCCGCCACCACGAAGGCCAGGTTCTCGAGCGCGCGGCAGCGATTCACGATCGTCCACCAATTCATCGGTTCGGTGGCGCCCCAGGGATCCATGTACGCGGAGATCCGTACCAGCAGTTCGGCGCCGTTGGCCGCCAGTTGGCGGATGGCTTCGGGGAAAAGCCAGTCATAGCAGATCGCGCAGCCGATGCGTCCGATCTCGGTATCCGCGACCGGAAACAGCGGCTCGTCATAGCCGGGCAGATCGTGCGGGCTGGCGTGCACCTCGTAGGGGATCCAGGGGTTTACTTTCCGATACCGGTACAGAATGCCCTCCGGACCGATCAGGCAGGTCGTGTTGAACACGACGCCCGGCCACCGCGCATCCGCCTCCAGCATGGATCCGCTCTGGATGTAGACGCCGTGCTCCCGCGCCTTCCGATGCAGGCGATCGGTGTGTTCGTTGGGAATCGGGATCGCCAGCCGGTCGATCAGTTCGTCCAGCGTGGGATACACCGGCGCTGCGTGGGCAAACTCCGGAAAGACGATGAGGCGCACCGGGAGAAAGGGCGCGCTCCCGGCCACGGCTGCATCGATCATCGCGAGCATCCGGGAGGTATTCGCCGCCATCTGCGCGCGGTCGGCGGGGTTGGGCAGGTCGGTCTGGCAGGCCGCCGCGGCGTACCGGATCTGTGTCATGCCGCCGATGATAACTCCCCGCGATATACTCGGCGCGCTTTGGGTGGTCCGCGAGGAGCTGCTGCGTGCTCGGCGGCGTCACGGTCGAGGTCCTTCGCACTTGGCGTACGAGCCGCATGATCGATCCCGCCTGATCCTGCGCATGGTGCGCCGGTTCTGACATATACTCCGGCGCGCATTCCAGCCGCTATGCCACTGAGTGCCGGTGCCCGACTCGGACCCTACGAGATCGTCGCTCCCCTGGGGTCCGGCGGCATGGGACAGGTTTATCGCGCGCGCGACACGAAGCTCAATCGCGACGTCGCGGTCAAGGCGCTGCCCGATCTCTTCGCGACGGATCCGGAGCGGGTGGCGCGCTTCGAGCGCGAGGCCCAGCTCCTGGCCGCGCTCAACCATCAGCACATCGCGGCGATTTACGGGCTCGAGCAGGCGTCGGGCGCGCAGTTCCTCATCCTCGAACTGGTCGAGGGAGAGTCGCTCGCCGACACGCTCGCCCGTGGACCGCTGCCGCTCAGGGAAACGCTCGCCGCAGCGCGACAGATCGTCGACGCGCTGGAGGCGGCGCACGAGAAAGCGATCGTTCACCGCGACCTCAAGCCGGCGAACATCATGGTGACCCCGGATGGGCACGTGAAGGTCCTCGACTTCGGGCTGGCCAAGGCTCTGGAGACCGAACAGCCAAACGCCTCGCTGTCGCCGACGCTGACCTTCGGCGCTACCCAGGCAGGTGTGATCCTCGGTACCGCGGCCTACATGAGCCCCGAGCAGGCGAAGGGACGCCTCGCCGACAAGCGGAGCGACGTGTGGGCGTTCGGGTGCGTGCTCTTCGAGATGCTCACGGGGCGGCGCGCGTTCGAAGGAGAGGACGTGTCGGACACGCTCGCGTGCGTGCTGCGCGGCGAGCCGGCGTGGACGGCCCTGCCGGCGGACGTTCCGTCCGGCATCCGCGCGCTCGTCAAAGGCTGCCTCGAGAAGGACCGGCGCGCACGAATCCCCGACATCTCGGTGGTGCGGTTCCTGATGGCCGACGCTGTGAATACGCCGGTGCCCACGGCGACCCTGCCGTCAACCCCGCCCCGCGCACGGAGGCGACTGGTGAGTATCGGTGCGCTCGGCGTCGTGGCCGGCGTGATGCTCGCTCTGGCGATGGTGTGGGGATGGCAGCGCTGGACCCCGCCGCCCCCGATGCAGCCGGTGCGATTCGCGATCGCGCCGCCGGCCGCCCAGGCGCTGACGCTGGGTGCGCCTGACCGCCACGTTGCAATTTCGAATGATGGCAAGCACATCGTCTACACCGCCGGCCCGAGCGGAGACGCACACTTGGCGGTTCGCGCGATCGATCGTCTGGAGGCGCTGTCGCTGCAGGGTACCACCCGTGCCCGCTCGCCCTTCCTGTCGCCCGACGGCCGCTGGATAGCATTCTTCGCGGAGGGGGAGAACGAGCTCAGGAAAGTCTCGATCACGGGCGGTCCGACGATCCCGTTGTGCAAGTTCACAGGCGCGCCCCGCGGGGGAAGCTGGGGAGCAGATGGGACGATCGTGTTCGCAACCGCTTCTACCACGACAGGCCTTCTGAGGATTGGCGAAGGTGGCGGCGAGCCGGCGGCTCTGACCACCCCTGATGAGGCTCAACGAGGCTCGGACCACGTGTTTCCATCGCTGCTGCCTGATGGCCGGGGGGTCCTCTTCACGATCGCCGTCGCCGGCCAGCCGCAGAACGCGGTGATCGCCGTGCTCGACCTCGAGACTGGGAACACGACCACACTGATTCGTGGGGGCAGCCAGGCGGAGTACGTCGACTCCGGGCACATCGTATACGCCGCGTCGGGCGCGCTGCGCGCCGTCCGGTTCGACCCGGTGAATCTGAAAGTGCTGAGCGATCCGGTGCCGGTCGCCGACGACGTCATGATGGCGCCCACAGGCGCCGCCAATTACGCCGTGTCCCGCAGTGGAACCCTGCTACACGTGATGGGCGGCAGCGGTGGCGGTCTGCGGTCGGTCGTCTGGGTCGACCGCCAGGGTGGTGAGGTGCCGATCAACAGCCCGCCGCGCAATTACACCGCCGTCCGGGTTTCACCTGACGGTACTCGCGCGGCCCTGGTGGCCAACGATCAGGAGCAGGATATCTGGATCTGGGACTTTCGCCGCGGCACCTTGCGAAGGTTGACGCTCGATCCGGCGGCGGACACCAATCCCGTCTGGATGCCGGACAGCCGGCGCATCATCTTCAACTCGGCCCGCACCAATCCTGCGAACCTGTTCTCGCAGGCGGCTGATGGGACCGGCGCCGTCGAGCGGTTGACCACCAGTCCAAATCTGCAGATCGCTCTGTCGACCCCGGGTGATGGGTCCCGGCTCATTCTGATGGAAGTCACCGCCAAGGGAGGTCCGGACCTCCATGTGCTCCTGCTGGAGAGCGAGCGGCGAGTCACGCCGCTCTTGTCCGGGGAGTTCCTAGAAGTCAACGCCGACCTCTCGCGGGACGGCCGCTGGCTCGCGTATCAATCGGACGAATCCGGCCGGCACGAGATCTACGTGCGGCCGTTTCCCAGCGTTGATGCCGGCCAGGAGCAGATCTCGACGCACGGCGGCACGCGGCCGGTCTGGTCGAGCAACGGACGCGAGCTGTTCTTTCTCGACGGCGACAACCACCTCACGAGCGCGTCCGTCCAGCACAGCCCGACGTTTCGTGCGGGAACGCCGGTGAAAATCCTCGATAAACGCTACTTCGTGGGGCCGGGCAGCCGCCCCTATGATGTTTCGAGCGACGGCCGCTTCCTCATGGTGAAGGACACGGAGGACACCGCTGCCAGCATGGTGGTCGTGCTCAACTGGCTCGAGGAGCTGAAGTCGAAACTCCCACCGAAGTAGCGGGCTTCCTCAGTCATTTCCTGAGTTCCTCGAACCAGTTGACGACGACGTGATGTCGCGGCTCTGGGAGCTGATCACCGCGCCCGGCAGCACTACAAGCAACGTCTTGCTGTCAGGCATGAAGTCGAACGCGCGGACGGCCGTCGAGTCCGCGCTGACGGTCACGTCACGGCGGATGCGCTCAGACTCGGCCAAGACGACGCGAGGAGCTGTGGTCACGCGGATGGGAGCGGCTCGATGTACACGGTGCTCGCGCCATCGGACGCTGTTCGCCGGTGCGCCAGCCCCCTGCCATCGGGCGAAGGTGCCGGACCTAGGTCCTGCCTGAGTCGGCGTCCTGCACATACAGCGCGTCGTCACCGTCTCGGTTCGATCGGAACGCGATGCGCCTTCCGTCTGGGGACCGCACTGGAGAGCGGGTACGACCGCCGAACGTCAGCCGGCGCAACGCGGACATCACCGGCAGATCCTGAATCCAGATATCGGAGTCGGAGCGTTGGCGAAGACGGTGACCCCGACGCGTCTGCCGTCGGGAGAGATCCGTGTCTGGATCGCGATCCGCACGGCCTCGTCCAGCGGCGCCGGCCCCTTCGACAGACGCTGTGCCAGGTCCTCACCGTCGACCAGCTCCATGATCAGTCCGAGGTCCGGCAGGCCGCCGCGGCGTACCGGATCTGTGTCATGACGCCGATGATAACTCCCGCGATATACTCGGCGCGCTTTGGGCCCGGACCGTGGCCGCCGGGCTCGGGAGGATGAATGACCACACTCGACCTTGTCGTCATCGGCGTGTACTTCGCCCTCGTGATGGCAATCGGGTTCTACTTCTCGGGGCGGACCCGTACGGCCAAGGGATATTTCCTGGCCGGCCGGCAGGTCGGATGGGTCGCGATCGGCGCGTCGCTGTTTGCCACCAATATCTCGAGCGAGCACCTGATCGGTCTGGCCGGTTCGGGCGCGAGCACCGGGCTGGCCGTCGGGCACTTCGAGTGGCTCGCCGTGTTCATGGTGCTGGCTCTCGGGTGGATCTTCGTGCCGTTCTACCTGCGCAGCGGCGTCGCCACCATGCCGGAGTTCCTCGAACGCCGCTACGGGCCGGCGGCGCGCATGTATCTGACGATGGTCTCGGTGATCGCGTACATCTTCACCAAGATCTCCGTGTCGCTCTATGCGGGCAGCCTGGTCATGCGCGAGGTGGCCGGGTGGGACTTCTACACGTCGGCCCTGGTGATGGTGCTGACGACCGGCGCCTACACGATCGTGGGCGGGCTGGCAGCCGTCATCTACACCGAGCTGCTGCAGGCGGTGGTGCTGATCGGCGGCGCCATCATCCTGACCGCGATCGGGCTGTCGGAGGCCGGCGGGTTCGCCGGCCTTCGGGCGAATCTGCCGGCCGGCTTCTTCCACATGATCAAGCCGGCCTCCGATCCGGACTTCCCCTGGACCGGCATCTTCCTGGGGGCGCCGATCCTGGGCATCTGGTACTGGTGCACCGACCAGGTGATCGTTCAGCGGGTGCTGAGTGCGAAGGACGAAGCCCAGGCACGGGGAGGGGCGATTTTCAGCGGGTTCCTGAAGATCCTTCCGGTCTTCATCCTGGTGCTGCCCGGCATGATCGCCCGCGTGCTGTATCCCGACATCCAGGGTGATCAGGCGTATCCGGCGCTGGTGGTCCGCCTGCTCCCCTCCGGGTTGACGGGACTGATGATCGCGGCGCTGATGGCCGCGCTGATGTCGTCGCTGGCGGCCACGTTCAACTCCGCGTCCACGCTGATCACGCTCGACCTGTACCAGCGTATCCGCCCGAACGCCAGCGAGCGCCGGCTGGTATTCGTGGGCCGTGCCTCCACCGTGCTCATGGTCGGCCTCGGGATCCTGTGGGTGCCGTTCATCCCCTACATGAGCGGCCAGGTCTACATCTATCTGCAGAGCGTGCAGGCGTACATCAGCCCCCCGATCGCGGCGGTGTTCCTGCTCGGCGTGTTGTGGCCGCGCGCGAACCGGTGGGGGGCGATCGCGTCGCTGCTGACCGGTGCGGTGATCGGCGGCACGCGATTCGTGCTGGAAGTCGGACGTCAGAACCCGCTCGTCGCCGAGACGCCATGGCTCACGCGGATCGTCGAGATCCACTTTCTGCATTTCGCCGTGCTGATGTTCATCATCAGCACGCTGGTGCTCGTGGGCGTTTCGCTGGCAACCGGACGGGAAGCCGAATCCAAGCTGAGAGGCCTCACGTTTGCGACGCTGCAGGAGCCGTATACCGCACTGGCGGGCGCGCGGAGCACGGTGATCCTCCAGATCGCGGCTTCGGTGATCGTCTCGGGCACCGTCTTCGTCCTCTGGTGGTACTTCGCCTGACCCGATGGAACGCGAACGCCGACGGCATTCGACATCGGCGACCGGGCGGGGTTACACGCTCGAACGGCTGCTGGCGGTCGCGATGTCGTGTGCCGGGCCGTTCACCCGCGCCGAGCTGATCGAGGCCACCGGTCTGTCGGGGCCCACGGTCGGATTCCTCACCTCCCAGCTGACCGCGCGCGGCCTCACCCGGGATCTCGGCACCGGCCCCTCCCGCGGCGGCCGCCGCCCGTCGCTGATGGAGTTCAACGCGCGACATGGCTTCGTCGCGGGCATCGACGTCGGGCCGACCCGCACGCGGCTGGCGATCGCCGATCTGCGAGGCGACCGGCTCGCGCATCGAATCATCCCGACGCCCCGCCGCCTGTCGCCGCCGGCGGCGCTCCGCAAGATCGCGGACGCGGTGCGCGAGCTGATGCGTGAAGCCGGCGCCCCGCCGGACCGGCTGCTCTCGGTCGCTGCCGGTGCGCCCGGTGTGGTCGATCTGGACCGGGGCATCGTCGTGCTCGCGCCCAATCTGACCGGCTGGTCGGAGGTGCCGATGCGGCACTCCCTGGAGGAGGCGCTCGGCGCGCCGGTGCTCGTCGAAAACGACGTCAACCTCGCGCTGCTGGGCGAGCATTGGAAGGGGGCCGCGCGTGGTCACGATACCTGCGCGTTCCTGTTCGTCGGCACGGGCATTGGCGCCGCGGTGCTAATCGACGGGAAGCTTCACCGCGGGCACCACTTCATGGCGGGGGAGGTCGCGGTCATGTGCATGGCCCCCGAGTACGTCGATGTGCCCTACGGCACCCACGGCTGCCTGGAAACGCTGGCCGGCCTCCACGCGCTGGCGGCGCGATGGCCCGAGGCGGCGCAGGGGGATCCCGAGTCATGGCTGCCCCGGCTGTTCGAGGCGGCGCAGGCCGGCACGGAGCGGGCGCGCCACGCCATCGACGAGACGGCGACGTTGCTCGGCATCGCCGCGGTCAACATCGGCACGGTGGTCGACCCGTCGATCCTGCTGCTCGGCGGCGCGCTGTTTGCGAATGCGGCGCCGCTCGTCAGGCAGGTGCGTGAGATCGTCCAGCGGATCTCACGGGCGCCAATGGAGGTCGGTCTCGCCGCGCTCGGCAAGGAAGCGCCGCTGATCGGGTGCCTGCTGCTGGCCGCCACCGCCGCCCGCGACCGGCTGCGAGAACAGGTGCGGACCGAACATATCCGGAGCGGGCCGAGAGCGCGAGCAGCCCGGGGAGGTCGTGATGCGTGACTGGATGACGGGTGGCGTCTGCGTGGCCGCTGCCGTGGCACTGCTCGCGATGCCCGCGCGGCCGGTGGGGGCGCAGCAGGACCGGACGGTCCAGGGGCGCCTGGGCTATCCCCCGACGGCGCGGCTGCTCGTCATCCATGCCGATGATCTCGGCATGGCACACTCGGTCAACCGGGCGACGTTCGAAGCACTCGAACAGGGGCTGATCACCTCCGCCAGCATCCTGGTGCCGTGCCCGTGGTT
>DATFFM010000157.1:0-12640 GCA_035250005.1 Vicinamibacterales bacterium | reverse complement strand
GCGGCTGCGGGCTGCGGCGGCTCGCCGGCGGCCGGCTCGGCGGCCGGCTGGTTCTCGCCCCCTTCACCTCCGCGCCCGCGGTTCTGCTGGCGCTCGCGCTCTTCGTCGGCCTTCGACTGCGCGATGGTGAAGATCACGAACTTGCCGTCGGGCGTGAACTGCCCGCCCGTGCCGCGCGCGTGCTTGTACTCCTGCGACGTCTTCAGGTTCCTGACGATCAGCTCGCCGTCATCGGCCTGCGACGTCACCGAGTAGAGCAGCCACTGGCCATCGTCCGAGAGCCGTGTGCCTCCGATCGATTTCCAGTAATCGACCACGTCGTAGGTGAGCGGACGCTTCGTTGCGATCGACCGGGACTGGGCGCCGATCGTCCATTGCACAACGAACAGCGAACCGACGATCAGCGCAAGGGTCCGCCCGTGCAGCGGCATTCTCATGAGTGTTCTCCTGGAGGACAAGTCTAATTCCCGCTCACCAGATCCGCACCCGTTTTTTCGGGTCGAGATACAGCTTGTCGCCCGGCTGGACGTTGAAGGCCTGGTAGAAGGCGTCCAGGTGCACGACGGCGCCGTTCGCGCGGTACTCGGGCGGGGCGTGCTGGTTGAGGAACAGCGTCTGGCGCAGGTACTCCTCGCGCGTCGTGCCGCGCCAGACCTCGGCCCATCGCAGCAGCAGCCGCTGTTCGCCGCTGAACCCGTCGATCACGGGCGCCGCTGCCCCCCGGAGCGACAAGCGGTAGGCGCGAAGAGACACCGCCAGGCCGCCGAGGTCGCCGATGTTCTCACCGAGCGTCAGCTCGCCGTTGACGGCATGCCCGGGGAGGGGGGAGTATGCGTTGAACTGCTCCACCAGCATCCGCGCCCGCTGCTGAAATTGCTCTTCGTCCTTCGGCGTCCACCAGTCCGCGGCCCGGCCGTAGGCGTCGAACCGGCGTCCCCGCTGGTCGAAGGCGTGGCCGATCTCGTGGCCGATGATGGCACCGATCCCGCCGTAGTTCACCGCGTCTTCGGCCTCGGGATCGAACATCGGCGGCTGAAGCATCGCCGCGGGCAGGATGATCTCGTTGCGCGACGGCGTGTAGTAGGCGTTCACCGTCTGCGGCGTCATGAGCCATTGCCGCGGCTCGCTGCGGCGCCGCAGCCGCATCATCTGATAGTCGTTCTCGAACTGCTGCCCGCGCTGCGCGTTGCCGAGCAGATCGTCGGCCCGGATGCGCAAGCGGTCGTAGGTGCGCCACCGATCGGGGTAGCCGACGCCGGCGCCGAGGTAGTCGAGCTTGGTGCGGGCATGCCGCCTCGCTTCGGGCGTCATCCAGGCCGCCTCGTCCACGGCCTCGCGGAACGCCTTCAGGATGGTGCGGACGATCGTCTGGACCTTCTGGCGCGAGGCGTCGGGGAAGTGCTTCCGGACGTACAGCTGTCCCATCGCGTCGCCGAGATAGGCGTTCACCATCGAGACGCCGCGCTTCCATCGTTCGCGCGGCAGCTCCTGCCCGCTGAGCACGCGTCCGAAGAACTCGAACCGGGCGTCGGCGAACGGCCGCGAGATGAAGATCGACGACGCGGTGATGTAGCGGGCGGCCAGCCACGCCTTCCAGGTGTCGAGCGGGGTACTGGTCACAGCCGAGGCGAACACACGGAAGAACGCCGGCTGCTCGAACACGATGGTTTCGGCGAGGTCGAGCCCTTGCGGCTTCGCCCATTCGGTCCACGCGAACCCCGGCATGTCGCGCTCGACCTCCCGCAGCTTGAACGGCCGCCCGGGGGGCTTGACGCGCGCTTCGGCGTGCGGCTGCTGCGCCCGGGCGAGCGTCGTCTCGAGCGCCAGCACAGCCAGCGCCTCTTCAGCCGGTTTCGTGCGGCCAGCCAGCGTGAAGATGTTCGTCAGATAGGCGATGTACTGGTCGCGGATCGCCCGTGTCGGCGCGTCCCCCCCGAAGTAGTAATCGCGCTCGGGCAGGAGCGTGCCCCCCTGGCTGACCGTCACAATGAGCGCAGTGGAATTCGTCGCGTCCACACCAGCCGACACGCTGAAGGGGCCGCCCGCATTCATCGCCGAGAGACGGCCGATCTGCTTCGCAAGGGCGGCCGGCGAGTCGATCGCATCGATGCGGTCGAGCTCTTCGCGGATCGGCCCCGCGCCGAGCGCTTCGATCCGCGCTTCGTCCATCATGCTCGCGTAGAGGTCACGAATCTGCCGCTCCGCTCCGCTCTTGCCGTCGAGAGACTCGATGATCTGCCGCACGTCGTGTTCGGCGCGGTCGGCGAGCTCGGCAAACGTGCCGTAGGTGACCCGATCGGGGGGGATGACCGTCGTGTCGAGCCATTTGCCGTTCACGAAACGGTAGAGGTCGTCCTGCGGCCGGACGCGGTGGTCGAAGGTGGACGGATCGAGCCCCGATCGGAGCGGCTGGCTTTCGCTGGCGAGGAGCACGCCGGTGAAGGCAAGGGCAAGGGCTGCGCGCATGGATGGTGCCGGCTTTCTGCCCGGCACTCTAGGACGACCGGCGGCCAAAGTAAAGCGCTGACGGCTCGGACCGCCGCGCGCTAGCGGCCGAACTTCTTCAGGAGAGCTTTCAGCTCGTCGATCGGGAGCGCGCGGGTCGTCCGGCCGCTGCCGGTGGTGTCGGTCGCCTTGAGCAGTGAGTTGTAGATCGCTTCTTCGGTCGCATCGAGCGTCGCCTCGAACAGTCCCGACACCGCGTCGGTCGGGAGCACCGTTCTCTGCAGCGGCGCGTTTCCGCCGGTGACCCGCAGCGACGGATGCGTCGAGAACGCGATCGCGAAGTCCCCGCTGCCGTTCGAATAGGTCGAGCCTGTGCGGGCCATCGCGAAGATCGCGCGTGCCGCCAGGCGTTCGAGGTCGCGCGCGTCGAGGGGCGCATCGGTCGCGACGACGATCATGCAGGACCCATCCGCATCGCCCGGCGCGAGCGCGGATTGCGGCGCGCGCGGCGACAACTCCTTCCACACCGGTACGCCGGCAATCGTAAGTTTCCCACCATAATTCGTCTGGACGAGCACGCCGACGGTGTAGGCCTCCTGACCCTGCCGGACCCTGCGCGATGAGGTGCCGATGCCGCCTTTCCATCCGAACGCGATGGTGCCGGTGCCGGCGCCGACGGCCCCCTCGTCGACCGCACCGGGCCTCGCGCCGCTGATGGCCGCGGTGACGTGCTCGCGGCTGACGTGCAGCCCGCGGATGTCGTTCAATCCGCCATCGTTGGTCTCGCCCACCAGCGCGTTGACCGAACGGACGTTCTCGTTCCCGGGCTGCGCGAGCGTCCAGCGGACGGCCGCTTCCAGGGCGGTGCCGACCGACAGCGTGTTGGTGAGGACGATCGGTGACTCGATCGTGCCGAGCTCGCGGACCTGCGTCGAGCCGGCCAGCTTGCCGAACGCGTTGCCGATGAACACCGCACCCGCGACCTTCTCCCTGAACAGGTTCCCGCCGTGCGGCAGGACCGCGGTCACCCCGGTACGGATGCTGTCGCCCTGGACGATCGTGGTCTGCCCGACGCGCACGCCCTCCACGTCCGTGATCGCGTTGAGCGGGCCAGGCTCCATCGAGCCGGGCGCGAGCCCGAGATCCCGCGCACGTGGACGCGATTGAGCCCACAGTGATCCGGCGGTTACGGCGAATATCCCCAGCAGCACGATAGTTGAACGCATGCTGAATCTTTTATCAGTTTGCGCTGGGGCCCCACCCCCAGCGCCTCGCCAGCCCTCGCTCTTCGCTCGGGCCGCAGCTCCCGACGCCTTGCTCAGCCCTCGCTCTTCGCTCGGGCCGCAGCTCCCGACGCCTATAATACGCGCGGTGAACATCTACCTCGCCTGCACCGTTCGCGGCGACCGCGGCGCCGTGGGCATCGCCCGTGCCCTGGCGGATGCGCTGGAGGACCAGGGGCACACGGTGCTGACGCGGCACCTGCTCGAAGATGGGGTGGAGTCGGCCGAATCGGCGCTGTCGGAGCGCGCCGTCTTCGAGCGCGATATGCGGTGGCTCGCCGGCGCCGACGTGGTGATCGCCGAAGCGTCCGGCTCGAGCTATGGCGTCGGCTTCGAGGTCGGGTACGTGCTCGGCCGGTCGGATGCTACCGGTCAGCGAGTGCTCCTGCTCTACGACATCGCCCGCCGGCCGGTCGTCTCACGACTGATCTCCGGTAACGTCCACCCGAACTGCACGACCTATCCCTATCGCGGCGCCGATGACCTGCTGCGGTTCGTCACGACCTTTCTCGCTCCTGTTCCGGGCTGCTGAAAACCATGTGGCGCAAAGCCGAACGTCCGCTCTCGGATCCGCTCACCGTCCGGATCACCCGCATTCACCCCGACGCGACGCTGCCCGAGTACCAGACCGGCGATGCCGCCGGCTTCGACCTCGCCTCGGTCGCAACCGTTACGGTCGAACCGGGCCGGGTCGCGCTCGTACCGACCGGCCTGGTGATCAAGGTGCCGCTGCGGATGTTTCTCGGCATCTTTGCCAGGAGCAGCACGCCGGTGAAGCGAGGGTTGATGATTGCCAACGGCGTCGGCGTGATCGATCCCGACTACTGCGGTGCAACCGACGAGGTGAAGATCGCGGTGATGAATTTTACCGGTGAACCGGTGACGGTCAGACCCGGGGATCGAATCGCGCAGGGCATCCTGCTCGAGGCGGCTCGGGTCGAGTGGGTCGAAGCTGAGGCAGATGAACGGTCCCGGGGTGGTTTCGGCAGCAGCGGCTAAGCTGCCGGCACCGCCCCGGCCGGAATTTTTCATGGCATGCCGATTGTTTCCAGTACACCGGCTGACACACCGGGACAGGAGGGAAGCATGAGCGCAGTACGCCAGCTGGCCGTTGGCCTTCTGATGGTCGCCACGGTCCTGCCGGCACCGGCAGCGGCTCAGAAGGAGCCCAGGAAGGTCGCGGAAGAGTTCAGCGCGATCCTGACGAACATCAGCAACGTCGGCGCCGCCGGTCTCACGCCGGTGACGATCCGCATCACTCGCTGGACGCCCGACGACGAGAACGACCGGCTTCTGAAGACGCTCCGCGACGACGGTCAGGACGCCTTTCTCCGGGCGCTGCTCGACGTGAAGTCAGTCGGCTCCATCGCGACGCCCACGTCGCTGCGATACGACTTCTTCTACGCGCGGGAGATGCCGGCCGATGGCGCCGGACGCCGCATCATGCTGATCAGCGATCGCCCGATGCGCATATCCGAACGCCTGGGTGGTGGTCCCGGGCGGGACTATCCCTTCACCGTGATCGAGCTGCGCCTCGATAACGAAGGCAACGGCGACGGGACGCTCGCACAGATGGTGCAGCTCCGGCTCGTCGGCAACTTTCTGGGTATCGAGAATCTTGCCAACAGCCCGATGAAGCTCAATCAGGTCAAGAAAGTGAAGTAGGCCCGGGAGCTCGCAGGCCCGAACCGTATAGGCCCGACCTTCGGGTCGGGCGCGGCGTTTCACCGGATCCGGAACAGCGTGAGGTTGTCACGGCTGACGGCCATGCGCTCGAGGTTCGGATGCGCCAGCGCCTTGCGAAGCGTTTCGAGGGCCTCCCCCTCGAAACGGCGCGGGTGCAGCATCAGGTGGGTCGCTCCGGCCGCGCGCATCGCTTCGACCACTCCCGGATCGGGGAAGGACCAGAACACGGGGGCATGGTCGCGATAGGTGGCTGGGGTGTACCCGCTGTAGCCGTTCATCAGCGGGCGCCAGTGGGCGGTGGAGTTGAGCACGTATTCCGCGTTCTGAAAGGCCGCTTCCGCTGGATAGAACGGCACTTCGACCAGCACGACCGGATCCGGTTCCTTCGCCAGCAGCGCATAGAGGCCCGGGATCCCTCGAAACGGCGTGTAGTTGAACGGCGCGCGCAGCGCCTCGAGATTTACGACGACCAGCGCGGTCATCGCCACGATCGCGCCCACGCGCCGCGAGACGTGCGCCCGCAGCGCTGCCAGCCCGATCCCCGCCAGCAACGCCATCCCCAGCAGGAACAGGGTGCCGAAGCGGGCCGCCCCCCGCAGCGCCGACATCGGTGGAAACACCGCATACAGCCAGCCGTAGAACGGTGTCCGGGTGCCGAGCGACAGCACGCAGCCGACCACGCACAACGCGACCAGCGCCGGCACGGCCGTCCGCCTGCGTCCGCCCGAAGCGATGCCGGCCATCGCGAGCACGGCCACGACGATCCCGGGGAAATACGCGTCCGGGAACTGTCTCGGCGCGCCTGCGTTCCAGAGCCGGTGGTGAAGGCGGCTGTAGGACGCCAGGTAGCCGTCGATGGCCGCCGAGAACTCGGCGACGCCTTCGAGCGTACGCCTCATCCCCTGTTCATTCGCCACGCGGCGGTACGGCAGGTAAAGCGGCAGGACGGCGGCTCCGGTGACCACCGCGGCGAGCGTCAAGCCTCCGATGACCTGCGCCGGTCGCTTCATCCACTCGCGGGTCCGCGCGAGAGCCAGCACGGCGAGCGCGACCGTCGTGAAGATCACCAGATAGCCGGACGAATAGGCCATCGCGATCATCCATCCGCCAAGCCACCATGCCTGGCGGCGATCACCGGTGGTGATCAGCCGGTCGGCCGCGAGCAGGGCGAGCGGGAGGCCGTAGGCGTGTGCGGCCTGCAGATGCTCCAGCCGCACCAATGACTGGGTGTTGAACGTATACGCCGCCCCGGCGACCAGCGACGCGAGAGGGTCGCCCGTCCAGTGGTGCGCCAGCGCGTAGGCGCCCAGCATGGTCAGCGACAATCCGGCGAGCAGCAGGAGGTTGTGCACGAGGACGGGCGAGCCGCCCAGCAGGCGCACCGGGTACCCGAGGAGCGCGGGCACGATCAGCGGTTCGGAGAACGCCAGGGCGTCGGGGGCCGGATAGAAGATATTGGCCTGGAACAGCTCGAGCGGCGCACGCAGGAGCTGATGCTGCACCCAGGCGACGATCCACTCGTTGAGCATCACGTCGCCGTTGTAGTTGAGCGACAGCGTGGCCGGAGCGGTCGCGAGCGGCCAGCTGTGGACGACCGCGAGCGCGACGGCGACCGCGGCCGCGCGCGTCCAGTGCGACGGCACCCGGCCGCTCATCGCGCGGCGAGGCTGCGGATCAGCGTGAGCAGCATGTCGATCGCGACCGTGTTGTGCCCGCCGAGCGGAATGATGATGTCCGCATAGCGCTTGCTCGGTTCCACGAACTCCAGGTGCATCGGCTTCACGCTGCCGAGATACTGGTCGATGACCGAGGCCACGGTCCGTCCGCGTTCCGAGATGTCGCGCTGGAGCCGCCGGATGAACCTCGTGTCATCGTCGGCATCGACGAAGACCTTGACGTCCATCAGATTGCGCAGCTCGGGATCCGTGAAGATCAGGATGCCTTCGACGATGATCGCGCGGCGCGGCGGAAGCGTCATCGTTTCGGCCTCGCGCGCATACCGGGCGAAGTCGTAGACCGGCACGGCCACCGGCTCGCCGGCGCGCAGCGACTTGACGTGCTCCACGAGCAGGTCGGTTTCGAGCGCATCGGGATGATCGTAGTTGAGCGCCGCCCGCTCCTCGAGCCGGAGATCTCCGCGGTTGCGATAGTACCGGTCGTGCTCGAGCAGACTGACCTGGTCGTCCCCGAGGCTGTTGACGATCTGGCGGACGACCGTGGTCTTGCCCGATCCGGACCCGCCCGCCACCCCGATGACGAACGGCTTCACCGCGTCTGCGCGAGCTTCTGCACCCGGTCCATCACCCGGAGCAGGTTGCCGCTCCAGATCTGGTCGATCTGCTGCTCGGTGTAGCCGCGGCGCACCAGTTCCAGCGTGACGTTGAACGTTTCGCTGGCGTCGTTCCAGCCGTCCACGCCGCCGCCGCCGTCGAAGTCGGACGAGATGCCGACGTGGTCGATCCCGATCGTCTTGACCAGGTAGTCGATGTGGTCAACGAAGTCCTTCACGGTCGCGCGCAGCGGCGGCGGGTACTTCGCATTCAAGTCGGTCTGCTTCTTCTGCAGTTCGGCGCGCTGTTCATCGCTCAAGGCCGTGAGCGGGTCGTTGCCGCGACCCCGCCCGCCCGCGCCGCGCCCGCGTCCGCCGCGCCCGAGGGCAGTGACCGGTATGTTGTACTCAGCCGCGAGCTTCGCCAGCGCCGCCGTCCGTTCGGCGGACGGGGGCGTCACCTTCACGTACGTGGCGAAGGCGACCGTCTGGACCACGCCGCCGTTCTTCTTCAACGCCATCAGCTGTTCGTCGTCCAGGTTGCGGCTGTGATCGAACATGGCGCGGGCGGCGGAGTGCGACGCGATGACCGGGGCCTTCGACAGCGCGATGGCCTGGAGGTTCGCCTCTTTCGACGGATGGGAGATGTCCACCATGATGCCGACGCGATTGAGCTCGGCGATCACCTGTTTGCCGAGCGGGCTCAAGCCCTTGTGCAGCCAGACGCCGTCGCTCTCCCCGGTGTTGGAGTCGGCGAGCTGGCTGTGGCCGTTGTGGGCAAGCGACAGATATCGAGCGCCGCGGGAGTGGAACTCCTTCACGCGGGCGATCGCGGTGGTTTCATCGCCGAGCGGATAGCCATTCTCGACGCCGATGAGCGCCACCTTCTTGCCGGACGCCGCGATGCGGCGCACGTCAGCCGGCGTGAGCGCGAGCTCGATCTGGTCGGGCGCGATCTGTTTCGTCAGCCGGTGGATCGCATCGAACTTCTCGATCGCCTCCTGGTAGGCGGCGTCGAACGCCGGCTTCGTGAAGGCTTCTGGCGACCGGTTCTGGCCGACATACACGATGAAGAACGCGGCGTCGAGGCCGCCTTTGATCATCTTCGGCAGGTTGACCCGGGTGTCCAGATCCTGCGTGTAGTTCTGCTCGGCCGTGAAGTTTCTGACGTTGATGTCGTCGTGCGTATCGAGCGCGATGACCTTGTCGTGGATCGCGCGGGCCCTGGCGATCAGCGCGTCATCGCCCGCGGTCGCCTGCTGGGCGCCGGCTGGCAGGTTGAACAGGCCTGCGGCCATCAACAGAGCGGCGAGAGGTGCAGGCAGAGCTCGTCTCATCGGGGAACCTCCGCGAGGATTGTACCCCTACCCCTGCATCCGTGTTGTCGTCCCCTCTATTCAGCCCTGAGGGCAATGATCGGATCGATCTTCGTTGCCCGGCGTGCCGGCACGTAACCCGCCGCGAGGGCCGCCGTGATGAGGATGGCCGCAAAACCGAGGGAGATGCGGACGTCGCTGCTGATGATGCCGAAGAGTGCCGTCTCGAGCCCGCGGCTCAGTGCCGCAGACAACATCAGCCCGAGGATCGCGCCGGCGGCGGTCATCCTCGCGGACTGGCCGACCGTCAGCCGGATGACGTCGCCGCGCTTGGCCCCGAGTGCGATGCGCACGCCGATCTCGTGCGTCCGTTGTGTGATGACGAAGGCCATGAGGCTGTAGACACCAACCACCGCCAGCACGAGCGCGAGCAGGCCGAAAACCGCCATGATGGCCGCGATGTACTGGAGGCCGATCGTTTTCTCGGCCAGCGCTTGCCGCATCGGCATCACATCGAAGATCGGCTGCGCCGGATCCACCTCGCGGACGGCCGCCCGTGCCGCGGGTATCAGCGCGGCGAGATCCCCGTCGGCGCGAACCCCGATGGCGAGGTACGCCGACGGCGCCTGCGCGTACGGCCGGTAGACCGTGGGGGCGTTGCGGCGGTTGAACCATTGCTGAATGTAGTCCCCCGACACCCCCACCACCGTGAGCCACGGGTCCGTGCCGAGGCGGATCTTCCGGCCGATCGGGTCTGCACCGGGGAAATGCCTTTCGGCGGCCGACTTCGAGATGATCGCGACAGGCAGCGAATCGGCCCGATCGGCATCCGAGAAGTTCCGGCCCTGCAGCACCGGAATCTGCATCGTCCCGAGGAACGCCGGGCCAACCAGACGGTTGTCCACCAGCGGCGGATTGGCCGGGTCGCTCGTGGGGACGGCTTCGACTTCGATCGCGCGGCTCGAGTTGTTGTTGGATGACGGAAGCACGTTCGACAGGCCGACGGAGCGCACGCCGGGGAGTACCGACAGACGCGCCACGACATCGTCGGTGAATCGACGGCGCGCCTCCGGCTGAAGGTATTTCGCGTCCGGCAGCACCGCGCGCATCGTGAGCAGTCCATCGGGCTCGTAGCCCTGCGGGCCGTTCAGAAAACGGTGCGCGCCGAGTGTACTCATCCCCGAGGCGACGAGCAGCGGCAGGGCCAGCGCAATCTCGGCGATGACCAGCCCCTTGCGAAGACGCTGCCGCTGGCGGCCGGCGCTTGCGCTCCGCCCTCCTTCCTTGAGCGACTCGTTCAGGGCCGGCCTGGAGGCTCGAAGCGCCGGCAGCAGTCCGAACACGATGGCGGTGGCCAGCGCGAGCAGCACCGTGAAGCCGAACACCCGCTCATCGACGCCCATCGAGGTCCACCCATCGACGAAGCGCACGAGCCGGGGCGGCAGGTTGATGCGGATCAGCCGGATGCCGACCCAGGCCACCCCAAGCGCCAAGGGGATCGCGGCGCAGGCGAGCACCACGCTCTCCACCAGCAGCTCGCGGACGATGCGGCTGCGGCTGGCGCCGAGCGCGGCACGGACGGCGAGCTCGCGCTGGCGCTCGGCGCCGCGCGCGAGCAGGAGGTTGGCGATATTCGCACAGGCGATCAGGAGCACGAGGCAGGCTGAAGCCTGCCACAGCGACAGCATCGGACCCAGCCCCTGGTCGCGCATGCCCTGGACCATGGTGACAACCCGTGCGCCGCGATCCTTGTTCGTGACGGGGTACTGCTGCTCGAGCCGCTGGGCCACCAGCGCGATCTGCGCCTTGGCGTCATCGATCGTGCGGCCAGGCGAAAGCCGGCCGACTACGGAAAGGTAGCGGTCATCGCGACGCATGGCCGCCTTCGGGTCCAGGGCCAACGGCGCCCATACGTCCGCGCCAAGTGGAAAACCGAAGCCCTCGGGCATCACCCCAACGATCTCGAAGGGCTCCGTGTCGAGCAAAACAGTCTTGCCCAGGATGTCGCGGTCGCCCCCGAAGCGGCGCTGCCAGAGAGCATGGCTGAGCACTGCGCGGCGATGATTCCCCCGGACTTCTTCGTCGGTCATGAAGGTGCGGCCGAGCGACGGCGCCACGCCGACCGCCGGGAAGAAGTTGGCGGTCACGAAAAACCCGGCAACGCGCTCCGCTTCTTCCTGCCCGGCAAGGTTGACGTCCCACCACCCGAAGGCGGCGAGGTGCTCGAAGGCATCGGTTTGCGCCTTCCAATCCAGGTAATTCGCAGGCGACACGGTCTCCTGCGTGTCGGCCGACGTACCGGGTTCGGTTTCGGCGACCATCACCAGTCGATCCAGGTCGGGGATCGTGAACGGGCGCAGGATCAACGCATCGATGCCGCCGAAGATGGTCGCGTTGGCGCCCAGCCCGAGTCCCAGCGTGAGAATGACGAGCGCGCTCACGGCCGGACGCTTGAACATCGTGCGACCGGCGCGGCGGACGTCGCTGGCGAGACTGCGCATGTAGGAATCTCCTGGATTGGGTGCCAGTGGATCGGCTGGACCCGGCCCGACGACGGCTGCGACGCGGTGGACCATCGACCGGGATGCGAGCCGAATGGCCTGGGCGGCATACCATGAACGCGCGCGCTGCCGGCCCGCCGTTGCCGCGAGATCGACGAACTCCTCGTGAAGATCGCCGAGGACTTCGTCGGCGGTCGAGCGCGGGACCACAAGGGCCAGCAGCCTCGCGAACAGCCGCGGAGGAGTGTGCATGCTCATGGCCGTTCGAGGCGCGATTCGACGCCTTTCCAGAGCGCCAGGAGCGCCGCGCGTGAGGCCCGCAGCGCTGCCAGCCCGGCCGGGGTCACGGTGTAATAGCGTCGCGAGCGCCCGCCCCGCTCCGGCAGCGGCTCGCTCATCCGCGAGCTCAGGCAGGCCTTGGCTTCCAGGCGCTCGAGCGCCGTGTACAGCGCGCCTCGGGCGACACGCCGACCCGTGCGTGCTTCGATTTCCTCCCGAACGGGAATGGCGTACGCATCCTGATCGAGGCGGAGGATGGCGAGCAGCACGATCTGCTCGAACTCGCCGAGGTAGATCTCTCGCTCCGCCTTCTTCTGTCGGTCAGGCATATGATGTCTGCATTGTAGGCCTAATACGGACAGGGTTGCGGGAAGGTTCCAAAAGGTCCCAGGGGTTCCAGGTGGTTCCAGCGGGTCTGACGTTCGAGCCATCCTCCTGTTGCTTTCGATCGGAGATCGTTGGCGTGCTGAGTGCGACGGCCGGTATCTTGACTCTGGTGGGGCTGTCCGGTCTGCTGATGTACCTGGGCTTGCAGCGCAAGAGAGAGATCGCGAGTCGCATCGCGCTGGGTGCGGGACAGGACTGAATCCGGCATCCTGCACCGGCATGCTCCACCCCTTATCCCGGGTAGAATGTCCTCCTCCAAGGAGCTGTCTTTGAACTATCGCACGCCGCTTGTTTTCGTTCGCACCGCCACGGCCGTGGCGTTGGGCGCCGCTCTGCTGCAGCTCACCTCGTCGGCGCAGAGCCGGCTGCCCACGATGCCGGGGTACGCGCAGTTCCAGAAGGTCACCGCCGAAAGCCGCGATGCGGTCAAGTCCGGGGCGCTGAACGTGACCTGGAAGGATGCGAAAACCTTCG